>NZ_JBVJRA010000002.1:0-765958 GCF_055608075.1 Lentzea sp. NPDC036949
CCGTCACCAGCACAAACAAGCAGAAATCCAGCCGCAGCAAGAAGACCAAGTCCAGCAACCCGCGACCACGCCGAACAGGTTAAAACTCAAGCTAGTGCTCCAGGCCGAGGGCCAGCGTCAGCTCCAGCACCCGCTGCGGTGACCCGAGGTCCGGGAACAGGTCCCGCAGCTGCTGCATCCGGTACCGCACCGTCTGCGGGTGCACGAACAACGCCGTCGCCACCTCTTCCCGCCGCCCCTGGTGCAGCAGCCACGCCCGCAACGTCTCCTCCAGCCGGCGCGCCGAGTTCTCCGGCAGCGCATGCAAGGGGGCCAACGCGCGTGCGCGCAGGTCGGCGTACGCGTCGGCATCGGCGGTCAGCACCAGTTCAACCAAGTGCTGCTCGGTGTCACGGATGTCCGCCGACACCGCACGCGCGCGCAACGCCCGTGCGTACGAGGCTGACGCACGCACCCAAGGTCGCGCGGGACCGACAACGGCACTGCGGTCGGTCAGCTGGCGCAACAGATGCGCGCGGTCGGCGTCGGGCACCAGCAGGACGCCGGTCGCGTCCGGCAGGTCGTCCAGCACCAGCGTGCCGGGGTCGAGCGCGCGGAACGCCGGGCGGGCCTGCGCGGCGGGCAGCAGCACCACGGTCACCGTCGTGGGCGGTGGCCAGCCGGCCCTGTTCGCCGAGGCCAGCAGCGCCTCGGCGCCCGCGCCGGTCAGCAGGTCGCGGGCGAGCTGCTCCAGGTGCCGCTCGTGGGCCATGCCGCGTGCGGCCAGCTCGTCGGCGTGACCGGCGGCCGACGCGGCGGACAGCTCGTCGATGTAGGCGAAGGTCAGCTCCGCGAACTTCGCCACCTCCTCGGCGGGCAGACCGGCCGCCACGGCGCCTTCGGCGAGCCCGCGCCAGGCCACGCGCGCACCGACGCGGTAGGCGCTGAGCAGGGCGTCCATCGAACGGCCGTCGCGGACCTCGCCGCGGCCGAGCTCGTAGGCGGCGTCGCTCGCGTCCCCACCGGTGGCCACGCCACCCGCGAGGTCCAGGTAATGTCCGAGCGCCGTGCGCACCGCACGCCGTATCGTGCCGCCCATCCGGCCCGACAGGGCACCGGCGTAGCTCGGCACCTCGTCGATGATGGCCTGCACCACCTCGTCGGCCGTGGTCTTCAGGGCCGCCCGCAGCGCGGTGACCGTCGTCTCGTCCAGGGCCAATTCGGTGGCCCGCCGCATTGCCTGAGTCACGATTTGTTCCCTGCGAACAATCTGGTCGAGCAAATTCACGTCCTGCGGACAGGACTTTACGCCCTGTGGCGCATCAAGCTGGAGTCATGACGAGTGCCGCCCTACGCAGCAGGGCGTGGAAACTGCTTGAGCTGGTCACGACGCCACTGCTGCCGTCCGACTACCTCGACCTGGTGAGCCCGCTGCGCGCGGGCGCTGACCTGCGTGGTCGCATCGAGGCCGTCCACCCCGAGACGGGGGACGCCGCGACCATCGTGATCAGGCCGGGCAGAGGCTGGCGCGGTCACGTCGCCGGCCAGTACATCCGCGTCGGTGTCGACGTCGACGGCGTGCGCCTGTGGCGCGCGTACTCGGTGACGTCACCGACGAACCGCGCCGACGGCCGCATCACGATCACCGTCAAGGCCATCCCGGACGGCAAGGTGAGCAACCACCTGGTCCGCAAGGCCAAGCCGGGCATGGTGATCCACCTCGACCAGGCCACCGGCGAGTTCGTGCTGCCCGCCGCGAAGCCCGCCAAGGTCCTCTACCTCACCGCCGGCAGCGGCATCACGCCCGCGATGGGCATGCTGCGCGACACCCGGCTCGACGACGTGGTGATGATCCACTCCGCGCCACGCGAAGAGGACGTCATCTTCCGCAACGACCTGCACGACCTCGTCGCCGACAAGGCGCTGCGGCTGCTGGAGCTGCACACCGACACCCACGGCATGCTCGACGTCGCCCGGCTCGAGGACCTCGTGCCCGACTGGGCCGAGCGCGAGACCTGGGCCTGCGGTCCCGCGGGCCTGCTCGACGCCGCCGAGGCGCACTGGGCCCGGCACGGCATCCCCGAGCGCCTGCACACCGAGCGGTTCCGCCCGACCGTCGTCGTCGCCGGCGAGGGTGGCGAGGTCACGTTCGGCACCACGGGCAAGACCGTCGAGGCCGACGGCGCCACCCCGCTGCTGGACGTCGGCGAGAGCGCCGGCGTGCTGATGCCCTCCGGGTGCCGCATGGGCATCTGCTTCGGCTGCGTCACGCCGCTCAAGTCCGGTGCCGTCCGCGACCTGCGCACCGGCGAGATCACCGAGGCAGAGCCGGGCGTGCTCGTGCAGACCTGCGTGTCCGCTGCCGCGGGTCCGTGCGAGCTCGAACGCTGACCCGCACCCCACCACAGACATCCTTCCCCCGCGAAGCGGCCCACCTCCAGCCGCCGAACCCCTCGAAAGCGAGCTCCATGACCGCCATCGACCCCACCGCCCACCTCACCGACGAGCAGATCGAGGAGCTCGGCCGCGAGCTCGACGCCATCCGCGACGAGGTGATCGCGAGCCGCGGTGAGAAGGACGCCGCCTACATCCGCAAGGTGATCTCGGTGCAGCGCAAGCTGGAGCTGACCAGCCGCGGCATCCTGCTGTTCTCGATCTTCCCGCCCGCGTGGCTCATCGGCACCGCCGGCCTGTCCGTGGCGAAGATCCTGGAGAACATGGAGATCGGTCACAACGTCCTGCACGGGCAGTGGGACTGGATGCGCGACCCGAAGATCCACTCCACCACCTGGGAGTGGGACCACGTCTCGCCGGCCGACCAGTGGAAGCACTCGCACAACGAGCTGCACCACACGTACACCAACGTGATCGGCAAGGACAACGACCTCGGCTACGGCATCATGCGCGTCGACGAGGACCAGAAGTGGCACCCGATGCACCTGGGCCAGCCGCTGTGGAACTTCATCAACGCCTGCTTCTTCGAGTACGGCATCGCCGCCTACGACCTGGAGCTCGGCAAGAACCTGCACAAGCGCCGCCGCAACAACCCCGAGTTCCGCGCCCGCGCCAAGGCGGTCGGCCGCAAGATCCGCAAGCAGGTGCTCAAGGACTACGTGATCCACCCGCTGCTGTCGGGCCCGTCGTTCCTCACCACGCTCGCCGCGACGTTCACCGCGAACCTGGTCCGCAACCTGTGGTCGCACTCGGTGATCATGTGCGGTCACTTCCCCGAGGGCGTGCAGGTCTTCGAGCGCCGCTCGATCAGGGGCGAGACCCGCGGCCAGTGGTACCTGCGCCAGATGATGGGCTCGGCGAACATCAGCGGCAGCAAGGCCATGCACATCATGACCGGCAACCTGTCGCACCAGATCGAGCACCACCTGTTCCCGGACCTGCCGAGCAACCGGTACGCCGAGGTCGCGGTCAAGGTGAAGGCCCTGTTCGAGAAGTACGAGCTGGACTACGTCAGCGGACCGCTGCCCAAGCAGGTGTTCTCCGCGTGGCACAAGGTCTTCCGGCTCTCGCTGCCGAACAAGAAGGTCAAGCAGACGACGAAGAAGTCCGAGAAGGAACTGGTCGCCGCCTGAGCACCTGGCCAAAAGCTTTGTCCGCCACCTCGTTGCTGCTCAGGCGTCTGCAAGTACGACTTGGGGCGTCAAAGGCACGACAGCTGGCAACCTGCTCAGAAGGTGCCGTGTCTTCCGGCGCCGTCCGTGAACCGGGCGGCGCCGGCTGCACCCTCACGGGCCACGACCGGCACACCGGCCGCGCCTTCCGCGCGCAACGCCTCCGCGAGCGGCAGGTCGAGCCCCGCGTAGGTGGACGCCCGGTCCGCGAGCACGCACTCGAACGGGAACCCGGCGATCTGCTCGGCCAGCTCCAGCGCCGCCGCGACCGCCTGACCGGGTTCGACGACCCGGTTGGCCAGTCCCATCGCGAGCGCCTCGTCGGCGGCGACCGGGCGGCCGGTGAGGATCAGGTCCAGCGCCCGGCCCAGGCCGACGACCCTGGGCAGCCGGACCGTGCCGCCGTCGATCAGCGGCACGCCCCAGCGCCGGCAGAACACCCCGAACACCGCGTCGCTCTCCACGACCCGCAGGTCCGCGAGCAGCGCCAGCTCCAGCCCGCCCGCCACGGCGTGCCCGCTGACGGCCGCGATCAGCGGCTTGCTCAGCCGCAACCGGGTCGGCCCCATCGGACCGCCACCGCCGCCCGCGGGGTCGAGCTCGTTGCGCCGCGCGGGATCGCCGACCGACGTCAGGTCCGCGCCCGCGCAGAACGTGCCGCCCGCACCGGCCAGCACCGCCACCCGTTGCGCGGGGTCGGCCTCGAACGCCCGGAACGCCTCCAACAGCTGCGCGGCCATCGGGCCGTCGACCGCGTTGCGCCGGTCCGGGCGGTCCAGCCAGATCAGCGTGGTGGTGCCGGACACCTCGACGCGGACGTCCTCCACGAACCCTCCCTCAGCGCGGAACGGACTGGGCGAAGGCGAACACCCCGTCCGGGTCGTACCTGCGCGCGACGTCCCGCAACCGGGCCAGGTTGTCGCCGTAGTACGCCTTGGCCCATCGTGGCAGCTGCGGGTCGATGTAGTTGACGTAACCGGAGTCGCCGACCAGCTCGCCGAGCCCGTCGCGCACCTGGCCCATCGCCTGCGCGGTCGCGGTGGCGTCGGCCGGCGGTGTCTTGAAGTAGACCTGCGCGCAGGCCAGCGCGGTGCGGTGGGGGAACGCGGTGGCGGCCGGCGCGACATCGGACACCGCGCCTCCCAGGCCGTCGAAGATCAGGTACGACTCGCTGGACTGGCCGTTCATCAGCGCCACGGCCCGCGCGGGGTCGCTGATCGGCTTCTGCACGATCCGCGACGACGCCACGAACGACTCGTGCTGGATCCCGGTGCCCGCGAAGTACTGCGTGGCCTCGGGGTAGCTCTGCGGCTGGACGAACCGGGACGCGGGCGCGGGCAGCGCCGCCAGCAGCGAGGTCAGCTCGCCGGGGGTGCCGACGAAGCAGCCGCCGACCCGGCAGGTCGGCTCGGCGGCGCCGCGCACCACGACGTTGGACCACAGCTCGTTCGGCGCCTGCGCGATCCAGCCCTGCCACGCGCCGAGCACGTCGGCGACACCGGCGTTGTACTGCAACGAGAAGACGGTGACCTGCGGCGCGGGCACCGTGCCGAACACGAGCTCGGTGACGATCGCGAAGTTCCCGCCGCCACCGCCGCGCAACGCCCAGAACAGGTCGGGCTCCTGCTCGGCCGAGGCGGTGACGACCCGGCCGTCGGCGGTGACCGCCGTGGCCGAGACCAGGTGGTCGCAGGTCAGGCCGTACTTGCGGGTGAGGACGCCGATGCCGCCGCCGAGCGTGAGACCGGCGACGCCGACGGTCGGGCACGTGCCGGTGGGCAGGCACCGGCCGGACGCGGCGAGCACCCGCGCCACCTCGCCGAGCTGGGCGCCGGCCCCGACGCGGACCCGGTCACCGGGCAGCACCTCCACCGCGGCGAGCTCGCGCAGGTCGACCTGCAGCCCGTCCTCCGGCGAGGAGTAACCCGCGTAGCTGTGGCCACCGCCGCGGGCGGCGATCGGCACCCGCCGCCGGGCCGCCTCGACGCACGCCCGCACGTCGTCGGCCGACGCACAGCGCGCGACGGCGGCGGGGGTGCGCTGGTTCCACACCGGGTTGAAACCCTGGTAGGTGAACCCCTCCTGGTCGGGCAGCAGCAGCTGACCGGACAGCCGCGCCCGCAGCGCCGCCCAGTCCGGCGGTCCACTCGGAACGGACGAACTGGACGGTGCGGCCGCCGCTGGCGTCGGGGTCGAGGTCGGCGTCGGGGGAGGGGCGCCGGTGCAGGCGGCCAGCGCGGTGGCGGCGCCCGTCAGCCCGGCGGCCAAGAGGAAGCTGCGTCGATCGACTGCCACGCGGCCATCGTGGCACGACGTGATCATCACGGCATGTCGTGATCACCCGTGGCGTTCGGCGAGCGGGTGTCGTCTACTTGTGCCCATGGCAATCGTCTCTCCTGGCTTCTCCGGGCGGCGCCGGTCCTCCGACGTGCAGCTCCCGCCAGGGCAGTACCTGGCAGAGGACTTCCCGGTCCTCACCGCGGGCCCGACGCCGCGGGTGCCGACCGACCGGTGGGAGCTGACCATCAGCACCGAGGCCGGGCACAGGCACGTCTGGTCGTGGCAGCAGCTGATGGAGCTGCCGGCCGAGAAGATCACGACGGACATCCACTGCGTCACCAAGTGGTCGAAGCTCGGCACGCGGTGGAAGGGCGTCTCGCTCGACGTGCTGCTGGAGGAGGTCGAGACGGCGGCGGACTTCGCGCTCGTCCAGTCCTACGGCGGCTACACGACGAACCTGCCGCTGGAGGACCTGCTCGACGGGCAGGCCTGGATCGCCTACCGCTACGACGGCGACGAGATCACGCCCGAGCACGGCGGTCCGGCCCGGTTGCTGGTGCCGCACCTGTACTTCTGGAAGTCGGCGAAGTGGGTCCGCGGGATCCAGTTGCTGCTGGAGGACGAACCGGGGTTCTGGGAAACCGCCGGTTATCACGACTACGGAGATCCATGGCGCGAACAGCGGTATCAGGGCGACTGACCTGGCGGGTGGCCTCGGTCGCCGAGAACAGGGCCATCACCGCGAGCGCGCGCAGCCTCGTGCTCGACGTGCCGGACTGGCCGGGTCACCTGGCCGGCCAGCACGTCGACGTGCGGCTGACCGCCGAGGACGGCTACTCGGTGCAGCGCAGCTACTCCATCGCCTCCGCACCCGACGGCGACCGGGTCGAGCTGGCCGTGCAGCGGGTGGCCGACGGCGAGGTCTCGCCGTACCTGTGCGACGTGCTCTCCCCAGGCGACCAGGTGGAGCTGCGCGGCCCGGTGGGCGGCTGGTTCGTCTGGCGCGCGACCGATCCGGCACCGGTGCTGCTCGTCGCGGGCGGCTCCGGCATCGCGCCGCTGATGGCGATGGTCCGCGCGCGGGCCGAGCAGGGCAGCCGCGTGCCGTTCCGGCTGGTGTACTCGGTGCGCACGCCCGAGGACGTGTACTTCGCCGACGAGCTGCGCCGGCGTGCCCGCGAGGACGCCGGTCTGGACGTGCACCTCGTGCACACGCGACGGGCCCCGGACGGCGCGTCGGAACCGAAGCGGATCGGCGTGGCCACGTTGAACACGCACGGCTGGCCACCGGACTTCACCCCGAACTGCTTCGTGTGCGGGCCCACCGGTTTCGTCGAGACGGTGGCCGACATCCTGGTGGCACTGGGCCACGACCCCCGACGTGTGCGCACCGAGCGCTTCGGCTGACAGGAGACCACCGATGAGCGACGACCACGTCGACGGCAACGCGCTCGCGGGCGACCTGCGGGAGATCTTCGCCGTGGACCTGACCGCGGCGACCGGCCGGTGCGCCGGCTGCGGCCACCGGGGCTCGGTGGCGGCGCTGCGGGTCTACCGCAACGCGCCGGGCCTGGTGGCGCGCTGCCCCGAGTGCGAGGAGGTCGTGCTGCGGCTGGTGCGCGGGCCGGACCGGGCGTGGCTGGACCTGCGCGGCACGGTGAGCCTGGAGATCCCGCTGGGCTCGTGACCCGCGGCTTCGGCCGGGGCCTGCGGCCGGCCTGTGACTGCGGCTTCGGCCGTGACCCGTGGCTCAGCCCGGAGGTGCCCCGGCCTTGTCGCGGGACGCGTGGCTTAGGCGCGTGACCGGTTCGCGACGACCGCGGCGAGGCCGAGGAACGCCGCGAACATGCCGTACGCGAGCACGAGGTCGCCGGCCGACACGAGGGCACCGCCGACGGCACGGCCGAGCAGACCGCCGAACGCCTCGGCGGTGATCACCGCGGTGGCCAGCTCGGTCGCGCCGAACCGCGCACCGGTCGTGCACCGCAGGTACAGGCCGGGGTAGGCCAGGCCGACCCCGGCGCCACCCAGCGTCCACGCCACCACAGCCGTGGTGAAGACCGGTGCTCCCACCGCGAGCACGCCCACCCCCGCGGCGGTGAGCGCGAGGCCGAGTGCCGGGGGTGGCTCCCGCCCGGCGCGGCGCAGCCGGGGCACGGTCAGGCTGGTCAACGCCCACGCCAGCGGAGCCGCGCTGAGGACCACGGCCGCGCGCGCCATCGTCGAGCCGTAGCCGTCGGTCAGCAGGACGGTGACCAGGCTGTCCGCGCCGAAGTAGCCGACCGCGAACAACGTCATCGCCACCAGCGCCGCCGGTGCGCCCCGGCGTGCGCGCAGCGTGCCCGCGGGCATGATCGACGCGACACCGGCCAGGGCGACCGCGATGCCGGCGGCCCCGAGCCACCACCGGTCGCCGAACACGACCACGCCCACCCCGAGCGGGACGAGCAGGGTGCGCCACAGCGGCCGGTCCGCGCCGCGGTCGACCGGGCCGGACGCCGCCCGCAGGACCAGCACCCGCCCGGCGACCACGACCGGTACCGGCGCGAGCAACGTCCACCGCCACCCGACCAGGTGCTCCAGCGCGAGGGTGGCCGCCGGCCCGGCGAGCGCGGGCAGGACCCACATCGCCGACGACGCCGCGATCACCCGCACCCGCCACTGGTCGTCGAGGTGCTGGATGGCGGCGCTGATGCCGAACACCGCCAGCAGCCCGCTCGCGCACCCGGCGACGAACTGCCCCGCCGCGAACACCCAGGCCGACATCGCGGTCGCCGCCGTCGCGGTGCCGGCGAGGTAGGCGAGCACGCCGATGGCGAGCGTGCCGCGCGCGCCCGTCAGGCCGAGGACGCGGGTGGCCAGCGGCAGCGCCACGAACAGGCCCAGCGTGGCACCCGAGATCAGCAGCTCCACCGAGGTGCGCGCGTCGAGGTCGCGCACGACCGCCGGCAGCAGCGTGGAGGACACGAAGGTCGCCACGGCGGCCGCGAACTCCAGCGAGACGATGCCGATGGCCAGCGTCAGCGCAGGCGTCCGCGGCGTCGTCACGTGCAGAGCTCGCGGTCCAGCGCGTTGACCTGCACCCACACCCCGTCCGGATCGCGCACCCGCAGCGACCGCCCGTGGCTCTCGTCCAGCACCGGCCCCGGCGCGAACCCCGCCAGCCGCAGCCGCCGCGCCACGTCCTCCAGCGGCTCGTCGGTCTCGAACGTCAGCTCGCACGTTCCCGCCGCGACGTCCTTCGCGTCGTGCAGCGCGACCATCCCGGAGGCGGCCGGCAGCTCGACCCAGGCGCCCGGCCGGGACTCCGCACCCGGTCGCAGGCCCAGTGCCAGGTAGAAGCGCCGTGCCGCGGCGACGTCCGCCGTGTAGCGGATGGGCACCACTCTCATCCCCGTCCTCCCTCGTCCAGCTGGCGCAGGTAGCTCTCCAGCGCCTGCTCCACGAACGCCGACAGCGACACGTCCGCGTCGACCGAGGCGTGCTTGACCCGTCTCACCAGTGCGGCGGGGAGGTAGATGTTGAACTGCTGCTTCTCTCCGGCCATGGCTACTATGCTAGCAAACTAGCTCCTCCGGTGTCACTCGTCGCCTCTTTCTGTCCACATTGGACCGTCTTAACGCGACACATCCTCTGCGGCTGAAGAAGAAGACCTGGGGGTCCGTCACAGGTTTGGGATCGGCGATCTGCGGGCAACCGCGCTTTGCGCTAGGTTCGAAATCGGGTTCAGCATGCAGCCCTTTGCGTACGGTCTATTCCGTTCGGAAAGGATGGCTTCACGCCATGAGGATTGCGATGCTCACCGTCCAGGACGCGCCTGGCTGGCGCGAGGTGCACGTCACCGGGTTGTCCGGGGCGTTGACCGCGCTGGGGCACGACGTGACCGTCCACCACCAGCCGCCCGACCTGCCGGAGACCCAGCTGGGCCGGTACGTCGACGAGCTGCGGTCCGAATGGGAGAGCGCACGGCCCGAGGTCGTGCACGCGCACTTCTGGCGCCCTGGTCTGGCGGCCGTGCTGGCCGCACAACCCTCCGGTGTGCCCGTCGTCCAGTCCTTCCACGGCCTCGGCGGCGGTCGCGATCAGCGCGCCGGAGTCGAACGGCTGGTGGGCAGGGAGGCGGCGCTGGTCGTCGCTACCTGCGAGCAGGAGATGCTCGACCTGGCCGCCGCGGGAATTCCACGCCGGCGGATCGCGCTCGCGTCCCGCGGTGTCGACGTCGGCCTGTTCGAGTCGCACGGCACCACCGCGGAACGATCGGAGCTGCAGCGGATCGTCACCGTCGCGGACCCGCTGGCGGACAACGGGCTGACCGACCTGGTCACGGCGTTGCCGCGGCTGCCGCGGGTCGAGCTGGTGATCGCGGGTGCGCTGTCGGCAGGGGAGGCCGACCGGGTGCGGCGGTGGGCGCACCGGCTGGGAGTCGAGAAGCGGGTACAGCTGGCCGGGCCGGTCGGCCGCGCGGAGCTGCCCGCGTTGTTGCGGTCGGCGGACGTCGTGGCGTGCGTGCCGGCGCAGGCGACGTGGGACGCGCTGCCGTTGGAGGCGATGGCCTGCGGTGTGCCCGTGGTGGCGACCGCGGTCGGCGGGCTCACCGATGCCGTGATCGACGGCGTCACCGGCGTCCTGGTGCCACCGCACGACGTGAAGCAGCTGGTCAGAAAGCTGCGGATGGTCCTGGACGACGAGACGTTCCGCATCACCTGCGGCATCGCCGGTGTGGACCGGGTCCACGCCCGCCACACCTGGCCGGACGCCGCACGCGGCGTCGAACGGCTCTACCGGCAGCTGCTCGCCACTCCCGTGCCGAGCCGCCGCTGACCTCGCAGCGGGGGTGACCCGCCGTGCGACCCGAGGAGACCGGGCACGACGTCACCGGTGCCGCCGATGCCGTCCGGCGGGTGTTCGAGTTGTTGCCGTTCGTCGCCCACCGCGGTGAGCTGGGCCCGCGACGATCACCCTGACGAGTTGTCCCGCCCGTTGTGCAGACCTCCGACCAGCCCCATACGGTCGTCCACAGGGAGGCGGACGGATGCGAAGCCAGTACGAGTACCTCGCGGTGCTGGGGGTGTGCCTGCTGATCACCCTGCCGCTGGAGTGGATGGGCCGCGGTGTCTACCGCCGGTGGCCGGAGCTGGCCCGCGCGGTCGCTCCGGTGCTGCTCGTCCTCGCCGCCTGGGACGTCGTGGCGATCTTGCGCGGTCACTGGAGCTTCCACCCGCGGGCGACCACGGGGATCGAGCTGGCCGGGGTCCTGCCGATCGAGGAGGTGCTCTTCTTCGTCGTCATCCCGACCTGCGCGGTGCTGACCTACGAGGCGGTGCGCGGCCTGGCCGGCCGGTGGTTGCCCGATGGTTGAGGAGTACCTGCTCGCCGCGGTCGCCGCGGCGGTGCTCGTGGTGCTGCTGGAGCTGCTCGTGCTGCGGACGGGGCTGTTCGCCCTGCCGGCGTACTGGGTGACGATGGCGATCGTGCTGGGGTTCCAGGTCCCGGTGGACGGGTGGCTGACGAAGCTGGACGCACCGGTGGTGCTGTACGCGGACTGGGCGATCAGCGGGATCAGGGTGCCGTGGGACATCCCGGTGGAGGACTTCCTCTACGGCTTCGCGATGGTGACGGCGGTGCTGATGGTGTGGGAACGGGGAAGGCAGGCACGTGAACAAGCTTGAGGTGCCGGGGAAGTTCGACCGGGCGGCCCGCGGGTACGACCTGCTGGTGGGGCTGAACCCGGGCTACCACCAGGCGTTGCGCCGCTCGGCCCGCGCGCTCGGGCTGCGGCCGGGCATGCGCGTGCTCGACCTCGGCTGCGGCACGGGCGCCTCGACCGCGGCACTGGTCACCGCGGCGCCGGGCGTGGAGGTCGTCGCCGTGGACGCGTCGGCCGGGATGCTCGCGCAGGCGCGGCGGAAGCGCTGGCCGAGCACCGTGCGGTTCGTGCACAGCCGTGCCGAGGACGTCGACGAGGGCGAGTTCGACGCGGTGTTCGCCGCGTACCTGCTGCGCAACCTGCCCGACCCGGACTCCACGTTGCGGCACATCGGAAAGTTGTTGCGGCCCGGCGGCCGGCTGGTGCTGCACGAGTACTCGGTGCGCGACTCGCTGGTGAGCCGCGCGGTGTGGACGGCGCTGTGCGGCCTTGTCGTCCCGGCCGGCTGGCTGGTCACCGGCGACCGGTCGCTCTACACCTACCTGTGGCGCAGCGTGGTCGACTTCGACGGCGCCACCGCCCTGCGGGACCGGTTGCGGCGCAACGGGTACACCGGCGTGTGCAGCTCGCCGGTGCCCGGTCTGCAGCTCGGTGTCGTGCACACCTTCCTCGGTCACGCGCCGGGAGGGCAGCGGTGAGGGACCGCAGGGCCGTGCGGGTCCCGGCACCGGCCGGGCGCCCGCAGTTCGACGGCGACGCACCCGTCGTGGCCGTGGTGGGCGGCGGCATCGCGGGACTCGCCGCGTCGACGCTGCTCGCCGAACGGGGCGCGCGGGTCGTGCTGTGCGAGCGGGAGGACTACCTCGGCGGCCGCGTCGGTGGCTGGAGCACCCGGCTCGCCGACGGCAGCGCGGCCACCATGACCCGCGGCTTTCACGCGTTCTTCCGGCAGTACTACAACCTGCGGGCGCTGCTGAAGCGCGTCGACCCGGCGGGCCGCGCGCTCACCGCCCTGCCGGACTACCCGCTGCAGCACGCCTCCGGGCACCGCGACAGCTTCGCGGGGCTGCCGACGACCGTGCCGTGGAACGCGCTGGCGTTCCTGCGCAGCAGCCCCACGTTCCGCTGGCGCGATCTGCCCGGCATCAACGCACGGGCGGCGCTGTCGCTGCTGGACGTGTCGGTGCCGCGGGTCTACGAGGAGCTCGACGGCCTCGACGCCGCGACCTACCTGGAGCGCATCCGGTTCCCCCGCGCCGCGCACGCGCTGGCGTTCGAGGTGTTCTCCCGCAGCTTCTTCGCCCACCCGACCCGGATGTCGGCCGCGGAGCTCGCGGTCATGTTCCACATCTACTTCCTCGGCTCCGACGAGGGCCTTCTGTTCGACGTGGCCGCCGACCCGTTCCCGCACGGCCTGTGGGACCCGCTGGGCCGGCACCTGGCGTCGCTGGGCGCCACCCTGTGCACGGGTGCCGAGGTGCGGTCGGTGCAGCCGGGTGAGAACCGGCGGTACTCCGTGACCATCGGCGGCGGCGCGATCGAAGCGGACGCCGTGGTGCTCGCCGCCGACGTCCCCGGCCTGCGCTCGGTCGTCGAGGCGTCGCCCTCCCTCGGTGACGCGGCCTGGCGCGAACGGGTCGCCGGCCTGCGCACCGCACCGCGGTTCCTGGTCTCCCGCTACTGGCTGGACCGCCCGGTGAACGCCGACCGGCCGGGCTTCCTCGGCACCGGCGGGCACGACCTGCTCGACAACATCAGCGTGCTCGACCACTACGAGCACGAGGCACGGGCGTGGGCCGCCCGCACCGGCGGGTCGGTCGTGGAGCTGCACGGCTACGCACTTCCGTCCGACGTGGACGAAGCCGACGCCAGGAAGCGGTTGTGGGACCAGCTGACCGAGGTGTACCCGGAGACGAAGAGCGCCGTCGTGGTGGACGAACGGCACGAGCTGCGCGAGGACTGCCCGCTGTTCCCCGCAGGCGGCTACGCGCGCCGGCCGGGGGTGCGGACCCCCGACGAGTTCCTGGTCCTCGCCGGTGACCTGGTGCGGATCGACCTGCCGGTCGCGCTCATGGAACGCGCGGCCACCACCGGGTTCGCGGCGGCCAACCGGCTGCTGAGCCGGTGGGGGGTGGCCGGGACGGAGCTGTGGACGGTGCCTCGGGAAGGGCGGGTTCCGCTGCTGCGCGGTGCGGCGCGCCGGTGGAGGACGGTGTGACCGTGTCCGCTGTACCGGTACCGGCTGGAACCGCACCGACGCCCGTTGCCCGTTCTCGGCCGCCCGTCGTCCGTTCCCGTTGGAGGCCATCGTGATCGTCGTCGTGGGCGCCGGCCTGGCCGGTCTGAGCGCCGCACTGGAGCTGACCGCCGCCGGTCACGAGGTCACCGTCCTGGAGGCCGGCGACGAGGTCGGCGGGCGGGTGCGCACGGACGTCGTGGACGGTGTGCGGTTCGACCGGGGCTTCCAGATCATGCTGCCCGCCTACCCGGAGCTCGAACGGCTCGACCTCGGGCCGTTCCCGCTGCGGCACCTGCGGCCCGGTGTGTTCGTGCACGACGAGGGCCGGCACGACCTGCTCGCCGACCCGCGCAGCGGTGCGTCGGCGTTCGACGGCTTGCTGCGCCAGCACGTGCTCGGTGCGCGGGACCTCGCGGCGCTGGCCCGGTTCTCCGCACCGGACGCGTTCGGGCCCGTGCGGCCGTTGCTCGCCGCGCCGGACCGCACGACGTACGACGAGCTGCGGCGGCTCGGGGTGACCGAACGGGGGGTGGAGGCGGTGTTCCGGCCGTTCCTGTCCGGGGTGTTCCTGGAGCGGGAGCTGCGGACCTCGTCGCGGTTCTTCCACCTGGTGTGGCGCAGCTTCGCACGCGGGGGAGCAGCGGTGCCGGCGCTCGGCATGGGGGAGCTGCCCAGGGCGCTGGCGGCCCGGTTGCCCGAGGGGACCGTGCAGCTGGAGACCGCGGTGCGGGCCGTGCACGACGACCGGGTCGACCTGGCCGAGGGCGGTCGGGTCCCGGCGGACGCGGTGGTCGTGGCCACGGACGGCTCGACGGCGGCGCGGCTGCTGCCGGGGCTGGTCGAACCGCGCTGGAACGGTGTCACCACCTGGTACTTCGGCCCGCCGCGGTCGCCGTTGCGCGACGGGTGCCTGGTCGTTGACGCGAACGGCGGGCCGGTCGTGAACACGGCGGTGATGTCGGAGGTGTCGCGGCCGTACTCGCCGCGGACCCCGCTGGTGCAGGCCACCGTGCTCGGCGCAGCGTCCGAACAGGACGTCCGCCACCACCTGAACCGCCTGTACGACACCGACACCCGCGACTGGGAGGTGCTGCGCCGCTACGACATCCCGCGGGCGCTGCCGTCGATGGCCGCACCGCACCGGCTCAAGCAGTCCGTGCGGGCGGGCGAACGCCGGTACGTCTGCGGCGACCACCGCGACACCAGCTCGATCCAGGGCGCGCTGCACTCCGGCCGCAGGGCCGCGCACGCCGTGCTGGCCGACCTGCGCGGTGGCCGGTGACCGGTGAGAAGGCGCTGCTGCTGTTCGGCGACCAGCTCGGTCCGCACTGCCGTCGTGGTGGTCGGAGCTGCGGCCGGCCAGCGTGCGGGCGGTCTGCCTGCGCGCCGCGCTGAAGGGCGTGCGCGACCACGGCTGAACTTCGCCGGCGTCTGCAAGTACCACCAACTCAACATCAACAGGCACTTTTCTACTGCCAACAGCGCCGCCGGCCGTCCGCGGACCTGGAACCTGGTTCGACAGGTGGTGACCGTGTTGGTGGTAGTCAGCGACGGTTTGATCATGTGTTGGTGGTACTTGCAGACGCCTGGGCAGCAAGGAGGGGAGAGGGCGGACAAGACTTCCTAGCCCGCGTCCTGGCCGCGGTGAGAGGGACGCGGGTCAGCCGCGGACGCGGTGGAGCACCAGGTCGATGGCCTCGCTCAACGTGCCGGGCGCCCGCACGAACGACGGCAGCGCCACCTCGGCCCAGCCGGGCCCGGCGACCGCGACCAGGGCGCTCGACCGCTCGGCGAGCTTCGCGAGCGGCACCTGCCGGGCGAGGTCGGGGCGGTGCGCCCACACCAGCACGACGGCCGGGCGCAGGCGCACCACCGCGTCGTACAGCGCCTGGGCGGGTACGCGGGCGCCGAGGTTGCGCCACAGCACGTCCTCCTCGGACAGCGCGGCACCGAGGGCCTCCAGCGCCAGGCCGTGCTGTTCCTCCGGGGCGCACGAGAGCAGCGCGGCCAGCACGCCGGGGCTGCTCGCCACTGGGACGCCGCGCAGCGCGTGCAGCAGGCTGGAGCTCGCCAGGTGCTCGACCTCCACGCCCCGGCCGCGTTCGGTGACCATGTGGCCCAGTTCCACCAGGCACGGCGCGAAGACCTGCTCCCACGCGGCCACCACGCCGTGGGCGGTGAGGAGCTTGCCGGCGAGGTCGAGCATCAGCGGTTCGTCGAGGCGTTTCGCGGCCGTGATGAAACCGCGGCGTACCGACTCGGCCTCGTCGGCGCCGAGCAGGGCGCGCGGGGTGCCGCGCCGGTCAGCCGGTCCGCGTTGCGCCAGCTCGGCCGCGGCCGCGGGGGTGACGCCCTGGCCGGTCAGCGCGACCATCCGGCGCAGCACCTCGACATCGGCCTCCTCGTACCGCCGGTGGCCGCCCTCGGTGCGCCCGGAGGGGCCCAGCCCGTAGCGCTGGTCCCACGTCCTCAACGTGACAGGGGAGACACCGAGCATCGCGGCGACAGCGCGGGGTGCGTAGGTCACCGCCGGCGGGAGCGCTCGGAGAGGATCGCCCTCAGCTCGCTCTCGCCGAGGCCGCCCCAGATGCCGAACGTCTCCTGCACCTCCAACGCGTGCGACCGGCACTTCTCCATCACCGGGCAGCGCTGGCAGATCGCCTTGGCCGCGGCTTCGCGCTGGTCGCGCGCGGAGCCGCGCTCGTTGGGCGTGTGGAAGAAGTAGGCGCTGTCCATGCCGCGGCACAGGCCGGAGAGCTGCCAGTCCCACGAGTCGGTGACAGGCCTGGGCAAACGAGACAGTTCGGGCATGGCGCACGTCCTCTTCGGGGTCTGACCGTGCTGACGCCTCCTAGCCTAAATTCGATTCAAAATCGGTGCAAGTCGACTCGCTCAGTCGGGGAACCGCCCGTTTCGCCGAAGGGCGTACCGGCGTTCGGCGTAGGCCAGGTCGTCGCGCCACAACCGGGCCGCCGCCCAGCGCATCATCGGGCGCAGCGCACCGGCCACCGGCCGCGCCAGCGCGAAACCGGGCCGGTCGGAGTGCGCGATGGTCGCCTCCACGACCGCGGTGCGGCCCTCGCGGATCGGGGTCGCGTGCGTCTCGACGACGCTGCCCTCGCCCTCGCCCTCGACGATGTGCATCACCACCGTCCGCGGCTCCGGGCAGGTGAACGCCGCGACCACCGGCACCCCGACCCGGCCGGCGAGCCGGAATGTCACCTCGACGAGGAACCTGTCGTCCTCCTCGGTCGGCGTCTCGACGACCTTGAGGTTCGCGAACGAGTACGGGTGGAACCACGCGCCGTGCCACGGGTCGAGCCGGTTCGCGACCACGTCCTCCGGGTCGCAACGGCCGATCAGCGTGGCCACGGCGTCGATCGCACCGGCCGGCGGGCGCTGCGGCAGCACCGGCGCCGGCAGCGGCTCCTCGCCACCGGCCTCGTCCAGCCGCACCCACACCAGCACGCCGTCGTCGTGCGCCGGGTAGGGCGTCCACGCGCCGAACTTCTTGCCCTCCAGCGCGAGACCGTGCCAGCGGCAGATCAGCCTGCCCTCGGCCACGGCACCGTCGCACAGCGGCGCACCCAGGTGCGGGCACGACCCGGAACCCGCCATCAGCACGCCCCGCGGCCCGCGCCAGAGCACGACCTCCTGCCCGGCGATCGTGCGGCCGCAGGCCTTGCCGCGCTCGACGTCCCCGCTCGCCCCCGCGACGAACCAGTTGCCCGACGGGCGGGCGGTGGCGCGCTTGAGCGCCGCCTCGATCAGCGCGGGCTTGGCGTCCTGCCAGGTCGGGCGCTGCTCACGCCACGGCGGGCTCGAGTAGACGCGCAGTGGAATCCGGTCGCGCATGGCTTTCCCTCCATCAGGCCGCACGGGCGAACACCGCCCTGGCCAGCGCCGGGAGCGCGACGGCGAGCCGCCTGCCGTTGGACACCACGACGCGCCGGGACAGCACGTCGCAGTCCGCCTCCTCCACCAGGTCGAGGATGCGGCCGTAGAGCCGATACGCCGTCAACACACACGGGCGCGAACGCGGCGCGAGCATCGCGATACCCGGCCACGCCTCCGTGTACACCCGCTTCGCCCGCTGCACCTGGTCGCGCAACGCCGCCCGCACCTGCTCGTCGGCCTTGCCGGTCTTGCGCGCGTGCACCAGCCGCTCGCGGTCGACGCCGAACGCCGCGAGCTCGTCCGCGGGCAGGTAGACCCGGCCGCGGTCGAGGTCCTCGCCGACGTCGCGGATGAAGTTCGTCAGCTGGAACGCGACGCCGAGCGCGGCGGCGGCGGGTTCCGCCTCCGCGCGCGGCACGCTCGTGCCGAGCACCGGCAGCACCTGCAGGCCGATCACCGCGGCGGAACCGTGCACGTACGTCTTTAGATCGGAGAAGGTGGGGTAGTCGGTGGTGGTCAGGTCCATGCGCATGGACGTCATGAAGTCGCGGAAGTGGACGTGCGGGATCTCGTAGCGGTGTGCGGTGTCGAGCAGGGCGGACATCACCGGGTCAGTGGAGGCGCCGTCGCGCAGGGCGGCCTCCAGGTTCCGCTCGGCCTCGGCGAGGGCGGCCTGCTTCCGGTCGAGTCCACTGTGGAGGTCGTCGACGATGTCGTCGACCCAGCGGGCGAACCCGTACAGCGCGTGGACGGCGGGGCGTTGCTCCGGACTGAGCAACCGTGTTGCGAGGTAGTAGGTGCGGCCGTGTTCCGCGTTCAGCGCACGGCAACGCCGGTACGCCTCACGCAGGGCAGGTGTGGTGATGCCGGCGGCGTCGAGCTCCCGGTCTGCGGACATGTGCCCACGCTAGAACCGGCTGTGTCGCCGTGCACAACGACCACGCTCATCATGCGAAGCCGCTGCGGCGCTGATTAGCTCCATTCACCTGACCAGGACCGACCGCCGAGAGGGGCGACGATGTCGCTGCTGACCAGCGTGGACACCCGCATGTCGCGGGTGGACGACTTCGCCGCCCTGTTCGACGCGGCGTTGCACGAGTTCCTCGCCGACCGCCCGGACGTGGCGCCGGAGCTCGCCGGCGAGCTGCACGCGATGCTCGCCGCGGGAGGGAAGAGGATCCGGCCGCGCTTCGCCTGGGAGGGCTGGCGCGCCGCGGGGGGAGGGGAGCGGGACGCCGTCGTGCGCGCCCTGGTTTGCCTGGAGTTGCTGCAATGTTGCGCTCTGGCGCACGACGACGTGATGGACCGCTCCACGATGCGGCGCGGCCGGCCGTCGGTGCACGAGCTGTTCGCACTGCGGCACCGCCGGTCGCGCTGGGCCGGAAGTGCCCGCCAGTACGGCGACTCGGCCGCGGTGCTCGTGGGTGATCTTGCCCTCGCCTGGGCCGACGACGCGCTCGTGACCGCGGGGCTCTCCCCGGCGGCGCTGCAGCGCGCGTGGGTGCCGTGGCAGGCGATGCGCGCCGAGATGATGGCGGGCCAGCACCTCGACCTGCTCGGTGTCGCGCGCCGGGAGGAGTCGCTGGAGCAGGCGCTGCGGGTGGCGGCGCTCAAGACCGCCGCCTACACCGTCGAACGGCCGCTGCAGCTCGGTGCGGCGATCGCTGGCGCCGGTCCGGACACCGTGGCGTGCCTGCGCGAGTTCGGCCGTGACATCGGCATCGCGTTCCAGCTGCGCGACGACCTCATCGGCGTGTTCGGCGACCCGGCGGTCACCGGCAAGCCGGTGGGCGAGGACCTGCGCGAGGGCAAGCGGACGGCGTTGATGGCGATCGCGCTGTCCCGTGCCACGAACGGGTCGGCGGCGGTGCTGCGGCGCAGCCTCACCGGGCCGGTGAACGACACTTTGGTGGAACGGGTGTGCGAGCTGCTGGTCGAGCTCGGTGCCGTCGACGCGGTGGAGGAGCACATCGACGTGCTGTCGGCGAACGCGCTGATGGCGCTCGACCGGGCGGGCATCGACCCCGATGCGAAACGCGAGTTGATCAGGCTGGCCGGCAAGGCCACCGTGCGGAAGGCGTGACCGGGCAGTGGTGAACGTGGTGAAGGGCCGCACCGACCGGGTGGTCGTGGTCGGTGCCGGGCTCTCCGGGTTGTCGGCAGCGCTGCACCTGCGCGGTGCGGGGCACGAGGTGACGGTCCTGGAACGCCTGCCGCACCCCGGCGGGCTCGCGGGGCGGCTCGACGTGGACGGGCACCGGATCGACACCGGGCCGACGGTGCTGACGATGCCGGAGCTGCTCGACGACGCGTTCGCCGCCGTGGGCCAGCGGCGGGAGGACCACCTCGAACTGCTGCCGCTGCACCCGGCCTACCGGGCGTCGTTCTCCGACGGGTCGGCGCTGGACGTGCACACCGACGGCGAGCAGATGGAGCAGGCGGTCCGCGACTTCGCGGGCGGCCGCGAGGCGCAGGGTTACCGCGACCTGCGGGCGTGGCTCAAGGAGCTGTACGAGGTCGAGCGGGACAACTTCATCGGTTCGAGCTTCGACTCCCCGCTCGACCTGGTGGGGCCGGAGCTGCTGCGGCTCACCCGGCTCGGCGGCTTCGGGTCGCTCGACCGGGCGGTGGGCAAGTTCCTGCACGACGAACGGCTGAAGCGGGTCTTCACGTTCCAGGCGCTCTACGCCGGTGTCGCGCCCAAGGACGCCTTGGCCGCGTACGCCGTCATCGCCTACATGGACACCATCGCCGGCGTGTGGTTCCCGAAGGGCGGCATGCGCGCCATGCCCCAGGCGCTCGCGGACGCCGCGGCACGCGCGGGCGTGGAGTTCCACTACGGCGTCGAGGTGACGCAGCTCGACCGCACCGGTCACCGGGTGCAGGCGGTGCGCACGGCCGACGCGCGGTTCCCGTGCGACGCGGTGGTGCTCGCGACCGGCCCGGCGCAGAGCACGCGCCTGCTGCGCGGCGAACCGCGCCGGGTGGTGCCGTTGCGCTGGTCGCCGTCGGCGGTCGTGGTGCACCTGAGCGCCCGCCGCATCGCCGACGACCTCGCCCACCACACGATCTCGTTCGGCGACCGGTGGAACGAGACGTTCGACGAGATCATCCGGCGCGGCCGGCTGATGAGCGACCCGTCGCTGCTGCTGACCACCCCGTCGCTGACCGACCCGGACCTCGCACCGCAGGGGCGGCACCTGCAGTACCTGCTGGCGCCGTGCCCGAACCTCGACGCGGCGCCGATCCGCTGGGACGCGATGGCCGAGCGCTACGCCGAGGAGCTGGTCGCCGAGATGACCGCGCGCAAGCTCGTCGTGGACGCCGAACCGCTCGCCGTCATCACGCCGGACGACTGGGCCAGGGACGGCCAGGCGGCGGGCACGCCGTTCTCCGCCGCTCACACGTTCGGGCAGACCGGCCCGTTCCGGCCGAGCAACCTGCCGTTCCGCGACGGCAACGTGGTGCTCGCCGGCAGCGGCACCACGCCCGGCGTCGGCATCCCGCCGGTGCTGATCTCCGGCCGGCTCGCGGCTCAGCGGCTGTCGGCGTAGCGGAACCGGGGACTGAGGTAGAACGCCGGGGTGGTCGCGGCGAGCACGGCGAGCAGCAGCATCGCCGGGGTGAGCCCGATCGCCCCGGCGAGCGCCGTCCCGAGCACGGCACCCAGCGGCACCGTGGCGACGGTGACGGCGCCGACCAGCGAGCCCACCCGGCCGAGCAGCTCCGGCGCGGTCCGGCGTTGCCGCAGGGTCAGCAGGATGACCGCCCACGCGGTCGCGGCGGCGCCGAAGACGAACTGGTAGACCGTCAGCACCGGGAACGCCAGGCCCAGCGCCGCGGCCGGGATCAGGAAGAGCGCGGCCGCCGCGACGGCCGCGCACACCGCGCAGGCGAGACCGGCGGTCAGCCTGCGCGTCACCCACGCCGACCCGGTCGCGCCCAGCACGGCGCCGAGGCTGAACGCGGACATCGTCAGGCCGACCTCGTCCGGGCCGAGCCGCAGCTGCTGGTAGGCGTACACGAAGAACAGCGCGCCGATGCCGCTGCCCGCGAGGTTCATGGTCGCCGTGCCGAGGACCGCCCGGCGCAGCACCAGGTCGCCGCGCAGGTACCGGACGCCGTCGCGCAGCTGGTCGGCCAGGGACGGACCGTCCGCCGCGGGCGAGCGCCGGGTCAGCAGCGTCGCGGAGGTGGCTCCGACGAGCACCACCGCCGAGGCGAAGAACGTGCCGGCGGTGACGAGCAGGGCGAGCTCGGAGGCGGCCACCGCGATGATCAGGCCGCCCAGTCCGGGACCGGCGACGCGGACCAGGTTGAGCAGCCCCGACCGGGTGGCGTTCGCGCGGTCCAGCCGGTCGGGCGCCACCAGACCGGGGATCGCGGCCTCGGCGGCGGCGTCGAACACCGCGCCCGCCACACCCAGGACCGCGGCCAGCACGTACAGCACCCAGATGTCCCGCAGCCCGGACGCGACGACCAGCGCGACCACGGCCGGGGCGGCGGTGCGGACGAGGTCCATGGCCACGAGCACGGTGCGCGGCCTCAGCCGGTCGATCAGCACGCCCGCGAACGGCCCGAGCAGCGCCGCCGGCAGGAACTCGGCGACCAGCAGCAGCGTCGCCGAGCCGATGCCGGAGCCGAACGCGAGGATGGCGACGGCGGGGATCAGCACGACGGTGACCTGCGTGCCCGTCGTGCTGATGCCCTGCGCGACGAGTAGCAGCCACCAGTCGCGCTCGACCTTCCCCCGCACGGTCACAGCCTTCCCGCGTTCTCGTGCAACGCGCGCACGGCGGGGGTGAACGCCGCTCCGCTCAGGTCCGTCGTGATGCCGTCGACGTTCATCGTGCCCCTGCTGGTGACCGCGAAGACCGTCCCCTGCCCGGTCGCCGCGTCGAAGTCGCGCAACCACGGCCCACCGCTCGTCCCCCCGGCCAGGTCGCAGTCCGTCCGCCACTCCGCCATGACGGAGTTGACCCGCAACGACGCCGGTCGCACGCACTCGACCAGCGCCTCGCCCCGGTTCAGCGCCGAGACCGGGTAGCCCAGCAGCGTGGCGCCGACCGGTGAGCCGGCCTCGTCGAACGACACCCGCTGCGCACCCGCCACGTCCCGGACGTGCCGGCCGCCCACCGGGTCGAGCGCGACCACGGCGTAGTCGTCCTCTGCGCTCGACGGCCCGCGGTAGGTGTCCGGCCAGGCGAACGCGCGTGCCGCGAACACCGGGCCCGCTCCGTGGTCGTAGCCGGGGACGAACACCACGGCGCCGATCGTGATCGGCCGGCCCAGCCGGTCCGTGCCGCCGTGGACGCAGTGCCCGGCCGTGAGCACGACGTCTCCGCTCGCGCTCGGCACGACCGTCGCCGAGCAGGAGCGGTCCTCACCCCGGGAGCTCGACGTGAACAACCGCCCCACCCCCGCGGGCGCCGTCCCCGCGTACGGCCTGCCGATCGTCTCGGCCGGCGGGACCTCGCCCTCTCCGACGGCCTTCACGCGCTCCGGTGTCCAGTGCTCCAGCGCGGCTGTCCGGTCGGCTTCCGGTACCCGCGTGACCACCTGGCCGGCGGCGTGGGCGGGGGTCACGAGGGTCGCGCAGAGGACCGCGGTCGCGCCGAGTGCTTTCCACGTCATGATCGGCTGACGTGCGGCGGTGGCGCGGCGTTGCTCCCGGCACGTCCGGATCAGACCAGGGGATGACCTCAGGCGGGTTCCCAGGCGGCCAGCCGGTCGAAGATCCGCGCGTCGCCCTCCAACTCCAGCGCCTGCGCCGGGACACGGCCGTAGAACGCCAGCACCAGCTCGCTCGCCGTGCCCGTCGCGGTCAGGTCGGCCGGGCCCTCGCCGGTGATCACGCGGGCCCCTTCCGCGGAGAGCCGCACCCGCCACGACCGGCCCTCGGTGGCGCGGTAGTCGACCACCGCGGGCTCGTGCGGCCACGGGCTCGTCGTCGCCACGCAGGTGCGCTGGAACTCGTCGACACCGTCGAGCGCCACGTCGGAGGGCAACGGCTGCGGTGCGCCGATGGTGAGCTGCGCGTCGTAGGTGTGCACGGCGAGCTGCTGGAGCTGGTGCCGCGCAACGGCTCCGCAGGTCGCCGGCGACTGCGAGCCGGTCCACCACACCCAGCACCCGCGGTCGGGACCCGCTTCCCGCAGCGCGGCCAGCAGCAGCTCGGTCGACTCGGCGAGCCACGCGTCCAGCTCGGCGCGGTCCCGCGGCGCCACCCCTTCCGCGGGTGACCTCCCCGCGGCACCGGGACCCGCGGCGACGGTGGCGGCCCAAGCGCGCCGGCCCTCGCCGATGTGCTGGGCCAGGTCGTGCAGCGTCCACTCAGGACAGCTCGGTACCTGCGCGTCGAGGTCGGGTGCGGCGGCGACCGCGGAGCGGAAGGCGGTGGAGCGTTCGTCCATCGACCGCAGCAGTTCGGGGAACGCCGGAGGATTCTGCACGGCGGCTGTCTACCACCGCGCCACGCCACGCGACAGCGAATTTCACGAGCGCTGCACGAGCCCGTTCATGTGCGCGTAGGCGACGGCGTGCACGCGGTCCCGCAGCCCCAGCTTGGCCAGCACCCGCGACACGTGCGTCTTCACCGTCTCGTCGCCGACGTGCAGCCGGGCCGCGATCTCGGCGTTGCTGTGCGCCGCCGCGACGAGTTGCAGCACCTCGCGTTCCCGCGCGGTCAGCAGCGCCAGCTCCGGCGGCGTCGGGGGAGGGGCGAGGCTCACGGCGAACCGCGCGATCAGCCGCTGCGTCACCGACGGGTCGATCAACGCGTCCCCGCGCGCCGCCACCCGCACCGCGGAGATCAGCTCCTCCGGCGGCAGCGACTTCAGCAGGAAACCGCTCGCACCGGCGTTCAGCGCCCGGTAGACGTACTCGTCGGAGTCGTAGGTGGTCAGCAGCAACACCTTCGTGCGGTTGCCGGGGTCGGCCAGGATCTGCTCGGTCGCGCCGAGGCCGTCGAGCTTCGGCATGCGGATGTCGAGCACGGCCACGTCCGGGCGCAGCCGCGCCACCTCGGCCACCGCGGCCCTGCCGTCGGCGACCTCGCCGACGCACCGCAGGTCGGCCTGCGTCTCGAAGATCGCGCGCATGCCGGAGCGCAGCATCGCGTGGTCGTCGGCGACCAGCACCGACAGGGTCATGACGCCTCCAGGGGGAACGTGACGGCGGTGCGCCAGGTCCGGCCGTCCGGTTCCAGACCTGACTGGGTGGTGCCCGCGAACATGCCCGCGCGGTTGCGGATGCCGACCAGGCCGCGGCGCACGGAGCCGGAGTGGCCGGTGCCGGAGCCGGCGGTGTTCTCGGCGGTCACGGTCAGCGCGCGCGGCGCGTACTCCAGGGTCACCGTCACCCCGGACGCGTCGCCGTGCCGCAGCGCGTTGGTGAGCATCTCCTGGATGATCCGGTACACGGTGACGTCCAACGACTCCGGGATCTCCCGGTGCTGGCCGCGCACCAGCAACCGCGCGGGTGTGCCGGCCGCGCGCACGCCGTCGAACAGCTCGTCGAGGTTGTCCAGCCCCGGCTGGCGCGCGCCCTCCGCGTTGGTGCCGTGTAAAAGGTCGAGCAGGTGGCGCAGGTCCACCATGGCCGCGCGGCTGGCCGTCTCGACCGAGAGCAGCGACGTGGCGAGCTTCGGGTTGCTGCCGACGGTGCCCAGCCGGGCGGCGCCCGCGTGCAGGTTGATGGCGCTGACGTGGTGCACGATCACGTCGTGCAAGTCGCGGGCGATCGCGCTGCGCTCCTCGGAGATCGCCTTCGTCACCGCCGCCTGCGCGTCCAGCTCCTCCACCTCGCGCTGCTTCTCCAGCTCGGCCAGGTAGGCGCGCCGGGCCGTGGTGTAACGGCCGACGAGCCACGGCAGCACCGCCGCCTTGGTCGCGACCAGCACCGCGATCGTCACGCCGTACTCGTTCACCAGCGGGGCCGTCATGAGACTGGCAGACAGCACGCCGAGCGACGCCCACGCCGGTGCGCCGCGCAGCCACGCCCCCGCGCGGTACCCGGCGATCAGCATGCCCGCGTCGTTGTGGTCGATGCCCCTGCCCATGGTGAGGAGGATGACCACCGGAACCGCCGCCTGCGCCAGCGCCACCCAGCCGGACAGCCGCGCGGGACCGGCCAGCATCGCGTCCACGGCCAGGGTCATGGCGAGCACCACGGCCAGCTGCCCGGCAGAGCAGGCGTCGTACACCACGAACCCGGCATCCGCGACCATGCAGACGAGCGCGACCAGTCGCGACTGGTGCTTCAGGGGCAGTTTGATCGAGTCCATCGCAGTGGATCCTGCCGCATCGCCGCCCTGAGCTCCTCCCGCTGTGCAGGGGTCGGAAATCCCCCGTGCGGGGGACCCGGTTTCCGACCCCGCAGTGACGCGGCCCGCGGGTCATGATCGCTATCTTCGGTCACGATGAAGCGAAGTGGTGCGATCCTGCTGCTGGTGCTGGGGGCGGTCTTCTCGGTCGCGGCCCCCGCGCTGGCCGACGGTGCCCAGTCGGGCAGCGACCTGCACGTCGCGCAGAGCCTGGGCGACCGCGAGCTGACCGTGATCATCCGGCGGGTCGCGGAGGTGCCCGGACCGGTGCACGTCGACGTGGTCACCCACGCCGGCACACCGCCGGGCGAGCTCACGCTGACCGCGCGGGCCGCCGGTGCCCGGTCGAGCACGGCGAAGGTGGTCCTCGGTGCCACGCCGGGCTTCCACTCCGGTGTCGTGGAGGTCGACCGGCCCGGCCCGTGGGAGCTGGTGGTCGACGAGGCGACGATCCCGTTCGTCGTGCCGGCCAACGTCGCACCACCGTGGGAGAACGCGACCTACGGCGGGTTCATCGCGGCCGGCGTGCTGCTGTTCGCCGCGCTGGTGCTGGCGGTGCTGGGAATGCCCTCGCTGGCCCTCATACCGGCCGGCGGGATGGTCGCGGCCGTGGCCGTCGCGGTGACGGCGGCGCTGCTCGCACCGAGCATCCCCCCGGCACCGGCACCCGGCGCGCAGCTCGACCCCACCTACGACACCGTGCTCGACCCGTGGCAACGAACGTCCACAACGGACTTCTCCCGGCCGCCGGTGAACCTGGTGCCGCGCATGGACGGCGCGGACCTCGTGCTGGACCTGACCGACGGCTCGTCCGGCCGGCCGGTGGACGACCTGCTGGTGCACGACAACGCGTTCGTGCACCTCGTCGTGGTGTCGCCCACCGGGGCGCTGCGGCACCTGCACCCGGTCCGCACCGGGCCGGGCGAGTACCGCACCCGGCTGTCCGGCGCGGAACGGGGCGTGCACGCGCTCGCCGCGGAGATCGCCCGGCGCGGCGGGGGAGTGCAGCTGCTGCGCTCCCGCATCGACGTCGCCGGCACCGGTTCTCCCGTTGCCCACGACGGGAAGGCCGACGTGGCGGTGGACCTCCGGGAAGCGGGCCGGCCCAGCACGCTCACCGCCCGCTTCGGCGAGCGCGACCTGCAACCGTGGCTGGGCATGCTCGGCCACATGATCGTCGTCGGTCCGGTCGGCGACGGTCCCGTCACCGGTGGTGTGGCCGAGGCACCGATCTGGGCGCACGTGCACTCGATGATCCCGCCGGTGCCGGGCATGCCGGACCAGCCCGACGAGAGCGTCGCGGCCTACGGGCCGGACGTGCCGTTCACCTACTCGTTCCCGTTGCCCGGCCGCTACCTCGTGTGGATCCAGGTCGAACGGGACTACTCGATCGTCACCGTGCCGAAGGTCGTCGACGTGCCCGCGGCGAAGGGGGTCGCCACCAAGTGAAACGCACCAGGGGCACCTACGTCGTGGCCGTGCTGGCCGGAGTCGCCGCACTGGTGGGCGTGCTCGTCGTGCTGTGGCCGCGCACCGTCGAGGCGCAGTCGCACCTCGCCGAGACCGACCGGCTGCGGTTCGTCCTCACGCCCACGAGCACGCGGACCGGCACCAACTCGTTCGACCTGCGCATCACCGACCGGTCCGGCAGCCCCGCCCACGGCGAGGTGGTGGTCGAGCCGGCGATGCCGCAGATGGGCCACGCGGTCGCCCCGGTCACCGCGGCCCCGCTCGAACCCGGCCACTACCGGGTCGGCGCCGTCGACCTGTTCATGGCCGGGCAGTGGGAGATCACCGTGTCACTCAGCGAGCAGCGGGTCGTCATCCCGCTGCTGCTCACCTGAAGGGGGAGGAACGATGGACATCACGGCGTCGACGGTGGCCGCACCGTCAGCCAGGACCGTCCCGAAGGGGGTGGTGCCGGCGGGTCTCTTGGTCGGCGGCACCCTGATCTCGTTGATCGGCTTGACCTGGGACATCCAGTGGCACACCGACGTCGGGCCCGACACGTTCTTCACGATGCCGCACCTGTTCCTGTACGCGGGCAGTGCGATCTCGGGCCTGGCGAGCCTCGCCGTCGTGCTGATGACGACGGCCGCCGCGAAGCGCGACCGGCACGTCGACCCGATCGTCGGCGGCCGCGCTGTCGGCGTCTTCGGCCGCACGTTCTCCGCACCCGTCGGCTACCTGATCTCCGGCATCGGCGCGGCGCTGTTCCTCGTCTACGGGCTGTGGGACCAGTGGTGGCACAGCCTGTACGGCTTCGACGCGGTGATCGCCTCGCCGCCGCACATCGGCCTGCTGCTGTCGATCTCGATCACGATGGTCGGCGCGGTGATGGTGTTCGCCGTCGCCCGTGACCGGCCGTGGGGCGCCTACGGCGTGGTCGGCGCCTCGGCGGTGCTGCTCGCGTTCAGCATGGTGACCGTCATCGGCCTGCAGGCGCTGCCGAACGGGGTCGTGAACTCGATCAACGTCGGCGCCGCGTTCTTCTCCGTGCTGATCCTGTTCATGGCGGGCAACGCGCTGAACCGCCGCGGTGGGGCGCTCGCCGTCGCGGTGGTGGTCGCGGCGCTGCAGGCGGTGTTCTGGTGGTTCTCGCCGTGGGCGACCGAGGTCTACGCCTCCGCCACCGGGCTGCCGCTGCGCGACTACACCGACGGCGTTCCCGCGCTGCCCAACATGATCCCGATGGCGCTGGTCCTCGTCGGGGTCGCCGCCGAGCTGCTGCACCGGCTGCCCGCGTGGGTCCCCGGCGCGCTCGGCGGCGTGCTCATCACGGCCTGCGCGCCGGTGCAGCGCATCCTCGTCTTCGGCGACGGCCGGTTCCCCGCGACCGACCGCTACCTCGCCACCATCGCCGCCGGCGCGGTCTTCGGCGCCCTCGCCGGCCTGGCCGGCCGCCGCTTCGGCCGCACGCTGCGCCACCTGGCGCCGGCAAAGGAGAACAGCCATGCGTAAGACGGTGCTGGGACTGGCCGGTGCGGCCGCCCTGCTGTTCGGTCTCGCCGCCCCGGCGCTGGCCTTCGAACCGGTGAACGTCGTGCACACCGAGAAGGTCAAGGCCGGCCCGTACGACCTGACCGTCGGGTTCAGCACCTGGCCGCTCAAGGCCATGCAGTCGCTGGACTTCACGTTCGCGCCCGAGGACGGCATCACCGGCAAGCAGGGCACGCTGACGCTGGTGCACGCCGACAAGGTGGTCGGCGACGACCCGCTGGCCCGCCACCCCCGCAAGCGCGAGGTGTGGGGACTGGACGTGCAGGCGCTGCCCGTGCCGGGGACGTGGGCGATGCGGTTCGACATCACCGGACCGGCCGGCACCGGCACCGGTGAGCTGAAGAACCTCCAGGTGATGGAACAGCCCGGCCCGCCGATGGGCCTGTCCTGGGCGATCAGCACGATCCCCCTGTTCGGCCTGATCGCGTTGATCGTGGTCGCGGTCCGGCGCACCAGGGACACCGCCGCCTGACCGCCGCGGCGCACGAGAGCTGACCTGGCACAATGCCGGGCGTGCTGCTGGAGGCGAGGCTCCTCGCGACGGTGTCCCGCCTCGCGGGTCCCGTCCGCGGCGCCGGTGTCGTCCTGATCAGCCTCTTCGGCGCGCTGTCCGCGGGCTCCGCGGCGGGCTGGACGCTGTTCGCGTTCGTCGTGCTCACCTCCGCCGCCGACTTCCGCCTGCCCGGTGTGGCCCTGCCGGTGGCGTTCGCGCGGGTGGTGGTGCTGCTCGTCGTGCTGGGCGGCACCGCCGAGCAGTGGACGCTCACCGTCCTCACCACCACCTTGATCACCTGGCAGTGGCAGCACCCGCCGCGGGTCACCGTGCCCGCGACGGCGTTGCTGCTGGTCGTGGCGGTGACGGCGGCCGGACCGGACGTCCTGGTGCGCGCGGTGCTGGAGTCGGTGCTGGCCCGGCTCGCCTACGAGCTCCTGCGCCGCTCCAGCCGCCGCGTCGACGTTCTGCGCGAACGCGCCGCCTCGCAGAACCGGGCGGCGGCCGTGGCGCTGGACCGCAGCCGGCGGGAACGCGAGTACCTGGCGTTGCTGCACGACACGGCGGCGGCGACCTTCCTCATGGCGGCGCATGGCGGTGAGCCCTCGGCCGTGGCCGCGCAGGCCCGGCGGGACCTGGTGGTGCTGGCCGAGCGGGACAACGCCCAGGGGACGGTCGACCTCGGTGCGGCGCTCGTGGCGGTGGGGCGGGACCGGGCCGGGGTGCGGGTGGCGGCCGGGTCGGCGGTGGCCGGGGACCAGGTCGACGCGCGGGTCGCGGTCGCGCCGGTGGAGGCCGTGCCGGTGCCCGCCGTGGTGGCGCTGGCGTTCGTGCGGGCCGTGCGGGAGCTGCTGACGAACGTGGCCCGGCACGCACCCGGCGCGACCGCGGACGTGGTCGTGTCGCGGGTGGACGGTGGCGCCACCGTGGTGGTGCGCGACGACGGCCCGGGGTTCGTGCCGGCGGACGTCGCGCCGCACCGGCGCGGGGTGCGGGAGTCCGTCGTGGAACGGGTGCGCGCCGTCGGCGGGTCGGTGGAGATCGACTCGGTGCCGGGAGCGGGGACGACGGTTCGGCTGGCGTGGACCGCCGGCAAAAGCCCGGCCGACCACGCGGCAGCCCTCGACCGCCCCGCAACCCTCGACCCGCCCGGAACCCCCGACCACTCCGCAGCCCCCGACCGGGCCGGTGGGCGATGACCGATCTCGCCGTCGTCACCACCACCCGCCAGGTCCTGCTGGTCGTCGTCACCGCCATCCAACTGGTCCTCACCCTCCCGTCCCTGGCCATCGGCCCCGGCTCCACCACCGCGTGGACCGCGTACACCCTCCTGACCGCGGTCCTCGCGATCGTCGGCGGCCACGTCGCCGCCGGTCGCGCCCAGCTCGGCACCGCGGTGGCCGCGGGGCTCACCGCCGTGGTCCTGGTGGCGTCGGTCCTCGCCACCACCGCCCAGGCCGCCGGCACGCCGCTCGGGTCGCAGGACTGGGCGTTCGGGCTCATCGGCTGGTACCTGCTGCTCGTCCTCGTCGAACGGCCCCGGCCCCTCGTCGCCGCCCTCGGCGCCCACCTCGCCCTGTCGGTCGGGTGGTTCCTGCACGCCGGCAACGGCGACGGGGGTACCGCGGGGGTCGTCATCCTCAGCGGCACGAGCTTCCAGGTCGGCGTCATGGTGATCACGGGGGTGCTCCTGCGGGACGGGCGGCTCGCCGCGGAGGCGGCCGCCGAGCACGACGCGGCGCGCACGCGGGAGGAGTTGGCGCGGCAGCGGGAGCAGGACCTGCGGGCCGGGTTCGAGGGGCAGCTGGGGGCGGTGCTGCCGCTGCTGGCGGACCTCGCCGACGAGGTCGTGAGCGTCGCGGACGAGCCGACGCGGGTGCGGTGCTCGGTGGCGGCGGTGCAGCTGCGGCGGTTGTTCGCGGAGAACGACGACGTGCCGGACCCGTTGCTGCACGAGCTGACGGCCTGTGTGGACGTCGCGGAACGGCGCGGGGTGGTGGTGTCGCTCGCGGTCAGCGGCACGGCCACGCCGGTGCCGACGGAGGTGCGGCGGGAGCTGGTCGCGCCGATGGCCCGTGCGCTCGCCGTGGCCGGTGGGCGTGCGAAGGTGAGTCTGCTCCGGACGGCCACGGAGGTGCGGGTGGCGGTGGTGGCGGACGCGCCGGGGGAGCTGCCGCACCACGACGGCGTGCCGGAGGTGGTCGCGGTCGAGACGAGCGTCCACAGCGGACTGGTGAGGAGCGAGGCGCGATGGCGGGCGACGTGACGGCGGTCGTGGTGGACGACCACCCCGTGGTGCGGGCGGGGGTCGCGCACTGGCTGTCCACAGCGGAGCCGCCGATCGCGCTCGTGGGCAGCGGGGAGGACGTCGAGGTCGCCTGGGCCGCGCCGCAGGACGCCGTGGTCGTGCTCGACCTGCACCTGGGCGGTGTCACGCCCGCGACGGCGGAGCTGCGCAGGCTGGCCGAGGACGGGCGCCGGGTCGTCGTGTACTCGATGCGCGCCGACGACGAGATCGCCCTGCAGTGCCTGGAGCTCGGCGCGCTCAGCTACCTGACGAAGGCCGAGGGCGCCGAGCACCTCGTGCAGGCCGTGCGCGCGGCGGCGGACGGGCAGTCCTACACTCCGCCGGCACTCGCGGGCGCGCTGGCGGGGGACCGGTCGGAGACGCGGCCCGCGCTGTCGCCGCGCGAGACCGAGGTGCTGGTCGAGTGGTTCCAGTCGGAGTCGAAGGAGTTCGTGGCGCAACGGCTCAACATCGCGCTCAGCACGGTGAACTCGCACCTGGAGCGGATCAGGGTGAAGTACGCGGCGATCGGCCGGCAGGCGCCCACGAAGGCGGCGCTCGTGGCACGGGCCATCCAGGACGGTCTGATCGGGCTCGACGACCTGTGAGTCGCGTGTGGTGCGAACGACCGATACCGGACCGTCCACCCGCGACCTAGCCTGCTGGGCAGCCCCAGGTTCCGCAGCGAGGAGTTCCGCAGTGACGCACGCCCGACGTTCCCTGATCATCGTCGCCGCGGCGGGCTTGCTCCTGTCGGCGTGCGGCTCCGAGACCAGCGGCTCTCCCACGCCCGCCGAGACCACGACCGCGGCGGAGACGACGAGCAGCACCACCTCGAAGCCCAGCTCCACCTCGAACGCCCCGATCGCCGCCGGCGGCGAGGTCACCGCGCCCGGTTCGAAGCTCAAGGTCGGCTCCCGCGCGGTCATCCCCTTCACGCTCGGCGACAAGAGCGGCACCGTGGCCGTCACCCTCACCGCCATCGAGCAGGGCGCGAAGGAGGACCTCGCGAAGTTCGGCGACAAGGCCAAGGGCATCACGCCGTTCTACCTGCGGGTGAAGGTCGAGAACCTGAGCGGTACCGACCTGCGCTACATCTCGATCTCCCTGCGCGGTCTCGGCGCCGACGGCAAGGGCACCGGCGTGATCATCAGCGGCGACACCCCGAACTGCGACTCCACCAGCGCCCCGAAGACGTTCACCGCCGCCGGCGAGACGTACGAGACCTGCGTGCTGACCGCGGCCACGGACGGCTCCAAGGTCGTCGCGGGCGAGTACAACCGCGGCGACGACTACGTGAAGTCGCCGATCGTCTGGGAGAGCTGACACCCGTCGTGATCACGACCATGGCTCTGCTCAAGGCACACCGCGGGTTCACCCGAGCCGAGTTCGTCGACTACTACGAGCACCACCACGTGCCGCTCGTCCTCAGCGTCGCGCCACCGCCGGACTACTACGCCCGCAACTACCTGCCGGAGTCCGCCGACGTGGAGTTCGACGTCCTCACCCACATGAGGTTCGCCGACGAGCCCACCCGGCAGCGGTGGCTCGCGCTCGTGCTCGCCGAGGGGTCCGGTGTGGCCGCCGACGAGGCGTTGTTCCTGGACCGGTCGCGGACGCGGTCGTGGGTCGTGGAGGAGCACGTCAGCTAGAGCGGCCGAACCCCGGCCCCGCCCGATGAGGGCGCGAAGGCCGGGGTGGCGCGGGTCGCGGCGCTGCGACCCATGACCGGGTTACGAGTGCGGGCAGGTGTCGCGGTACTCCTCGATCAGGGTGCTGCGGCCCGGTGCCGGGCAGAGGAACTGCTCGTAGCGGGTGTCGTTGTCGATGAACCGCTTGAGCCACGAGATGCTGTACTTCGCGATCGTCGTGTTGTTCGAGTTCGGCGCGAAGTGGTTCGCGTTGTTGAGCTCCAGGTACGCCTTGTCGAGCGTGGACGGCAGCGACGTGTAGAACGGCTCCGAGTGCGACGCGACCGGTGCGATCGAGTCGTCCTCCGCGCCGACCACGAGCGTCGGCACGCGCACCGACGACCAGTTCTTCGTGGTGTGCCAGCCGGTCAGCGGGATCGCCGCCTGCAGGGCGGGGCGCTGGCTGGCGGCGCGCAACGTGCCGCCGCCGCCCATCGAGTGGCCCATGACACCGAGCCGGGTGGTGTCGATGCGGGACCGGACGCTGCTCTGCTGGGTCAGGTAGTCCAGCGCGGCGAGCAGCTGGGAGGCGCGGCTGTCGGGCTGGTCGTAGATCGTGTTCGTGTCGATGGTGAACACCACGAAGCCCTGGGACGCGAGGCGCGGGCCCAGCCACGAGATGCTGGACTGCGTGCCGGTGTAGCCGGGGGAGATCGCGACGGCGCCGAACGTGCCGGAGGCGGTGCTCGTCGGGTAGTAGATCGTGCCGCCGCCGAAACCGCCGACCAGGGAGGACACCGAGGTCTCCGACACGGCGAACGGCCCGCGGAGCGCCTCGATGCTCGCGTTCGTCGGGGCGGGACCGCGTTCGTAGGGGTTGGCCGCGTGTGCGGTACCGGTGCCGGTGACGAGCACCAGCGTGAGCGCCAGGGGGAGCAGGGAGCGGAGTTGCACGGCGTTGTACACCTCATTCGGCAGGGGAAGTGCGAGGACCTCTCGACCCTGCAACCGCCGTGCACGGGTCCGCATCGGTGCAACCACCGGTCTCGCGAAGAACTTCAGCGGTAAAACTAACGCTGGTAGTTGAATTTGTCCCAGACCCCTTCCGCTGGGCCTCCACCGCGGTGAAACTGGCCCGATGTTGCGTGGCCGTGACCGGCAGCGCGTCGCCGTGGACGCGTTGCTCCGACGTGCGCGAGCCGGCCACGGCGGGGTGCTCGTCGTGTGCGGCGAACCGGGCAGTGGCCGGACCGCCCTGCTCGACCACGCCCGCCGTTCGCACGAGGCGGTGCTGTGCCTCGACGACGTGCGCGAGCTCGACGACGACCTGCGCCGGCTCGCCGCCGACGTGACCGGGACGCGGGCGGCGCTGCTCATCGCCACCGAGGGGGAGGCGTTCGGGCTGCCGCACGTGGTGCTCGACCCGCTGGACCGGGCCGAGAGCTTGCTCGTGCTGCACGACCTGCTGCCAGGCCTCCCACCCGCGCTGGCGGTCGACCTCGCCGACCTGGCGTGCGGCAACCCGCTCGCGCTGGTGGAGCTGGCGGGGGCGCTCACGTCGGACCAGCTCGGCGGCATCGCGCCGCCACCGGACGGGTTGCCGCAGGCCAGCTCGTTGCGGGCGCGGCTGCTGGCGCGGTTCGCGGGGCTGTCGGAACGGGCGCGGACCGCGGTGGCGCTGGCCGCCGTGGACGAGGAGCTGACCGCGGACGACCTGGCGCGGCTCACCGGGGACCTGGAGGCGGTGACGGAGGCGGGAACGCTGCTGGACCCGCGGCGGCTGGTGCGGTCGACGCTGGCCGCGGGCCTGTCGCCGGCCGCGCGGTTCCGGGCGCACGCGGAACTGGCCGAGCTGCTGCCCGCGGGCCCGCGGCGCACGTGGCACGCCGCCCGCGCCGGCCGGGCCGGTGACGACGGGCCCGCCGACCTGCTGACCGCCAGCGCCGAGCACGCCCGCCGGTGCGGCGACTTCGCCACCGCCGCCCGCGACCACGACCGCGCCGCCCAGCTGACCGGGGACACCGAGCAGAAGGCCCGCCGCCTCCTCAACGCCGCCGCCGACCACTGGGCCCGCGGCGCACCGCACCAGGCGCGGGCGGTGCTGCGCTGCGCGGTCCGGCTCACCGACACCCCCGAGCTCAAGGCGCTGATGGACCTCGTCGCCGGCGGCATCGACCTGGGCGAGAGCCTCCCGGACGTCGCCGCCGACCGGCTCATGCGGGCCGCGCGCAGCCTCGTCGGCACCCGGCGCGGACTGGCCGTCGCGGCACTCGGGTTCGCGGGCGAGGCGGCGAGCATCGCGGGTGACCACCGCCGCTACAGCGCCGTCGCCGAGTTCGCCAGGGAGATCCGGCTGCCCGACGAACCACCGGCCACCCGGCTCACGCTCGGCCACCTGGCCGGGATGGCCGCCACCTTCGACGGCCGCCACGACGAGGCGCTGCCCGCGTTGCGCGAGGTCGTCGAGCTCGCCCACCGGGTGCCGGGCGCGCAGCCGCGGATCTGGGCCAGCCAGGCCGCCTACGTGCTCGGTGACGCCGTCGGGTCGCACGAGATGGCCACCAGCGCGGTGACTGCGGCGCGCGAGAGCGGGTACACCGCGCTGGTGCCGTGGGCGCTGGTCTACCGGGCGCTGTCGGCGCTCCTGCTCGACCAGCACGCGGCCGCCCTCACCGCGGCCACCGAGGGCGTGCACGCGGCGACGGCGGTCGGGCAGCACAACGCCGTGGTCGACCACCTGACGATCCTCGCCCTGCTGGCGGCGTTGCGCGGGGACTCCGACACGGCGCTGCACCGCATCGACACCGCCACCGAGCACATCACGCAGCGCGGGCTCACCCGACCGGGCACGTTCGGCGCGTGGGCGTTCGCGTGCGTCGACCTGGCCAGGGACCGGCCGGCCGACGCGCTCGACCGGCTGCGCCTGCACCCCGGCCACGCCGGCATCAAGGTCATGGCCGCACCGCAGGTCGTGGAGGCGGCCGTCGCATGCGGGCAGCCCGGCGCGGGGGACCGGGCGCTGCGGCGGTTCGAACGGTGGGCGGAGGCGACGGGCAGCTCGGCCCGCCTCGCGCTGAGCCACCGCTGCCGCGGGCTGCTCGGAGGCGGCAGCGGCGCCGCCGACGAGCACTTCGAGGAGGCCATCCGCCTGCACCGGGCCAGCGGCACCGCGATGGAGCTCGCGAAGACCGAGCTGCTGTACGGCACCCGGCTGCGCAGGAGCCGCAAACCCAAGCTGGCGCGCGACCACCTGCGCGACGCGGTGCGGATCTTCCAGTCCTACCAGGCCGACCACTGGGTCGCCCGCGCCAGCGCGGAGCTGCGCGCCGCCGGCGACAGCACCGGTGGACCCGGCGACCGGCCGGAGCTGACGCCGCAGCAGGCGCAGATCGCGCGGCTGGTCGCCGAGGGCGCCACGAACCGCGAGATCGCCGCGCGGTTGTTCCTGAGCCACCGCACCGTCGAGCACCACTTGCGCAACATCTTCGCGCGGCTCGGCGTGCGGTCGAGGGTCGAGCTGACCAGGAGGCTCGACTGACAGTGCCAGAACCAGAGCAAAGTCCGAACAGAGCAAAGGTGGTCGTGTGCGCGAGCAGTACCGGCACTGGCAGCGGATTCCGACCCGATGGGCGGACAACGACGTCTACGGACACGTGAACAACGTCGTCCACTACGCGTTCATGGACACCGTGATCAACACGTGGCTGATCGCGGCGGGCCTCGACATCCACGAGGGCGCCGAGATCGGCCTGTGCGTGGAGTCCCACTGCAACTACCGCGCCTCGGTGGCGTTCCCGGACGCGCTGGACGCGGGCCTGCGCGTCGGGCACCTCGGCCGGTCGAGCGTGCGCTACGAGGTCGGGTTCTTCCTCGAAGGCAGCGCGGACGTCGTGGCGGAGGGCCACTTCGTGCACGTGTTCGTCGACCGCACGACCCGCAAGCCCGTCGAGATCCCCGCGGGCCTGCGCACCCGGATGGAAGGGCTGGTGGTCGCGTGAAGACGCGCGGTGCGGTGCTCACGGCCGTCGGCGGCCCGCTGGAGGTCGTCGACCTCGACCTCGACCCGCCCGGTCCCGGCGAGCTGCTGGTGCGCGTGCGCGCCACCGGCCTGTGCCACTCCGACCTGTCCGTGATCGACGGTTCCCGCCTGCGGCCGTTGCCGATGGTGCTCGGCCACGAGGCGGCGGGCGAGGTCGTCGAGGCGGGCCCGAGCTCCGAGTTCGCGCCCGGCGACCACGTCGTGCTGTCGTTCGTGCCCGCCTGCGGTGCGTGCCGCCGGTGCGCGTCCGGCCGCCAGGCGCTGTGCGAACCGGGTGCCGCCGCCAACCGCGAGGGCACCCTGCTGAGCGGTCACCGCCGGTGGACCCTCCCGGACGGCACCCGGCCGCACCACCACCTCGGCGTGTCCGGGTTCGCCGAGTACACCGTGGTCTCCGACCGGTCGGCCACGCGCGTGCCTTCCGACCTGCCACCCGAGATCGCTGCGCTCTTCGGGTGCGCGGTGCTCACCGGCGCGGGGGCCGCGTTCTACAGCGCCGAGGTCGTGCCGGGGGACCGGGTCGCCGTGTTCGGTCTGGGCGGTGTCGGTCTCGCGGCCGTACTGGCGGCGGTCACGGCCGGTGCCACGCAGGTCGTCGCGGTGGACGTCGTCGAGCACAAGCGGCAGCTGGCCCGCACCCTCGGCGCCACGCACGACGTGGCGGGCGGCCCGGACGTCGTGGCGCACCTGCGCGACCTCACCGGCGGCGGCGCGGACAAGGTCATCGACACCACCGGCGTCGCGGCCGTGCTGGAGCAGGCCTACGCCGCCACCGCGATCGGCGGCACCACCGTCACCGTCGGCCTGCCGCACCCCGACCGGACCGTCACCCTGCCCGCGCTGAACCTGGTCGCCGAGGAGCGCACGCTCAAGGGCAGCTACCTCGGTTCGTGCGTGCCGCGCCGGGACGTGCCGCGCTTCGTCAACCTCTACCGCGCCGGTCGGCTGCCGGTCGACGGCCTGCTCTCCGGCCGGCTGACGCTGCCGGAGATCAACGACGGCTTCGCGCGGCTGGCGTCCGGCGAGGCGGTGCGCCAGGTGGTGATGATGACCTGATTGCCCGGTTGGGACCGTTCGGTCAGGAATCGGGCAGGACAGGAGCTTTGTCAGCGGTTGACCGGCCGGTGTTGGCTGCGTCACTGTGAGAGCGCTCTCATGTTCGCGCCTTCCGCAACGGGGCGGGAGGCGACCCCTGACGGACAAGGAGAAGAGCGTGCGTCTCAGCGTGTCCAGAATCGTGCCCGCGCTGGCCCTCGTGCTGGTCGGGTCCACCTTCACCGCTCCCGCCCAGGCCTCGGCGCAGGAGCTGTCGCCCGGCCTGCTGTCGGCGATGAGCTCGGCGTTCGGGCTGACCGAACAGCAGGCGCGGCTGCGCCTGGAGAAGGAACACCGCGCGTCGGTGCTCGCACCGCGCGCCGAGGCCGAGGCCGGCACCGCCCACGCGGGCAGCTGGTTCGAGGACAACCGCCTCGTCGTCGCCGTCACCGACCGGGCGGCGGCCGGCCGGGTCGAGGCCACCGGCGCCGTGGCGAAGCTCGTCACCCGGTCCGCCGGGTCGATGAACGCCCACAAGAACCGGCTCGACGCCCTGTCCGCGACCGGTGCCGTGCCGGCCGCGGTCGCGAGCTGGCACCCGGACCCCAGGACCGGCACGGTCGTCGTCAACGTTGAAGCCGGCAAGCAGACCGCCGAGGTCGCCGCGTTCCTCGACAGGGCCAGGCAGTTCGGCGCCATCAGCGTCAACACCGACGGCGTGCGGCAGCCGCAGCCGTTCGCGGCCGGCACCGTCGGCGGCGACCCGTACTACACCGGCAACGTCCGATGCTCCATCGGCTTCTCGGTGCACGGCGGCTACGTCACCGCCGGCCACTGCGGCGGCAACGGCGCGGCGGTGTACGGCTGGGACCGCTCCTTCCAGGGCAACTTCGCCGGCTCCTCCTTCCCCGGCAACGACTACGCCTGGGTCCGCACCGGCGGCGGCTGGTGGACAGTGCCCGTCGTGCTCGGCTGGGGCCGGGTGAGCGACGTGCTGGTCCGCGGCTCGTGGGAGGCGCCGGTCGGCACCTCCGTGTGCCGCTCGGGCTCGACGACGAAGTGGCACTGCGGCGCGATCCAGAGCCGCAACGAGACGATCCGGTACGCCCAGGGCGACGTGCACCAGATGGCGGGCACCAGCGTGTGCGCCGAGGGCGGCGACTCCGGCGGCTCGTTCATCACCGGTGACCAGGCCCAGGGCGTGACGTCCGGCGGCTACGGCAACTGCTCCAGCGGTGGCCGCACCTGGTTCCAGCCGATCAACGAGATCCTGAACGTCTACGGGCTGCGGCTGCACACCGCCTGATCCCGTGCCGACCGGCTGCCCACCGCGAGTCAGCGGTGGGCAGCCGGTCCCGGCGACAGCACGCGGACGGGTCCGCGCACATGTGGCACGGCCTATTCAGCAGGGCCGAAAGTAGCGACCAGCTTCGCCAGGCCGTGCTCGAACCGCTCGTCGAACGACTCCTCGGTCAGGAACGGGAGCACGCGCCGCAACGCGGGCCGTTCACCCAGCACCAGACCATCCGCGGAGCGTCCCGGCAATGCCTGCTCCTCCTGCGTGAGCCCGAGGACGAAGTAGATGACGTCCCACAACGTCCACGCGGCGTCCCGTTCGGACAGCCCGCCCTCCAGCAGTGCCGCGCACAGCGCCTCCGCGACGTCCAAAGTGGCCGGTTCGGCGGCGTAGGTGCCGGCCACGACCACGGCCCCGTCGCGGTGGGCGAGCAGGGCCCGGCGGTAGCGGCGCGCGATCTCGGCGGCCCGCTCGCGCCAGTCGGCCGGCAGGCCGGTGAGCGACACGCCCGCCACGATCGCGTCGGCCATCAGCTCCTCCAGTCGGGCCTTGGTCTTCACGTGCCACAGGACGGTGTTCATCCGCACGTCCAGGCGCTGGGCGATGGCGCGCAGCGAGACCGCGCCCGCGCCGTGCTCGTCGAGGATCTCCAGGGCGGTGCGCACCACGTCCGCTTGACTCTTGGTCACTGACCTAGTCTACTCACGGCACCGAGTGTTGGTCAGTGACCAAGAGGAGTGGGTTGATGCTGGACGTCGTCATCGTCGGCGCGGGGCCGACCGGGTTGTGGCTGGCGGGGGAGCTGAGGCTGGGCGGTGCCTCGGTCGTGGTGCTGGAGGCGCGGCTGGAGCGGGACCGGAACTCGAAGGCGCTCACGATCCACCCGCGCACGGTCGAGGTGCTCGACTGCCGCGGGGTGGTGGAGCCGTTCCTGGCCGAGGGCCTGCGCATCCCGAACGGGCACTTCGGCGGGCTGCCGGACCGGCTGGACTTCGCCGTCCTCGACACGCCCTACCCGTTCACGCTGGCGTTGCCGCAGGTCAGGACGGAGGAGCTGCTCGAAGAGCGAGCGGTCGGGCTGGGGGCGGTGGTGCGGCGCGGCTGTCGGGTCACCGGGCTGGCCGAGGGCGGTGTGGTGCTGGACGACGGCGAGGTCGTCGGCGCGCGCTACGTGGTGGGGTGCGACGGGACCCGCAGCACCGTCCGCGCCGCCGCGGGCGTCGACTTCCCCGGCACCGACGCCACGACCTGGGGCTGGCTGGGCGACGTGGTGCTCGACGACCCGCCCTCGCGCGGGTTCACCAGCGCCACCGGGGCCGACGGCGGCCTGATGGTCGTGCCGTTGCCGGGTGGGGTGCACCGGATCGTGGGCGGTGATCCCGCGAGCAACCGGCCGGAGTGGCCCGGCGAGCTCACCCTCGACGAGCTGCGCGCGGTGGTGAAGGCCATCGCGGGCACCGACTTCGGGATGCGCGACCCGCGGTGGCTGTCCCGGTTCGGCAACGCCACCCGGCAGGCCGCCGCCTACCGCGCGGGCACGGTGCTGCTCGCCGGCGACGCCGCCCACATGCACTTCCCGACCGGCGGGGTCGGAATGAACGTCGGCATCCAGGACGCCCACAACCTCGGCTGGAAGCTCGCGGCCGTCGTCACCGGGCGCGCGGACGAGGCGTTGCTCGACACCTACCACGAGGAACGCCACCCCGTCGGCGCCGCGCTGCTCGCCCACACCAGGGCGCAGACCGCGTTGATGACGGCCTACACGCCGGAGGGGCAGGCGCTGCGGGCGTTGCTGAGCGGCCTGATCGCGTCGGCGCCGGACATGTCCCGCGAGCTGGCGGAACGGCTGTCCGGCCTGGACGTGGCGTACGCGACCGGCCGCAGGGTGCCGGACCAGGTGCTACCCGACGGCGGGCGGTTGTTCGAACGGCTGCGCGGGGGTGGGCACGTGCGAACGGCGGCTGGGGTGGTGCGGCCGGACGGGCACCTCGCCTGAACGCGGTGCACGCCGGGCGGTGTCAGCCTTTGCCGGGCCCGCCCTTGCCCTTGCGGTCCTCCCGCTTGCGCTCGTCGCCCTTGCGGTCCTCCGGCTTGCGGTCGGCCGGCTTCACGTCCTCGCGCTCGGGACGGTCGACCTTCCCGCCGGCCTGGACGGGCACGGCCGGAGCGGTCGTGGTGGTCGCCGGCGGCACCGAGGCGGCTACGGGTACGGCCGACGTCGCCGGAGCAGTGGTGGTGGTCGGCGGCGCGGACTCGGCCGGCGGTGTGGACGCGGTCAGCGCCGCGGTGACACCGGCCGTGGCGACCGCTGCGAACGCCCCCGCGGCCAGGAGCATCCGCACCGGGTGGCGGGCCTGCAGCGGGATGCCGGGCCTGGTCGCCGGCTGGACGTGCCGCAACGCCCGCGCGCACTCCGCGGCGGTGGGGCGGCGCCGGGGCGTCAGCGAGGTCATCGTGTCGAGCAGGCGGCGCAGGTCGGTGGGCAGGTGGCGCGGGATCTCCGGGCGGCGGTGCAGGCGGGCGACGGCGGCCTCGACCTCGCTGCCCTGGTACTCGCGCCGCCCGGTGAGGCACTCCAGCAGCAGGAGCCCGAGCGAGTAGATGTCGACCGCGCAGGTGAGGGCCTCGCCGCGGACCTGCTCCGGCGAGAGGTAGGCGGCGGTGCCCACCAGCTGGTCGGGCCGGGTGAGCCGGGTCGCGTCGACCAGCGTGGCCAGGCCGAAGTCGGCGAGGTGGGCGTTGCCGTCGCGGTCGAGCAGGATGTTCGACGGCTTGATGTCGCGGTGCATCACACCCCTGGCGTGCACGTGGTCCAGCACGTCGGCGAGCTCCGCGCCCAGCCGCCGCACCTCGCCGACCTCCAGCGGCCCGTCGGCGATGCGCTCGAACAGCGTCTGCCCGTCGACCATCTGCAACACGACGAACGGCGTGCCGCCGGTGGTCCCGGCGTCGTGCACCTGGACGAGGCCGGGGTGCGACAACGCGGCCAGGGTCTTGACCTCGTTGTCGAACCGGACCGCGTCCGCGAGGTCGGAGCCGGCGCGGAAGAGCTTCACCGCGACGTGGCGGTGCAGCCGGGTGTCCCACGCGCGGTGCACGTCGGCCATGCCGCCCGAGCCCAGCAGGTCGTCGAGCTCGTAGCGGTCAGCGAGCAACCGCTCGTGCGTGGACACGGACATGGCGGCCTTCCCCTCGGCGATCAGCTCCCACCCGTATTCCCGCTCGTGGCGATCACCAACCCTCAGCGGGCCAGCAGATCGCGCACCGCGCCCACGACGACCCCCGGTGCCTCCTCGGCCATGAAATGTCCACAGGAGACGGTGCGGTGGTCGAGGTCGGAAGCCCAGGCCCGCCACAGCTTCTCGGCCTCGAACCCGAGCGCGGAACCCCAGTCCTGCTGCAGCACGGTGACGGGCATCCCCAGCCGGTTGCCCGAGCGGAGGTCGGCGGTGTCGTGCTCGACGTCGACCGTCGCCATCGCCCGGTAGTCGGCGACGATCGACGTGACCGCCTCGCGGGAGGCGCGCAGGTACTCGGCGCGGACCTCCGCCGGGAACGACGACCCGCCCCAGGCGTCGAGGAAGTGGCCGAAGAACACGTCCGGGCGGGCCCCGATCAGCTCCTCGGCCAGACCGGGCGGCTGCGCCATCAGGAACAGGTGGAAGCCGACGACGCCGGACGTCCCGCGCATGACGTCCCACATGTCCAGCGTGGGCAGGACGTCGAGCGAGGCCAGGTGCGTGACGTGCGCGGGGTGGTCGAGCCCGGCGCGGAACGCGACGTGCGCGCCCCGGTCGTGGCCGACGAGCGCGAACCGGTCGTGGCCCAGGTGCCGTGCGACGGCCACGACGTCGGCGGCCATGGTGCGCTTCGAGTAGGTGGAACCGGTGTCGGCGGGCTTGTCGCTGTCGCCGTAGCCGCGCAGGTCGGGCATGATCACGGTGTGGTCGGCGGCCAGGTCGGCGGCGACGTGCCGCCACATCAGATGCGTCTGCGGGAAGCCGTGCAGCAGCACGACCGGGGTGCCGGAGCCGGTGGTGGCGACGTGCAGCTCGACGCCGTCGGAGACTTGGACGCGCTGGTGGTCGAAGTTCGTGATGTTCACGCCGACACCTTGCGCGCGCCCGATCAGCAACCGATCAGTGCCGGGGTCAGCGGGTGGTGACGTTCGGGGTGCTCGGCCCGCTGACCGCGGGCGCGGCCCGGCTCGGCGGCCCGAAGCAACGCGCCGTGCTCGCCCGGCTGCTGGTGGCGCGGCGGCGTGTCGTGCCGGTGCGCACCCTCGTCGCGGACCTGTGGGAAGACCCGCCGGACGGGGCGGTCGGCACCGTGCAGACGTTCGTGGGCGCGCTGCGCAAGGCGCTCGAACCGGACCGTCCACCCCGGACCCCGTCGACCCTGCTCGTCACCGAGGGCACCGGGTACGCGCTGCGCGCGCAGGACGTGGACGCGTGGCGGTTCGAGGAGATGCTGGGCGGCGACCTGCCGGTGCTGGACGCGGCGCTGGCGTTGTGGCGCGGCCCCGCCTACGCCGAGTTCGCCGACGAGCACTGGGCGCGCGCGGAGGTCGACCGGCTGGAGGAGCTGCGCCTGGTCGCCGTCGAACGCCGGGCCGAGGCGGCGCTGGCGGCTGGCCGTGCCGCGGAGGTCGTGGCCGACCTGCGCGCGCAGGTCACCGCGCACCCGTGGCGGGAGAAGGCGTGGAGCCTGCTCGCGCTGGCGCTGTACCGGGAGGGCCGGCAGGGCGACGCGCTGGCGGCGGTGCGCTCGGCCCGCACCGCCCTGGCGGAGCACCTGGGCGTCGACCCCGGCCCGGAGCTGCGGGCGCTGGAGTCGGACGTCCTCGCGCGGTCGCCCCGCCTGACGCCGTCGCCGCCGATCGGCCTGGTCGGGAGGTCCGCCGAGCTGGCCGTGCTGGCGGACGCCGTGCCCGCGGCGGGCCTGGGGATCGCGGTGGTGACGGGCGAGGCGGGCGTGGGCAAGACGGCGCTGGCGGAGGCGTTCAGCGCGGTGCTCGCCGGCCGCGGCTGGCGGACGGTGTGGGCCCGGTGCCCGGAGGACGCGCCGGTGGCGTGGCCGTGGCAGCAGGTGGTGGAGGCGCTGGGCCTGGAGCTGGCGGCGGACGACCGCTTCCGGCTGCGCCGGTCCGTGGTGGCGGCGGTGTCGTCGGCGGCACCGGTGCTGGTCGTGCTGGACGACCTGCACCAGGCCGACGAGGAGACGCTGGCGGTGCTGGCGGCGTTCACGGTGGCGCCGCTGCCCGGCCGGGTGCTGGTGGTGGCGACGTCACGGGTGCCGGTGGCCTCCGAGGCGCTGGCCCGCGCGGAACCGGTCCGCGTGGAGCTCACCGGCCTGGGCGAGGAGGCGGTCGGCGCGCTCGTGCGGTCGATCGCGGCCGGCGCCGACGTGCGGCTCATCGCCGAACGCAGCGGCGGGAACCCGTTCTACGTCAAGGAACTGGCCCGGCTGAGCGCGGCGGGCGGCGATCCGGGCGCGGTGCCGGCGGGGGTGCGGGACGTGCTGCGGCACCGGTTGGCGGGGCTGCCCGCCGGGGTGCGCACGGTGCTGCGGCAGGCGTCGGTGCTCGGCCGTGAGGTGGACGTGGACCTGCTGGCCGCGGTGGCGGGCGGGGACGTGCTCGACGCGCTGGACGTGGCGTTGGACGCGGGGTTCGTGGTGGAGGTGGCGCCGGGGCGGGCGCGGTTCACGCACGTGCTGGTGCGGGACACGCTGTACGAGGAGGTGTCGCTGACGCGGCGGGCGCGGTGGCACGGGGTGGTGGCGCAGGCCCTGGAGTCCCGGATGGGTGACGCGGTGGCGGGGGCGAGCGGTGCGGCACGGCCGGGCGAGGTGGAGTTGCTGGCGCACCACTACCTTGCGGCCGGTGCGCGCGGGGAGGCGGCGATCAGGGCGTTGGCCACGGCGGCGGGGGTGACGCGGTCGCCGCGGGACGCCGTGCGGTTGTGGCGGGCGGCCATCGCGGCGGCGGACGGGGTGCGGGTGGACCTGCTGACCGGACTGGCGCGGGCGCTGGCGGTGAGCGGGGACCTGGAGGGCGCGCGGGAGCAGCGGTCGGTGGCGTTGCGCGCGGCAGGCGGGGGAGGACCGCAGCGGCTTGCGGACCCGCCGACTGCCCCTCCACTGGTGCCCGCGGACCCGCCACCCGCCGATCCGCAAGCCGTGGCCGACGTCATCGGCTCCTTCGACGTCCCCGGGATCTGGACCACCAACGACGACCCGGCCCACTCCGCCGAGCTCGTCGCGGCCGCCGAACGCGTCCTGCCCGCGTTCCCCGGCCCGACCGCCACCCGCGCCCGCCTGCTCGCCACCATCGCCATGGAGGACCGCGGCACCGGCGCACGCCTGCCGGAAGCGGAGGAGGCCGAGGCCATCGCCCGCGAACTGGACGATCCGGGGCTGCGGGCGTTCGCGCTCAACGCCCGGTTCATGCACACCTTCCACCGCGCCGGGCTGGCCCCGCACCGCGCCGCGATCGGTGCGGAGATCGTCGCCCACGCCGCCGAGCACCGCCTGGTCACCCACGAGGTCCTCGGCCACCTGGTCCTGGTCCAGGCGCACGCCGCACTCGACCGGCTCGGCACCGCCGACCGGCACGCCGAGGAGGCCGACGACCTCGCCCGCCGGTACGACCTGCCGCTGGTCGGGGTGTTCACCGGCTGGTACGCGGCGCTCAAGCTCGCCGCCGCCGGAGACGTCCCCGCCGCCGACCGCGCCTACCGGGCCGCCGCCGCCCGTGTGGAGGGCACCGGCATGTGGGGCATGGAGCGCGGGCTCCTGCCGCTGGCGCTGCTGAGCCTGCACGGTCCGTCGGTGGTGGACCTGGACGACGACTGGGGCCCGCACCGCGACTGGGTGCGCCCCCTCGTGCTGCCGCACGACGAGGCGCTCGCCGCGGCGAGGGACCTCCCGGCCGGGCCCGCGGACCTGCTCACCGAGACGCGGGCCTGCCTGCTCGCGATGGCGGCGATCCGCCTGGGGGACCGGGGGCTGGGAGAACGGGCCCGCACGACACTGGCACCGGCGAAGGACGAACAGGCCGCCGGCACCGGCCTGTTCACCTTCGGACCGATCAGCCGCTTTCTGGCCGCGCTGAGCTGACCAGCGGCATCCGGCGCAACGCCGGTTTGAGCACCTTCCCCGAACCCGTGCGCGGCAGCTCGGCGACCACCTCGACGTGCACCGGGATCTTGTACTTCGCCAGGCGCGGAAGCAGGAACTCGCGCAGTGACGGTGCGTCCAGCGAAGCACCGTCGCGGGGCCGCACGAACGCGCGGCCCACCTCACCCCACCGGTCGTCCGGCACGCCGACCACCGCCACCTCGGCGACGTCCGGGTGGTCGGCGATCGCGTTCTCCACCTCCGCCGGGTACACGTTCTCCCCGCCGGAGATGTACATGTCCTTCAGGCGGTCGACGACGTGCAGGTGGCCGTCGGTGTCCAGGCGGCCGATGTCGCCGGTGCGGAACCAGCCGTCCGGGGTGAACGCGGCCGCGGTGGCGACCGGGTCGTTCCAGTAGCCGGGCGTCACGTTCGGGCCCTGCACCTCGATCTCGCCGGTATCGGCCAGCCGCAGGTCGCCGAGGAACACCGGCGGGCCGGCCGAGCCCGCCTTGCGCACGCTGTCGGCCGCCTCCAGGAACGTGGCGCCCGGCGCGGTCTCGGTGAGGCCGTAGCCCTGGCAGAACACCAGCCCGCGGTCCTGGTAGGTGTGGATCAGCGCGTCCGGTATCGCCGCACCGCCGCAGAGCAGCACCCGCACCGACGACAGGTCCGCCGTGTGCCAGTGCGGTGACGCGGCCAGGTCGGCGTACATCGTGGACACGCCGAACAGCCACGTCACACCGTGCCGCTCGATCAGCGACACGCACTCGTCGACGTCCCAGCGCGGGGTCAGCACGCTGTGGCCGCCCTTGACGAACGTGGGCAGCAGCGTCTGCGTCAGCGCGGCGACGTGGAACAGCGGCGCGGCCACCAGCGCCACCTCGTCGGCGGCGATGTCGACGCCGACCATCAGGTTGAACGTGTTCCACAGCAGGTTGGCGTGGGTGAGCACCGCGCCCTTGGGCCGCCCGGTCGTGCCGGAGGTGTAGAGGATCAACGCGGGGTCGTCGACCGCCACCGGCACGTCGAGCGGGTCCGCCGAGCCCCCGGCCAGCCATTCCTCGTAGCCGTCCAGCGAGATGGCGTGTTCGTGCGTGACGCGGTGCGAGGCCGCGTGCACGAGCACGCGGGCCCCGCTGTCGTCGAGCTGGTAGTCGACCTCCGCCGGGGTGAGCCGGAAGTTCAGCGGCACGAACACCGCGCCGAGCAGGTGCGCGGCGAACATCGTCTCGGCGAACGACGGGTGGTTGGGCCCGAGGTAGGCGACCCGGTCGCCGTGCCGCACCCCGAGCTCCTCCAGCCGCCGCGCGAGCCTCGTCGTGCGCTCGTCCAGCTCCCCGTAGGTCGTGGTGATCCCCTGGTGGGTCAGCGCGTCACGCTTCGGCGCCATGCGCGCGCGGCGGTGCGGCCAGCTGCCCAGACCCGAGTTCCGCATCCCTGTCTCCCGTCAGGCTGGTGTGGCTGGTCTCCCGCAACACGACCGTGCAGACCACGGTCAGCAGGCAGAAGGCCGCGAGGATGAACGGGATCGCGTCCGTCCCCGCGCTGTTCTGCACCTGCGCGAACAGCAGCGGGGCGAGGCCCGCGCCCAGTCCGGCGAGCTGGTAGCCCAGCGACGCCCCGGTGTAGCGGCTGCCGGTGGTGAACAGCTCGCTGTAGAGCGCGGCGAGCGGCCCGTACATCATCGGGTGGACCACCGCCTGGCCGAGCACCAGCGCGAGGACGACGTACCCGTTGTCCACCAACGGGAACAGCGCGAACCCGAACACGGCCATCAGCACGGCCCCGGCGAGCACCACCGGCCGGCGCCCGAACCGGTCCGAGGCCGCGGACCAGCCGAGGATGCCCAGCACCGCGAGCGCCGACGACAGCGTGAGCGCGTTGAGGATCGCCTGCCGGCTGTTCCCGGCCTGCACGCCGTAGGCGAGGATGAACGTCGTCAGCGTCGACTGCGCGACGAACGCCGACAGGCCGACCCCGACACTCAGCAGCAGCGTGCGCGGGTGGTTGCGCAGCACGTCGACCAGCGGCGTGGACGTCCTCCTGCGCTCGGCCCGGAACACCGGCGTCTCCTCGACCCGCATCCGCACGAACAGGCCGACCGCCAGCAGCGCGAGGCTCAGCAGGAACGGCACCCGCCAGCCCCACGACAGGAACGCCTGCTCGCCCACCAGCGCCGCGGTACCGGTCAGCGCGGCGGTCGACAGGACCATGCCGCACGGCGCACCCGCGTTGGTGAAGCTCGCCCACAGCCCGCGCCGCGAGGTGGCGTGCTCGGCGGACATGAGCACCGCGCCGCCCCACTCGCCGCCAACGGAGATGCCCTGCACGACCCGCAGCAGCACCAGCCCGGCCGGTGCCAGCCAGCCGATCTGCGCGTAGGTGGGCAGCAGGCCGATCAGGAAGCTCGCCACACCCATCAGCGTCATGGTCAGCACGAGCATCTTCTTGCGGCCCAGCAGGTCGCCGTAATGTCCGAAGAGGACACCTCCGAGCGGGCGGGCCAGGTAGCCGGTGGCGAACGTGCCGAAGCTCGCGATCGTGCCGACCAGCGGGTCGAGCGAGGAGAAGAAGACCTTGTTGAACACGACCGCGGAGGCCGTGGCGTAGAGCAGGAAGTCGTAGTACTCGATCACACTGCCGAGGAAGCTGGACGAGACCGCACGGCGTAACTGCGTTGTTGTCGCCATGACCTCACCTCACGCGTAGTGGCGGTAGACGGCGCGTGCGACGCACGCGGGCTTTTCGGAGCCCTCGATCTCGACGGTGAAGTCGACGGTCAGCTGCACGCCGTCGCCCGTGACGTCCTCGACGGACGCGACGCGGCCGGCCAGCCGGATCTTGGCGCCGACCGGGACGGGTGCGGGGAAGCGGACCTTCTCCAGCCCGTAGTTGAGGCTCATCCGCACGCCGGAGACGGTCAGCAGCTGCCCCATGAGCGGGATGAGCAGTGCCAGCGTCAGGTAGCCGTGCGCGATCGTGGTGCCGAACGGGCCGGTCGCGGCGCGTTCGGGGTCGACGTGGATCCACTGGTGGTCGTCGGTGGCGTCGGCGAAGGTGTCGACGCGCTCCTGGGTGACCTGCAGCCAGTCGGTGTGGCCGAGGTCGGCCCCCGCCAGCGCCTTGAGCTCGGAGATCCCTTGCACGGCGGTGGTCATGCGTCCTCCTTGACGAGTCCGAGCAGGCGTGCGGCGTTGTGCTTGAGGATCTTCGGGCGGACCTCGTCCTTGATCTCCAGCGCGGCGAAGTCGGCGAGCCAGCGGTCCGGGGTGATCACCGGGTGGTCCGAGCCGAACAGCACCTTGTCCTGCAGCACGGTGTTGGCATACCGCACCAGCTGCGGCGGGAAGTACTTCGGTGACCAGCCGGACAGGTCGATGTGCACGAACGGCTTGTGCGTCGCGACCGCGAGCGCCTCGTCCTGCCAGGGGAACGACGGGTGCGCGAGGATGATCCGCAGGTGCGGGAAGTCGACGGCGACGTCGTCGACGAGCATCGGGTTGGAGTGCTTCAACCGGATTCCGCCGCCACCGGGCACGCCGGCGCCGATCCCGGTCTGCCCGCTGTGGAACAGGGCGGGGACGCCGAGCTCCTCGATCGCCTCGTAGAGCGGGTAGGCCATCCGGTCGTCGGGGGAGAAGTCCTGCAGGCTCGGGTGGAACTTGAACCCGCGCACGCCGTGCTCCTCCACGAGCCGGCGCGCCTCGCGGACCGCGGCCCTGCCCTTCCACGGGTCGACGCTCGCGAACGGGATGAGCACGTCGGCGTGCTCGGCGCAGGACGCCGCGACCTCCTCGTTGGCGATGCGCGGGTGGCCGGTGGCGTGCTCGGCGTCCACGGTGAAGATCACCGCGGCCATCCTGCGCTCGCGGTAGATCGCGGCGGTCTCGGCGATGGTGGGCTGGCGGTGGGCGGCCTTGAAATACCGGGCGGACGCCTCGACCAGATCGGGGCTGAGCGAGCTGTGGCCGTCCTTCGAGATCTCCGCGTGCGTGTGGACGTCGATGGCGACGATCTCGTCCAGGTCGATGCCGGTCATGGCGCCACCGGAGCCGGGATGCCGTAGGTCTCGGGTTCGAGCTCGCCGAACCGCTCGGCGATCGCGGCCGCCGACCAGCCGCCGTCGGCGAACAGCACCTGCTTCTCCGCGGGGTGCGCCCACAGCGCGAGCCGGTCGCCGCCGATGCCGATGGCCTGTCCGGTGATGCCCTTCGCGGCGTCGCTCGCCAGGAACACGACCAGCTCGGCGGCGTCCTCGACGGTGCCCATGCCCTCGTCGCGGCGCACCCAGTCCGGCAGCGGCGTGCCGGTGCGTTCGGACTCCTCGATCAACGGCGCGAACGCGGGGATCGTCCTGGTCATCTCGGTGGCCGCGACCGGCACGACAGCGTTGACCGCGACGTCGGCCCTGGCGAGCTCCAGCGCCCAGGTCCGCGCCATGGTGGCGATCCCGGCCTTGGCGGCGGCGTAGTTGGTCTGCCCGAAGTTGCCGCGCTGCCCTGCCGGTGACGACACCAGCACGAGCCGGCCGCCCGTGCCCTGCTCCCGCATCCGGACCGCCGCCGCGCGAGCGCACGTGAAGGTGCCGCGCAGGTGCACGTCGATGACGGCGTCGAACTCGTCGTCGGTCATCTTCCACAGCACCCGGTCGCGGAGGATGCCCGCGTTGGTGACCAGCACGTCGAGCCGCCCGAACGCCGCCACGGCGGTGTCGACGAGCCGTTGCGCGGTCTCCGCCGGCCCCACCGGTGCGACGACCGCCGTGCCGCCGATGGCCGCGGCGACCTCCTCCGCGCTCTCGTCCACGTCGTTCACCACGACCGCGGCCCCGTTGCGCGCCAGGGCTTCCGCGTAGGCCCGTCCCAGTCCGCGACCGGCGCCGGTGACGATCGCGACCTTGCCAGACAGCTCCATCCGACGAGTCCTCTCCGTTGGGATCGCGACCAAAAGTAAGGCATATTCGTGACGCTCGTCTAGATGTTGCCCAACATGTATCGTGAGCAGCGTGACGCCCCAGTCCTTGCTGCTCAACTTCCTCGGCCTGTACGTGCTGGGCCGGGACATCGCGGTCTACTCGGGCAGCGTGATCGACGTCTTCGCGCGCGTGGACGTCTCCGAGGAGGCCGTGCGGTCGACGCTGACCCGGATGACCTCCCGCGGCCTGCTCACCAAGCACCGCAACGGCCGCAAGGTCTACTTCGGACTCACCCCGCGCGCGAACGACGTGCTGCACGACGGTGAGCGCCGCATCTGGCAGCGCGGCGCCGTGAACAGGGACTGGGACGGCACCTGGACGCTCGTCGGGTTCTCCCTGCCGGAGGGCCGCCGTTCCACCCGCCACGACCTGCGCACGCAGCTGCAGTGGGCGGGCTTCGGCCCGGTGCAGAACGGCCTGTGGATCACGCCGGGCACCCACGACGTGACCGAGATCGTCGCGGGCCTGGGCCTGGCCGACCACATCACCGTGTTCACCGCCCAGCACGCCAAGCCGACGGAGGCCGCCGACCTGGCCGCGCGCGCCTTCGACATGGCCGCGATCGCCGCGCGTTACCAGGACTTCCTGGCCCGGTGGCGCACGCCGGACGACACGTTGCCCGACGACCTGGCCCGGCAGCTGGTGCTGCACGGCGACTGGCTCGACCTCGTGCGGCAGGACCCGCACCTGCCGGCGGAGCTGCTGGCGCACGACTGGCCGGCGATCGCTGCGGAGCAGCTGTTCCGCAAGCTCGCCACCCGGTACGCCCAGACGGCGGCCCCGCTGGCAGCCGCGGCAATCGAGTCACTCGCTCTCTAACCCCTGCTGCTCCCGCATCTGCAAGTACCACCAACTCAAGATCACCCAGCACTTTTCTACTGCCGACTGCTTCGGGGGCGGCCCGCGGCCGGACGCGCGCTTCGGCGTGCGGCGAAGCGGTTGGTGGTGGTCAGCGGCGGTTTGATCAAGGGTTGGTGGTACTTGCAGATGCCTGGGCGGCAGGGGGCGTGGTCAACTGGGGGCGTGCGGGTGGTTGTCGTTTCCGGTGGCGATCCGGGGCATGTCGTTCCGGCGATCGCGTTGTGCCTGCGGTTCAGGGAGGCCGGGGACGCCCCGGTCTTGCTGACCGGCGACCGTTGGGTGGACGCGGCGGTGCGGGAGGGCGTGCCGGCCGCGCGGGTCACCGGGCTGGCGTTGCGCGACCTGCGCGACGAGGCCGACCTCGGGAAGGCGTTGCACGACCAGGCGGCGGAGCTGGCCCTCGCGCTCGGGCCCCAGCTCGCCGAGTCAGAGCCTGACCTGGTCGTGTGCGACGTCCTGGCGCTGGGTGCGGGCATGGCCGCGGAACGGGCAGGCGTCCCGTGGGTGCAGCTGTCGCCGCACCCGCTCTACGCGCCGTCGAAGCACCTGCCGCCGATGGGCAGCGGACTGGCGGCCGGGGTCGGGGTACGCGGGAAGCTGCGGGACGCGGTGCTGCGCGCGCTGACCGCCCGTTCGCTGAAGCAGGGCGAACGGCAGCTGGTCGCGGTACGGCGGCGGGTCGGGCTGAGCGGCAGGGGAGCGGGCCCGGTCGCACGGCTGGTCGCGACGTTGCCCGCGTTGGAGGTGCCGCGACCGGACTGGCCGGCCGACGCGCACGTGGTCGGGCCGCTGCTGTGGGAGGCGAGCCGGGAGCTCATGACCCCGCCACCGGGCACCGCGCCGCTCGTCCTGATCGCTCCGTCGACGGCGTGGACCGGGGCGGCCGGCATGGCCGAGATGACGCTGGCCGCGCTGGACGGCCTGGGCGTGCGGGCCGTGGTGTCCACGTTCGCGCCGCCGTCCGGGACGTTGCCGGACTGGGCCAGGTCAGGACCGGGACGGCAGGACGAGCTGCTGCGCGACGCGGCGGTCCTGGTCTGCGGCGGCGGGCACGGGATGCTGGTCAAGGCGCTGCGGGCGGCCGTTCCGGTGGTCGTGGTGCCCGGCGGCGGCGACCAGTGGGAGATGGCGAACCGGGTCGCGCGGCAGGGCAGCGGCGTGCTCGTCCGCCCGGCCGCGGTGGACGGTCTGCGGGCAGCCGTCACGCGCGTGCTGGACGATCCGTCGTTCGCCGCCGCGGCGGCCTTGGCGGCGGCGGGTGTGCACGAGGTCCGCGATCCCGTCGAGGTGTGCCGCACCGCCCTGGCGTGACGGGAGCGGTCTGGTCAGCCGGAGGTCGCGCTCACCCTCGCCCGCCTGCGGCGGTCGACCAGGGAGGTGCCCAGCAGCACCACCGCGAACAGCACCCAGCACAGCCACATCGGCGGTCCCGCGAGCAGCGTCACGAGCAGCACGGTCACCCCGCACAACGCCGTGACGACACGCGCGCGCACCCCGTCCGCGAGCTTGGCGAACGCCGCCGCGCCCACGCCGTAGAGCACGAAGTAGATCCCGCCCGACACCACGAAGAGCGCCTCGAACGACACCAGCCCCAGTGCGCCGAGCACCGCGATCACGGTCAGCACCAGCCCGACCACGACCACGGACGTCACCGGGTTCGCGTCACGGGTCCGCACCCGGCTCAGCGCGGCGGGCAGGTAGCCGCTGCGGGCCATGCCGAACACCAGACGGGACAGGGCGAGCACCGAGGCGCAGACGTTCGCCGTGATCGTGACGATCACCAGCAGCAGCGTCATCGGCCGGCCGACGCCGCCGAGCGCCCGTTCGGCGAGGAGCAGCAGCGGTGCCGAGTTCAGCGCCGGGTCGCCGGAGTCGACCACGGCGAAGATCCCCAGCAGCAGCAACGCGTACAGCGCCACCACGACGAGGTAGGAGGTGACGAAGATGCGCGGGATCGCGTCCGAGCTCTTGTGCTCCTCGAACGTGAAGGCGACCGTCTCCCAGCCGGTGAACGCCACGTAGACCGCGGTGAGCGCGGTGCCGAGCGCGGAGAACTCCGGCAGGCGCGTGCTCGGGACGGCCGGGCCGTGCGAGCCGATCGCGATCACCGCCGTGACCACGACGAGGGCGAACAACGCCAGCAGCAGGGTGACCTGCAGCCGGCCCGAGACGTTCGCGCCCAGCAGCGCCACGGCGGTCGCGGCCGCGAGCACGACCACGGGGAACGCCCAGGTCAGCGCGGCGGCACCGGAGAACTCGGCGAGGTAGCGGCCACCGGTGATCGCGGTCGCGGGAATGCCGGTGACCAGCGCGAACGTGGCGAGCATGCCGGAGGTGCGGCCGGTCGACCGGCCGAGCGCGACCTCGGCGTAGTGGGCGACGCCGGACGCGGCCGGGTACCGCCGGCCCAGCCAGGCGTAGCAGTACAGCAGCGGCACCACCGACAACGCCGCGACCGCCCACGGCATCCACGCCGACAGGCCGAGCTGGTAGTAGCTCGTGCCGGGCAGCACCATCATGCCCGCGCCCAGGATCGTGGACAGCGCCACGAAGGTGCCGACGAAGACGCCCGTCGACTTGCGGAGCTCGCTCATTCAGGGGTTCCTCAACGCCGACACGACCGAATCGACCGCCTCGCGGAGCACCTCCGGCGGGGTTCCGTCGAGCATGTGACCCCCTTCGGCCTCGACGAGGCGGAATTGACCTGATACCCGATCACGCCAGCGGGCACACATCTCCGTTCCGATGAAATTGTCGCCACGGGTCGCCACCACGTGCAATTGGTCGATGTCCGCTTCCTGGTTCACCCATTCGGCGAGCCGGTCGGCGACCTCGGCATCGGCGCGGACACCGGCGGCGATCTCGGCCAGCAATTCCGGGTCCTCGAGAACGTCCGGCGGAAATCCGTCGGCGGCCAGCACGTCCGCTATCTCGGCGTCCGTCGAGTGCGACATCGTCGGGATGCGGCCGGCGGCGTCCGGGTACGGCGTGTTCACCAGCAGCACCCCCACGGGCACCCCCAGCGCGGAGCGCAGCGCACCGCGCAACCGGAGTGCGGACAGCCCGCCCATGCTGTGCCCGACCAGCACGACGTGCTCCGCGGCGGACTGCCGAGCCGCCCGCACGACCTCGGCGACCGTGTCGTGCTCCCACCGGCCCGACAGCAGCTCGCCGACCCCCGCCGCGTTGCCGCACGCGACGTGGTCCGCGCCGGACAGCCAGCGCAGCCCGCGACCGGCACCGGCGGCGGGGAACGACACGATCATGCGCCCGGCTTCCCCGCCTCGACGACCTCGACCTGCAGCTCGGTGAGGCCCAGCATGAAGTTCGACCGCAGCCGCTGCGGCGGGGCGACCACGGCGAACGCCTTGTCCCACGCGGCCAGCTCCTCGACGAACATCTGGACCTCCAGCGTCGCCACGGGAGCACCGATGCAGCGGTGCACGCCCGCGCCGAACGCGATCTGCCGGTTGTCCTGGCGGTCGACCAGGAACTCGTCCGGGCGGTCGAAGACGGCCCGGTCCCGGTTGGCCGACATGTTCCACAGCGTCACGAAGCTGCCCTCGGGAACGACCTCGTCACCGACGGGGAAGTCCTGCACCGCGAGGCGTTGCACGTAGCTGTTCGTCGAGGTCCAGCGCAGGAGCTCGGCGGTGGCGACAGCGGAGGACACCTCTCCGGCGGTGACCCTGGCCCACTGCGCGGGCTCGCGGTTGATCGTGTCGATGGTCAGGCTGGCGGTGTGCGGGGTCGTCTCGTTGCCGCCCACGGCGACGTTCAGCCCGTTGAGCAGCGCGACGTCGCGCGGCATCTCCCCGGACGCGACGAGCTGCGCGAGCACGCCGATCATGTCGTCGGCCGCGCCGTCGGCGATGCGCTTGTCCACCAGCTCGTTCATGAAGTCGAGCACCTCGATCTGCGCGTCGACCAGCGCGTCGAGCGGTGCGGTGCCGGTGTAGGCCTGGTCGCGGTAGCCGATCATGATCCGGGTGGCCTCCAGCAACGAGGCCGCGTCCTGCCGGCCGATGCCGAAGAGGATCTCCAGCACGCCCTTGGGCAGTTCGGGCGCGACGACCGTCGTGAAGTCGACCCGGTCGCCGACGGACAGCGAGCCGAACACCTCGCGGACGTTGCGGCGGACCGTCTCGCCGATCCGCGCGACCATCTCCCTGCTGAACCCGCTGGTCTTGATCGGCCTCTTGAGCGCGCCGTGCGCAGGCTCGTCCGCGACGATCAGCATGCGGCCCGACGCCGAGTCCTTCTCCGGCCGGTACGAGCCGTCGATCATCGTGCCGTAGGCCGAGCTCAGGCGGTCGTGGTCGACGTAGGCCGCGTACACGTCGTCGTAGCGCGTCAGCGCGTAGAACTCGTAGCCGTCGGAGCGGCGGTGGCGGGACACGGGGTTGTTCTCCCGCAAGTCGGCCAGGTATGCCCACGGGTCGTCCTCGGCGAAGAAGTCGGCCGAGTAGAGCGGGCTGTCCTCAACGACCAGCATCGCCGGCTCCGATCAGGTCGGCGATCCCCGCGGGGGTGCGCCCGCCGAAGAAGACGTGTCCGGGCACCTTGACCCCGGTCTGCTCCTTGAGCAGCGCCCGGCACCGCAGCACGGCCAGCGAGTCGAACCCGGCCGCGAAGATGTCGGTGTCCGCCGCTATGTCCTTGTTCGAAATCGTCCGCACGCACTCGACGATCATGGCGGTCGTGATCTCACTCATTCAGACTCCCGTTGTGCGCAGGTGGCGGCCCAGCAGCGCGGCGGTGTCGACCTTCCCGCCGGGCTTGACCGGAAAGCTGTCCACGAGGTCCACGGCGATCGCCGCGGAGCAGCCGCGGACCAGTGCCTCGACCGGGGCGCGCACCTCGTCGCCGGGCACACCGGGTTCGAGCTGGACGAACGCGATCGTGTGCCGTTCGTGCTGGGCGACCCGGCAGGCCGTGACACCGGGCAGCCCGGCCACCGCGTGCTCCAGCGCGGCGGCGTCGACCCGCGTCCCGTTGACCTTGATCCGGCTGTCCGAGCGCCCGGCGAAGACCAGGTCGCCGCCGCCGTCGGTCCACACGAGGTCGCCCGTGCGGTACCGGCCGTCGAACCGGGTCGCGAGCACGCCCCGGTCGAGGTAGCCCAGGCAGACGAACGGGCCCTCCACGACCAGCTCCTGCCGGTTGCCGGCGGCCTGCAACCGCTCCACGCACCCGTCGAGCGGCCGGCCGATCGGGACGGTGTCGCGGTCGAAGCGGTCGGGCAGCACGTACCGGTGGGTGGCGAACGTGGCCTCGGTCGGCCCGTAGAGGTTGACGAACCGGCTCGTGAGGCCGGCCTCCCTCGCGCGCCGGTAGGTCGAGACGTGGAACTGCTCGCCGCCGCTGAACAGCCACGGCACACCGGCGATCGCCTCGGGCAGCACGTCGAGCAGCGTGGCGACCACGGCGGCGGGCAGCAGCAGCCGGTCGACGCCGTGCCGGCGCACGAGGTCCGGCCACTCGAACACGTCCTCGTTGACGTCCGGCAGGCACACCACCTTGCCGCCCGCGGCGACCGCGCACCACGTGTCGAACCACCAGCCGTCGAACGCCGGGGTGGCGAAGCTGCCCGCGGTCAGCCGGTGGTCCACCGGCACCCGCAGGCCGCGGCAGGCGAACAGCGCCAGCAGGTTGCCCCTCGACACGGCGACGGCCTTGCGGCTGCCCGTGCTGCCGGAGGTGAAGTTGACCGACACCATGTCCTCCGGCAGCGCGCCGTCCGGTGCCGCGGTGCCCGTGTTCGCGGTCACCGTCACGTCGCCGTGGACCGACAACGTCAGGCCGGGGCGCACGCGGTCGAGCTCGTCCGGGCTCAGCGTGCCGTCGTCGGTGACGGCGGCACACCCGGCCCGCCACACGCCGAGCTGGCCCGCGAAGAAACCGAGCTTGCTGCCGGCGCGGATCAGCACGACCCGCGCTGTGCCGTGCGCTCGGACCGCCCGTTCGACCGAGGCGGCGAGGGCGTCGACCTCGCGCCGGCTGTGTTCCTCGTCGTCCTCCACCCACACCGGGTCGTCCGACCGCCAGTGGTCGCCGTGGATCAGGTCGTGCCAGGTCCTGTTCATCACCGAAGCCCCAGTCCGTCCATCGCCCTGCCGCTTTTCCGGTCCCGACGAGGAATCAACCCGAATACCGCCCAGTCACGCATCGCTGGTTATCCAGCTCTATCTCGGGGCAATCCGACAAAACGACCGACCACTCGGATGGCGCAACGGTTAACACTTTTTCGAATGGTGAATTCCCAGCTCGTGAGACCGGAAGTTGCGTGCAGATGAATCGCGGAAACTTATGCGCACTCGCACGGAATCAACCGGTCGCGTGAATTGCCCGGCCCCTCAGGGGCGGACGGTCACGAGCCCCGGCTCTGCGAGGTCCTCCGGCAGTCGCTGGGGCGCGTGCAACGGCACCAGCTCGGACTGCAGCACCATGGCCGCGGCGCCGATCGCGGGCGCGGTGGCCGCGGTGTGGGAGAGGCGGACGTCCACGGGGTGCGCGCCGCGCGCGTAGAAGCTCCTGGCCAGCTCCTCGCGCACGACCGGCAGGTACACCGAGCCCGCGATGGCGAAGCTCGGGCCGGTGAGCACGACGAACTCGACGTCCATGACGTTGGCCAGCGTCCGCGCGGCCACGGCGATGTAGCGGGCGGAGCGTTCGAGCAGGGCGAGGGCGGCGGGGTCGCCACGCCGGGCCGCACGGCCGACGGCCGCGAAGCCGGCTGCGGGAGAAGCCGGCGTCCGGTCGCCGTCCGCGCCGGGATCGCCGGTCAACCCGATCCGTTCCGCCAGGGCCCGATCGGCCCGCGCCGCGGCCACCACGGCCTCGGGCCCGGCGAGCACCTCCACGCACCCCCGCGCGCCGCACCAGCACTCCGGCCCGTCCACGTCCAGGCACACGTGCCCGATCTCCCCGGCGTTGCCGCTGGTCCCGCGGTAGGTGATGCCGCCGATCACCAGGCCGGCGCCGATGCCGGTGCCCATGTAGAGCGCGGCCGAGGTGGAGGCGCTGCCCATGCCGCGCGACCAGTGCTCGCCCAGTGCCGCGGCGGTGGCGTCGTTGTCGACCACCACCGGCAGGCCCGCGGCGGCGGCGAGCTCGCGGTCGACCGGGTAGCCCGCCCAGCGGCGCATCACGGGCGGGGCGATGGCCGCCGTGGTCCTGGCGCCCAGCGGGCCGGGGGAGACGAGACCCAGGCCCAGGACCCGGTCGTGGTCGACGCCGACGCTCGCGATCAGGGTCTTCGCCTCGGCCGCCATGCGGTCGACGACCTCGGCCGGTGCCCGGGTGCCCGCGCCGGGTTTGGTGATCCGCGCGACCACGCCGCCGGCCAGGTCGGTCAGCACGTAGGTGATGCCGCTGTGGTCGAGGTGCACGCCCAGCGCGAACCGGGACGTGGGGTTGAGCTGCAGCAGCACCCTGCGCTTGCCGCCGGTGGACTCGGCGTGGCCGGTCTCGGCGACCAGGCCCTCGTCGAGGAGCTTGCGCACGGCGGTCGAGATCGTGGCGCCGGTGAGGCCGGTGGCGTTGATCAGGCCGACGCGGCTGATCGTGCCCGCGGCGCGGATGACGTCCAGCACCGCTGCCTTGCTGCTCGCGTGGGGGGTGCCCCGGACAGGGCCGCTCACGGGGCCTCCTCTCGCCGCACGAAGGTTAGCCGTCGGAGTAACGGCGGTGCTACGCGCAGATGTTGACTTACTTTCTTAAGTTACTTAAGAATGTCCTCCGTTGGTGTGATCCAGCCCACTGAAGGCCTGCGAGAGGATCCACGATGAACCCGAAGTCCCTGCGCGTCGCCGCCGCGGTCGCGGCGTTAGCCCTGACGGCCACCGCCTGCGGACCGTCCGGCGGGAGCTCGGCCGACGCGGCCACGCTGGTCGCCTTCACCGGCCAGAACGGTGACTACCAGGGCAACTTCAACCCCTACTCGCCCACGGCGAACGAGGGCATCGGCACCATCTTCGAGCCGCTGTTCTTCTTCAACGCCATGCAGCGCGACGCCAAGCCCCGGCCCCGGCTGGGCAGGGAGTTCTCCTGGAACGCCGACGGCACCGAGCTGTCGGTCGTCCTGCGCGACGACGTGAAGTGGTCCGACGGGCAGGAGTTCACCGCCCGCGACGTCGTCTTCACCTTCGACATGGTGCGCAAGAACGGCACGATGAACTCGACCGGCTTCAAGGGCACGACGACCGCTGTCGACGACACCCACGTGGTGGTGAAGTTCGACGAGCCGTCGTTCATGGAGGGCCCGCAGGTGCTCGGCCGGCTGTGGATCGTGCCCGAACACCTCTGGAAGGGCCTCGCCACCCCGGCGACCGACCCGGTGAAGAACCCGGTCGGCACCGGGCCGTTCCAGCTGGAGGAGTTCAAGCCGCAGGCGATCACGCTCAAGGCCAACCCCGGCTACCACGGCGGCGAGCCCGCGGTGAAGAAGGTCCGCTACCTGTCGCTCGCGGGCAACCAGGGCGGTGCCGACGCGCTCAAGGCCGGCAAGGTCGACTGGCAGACCGGTCCGGTGCCCGACATCAAGAACGTCGAGAAGACCTACCCCGGCTACCGCGCAGTCACCGTGCCGCAGAACCAGATCGCGCTGTTCACCTGCTCCAGCGCCGAGCTCGGCTGCACCGGTCCGCAGACCGACCCCGCCGTGCGCAAGGCGATCCACCACGCCATGAACCGCTCACAGCTCAACGCGCTCGCGTTCCAGGACACCGGCAGCCCGATCTCGCCCGGGTTTGCCCTGCTCCAGCGCGACGAGCCGTACATCGCGGGCACGCTCGAGGAGAAGTCCGCTGCGATGAGCCCGGACACCGCGAAGGCGGCCCAGCTGCTGGAGGCCGCCGGGTACCGCAAGGGCGCCGACGGCATCTACGCCAAGGACGGCAAGCCGTTGTCGCTCACCGTCAAGGTGGTGACCGGGTGGACCGACTACATCACCGCCGTGAACACCCTGGCCCAGCAGCTCCAGCAGGCGGGCATCAAGGTCACGCCGCAGCAGCTGTCGTGGAACGAGTGGGCCGACGCGCGCAGCCAGGGCGGGTACGAGCTGCTGATCGACTCGGTCTACCAGGGCCCGGCGGCCGACCCGTACTACACGTTCAGCTACTTCTTCGCCGGTTACACCACCGCACCGGTCGGGCAGGCCGCGAACCCGAACTTCGGCCGCATGAAGGACCCGCAGGTCGACGCCGCACTCGCCGCGCTCAAGCGGATCAACCCGGAGGACGCCGCGGCCCGCAAGCCGCACTTCGACGTGATCCAGCAGCGGGTGGAGGAGGTCATGCCGTACATCCCGGTGCTCACCGGCGGCACGACGAGCGAGTACAACGCGAAGAAGTTCACCGGCTGGCCCACCACCGACGACCTCTACGCGTTCCCCGCCGTCTGGTCGCGGCCGGAGAGCTCCGAGGTCCTCATGAAGCTCAAGCCCGCGGGCAGCTGATGCGGTACTACGCGCGCAAGATCGCCTTCTACCTGGTCGCGCTGTGGGCGGCGGTGACGCTGAACTTCGTGATCCCGCGGCTCATGCCGGGCAACCCGGTCGACGTGCTGATCGCCCGGCTGCAGCAGCGCGGCGGCTCGGTCGACCCGGCCGTGCGCCGCTCCTACGAGCTGCTGCTCGGCACCGGCGGCGACCGGTCGGTGCTCGGCGAGTACTTCTCCTACCTGGGCAACCTCGCCCGCGGCGACCTCGGCGTCTCGGTCAGCGCGTTCCCGGCGCCGGTGTCGGAGGTGATCACGGCGTCGCTGTGGTGGACGATCGTGCTGGTCGGCATCGCGACGCTGGTGTCGTTCCTGCTCGGCGTCGCACTCGGTGCCGTGGTCGGCTGGCGGCGCGGCACCTGGCTCGACACGCTGGTGCCCTCGACGACCGTCCTCGCCGCGGTGCCGTACTTCTGGCTCGCACTGCTGCTCGTGGCACTGCTGTCGTCGGCGCTGGGCTGGTTCCCGTTGCTCGGCGGTTACGACGTGGTCCTGTCGCCGGGCTGGAACGCCGAGTTCATCGGCTCCGCGCTCTACCACGGCACGCTGCCCGCGCTGACGATCGTGATCTCGTCGGTCGGCGGCTGGCTGCTGGGCATGCGCAACATGATGGTGTCGGCGATGTCCGAGGACTACGTGCTCACCGCCCGCGCCAAGGGACTGCGCGACAGCCGGGTCATGATCCGCTACGCCGCGCGCAACGCCGTGCTGCCGTCGGTGGCCGGGTTCGCCATCTCGCTCGGGTTCGTGGTGGCCGGCTCGATCGTCACCGAGCAGGTCTTCTCCTACCCCGGCATCGGCGGCCGGCTGCTGCAAGCGGTGCAGAACAACGACTACGCGCTCATGCAGGGGATCTTCTTGGTGATCACCACCGCGGTGCTCGGGGCCAACCTCGCGGTCGACCTGCTGCACGCGATCGTCGACCCGCGCACCCGCGCGACCGGCTGAGAGGAGCAGACCATGGGCAACTCCGGCACCGGCTGGGGCGCGCTGTTGCCGCGCTGGTCGCCGAAGCTCGGCTTCGGCCTCGGCCTGATCGCGGTCATCACGTTGTTCGGCCTGGTGGGGCCGTTGCTGACCGGCGACCCGAACGCGGTGCGCGACATCGGCCTGACCCCGCCCGGCGGCGAGCACCTGCTGGGCACCACGCAGACCGGGGAGGACGTGCTGGCCCAGCTCACGCACGCCACCCGCGGGTCGTTGCGGATCGGGCTGCTGGTGGGCGTGCTCGCCACCGCGCTGTCCGCGTTCTTCGGCGTGATCGGCGCGTACGCCGGCGGTGTCACCGACGAGCTGTTCTCGTTGTTCTCCAACGTGGTGCTGGTGATCCCCGGCCTGCCGCTGGTGATCGTCGTGGCCGGGTTCGTGCCGGCCGACCAGCGCGGCGCGTGGACGATCGCGGTGGTGCTGGCGCTGACCGGCTGGGCGGCCTCGGCACGGGTGCTGCGCGCGCAGACGCTGTCGGTGCGCAACCGCGACTACGTGGCGGCGGCGCGGGTCGCGGGCGAGAAGCCGTGGCGGGTGATCACCGTGGAGATCCTGCCGAACCTGCTGCCGCTGGTGGCCTCGCAGTTCGTGTTCGCGGTCATCGCGGCGATCCTCGGCGAGGCCGGGCTGTCGTTCCTCGGCCTGGGCGCGTCGAACTCGCTCACGCTCGGCACGATGCTGTTCTACGCGCAGAACGGGTTCGCGCTGCAACTCGACGCGTGGTGGTGGTTCGTCCCGCCGGGGCTGGTGATCGCGTTGTTCGGGTGCGGGCTCGCGCTGGTGAACTTCAGCATCGACGAGATCATCAACCCGAAGCTGCGCAGCGAACCGCGCCGTGCGCCCGACGCCGTGGTGCCGCGGGCCGAGGCCGTCGAACGGCCGGACGTGGACGCGGTGCTGACGGTGCGGGACCTCTCCGTCGTGTACCAGGGCGCCGAGCCGGTGCTCGCGGTGGACGACGTGTCTTTCACGCTGCGGCGCGGCGAGGTGCTCGGCATCGCGGGGGAGTCCGGGTGCGGCAAGACCACGCTGGCCCACGCGGTCAACCGGCTGCACCGCCCGCCCGCGCAGGTGACGTCCGGCTCGGTCGTGTTCCACGACGCCGACGGCACCGACGTGGACGTGCTGGCGCTGGGACCGGAGGAGCTGCGGGCGTTCCGCTGGACCAAGCTGTCCATGGTGTTCCAGGGCGCGATGAACGCGCTGAACCCGGTGACCACCATCGGCGCGCAGCTCGACGACGTGCTCACCACCCACCGGCCCGCCATGGCGAGGGAGGACCGGCGGCAGCGGTGCGCCGAGGTGCTGGAGCTGGTCGGGGTCGACCCGCGCCGGCTGGGGTCGTTCGCGCACGAGCTGTCCGGTGGCATGCGGCAGCGCGTGATGATCGCGATGGCGCTGCTGCTCGAACCGCAGGTCATGATCATGGACGAACCGACGACGGCGCTCGACGTGGTGGTGCAGCGCGGCATCCTCCAGGAGATCCTGCGGTTCCGCGACGAGCTCGGGTTCGCGGTCGTGCTGATCACCCACGACCTGCCGCTGCTGCTGGAGATCAGCGACCGGGTGGCCGTGATGCGGGGCGGCCGGGTCGTGGAGCACGGCACCGCCGAGCAGGTCCACCGGGCCGCCACCCACCCGTACACCCGCGAGCTGCTCGGGTCGTTCCCGAGCCTGGAGGGCGAACGCGGCGCGTTCGGCCGGGAAGGGGCGCTGCGATGACCACCCTGCGCGCTGACGAGCTCGTGAAGGACTTCCCGGTGCGGACCGGGCTGCGACGCACGTCGTTCCGCGCGGTCGACCGGGTCTCGTTCACCCTCGACCCCGGCCGCACCGTGGCGCTCGTCGGCGAGTCCGGCTCGGGCAAGTCGACGATCGCGCGGATGATCGCGCGGCTCGAGAAACCCAGCGGCGGCACCATCACCGTCACCGGACCGACCGGCGCGCCGGTGCCGGACCGGGAGTACCGCAACCGGGTGCAGATGGTGTTCCAGGACCCGTTCGCCTCGCTCAACCCGTTCCACACCGTCGAGCACCACCTGACCCGCCCGCTGCTGCTGCACGGCAAGGCCCGCGACCAGGACGAGGCGGTGGAGCTGGCACGGGAGCTGCTCGACCGCGTGACCCTGCCGCGCGACTTCGCCCGGCGCCGGCCGCACGAGCTGTCCGGCGGCCAGCGGCAACGCGTCGCGATCGCCCGCGCCCTCGCACCGGGAGCTCAGGTCGTGGTGGCCGACGAACCGGTGTCGATGCTCGACGTGTCGATCCGGCTCGGCGTCCTGAGGCTGCTGGCACGCTTGCAGGCCGAGGAACGGCTGGCCGTCCTCTACATCACGCACGACCTCGCGACGGCCCGGCACTTCTCCGACGAGATCCTCGTGCTGCACCGCGGCCGGGTGGTGGAACGGGGACCGTCCGACGCGGTCATCCTCGACGCCCACCACCCGTACACGAAGCTGCTCGCCGCCGCCTCGCCGAACCCCGACGCCCGCGGCCGCGGGCTCGACGTGCGCCGCGACGTCGTGGCGCGGGCGGGTGCGGCCGCGGCGTACGACCACCACACCGGGCAATGGGCCGACGCGGCACCGGTTTCCGGCTGACGCTGGGGAATGGGGACATGATGGAGCGCCAGACGTTGCACGACGGGTGGCAGCTGAGCGTGGTCGCGGGACCCGCGCCCGACTCGTTGCGGGGCGTGCGGGTGCCGGCCGCCGTGCCCGGCAGCACGCACCTCGACCTGCTCGCCGCCGGGCTGATCGAGGACCCGTTCCTCGACCGCGCCGAGGAGTCGCTGCGGTGGATGCACCGCACAGAATGGCGCTACGACACCGAGTTCGAGGCGTCGGCCGTCGCCGGCGAACGCGCCGACCTGGTGTTCGAGGGCCTCGACACGATCGCCGCTGTGCAGCTCAACGGCGTCCTGGTCGGCACCGCCGCGAACATGCACCGCACGCACCGGTTCGACGTGCGGCCGTTCCTCGCCGACGGCACCAACGAGCTGGTGGTGACGTTCTCCTCCGCGCTGACGCGGGCGCAGGAGGTGGAGGGCCGGCTGGGACGGCGCGACCACGCCTACCCGCACCCGTTCAACATGATCCGCAAGATGGCCTGCTCCTTCGGCTGGGACTGGGGACCGGACCTGCAGACCGCGGGCATCTGGAAGCCGGTGCGGCTGGAGCGCTGGCACACCGCGCGGCTGGCGTCGGTCCGTCCACTCGTGACGGTCGACGCCGACGGCACCGGCCGGGTCGAGGTGCACGCCGACGTCGAGCACGCGGACCCCGCGGCACCGAAGGCCCTGCGGCTGCGCGTCGAGGTGAACGGCGAGACGTTCGAGGCGGACTGCGAGGGCGACCGGGGCGTGGTCACCGCGCTGGTGCCGGACGCCGAGCTGTGGTGGCCGGTCGGGTACGGCGAGCAGCCGCGCTACGACGTGACCGTGTCGCTGCTGGGCCCGGACGGGCTCCTCGACGGGGGGCAGTACCGGGTCGGGTTCCGTACGGTCACCGTGGACGTCGAACCGGACGAGGTGGGCACGCCGTTCACGTTCGTCGTCAACGGCCGGCGGGTGTTCGCCAAGGGCGCCAACTGGATTCCCGACGACCACTTCCTCACCCGCGTCACCCGCGACCGGCTCGCGCGCCGGGTGGACCAGGCCGTCGAGGCGAACCTGAACATGCTGCGGGTCTGGGGTGGCGGCATCTACGAGTCCGACGACTTCTACGACGTCTGCGACGAGCGCGGTGTGCTGGTGTGGCAGGACTTCCTGTTCGCCTGCGGCGCCTACCCGGAGGAGGAACCGCTGTGGAGCGAGGTGGAGGCCGAGGCGCGCGAGCAGGTCGCGCGGCTGGCCGGGCGCCCGTCGCTCGCGCTGTGGAACGGCAACAACGAGAACCAGTGGGGTTTCGCCGACTGGGGCTGGCCGGAGCAGCTCGGCGGCCGGACCTGGGGCCTGCGCTACTACACCGAGCTGCTGCCCGCGGTCGTCGCCGAGCTCGACCCGACCCGGCACTACTCACCCGGCAGCCCGCACAGCCCCGGTGAGCGCCACCCCAACGACGCCGACAACGGCACCCGGCACGAGTGGGAGGTGTGGAACCGGGTCGACTACACCCGCTACCGCGACCACGTGCCGCGGTTCTGCTCGGAGTTCGGCTTCCAGGGACCGCCGACGTGGACGACGCTGACCCACTGGGTTCACGACGAACCGCTGACGTCCACCTCGCCCGCGTTCCTCGCGCACCAGAAGGCGGAGGACGGCAACGGCAAGCTGGACCGCGGTCTCGCGCCGCACCTCCCGGTGCCCCAGGAGTTCGCGGACTGGCACTGGGCCACGCAGCTCAACCAGGCCCGCGCGGTGGCGTTCGGGATCGAGCACTTCCGGTCGTGGTGGCCGCGCACGGCCGGTGCGCTGGTGTGGCAGCTCAACGACTGCTGGCCCGCCACGTCGTGGGCCGCGGTCGACAGCGGGGAGCGCCGCAAACCGCTCTGGTACGCGTTGCGGAGGGCGTTCGCGCCGCGATTGCTCACCGTGCAGCCCCGCGACGGCCGGTCGGCGCTGGTCGTGGTGAACGACCACGACGAGCCGTGGAGCGGTGAGCTGCGGGTGGAGCGGCAGGCGGTCGGGGGAGCGGTGCTGGAGAAGGTGTCGCTGCCGTTCGCCGTCGCCGCCCGGTCCGCCGCGGCGGTCGAGCTGCCCGATTCCGTTGTGGTGCCGGGAGATCCGGTGCGGGAGGTGCTCGTGGCGACCGCCGACGCCGAACGGGTCGTGCGGCCGTTCGCCGAGGACGTGGACCTCGACCTCGACCCGGCACCGCTCACCGCGGAGGTGGTGGCGGTCGAGGGCGGATACCGTGTCGACGTGCGCGCCCGTTCCTACGCCGGGGACGTGGTGCTGCTGGCCGACCGGGTCGCCCCGGACGCCGTCGTGGAGGAGATGCTGGTGCCGATGCTCGCCGGGGAGACGCGCTCGTTCGTGGTGCGGACTGCGGTCCGGCTGCCCGACCCGGACGCGCTGACCGGTCCCGCGGTGCTGCGCTGCGCCAACGACCTCGGCCGGGCGGGGGCCTGATGGGCACCCCGTCCTCGGGTGCGGTCGGGCTGGTGCTCGCCCGCCCGGCCCGGCTGCTCGGCACCGAGCCGTTCTTCATGGAGTTCATCGCGGGCATCGAGGAACGGCTCACGCCGCACGACCTGTCGTTGCTGCTGCACGTCGTGCCCGCGCACGACGCCGAGATCACCGCCTACCGCCGGTGGGCGAGCGGTGGCCTGGTCGACGCCGTGCTGCTGGTGAACCGGACCGTCGTCGACCCCAGACCCGCTGTGCTGCGGGAGATCGGGCTGCCGACGGTGGTCGTCGGCGAACCGGCGCCGGAGCTCGCCGCACCCGCCGTGCGCACCGACGACGCCGGCCCGATCGAGCAGGTGCTCGCCCACCTGCTCGCGCTCGGCCACACCCGGATCGCCCGGATCACCGGTCCCGCCGGCCTGCTGCACACCGCGGCCAGGACGACGGCGCTGGTCGACGGCTGCCGCGCGGCCGGCCTGGTCCCGACGATCGTGGAGGGCGACTACTCCGAGGAGGCGGGCGCCAAGCTGACCGCGGCGCTGCTGAACCGGCAGGAGCCGCCGACCGCGATCCTCTACGACAACGACGTGATGGCCGTCGCCGGGCTGGCCACCGCGAAGGAGCTGGGCGTCGCGGTGCCCGGCGAGCTGAGCCTGGTCGCCTGGGACGACTCCACGCTGTGCCGGCTCGCGACGCCCGCGCTCACCACGATGAGCGTCGACGTGCACCAGTTCGGCATCTCGGTCGCGGAGTCGGTGCTGGAGCTGATCGGCGGCGGCCCGGTCACCCCGCGCTGGTCGCCCACCGCCGTGCTCGTCCCGCGCGACAGCTCGGCGGCCGCTCACTGATCTCCCATCGCCCTGCACGGGTTGTTTCGGCGCGCCCATTTCTGGGAGCGCTCCCAGTCGGACCGCAAGAGAGGACCGCACCGTGAAACGACTGTTGTCGCTGATGAGCACAGTGCTCGTCGGCCTGTCCCTGCTCACCACACCCGCGGTCGCGCAGGCCGCCACCGGCTTCCACGTCAGCGGTGGCCGCCTGTACGACGCCACCGGCGCGGAGTTCGTCATGCGCGGGGTGAACCACGCGCACACCTGGTACACCTCGCGCACCACGCGGGCGCTCGCCGACCTGAAGGCGTTGCGCTCCAACACCGTTCGCGTCGTGCTCTCCAGCGGCGACCGGTGGACCCGCAACGACGCGGCCGACGTCGCGAACGTCATCGGCCAGTGCAAGGCCAACCGGCTCATCTGCGTGCTGGAGGTGCACGACACCACCGGCTACGGCGAGCAGAGCGGTGCCGTGAGCCTCGCCAAGGCCGTCGACTACTGGATCAGCGTGCAGAGCGCGATGACCGGTCAGGAGGCCTACGTCATCCTCAACATCGGCAACGAGCCGTGGGGCAACACCGGTGCCTCCGGCTGGACCGCCGACACGAAGTCCGCGATCAGCCGGCTGCGCGCCGCCGGCTTCACCCACACGATCATGGTGGACGCACCTAACTGGGGCCAGGACTGGTCGTTCACGATGAGGGACAACGCGGCGTCGGTCTTCGCCGCCGACCCGCAGCGCAACACCGTGTTCTCCGTCCACATGTACGGCGTGTTCGACACGGCGGCCGAGATCACCGACTACCTGGGCCGCTTCGTGGCCGCCGGGCTGCCGATCGTGGTGGGGGAGTTCGGCCACAACCACTCCGACGGCGACCCGGACGAGAACACGATCTTCTCCTACACCCAGTCCCAGCGCCTGGGGTACCTCGGCTGGTCGTGGAGCGGCAACGGCGGCGGCGTCGAGTACCTCGACATGGCCACCGACTTCGACGCCTCCCGGCTCACCGCCTGGGGCCAGCGGATCTTCACCGGCGCGGGCGGGATCGCGGCGACCTCGCGGGAGGCGGCGGTGTTCGGCGGCGGCGGCCAGGACACCACGGCACCCACGACCCCCGGCGCCCCCGCGGCCTCCGACGTCACTGGAACCGGTGCGGCACTGGCGTGGGCGGCGTCGACCGACGCGGTCGGCGTCACCTCCTACCAGGTCGTGCGCGTCGTCGACGGCACCGAGTCCCCGTTGACGTCCACCACCGGCCCGTCGGCGACGCTGACCGGCCTCACGCCCGCCACGGCCTACGCGGTCGCGGTCTACGCCCTCGACGCGGCCGGCAACCGTTCGTCCCGGTCGCCGGTCACGACGTTCACCACCGGCACCGCGCCCACCGGCTCGTGCGCGGTCGCGTACCGCGTGACCGGCCAGTGGCAGAGCGGGTTCCAGGGCGAGGTGAAGGTGCAGAACACCGGCACGGCCGCCGTGAACGGCTGGGCGCTGCGCTGGACGTTCGGCAACGGCCAGACGGTGACCCAGATGTGGAACGCCGTCGCCGCCCAGTCCGGTGCGGCGGTGACCGCGACCAACGCCTCCTACAACGCGGCGATCCCCGGCGGCGGGTCGGTGAGCCTCGGGTTCACCGGCACGTGGACCGGGTCCAACTCGGTGCCGGGCGCGTTCACGCTGAACGGGGCGGCCTGCTCGGTGGTGTGAGCGGATCGTGCCGGGCGCCCTCAGGTGCCCGGCACGAGCTCCCGGTGGAAGACCAGGAAGTCGCACGGACAGGCCAGTTCCGGCACCAGGTGCGGGTGGTCGTCGGTCAGGTCGCCCCTGTGCACGACCTCGTAGCCCATGCGGGTGTACCAGCTCCGCAGGAACTCCTTCACCGGGTGCTCCCAGTTCTGCGGCACCAGGAGCTCCAGCTGCATGCGGGAGAGGCCCTCGTCCCGCGCCCACTCCTCGGCGTGGGCGACGAGGTCGCGGCCGAGCCCGGTGCCGCGCACCTCCGGCGCGGCGACGAGCATGCCGAACTCGCCGGTGCGGTCGTCGAGCTGCCGCAGCCGCACCGCGCCGATCACGCGGTCCTCGTGCAGCGCGACCACCACCTGTCCGGCCTCGACGAGCCCCGCGACCTCGGCCTCGCTGGTGCGGGTGGCGCCGTCGCGCCACAACCCGGCCTCCGCCTCGGCGTAGACGCGGTTGACCAGGGCGGTGATGTCCGCGACCTGCGCGGGAACGGCTGCGGTCAGGACCTGCGCCTTCCGGGTCCTGAGCTGGCCCGATGCGGCCTCGTGGCCGGTGCTGAGGCTGGCCTCTTCCGTGCTCACCCAGGGGTCTCCGTCCGTTGCGCGACGCGCGGAACCCTACCCGGCCACGCCGGGTGGACCTCATCAGGTTTTTTCATTGACACTGTCATCGTGACAGTGTCACTATCATGGGGTGTGGACGCTTGACGAGCTGCTGGAACGTGTCTCCGCCGCGCTGACGGCGGAGTACCAGGGCGCGCCCAACGGCCGGGTCCGCGACGTGCCCGACCGGCGGGCGGTCCGCTGGTACGCGACGACGGGGCTGGTCGACCGGCCCTCGGCGATGCGCGGCCGCACCGCGCTGTACGACCGGCGCCACCTGCTCCAGCTGGTGGCGGTCAAGAGGCTGCAGTCGGAGGGGAGGACGCTGGCCGACATCCAGGCCGAGCTCGCCGGTGCGACCGACCAGGCGCTGCTGGCGATCGCCCGCGTGCCCGACGGGTTGCTGGAGGTGGCGGAGGAGGCGCCGGCGGGGGAGGTGCGGCCGCGGTTCTGGGCCGCGCCGGCAGCACCACCGGCACCACCCGCGCCACCGCCGCTGCCCGCACCGCCCACGCCTCCGCCGCCACTAGCGGGCACGCCTTGGCCAGCGGTCGCACCGCTGGCTCCGCCGCCCGCGGGTGCCACTCCGCCGCCCGCGCCCGTGCCGCCTGCGGGTGCCGTGCCGCAGCCCTCGCCCGTGCCGCCCGCGGGTGCCGCTCCACCGCCCGCACCCGCCGCACCACCGTGCCCGCCCGAACCCGCCGCCCGATCCGGCCCACCCGCCCCGCCCGCCCCCGACGCACCGGCACCACCCGCACTCCTCACAGGCATCCCCCTCACCGGCGGCGCCGTCCTCCTCACCCCCGGCACCCCGACCCCCGCCGACCTCGCCGACATCGCGGCCGCCGCGCGGCCACTGCTCGACCTGCTCGCCGCCCGCGGCCTGCTCACCGACGAAAGGGAAACGCCATGACCATCACCGTCACCCCGTTGCAGCCGGCCGAGGTGGACCGCGTCGGCCGGACGACCGAGGACGCGGGGGTCGGCGCGCTGCTCACCGAGCGCGGCAACCTGCCGTTGGAGAGCGTCGACGTGCGGGCGGTGGTCACCGGGCTCCTGGGCCGCGTGGTGTTCACGACCGGGTTCGTGAACACGCACGACACCGCTCTCGAAGCCACCTACGTGTTCCCATTGCCTGACCGCGCCGCCGTCACCGGCATGAAGATGACCGCAGGCGACCGGACCGTCGTGGCCGACCTGCAAGAGCGCGGTCAGGCACGCGAGGCCTATGACCAGGCGATCGCGGCGGGGCGAAGAGCGTCCATCGTGGAGGAGGAACGGCCGGACGTGTTCACCATGCGGGTGGGCAACATCCCCGCGGGCGAACGGGTCACCGTCGAGCTGAGCGTCGTCGGGCCGCTGGTGTTCGAGGACGGCGCGGCCACGTTCCGGTTCCCGCTCGTCGTGGCGCCGCGGTACGTGCCGGGTGCGCCGCTCGACGGTCCGTCGGTCGGGGACGGGCACGCGCAGGACACCGACCTCGTGCCCGACGCCTCCCGGATCACGCCGCCGGTGCTGCTGCCCGGCTTCCCGAACCCGGTGCGCCTGGGCATCAGCGTGCAGGTCGACCCGGCCGGGCTGGAGCTCGGGGAGGTGCGGTCGAGCCTGCACGCCGTCACCGCCGAGGGCAACACCGTCACGGTCGTTCCCGGTGAACGCGTCGACCGCGACTTCGTGCTGCGGCTGGCTTACACGGGCAACAGCTCCGCGGTGGTGTGCGTGCCCGACGCCGACGGCGAGGAGGGCACCTACCAGCTCACGGTCCTGCCACCGGCGCCACGGGCGGCGGTGCGGCCGCGTGACGTCGTGCTGCTGCTCGACCGGTCCGGCAGCATGTCGGGCTGGAAGATGGTCGCGGCACGGCGTGCGGCGGCGCGGATCGTCGACACGTTGACGGCGGACGACAGGTTCGCGGTGCTCACGTTCGACGACCGCGTGGAACACCCCGCCGAGCTCGGCACCGGCCTGGTCGCGGGCACCGACCGCCACCGGTTCCGCGCGGTCGAGCACCTGGCGAAGGTGCAGGCGCGCGGCGGCACCGAGATGTTCCAGCCGGTGCGCGACGGGCTGACCCTGCTCGCGCAGGCCGAGGCCGACCGCGACCCGGTGCTCGTGCTCGTCACGGACGGCCAGGTCGGCAACGAGGACCAGCTGCTGCGCGACATCGCACCGGTCCTCGGCCGCACGCGGGTGCACGCCGTCGGCATCGACTCCGCCGTCAACGCGGGCTTCCTCGGCCGCCTGGCCGCGCGCGGCGCCGGGCGGTGCGAGCTCGTCGAGAGCGAGGACCGGCTCGACGAGGCGATGACGCACATCCAGCGCCGCATCGGCGCGCCGGTGGTCACCGACGTGGTCGTGACACCGTCGTCCGACCTGCCGAAGCTGCCCACCGCGATCTACCCCGGCGTGCCGCTGGTGGCGTTCGGCCGGTACCGGGGTGCCGCGCCGGAGTCGTTCACCGTCCGCGGCCGCACCCGCGAGGGTGGCGCCTGGGAGGAGGCGGTGCCCGTCCTGGAGCACACCGAGCCCGCGGTCCGGTCGCAGTGGGCCCGTGCCGCGCTGCGCGACCTCGAAGACCGCTACGCGACCGGCGAGCGCGCCGTGGAAGCGGAGATCGTGCGGACCTCGTTGCGGTTCGGGGTGCTGTGCCGGTTCACCGCGTTCGTGGCGGTGGACGAACGGGTCGTGGGCGACGGCGAGGTGCACCGCGTGGTGCAGCCGGTCGAGCTGCCGTCGGGCTGGGACCCCGCGCCGCCGCCCATGCCGCGCGCCGGTGGCGGATATGGCGGTGGTTATGGCGGTGGGGCGGTGGGCTTCGCCGGACCGGCGCCGTTCCCGCTGGCTGCACCGATGGCGGGCGCGCCGATGCCCGCCGCTCCGATGCCCGCTGCTCCCGCCAGGTCGGCCGGCGCACCTGCCCCGGTCGGCGTCCCGATCCCGCCGGGGGCACCCGTCCCGCTCGGCGCTCCGACTCCGGACGGTGCCCCGGTTCCGCCCGGCGCACCTGCCCCGCCCGACGCCCCGAAGCCGCCCGCACCTCCAGCACCGCAGAGCCCTCCGGTGCCGCCTGGAGCCCCGGTCCCGCCCGGCGCCCCGGTGCCACCGCCCACCCGCGGCCGAGCCCGGATCTCGGCCACCCTGCGCGGCTCGGCCCGTCCGGCACCGCCCCAGGACGCCACGGCCGAACTGCGCGAGATCGCCGCGCTGGAAGCCGACCGCCTGGACCAGGCCACCGGTCTGCCGGAGTGGGAACGCCGCGACCTGCTCGCCGACCTCGCCAGCCGGCTCGGCACGTTGATCGCCGGTGAGCAGGGGCAGGCGTTCGAACCGTTGCGGCGCTTGCAGGACGAGCTCACCGCGGGCGGTGACGTCGACCGGCTCTGGGCCCGCGCGCGGGAACTGCTGCGCCAGTTCGCCCAGCAGGAGGCGAAGGAGCGCCGCCGGTCGTTCTGGCGCTGAGCGGGCCAGCGCGCCACCTGCGCCGCGACCGGTGACCCGACGGCGGTTCAGCGGTCGCCGCGCAGGTAGCGCGTCACCATCCCGACGAGCTCGTTCTCGAACTTCTCGACGGTGGTGTTCCGCGGAAAGGCCATGAGCCGGTGCGTGTTCACCTCGACGGTGAACACGATGAGCTCCGCCGCGGTGTCGAGGTCGGCCACGCCGACGTCGGGGTGGCGGGCGAACAGGTCGCGGACCTGGGCGACCCGCTGCTCGCCATGCCGGGCCACGGCCTCGGCCAGCTCCCGGGAGTGCTGCGCCTCCTGGATCATGATCCGCAGCAGCCGCGGGTCCTCGTCGTGGTTGTCGATCGCGTCGCGGACCAGCGCCCGCACCGTCTGCGCCAGCGAGCCGGGGGCGAGGTCGAGCTGTTCGGCCTGCGCCCACCGGCCGCGGTCGACGTGCCGCACCAGCAGGGCGGCCAGGACCGCGTCCTTGTTCGGGAAGTACTGGTACAGCGAGCCGATCGAGACGCGGGCGTGCTCGGCGATGCGGTTGGTGGTGCCCGCGGCGTACCCGTGCTCGACGAAAACGTGAGCAGCCGCCGTCAGAATCCGGTCGCGGGTGAGCTCCGCGCGCACCTGACGCGGTCGGCGACGTGGGGCGAGACGATCGTCCGGTGACGGCACGGCGGTCCTTCCAAAAGCGAGTACCCAAGAGCTGAGCAAAACCTCACAATAGTGTCATGAGCTGGGAAAACAAGCCCGTCATGATCGACGAAGCCCATCGGTTGCGGACGGTGGCCGAGGTGGAGGCCGTCGTCGGGCGGCCCGCGTCCATGATCGTGCTGAAGCAGGTCGGCGCGCTCGACGAGGGCTGCGCGGCCGTGCTCGCGCGCAGTCCGATCGCGGGCTTCGGCCACCGCGCCGCCGACGGCACGAGCCGGACCGCTGTCGTCGGCGGCCGGCCGGGTTTCGCGCGCCTCCTGTCACCGACCCGGCTCACCTTCGCCCTCGACGGCACCGCTGCCGGACCGGCGTCGCTGGTGTTCCTGCTGCCGGGCGTGGGGGAGACGCTGCGGGTCAACGGGACCGCGTCCGGCACCGGCGAGGTCGTGTTCGACGTCGAGCAGGTCTACGTGCACTGCGCCCAGTCCGTGCTGCGGTCCGGCCTGTGGCAGCCGCCGGTACCGGCCGGACCCGCCGCCGCGCAGGTCGGCGAGGGCCCGCTGGCCGCGCCCGGCGTGGCCGACTTCCTCGCCGCGGCACCGTTCCTCGCACTGTCCACATGGGACTTGAAGGGTGGCTCCGACACGAGCCCGCGCGGGGAGGCCGGACCGGTCGCACGTGTACTGGACGGCCACACGCTCGTGATCGCCGACCGCAGGGGCAACCGGCGCGCGGACACCCTGCACAACCTGCTGGAGGACGACCGCCTCTCGTTCGCCGCACTCGTCCCCGGCCGCACCGGCGTCCTGCACGGGCGCGGCCGCGCTGTGATCACCGTCGACCCGGCCGTGCTGGAACCGCTGGCGTTGAAGGGAGTTCCGCCGCACGCGGCGCTGCTCGTCCACGTCGAGGTCGCGGAGCTGAGCACGAGCGACGCCGTGACCCGCGCCCGCCTCTGGACCTCGGCGCCGGTCGACGACACCCCCGACCTGATCGCGCTGGCGAGCGGGCACCTCACCGCCAACACCGCGAGCCGGCCGCGCCGTGCACTGCTGAGGGTGGCGGGCCTGGTACCGGCCAGGTGGCTGCGACCGGTGCTGGACCTCGCCTACCGCTCCGGCCTGCGCAAGGAGGGCTACGCGATCGCCCCTGCCGGTACCGCCGCGCCCACACCGGACCCGCTGCGCGAGGTCGGGGTCGTCGAGGTGCGCGCGGAGACCCCCTGTGCGGTCACGGTCGTGCTGGCCGACGGCGCGCCGTTCGACTTCCGGCCGGGCCAGTTCTTCACGCTCGTCGCCGACCTCGACGGCGAGCAGGTGCGCCGGCCCTACTCGGCGTCCTCCGCGCCCGGCACCACCCGGTTGGAGCTCACCGTCAAGCGGGTGGCGGGCGGCCGGTTCTCGGCGCACGTCCACGAGCGCCTCGCCGTCGGCGACCGGGTGGCCGTGCGCGGCCCGTCCGGTTCCTTCCGGCTCGTCCAGGGGCACGAGGTCGTGGCGATCACGGCCGGGAGCGGCATCACACCGGTGATGAGCATGGTCCGCGCGCTGCTCGCCGAGCCGGCCGGACCCCGGATCGCCCTGCTGCACTGCGACCGCAGCGAGGAGGAGGCGATCTTCGCCGCCGAGCTCGCCGAACTGGGGGAGCGCCACCCCGGCCGGCTCGCCGTCACGCACGTGGTGACCGCCCGCGCCGGACGCCTCGACGGCCCCGGTGTCCGGCGGTGGGTCGGGAGTCTCGCGCCGTCGCCGGACGCGCGGTACTACCTGTGCGGCCCGGAGGCGTTCATGGACGTGGTGCGCCAGGCGCTCGACGTGCCGCCTGAGCACGTCCACCAGGAGCGCTACACCAGCGGACCGGTCAGGGCACCGGGATCGGCGACGCCGCAACGGGTGGTCGTCGAGGGGCTCGGCACCGCGGTCGCCGAACCCGGCCAGACGCTGCTCGACGCCGGGCTCGCGGCCGGCCTGCCCCTGCCGTACTCCTGCACGGTCGGCAGCTGCGGCGAGTGCGTGGCGCAGCTGGTCGGCGGCGAGGTGTCCCGGCAGGAAACCGGTTGCCTGACCGCGGAGCAGAAGGCCACCGGCCGGGTCCTGACCTGTACCAGCGCACCGCTCACGGATGTCACGCTGCGCATCGGGCGGTGATCACGGGGTGAGGTTGTGTCCCGGTCCGAAGAGGCATAGCGTGGACTGGAGCACCTGAAAACCGATTCACTCATTGTGAGGTCATCTACAGGTTCTCCGGGTTGGGCTGCTGCAGTCGGCGCTTCGCACGGTTTGCCGATGGGAGCGCGGGCCATGAGCCAGCAAGCCGGCGGCGCGGTCGTGCAGACCGCCCGCACAGTCCACCACCACGGGATAGCCGTCGTCGTCGTGTCCGGCGAGATCGACCGGATGACCGACGACCCCGCCCTCAACCAGGCCGTCGAGGCCGTGCGCGGTGCGCCCACCGGTCTGGTCCTGGACCTCGGCGGGGTGAGCTTCTTCGGCTCCGCGGGCATCAACATGGTCGTCGCCGTCCGGCGGGAGGCCCAGCGGGCGAAGGTGCCGTTCCGGGTCGTCGCGGCGAGCAAGACCGTGCTGCGCCCGCTGGAGCTGTCCGGTGTCAACGTGCTGCTGACGGTGCACCCGAACCTGGCGGAGGCCCTGTCCGGTCTGGGGACGCTGCCCCGGCAACGCCGCGTCTGAGCGTTCTCCCGACGATCTTCCAGCGGGGTTCAGCAGGTCTCCGGGCACGGCACGACCGCCCACACGGTCTTGCCGGCGTTCCGCGACAGCACACCCCACTTCGCGGACAGCTGGTCCACGAGCACGAGCCCGCGGCCCCGTACCGAGTCGGGTGAGGACGGCCTGAGCTGGGGCGGCGTCGTCGAGGCGTCCTCCACCACGACCTCCACGCCGTCGTCACCGCCGCGGCGGTGCAGCCGCAGGCGCGCCGGGAACCGGCCGTGGTCGTACACGTTGGAGACGAGCTCGGTCACGACCAGCTGCACGTCGAGCAGGTCGTCCTCGTGCAGTCCGGGCAGCGCGGACTCCGCCCACCGCCGGACCCCGGGGATGTCGGCCACATCACCGTTCAGCTCCAGGACGTGCGGGGTATGAGGAGGGTCGCCGCCGGTCGTCAAGGGGTGCCTCTCTGTCCAAGTTGTGCAGGGGTGACTTACCTCGGGCGGGAGCACCCTAAACGCAGCGACCACCTGAAGGTCCGACCGCGCCCACGACTACTGTCTGCAGGGTTGTACCACCGCCTGAGGAGGCATGAGTGACTGCAGACGCAGGACACGCCCCGCGCTTGACGGAGCTGCTGCGGACCAACGCCGACCCCTTGATCGACAAGTGGGTGGGCGCCGTGGCGGCCCTGCTGCGCGGGCGGTCGACGCGGGCGGAGCTGGAGACCGACTTCCGCGAGTTCTTCGCGGCACTGCTGCCCCTGGTCGGCAACGACGGCAGGAACGTGAGCGGGCCGGAGTTCGGCGAGATCAAGGCTCAGCTGGAGGAGTACTCGCGGTCCAGGGTGCGCGCGGGCTTCACGCCGTCGGAGACCGCGTCGAGCGTGTTCTCCCTCAAGCGCGAGGTGTTCTCCCTGGTGGAGAACGACGAGGACCCGGAGATCCACCGCCAGGTCATGGCGTTCTCCGGCCTGCTGGACGCGCTCGGCCTGCTGACGTTCGAGTCGTACGCGCGGGCGCGCGAGGAGATCATCCGCGAGCAGTCCGAGCAGCTGCTGGAGCTGACCACGCCGGTCGTCAAGATCTGGGAGGGCGTCCTCGCCGTGCCGCTGGTGGGCACGCTGGACTCCGCGCGCACCCAGGTGGTGATGGAGAAGCTGCTGGAGATGCTGGTCGAGACCGGCTCCGAGCACGCGATCATCGACATCACCGGGGTGTTCGCCGTCGACACGCAGGTCGCGCAGCACCTGCTCAAGACCGTGGTCGCGGCCCGGCTGATGGGTGCGGAGTGCATCGTGTCCGGCATCCGCCCGCAGATCGCGCAGACGATCGTCGCACTGGGCATCGAGTTCGGCGACATCGTCACCAAGGCCTCGCTCGCCGACGCCCTGCGGCACGCCCTGCGTCGTGAGGGCGTCGACGTCGTGCGCCGCGAGGTCGGCTGATGGAACGCGTCCCGATCCTGAAGATCGGCGGCGTCCTGCTGGTCTCCATCCAGATCGACCTGCAGGACCAGAGCGTGCTCGCGCTGCAGGAGGACCTGGCCGAGAAGATCAGCTCGACCGGCGCCCACGGTGTCGTCATCGACATCTCCGCCGTCGAGATCGTCGACTCGTTCATCGGCCGGATGTTCGCCACGATCGCGTCCATCTCCCGGCTGTTCGACGCCGACACCGTCGTGGTCGGCATGCGCCCGGCCGTGGCGATCACGCTCGTCGAGCTGGGCCTCACGCTCGGCGGCGTGCGCACCGCGCTCGACCTCGAACGCGGCATGAAGATCCTGGGACAGCTCGGCCGGCAGCGCCGGGGTGTGGTCGCGCACTCCGACTTCGAGCGGGACGACTGATGCCGCCCCGGTCCGGCGGGCCGGAAGAGGTCGCCATCAGCGGTGACGACGACGTCGTCCGCGTGCGCCAGCTGGTGCGCGCGTACGCGCAGCAGACCAAGCTCTCGCTGGTCGACCAGACGAAGCTCGTCACCGCGGCCAGCGAGCTGGCCCGCAACACGCTGATCTACGGCGGCGGCGGCTTCGCCAGGGTCGAGGAGGTCGACGACGGGCGCCGGCTCGGCGTGCGCGCGTCGTTCCACGACGAGGGACCGGGCATCCCGGACCTCACGCTCGCACTGGCCGACGGCTGGAGCAGCGGCAGCGGCCTCGGACTCGGCCTGAGCGGCGCCCGCCGCCTGGTGGACCAGTTCGACCTCGACACCGAGGTCGGCAGGGGCACGGTCGTGACGGTGGTCAAGTGGAAGAGATGACCGCGGCGGACTGCCTCCCGCACGTGCGGGACGAGGCCTGGCTGCCGGTCGAGGAGACCGCCCAGGTCGGCAGGGCGCGCCGCACCGCGACCGCGCTGGCCGAACGGCTCGGCTTCGGGGCGACCCGCATCGCCGAGATCGGGCTCGCGGTCACCGAGATCGGGTCGAACCTGCACAAGCACGCCCGGCAGGGCGTCGTCGTGATCCGGTCGGTGCGCGGCGAACGGGACGCGGCCGTCGAGGTCGTCGCCGTGGACCGCGGACCGGGCATCAGCGACATCGCGCTCGCCTGGCAGGACGGCCAGTCCACGACCGGCACCCTCGGCGTCGGGCTGGGCGCCGTGGCGAGGCTCGCGACCACCTGCGCCATGACCTCCCGCGTCGGCCTGGGCACCGCACTGGTCGCCCGGTTCGCCCCTTCCGCCGACTGGGCACCCGAGTGGGGCGCGGAGAGCGCGGCCGGCCTGACGAGGCCGATCGGCGGCGAGGACGTCTGCGGTGACGCCTACGCGGTGTGCCGGCGCGCCGGTCGGCTGACGCTGCTGATGTGCGACGGGTCCGGACACGGCCCGCTGGCGGCAGCGGCCTCCGACGCCGCCGTGCGGCTCTTCCGCGACCTCCCGCACATGCCGCCCGAACAGGTGGTCACCCGGCTGCACGCCGCGTTGCGGGGCACCCGCGGTGGCGCGGTGGCGGTCGCCGACGTCGACCTCGTCGCGCGGACAGTGCGGTTCTCCGGGCTGGGCAACATCGCCGCCGCGGTCCTCACGCCCGACCGCAAGCAGGGCATGATCTCGGTGCCCGGTGTCGCCGGCCACCACGCCCGCACGATCAGGGCGTTCGACTACCTGCTGCCGGACGGGGCGGTGGTGGTGCTGCACTCCGACGGCCTGACCGAGCGCTGGGGCCCCGGCCACGGCAGCGACCTCACCACCGACCCGCCGGTGCTGATCGCCGCGACCCTGCTGCGCGAGGCCGGCGTGCGCAAGGACGACGCCTGCGTGCTCGTGGCCAGACCGGCATGACCACGACCGAACTGCTGCGCCTCGTGGTCGGCGACGAGCGGGACGTGTTCCTGCTGCGTCAGCGCGGCCGCCAGGTCGCGGCCGCCGCCGGGCTCGACGGGCAGAACCAGGTCCGGCTGGCCACCGCGCTCAGCGACGTCGGCCGGGAGCTGGTGCGGCAGGACGTGGCCGCGACCGCGGTCTTCCGGCTGCGCCGCGACCCGGCACCGGTGCTGCTGGTCGAGCTGACCTGGCAGGCCGGCGGTGCGGGTGTCAGCGACGCGGGACCGGGCTGGGACACCGCGCGCAGGCTGATGGACGAGCTGCGGGTGAGCCCCACCGGCGTGACGCTCGCGAAGAACGTGCAGCACGCGGTCGTGCTCGACGAGCGCCTGCTGCGGGACCTGCGCGAGACCGCCGGTGCCAGCGCGCTGGACGAGCTGCGCGCGCAGAACCAGGAGCTGCTGGAGACGCTGGAGCACCTGGAGGCCAAGAGCAAGGAGCTGGAACGGGTCAACGCCGAGCTGGAGGAGACCAACCGCGGCGTCGTGGCGCTCTACCAGGAGCTCTCCGACGAGCTGGAGCAGACCAACCAGGGCGTGGTCGCCCTCTACGCCGAGCTCGACGCCAAGTCCGCCGAGCTGCGCGACGCGGCTGCCGCCCGCATCCGGTTCTGGTCGAACATCAGCCACGAGCTGCGCGCGCCGATCAACTCCGTGGTCGGCCTGACCCGCCTGCTCAACGCACCCGGCGGCGACCCGATGACCGAGGACCAGCGCCACCACGTGGACCTCATCAACGAGTCGGCCGCCACCCTGCTCGCGCTGGTCAACGAGCTGCTCGACACCGCGAAGGCCGAGTCGGGCAGCCTGCAGCCGCGGCCGGCGCCGGTCGCGCTCGACTACGTGCTCACCCAGCTGCGTTCGGCGGTGCGGCCGTTGCTGCGCTCCGGCGACGTGAGCCTGGTGGTCGAACCGATGCCGGAGCTGCCGTCGCTGGTGACCGACGAGACGATGCTCGTGCGGATCCTGCGCAACGTGCTGTCGAACGCGGTGAAGTTCACCCCGCGCGGCGAGATCCGCTTCACCGCCGAGCCGGGACCCGGTCCCGACGAGGTCCGGTTCGTGGTCGCCGACACCGGCATCGGCATCCCGGTCGAGGAGCAGGACCGGGTGTTCGAGGAGTTCTACCAGGTGCCGAACGCGCTGCAGGCGGGCGTGAGCGGCACCGGCCTCGGCCTGTCCTACGCCCGCAAGCTCGCGGAGCTGCTCGGCGGCACGCTGGCGCTGACCAGCACGCCCGGTGTCGGCACCGAGGTCGTGCTGACCTTGCCGACCGCGAAGGACGAGCTCGTCCAGCCGGCCCCGGTGGCGTGCGCGCTGGTCGCGGACGGCGACGAGAAGGCCCGCCGGCAGCTGCGGGACGCGCTGGCGGGCATCGCGGCCGAGGTGGTCGAGGCCTCGGACGGCCGGTCCGCGCTGAACCTCGCCAAGGCCCGGCAGCCCGACCTGGTGCTCGTGAACGCCAGCGCGCCGCTGATGAGCGGCAGCGCGGTGCTGTCGGTGCTGCGGCTGGACCCCGACCTCCGGTGCGTGCCGGTCGTGATCGTGTGCGGCGACGACCCCGGCGGTCTCGCCCGCAGCGTGCACGGCCTCGGTGCGGTGATGCTGCACGAGGAGCGGATCTCCCCGGAAACGGTGGGCAGGGCGGTCAGGGACGCCCAGCTCACGGCGCGCAGAACGGAGGACCGATGAACCCGACGGCCATGGGCGGTGGGCCGGCCAGGGTCCTCGTGGTCGACGACCTGGAGGCCAGCCGGTTCATCGCGTGCAGCTGGCTGCGCCGCAGCGGGCACACCGTCGTCGAGGCGGCCACGGCGGCGCAGGCGCTGACCGAGCTGGACGACGGGTCGTTCGACCTGGTCCTGCTCGACGTGCACCTGCCGGACATGAGCGGCTACGACGTCACCGAGCGGATCAAGGCCGACCCCCGGACGAGCTCGATCCCGGTCGTGATGCTCTCGGCGACCTACATCGAGCCCGAGGACAAGGTCACCGGCCTGACCCGCGGCGCGGACGCCTACCTGACCGAACCGCTCGACCCCGGCGAGCTGCTCGCCAACGTCGAGGCCGCCCTGCGCTACCACCGGGCCCGCGCACTGGCCGAGCACCTCGCAGCCCGGCTCACCCGGCTGACCACCGCCACGTTCGCGATCAACGCGGCGCCGACGTTCGACGCGCTGGCCGAGGCCGCGGCGGTCGGGGCGGCCGAGGTGCTCGACGCCGAGGCGAGCGCGGTCCTGACCGCCCCCTCCGGCGAGGTCTCCGTGGCCACGGCACGGTCCAGCCAGCCGGAGGTCCTGCCGCGGCCCGACATCGCCGACGTCGAGCGGTGGACGTCGGCACTGGGCACCGGCGTCGGCGTGACGCTGGCCGAGGCCCGCGACGTGCCGTGGCGGCCAGGTGCCCCGGTGACGGCGGCGCTGGCCCGCACCAAGCCGCGCCGGCCGCCGATCTGCATCGCGGTGCCGCCGGAGTCCGTCGTGGACGACGCCGACCGCAACCTGCTGCGGCAGCTGGCACAGGCCACCGCGCTGGCCGCGGAGGGGCTGCACACCTTCGCCGAGGAGCACTCGCTCGCGCTCACGTTGCAGCGCAGCCTGTTGCCGCGGGTGCTGCCGCAGCACCCCGAGCTGCCGATGACGGCCAGGTACCTGCCCGCGTCGAGCAACGCCGAGATCGGCGGTGACTTCTACGACGTGGTCGAGATCGACGGCCGGATGCTGATCGCCATCGGCGACGTGTGCGGGCACTCGATCCAGGCCGCGACGGTGATGGCCGAGGTGCGGCACACGCTGCGCGCCTACGCCGTGGAGGGGCACCGGCCGGCCGAGATCCTGCGTCGGGTCGACACCCTGCTGGAACGCTTCCACCCCTCCGGCGGTCTCACGACCATGTGCCTGCTGCTGGTGGACCTCGAGGAGGGGACCATGGCCGTCGCGAACGCTGGCCACGTGCCGCCGCTGCTGGTCGACGACCAGGGCGCCCGGTACGCCGACGTCAGGGGCCCGTTGCTGGGCGTCGGGCTGGAGCGGCCGGAGGCCACCGAGCTGCCGCTGCCGCGCGCCACCCTCGTGCTGCTGACCACCGACGGCCTCGTCGAACGCCGCGGCGTCGACCTGGACGAGGGCATGGAACGGCTGCGCACCGCCGTGTCGCACACCGCCGACATGGACGAGCTCGCCGACCGGCTGCTGGCCGAGCTGGGCGAGGGCAAGCAGGACGACATCGCCCTGGTGCTGCTGCGGCGGTGCCCGTGACCGCACTCGTGGTGGACCTCCCCGTCGCGCCCGGTCTCGCGCTGTCCGCGCTGCGGCGCGAGGTCACCGCCGCCCTGCACGTCCTCGACGAGGACCACCTCTACGACGTGCAGCTCGTGGTCACCGAGCTCGTCACGAACGTCCTGGACCACACCCCCGGCACCGGCCGGCTGCGGATCCTGCACCGGACCGACCCGTGCTCGATCACCGTCGAGGTGGACGACGAGTCGCCGTTCGAACCGGTGTACGGACGCTCCCGCCTGGGCGAGCACCGCGGGCGCGGGATCGTCGTGGTGGACCGCATCTCCCGCCAGTGGGGTCACCGCCCGCGCGAGGGCGGCAAGACGGTGTTCGCGCTCGTGGACTGCGCCGCGCCGGAGTGACCGGTCAGGGCCGGGTGCCGTGCTCCAGCCCGGACAGGTGCAGGATGCGGGCCGGTGCGCTGCCGGCCGCCGCCAGCAGGGTCAGCGCCCGCCCGTGCGCGGCCGCGGATGCCTTGGCGTGCAACAACAACGCGATGCCCGAGCTGCTGAGGTAGTCGAGGTCGGTGAGGTCGACCTGGACCGGCCGGTCGTCCGCGGCGCCGACCCGCGCGAGCAGCGGGGTGCGCAGGTCCTCGACCGTGGCGATGTCGAGGTCACCGGTCAGCGCGATCCGCTGCACGTCGCCGTCCGCGTGCTCGGTCAGCCCGGTCACGGCCGGGGGCGGTGCGTGGTGCGGTCTCGCGCCGGGCTTCACGTCCGGTGTGGACTCCAGCGGCACGAGCGGCACGTGGAAGCGGATGGTCGTGCCCTCCTCTCCGGCGGAGAGGTCGACGGTGTCGCTGAGCTTGCGGATCATGTCGAGGCCGCGGCCCCGGTGGCCGCGGTCGGCCGGCTGCGGGCGCCAGCGGCCCCGGTCGGTCACCGTCACCCGCACGCCGCGGCCGGTGGACTCCAGCCGGGTCTCGAACGTGCCGCCGCCCTCGGGGTAGGCGTGGTCGACGACGTTCGCCGCGGCCTCGCCGATCGCGAGCTCCAGGTCGTAGACGGAGTCCTCGGACAGCCCGACGACCTCGGCCCACCTCGTGGCGGTGTGCCGCAGACCGGCCAGCTCCGCCGGCACCGCGGGCACGGTGAGCCGCAGCGGTGCGGGCAGGTGCCGTGCGACGACGAGCGCCACGTCGTCGTCCTGGCCCTTGGCGAGCAGTGCGTCGATGATCAGCTGGACCAGCGCGTCCGGTGCGAGGTCCGCCGCCGTCTCGGTGGCCGAGACGAGCCGGTGGACGCCCTCGTCGAGCACCTCGTCACGGCGTTCGACCAGCCCGTCGGTGTACAGCACGACCGAGGCGCCCGGTGGCAGCGGAGCCGAGTGCTGCGGGACGGGGCTGGTCCCGGCGCCCAGCACCGCACCGACCCCGTCCGTCAGAGGCCGGGCGCCGGAGCGGTCGACCACCACGGGCGGCGGGTGGCCCGCCGAGGCCCAGCAGAGCTCGCCCGCCTGCCAGTCGAAGACGATGCACACGCACGTGCTGCCCGCCGCACCGTTGACGCGCGCCGCGAAGACGTCCAGGCGCCGCAACGACTCCGCGGGGGAGTGCCCGTCGAGCAGGAACCCGGTCAGCGCGCTGCGCAGCTGTCCCATGACCGCGGCGGCGGCCGGTCCCTTGCCCACGACGTCGCCGACGGTGAGCCCGACGCGCGACTCGCCGAGCGGCACGACCTCGTACCAGTCGCCGCCGATCTGCGAGTGCTGCGCGGCCGGCAGGTACCGCGCGGCCGTGGCGAGCCGGGGCAGCGCCGGCAGTTGCCGCGGCAGCAGGCTCTCCTGCAACGCCGCCGCGATCTCGTGCTCGCGGTGCAGCAGCAGCTCGCGCTCGGCCTCCGCGCGACGGCGTTCGGTGACGTCCCTGCCGATCGCCTGCAGCCCGGTCGGGGTGGCCTGGACGCTCAGCTCCAGCACGATCTCGGTGCCGTCGGCGTGCCGCAGGGTGACGACCTCGGACCCGGACAGGTCGGCGGGCAGGCCGTCGACGAGCAGGTCCGTGATCGGCGTGCCGAGCAGGTCCTCCGGCCGGTGGCCGAGCAGGTGCTCGGTCGCGGGGTTGGCCGACACGAACCGCATCTCCTGGTCCAGCAACCAGATCGCGTCCGTGGCCCGCTCCACGAGCTTGCGGTGCCGCCGTTCGCTGTCCCGCAACGCCCGGTCGGCGTGCACGCGCTGCATCGACTCCCAGCACCGGTTCACCACGACCGACACGAGGTCGATCTCGTCGCGCGTCCAATGCCGCACATGGGCCTGGTGCACCGCCATCGCCGCCACGAACCGTCCACCGCGCAACAACGGCAGGCAGATCACCGCACGTATGCCCGTGACGCGGTAAGCGGCAAGGTCGTCGCTCTCGATCCGTGTGTCGTTGAACGCGTCGTGCACGACCCACGGCTCACCCGCGCGCATGGCCGCTAACGCACCGGCGCCGAACCCACGCATGGCGAACCGCCCAGGCAACGGCGGCAACCCTGTGGCGTGGTCACCACTCATGACGAAGTGGTTCTCGTCAGCCTCTGCGCGCGCGTAGGCACACCGATCGACACTCATGTGCTCGCCGAGCATCCTGGTCGCCAACGCCATGAGCTCCTCGGCGTCGTCGAGCCGCTGCAACTCCCGGTCGAGGTCGTCGAGGAACCGCTGCCGCTCCGCCTCGGCCTGCCGCGCCGTGACGTCGACGAGCACCCCGCTGCGAACCGGCCCGCGCACCCGCGCCTGCTCCATGACCCACATGAACTCGCCCGCGGCCGTGCGCACCCGGTAGACCGTCTCGTAGTCGGTCTCCGCACCCCAGCGCCGCCGTTCGCTCTCCTCGCGGTCGTCGGGGTGCGTGACCTGCCCCCAGAACCCGGGGTCCTCGCGCCACCGCCGCGCCGGGTACCCGAGCAGCCGTTCGACGTTGCCGGACAAGAAGGTGACCGCGCGGCCACTCGCGTCGCCCTGCCACACGACCACCGGCAGGTCGTCCACCAGCGCGGAGAGCCCGAGCTCCCGATCACTCATCTTGCACAGCCTCCACAGGCGCGGTCCTGACGCCCGCCCACCGCATCGTACGGCGCCCGCCTGGCCGACGAAGGTCGCGAAGCTCGCGATGGCTTCAGTGTCGGTCAAAATCCAGCTGCCGGGGTAGACGGGCGGGAACCGGAAGCCCGGTGGACGGACGAGCGGCGCCCGGAGCCGGCCGGGTGCCCGCCCCGGTCCGAGGCGGGCACCCGCTCCCGGTCAGCCGCGCGCCTTGCCCAGCCGCAGCGCCGACACCAGGTAGAAGATCCCGCCGATCCCCGCGTACCCCGCGAGGGTGGTCAACGTCGCCCCGTCGCTGCCGGCCTGGACGATGAACGACGTACCGGCGAGCGTGGAGATCGCACCGCTGAGAATCATCGGCCACTGCCCGCCGAGACCGCGGCGCACCACGGCGACGACGAGCTGGGTCACGCCGGACACGACGGCCCACGCGCCCCACACCGTCAGCACCGCCGGGATGCCGGAGGTCACCGCGACGACCAGCCCGGCCGCGGCGATCGTGCTGACGGCGATGTTCGCGTACAGGCCCCACGACGCGCGTCCGGTGCGGGACGTGCGGCTGTCCACCACGACCGCCGCCACGTCGAACAGCGGGTAGAGGACCAGCAGCGTGCCGCTGATCGGTCCGATCGTCGTGGCGGTGAGCATCAGCAGCACCGCCCACACCAGCGCGAAGCCGAAGCGGGCGAAGTACAGCGTGCGGAGTGCGGGGGCGAGGGTGGCCGGTGACGCGGTGCTGGTGCTCACGGGATCGTCCTTGAGGTAGGGAGAACGTTCTTTCTACTTTTTGAAGACTGGCAGGACCGGCACGCGGTTGTCAAGAACGAACGTTCTCTCTGTTAGCGTCGGGAGCATGACCCGCGTGTCTGATGCCCGCACCCGCCTGCTCGGGACCGCCGGCCGGCTGTTCTACGCCGAGGGGCTGCACTCGGTCGGCGTGGACCGCGTGCTGGCCGAGGCGAAGGTGACCCGCGCGACGATGTACCGGCACTTCGCCGGCAAGGACGACCTGCTGGTCGCTTACCTCGGTGAGGCGGACCGGGCGACGCGGCAGCAGCTCGAAGCCGGTGTGGCCGCTGCGGCCGACGACGTCGAGGCGGTGCGGGCGGTGGCGCGGGGGATTGCCGCGCACATCCGTTCCGAGGGGTTCCGCGGGTGTGCGTTCCTCAACGCCGCGGCCGAGTACCCCGACCCCGCGCACCCCGTGCACGTCGCGGTGCTGAACCACCGCCAGTGGTTCCACGACACCGTCGCGGAGCTGCTGTCCCGGGTCGGCGACTCGCCGGTCGAGCTCGACGCGCGGCACCTCGTCATGCTGCGCGACGGTGCGATGGCGGCGGGGTGCCTCACCGATCCCGGGCCGGTCGGGGAGACGTTCGTCGAGGCGGTCGAGGGAATCCTGCGGGCGCGGCTCAGCCGCTGACCTGTGCGGACAGCACGGCCAGTGCTCGGAGGAACGCCTCGCGGTCGGCGGGTGGGAGCTGGGCGAGCACGCGGTCCTCGTTGCGCTGGATGTCCGCCTGCACGGCGTGGTGCTTGCGGCGCCCCTCGTCGGTGATCGCGACGAAGCGTGCGCGCCGGTCTGCCGGGTCGCGAGTGCGTTCCAGCAGGCCTGCCGCCTCCAGGTCGTCCAGCACGGCGATGATGCGGCTCTTGTCCGCGCCGATGAACTCCGCCAGCGCGGCCTGCGTGCGCACCGCTTGGCCGTCGAGGGCGTCGAGCACGACGTAGCCCCACATGCTCAGCCCGTGCGCGCTCAGCACCGGCTGCTCGGCGGCGATCAGCGCGCGTTGCAGCGGGGCGATCATCGCCGCGAGGTCCCGCCGACCGGTCATGATCGACATCATAGCCTTGCGCATATGATAAGCGTCTGCATATCGTATGCGTGTGCTTACTGATTTGCTCGAACTCCACCGGACCGCCGTGCTGGACAGCGTCCGAACCGTCGACCAGGTCCGGGACGACGACCTGGAGCGGCCGACGCCGTGTGCCGGGTGGACGGTCGCCGACCTGCTCGCCCACATGACCGCGCAACACCGCGGGTTCGCCGCCGCCGCGCGAGGCGGGGGAGGGGACCGCACGGCGTGGGAGGCCCGCCTCGCGAGCCCGTCCGACCACGCCGCCGCCGCACGCGACCTCCTCGCCGCCTTCGCCGACCCGGTGGAGGAGTTCGAGCTGCCGGAGTTCGCCCCGGTGACGAGGTTTCCGGCCGTGCAGGCGATCGGGTTCCACCTGATCGACTACGTAGTGCACGGCTGGGACGTGGCGCGCTCGCTCGGGCTCGGCCACCGGCTCGCACCCGAACTGGCCGAACCCGCGCTGCGGATCGCGCTCGCCGTGCCGGACGGGGAGGGCCGGCTCCAGCCCGGTGCGGCCTTCGCGCCCGCGCTGGTCACCCGGGACACCGACCCGATGCGCCGCGTCCTCGCCCTGCTGGGCCGCTCGCCCGACTGGACGCCCTGATCAGGACGAGGTCAGGCGGCGACCACGATCTCGGTAGCGGGGTCGTGCGGCAGCTCCGGGGTCCCGTTCACGACGACCGCGGCCCTGAGCCAGGGCTGTTCGCGCTCCAGGAACGGCACTTCCTCGGCCAGCCACGCGGCAACGTGCCGCTGCTGCTCGGGCGAGTCGCCGTCGCGCGCCACGAGGCGGCGTTCCTGCTCGTCGAGGTCGCCCTGCACCCAGACCGAGGCGTCGAGCCACGGCCCGAGCTCCGCCCGGACGACGCCCGTGCCCTCCACCCACACCACGTCGGCCCCGGCGGGGACCACGACCGCGCCCGGCCGGTCGTGCGCGACCCATGCCGGTGGGCGGAACTCCACCGCCTCGCCGCGGTGCAGGGGCCGCAGGACGTTCTCGGTCAACAGTCCGGCCCAGTCGAAGTACGCCTGGTTCCAGGCGATGTCGTCGGTGTGCACCACCCACGACCGCGGCACGGCGTGGTGCAGCCGCTCGGCCAGGGCGGACTTCCCGGCGCCACCGCGGCCGTCGATGCCGACGATCACGGGCCGCGGGACGAGGCCGGGCTGGTGAGCGCCGGAGGGGCCGCCAGCGGTCGGTCGCACACCGACCTCCACCGCCGACCCGCCGCCTCCAACCCCGACCAGTCGCCGGACCACCTCACCGAGCGGCACGACCCGCCAGCCGGCCGCCTCCACCTCACCCGGCCGCAGGCGCATCCTCACGCTCCCGTTCCACCGGGACCTCCACGCGGTCCGAATCCCGCACGCCCCGCGTGCGCGCCGCGTGCTCGTGCCAGCCGCGCTGGTCGCGGCGGAACACCGGGAACACGAACGTCCCGACGACCACCAGCGCCACCACGACCAGGTCGAACCGGCCGGCACCGAGCCACGGCGACACCACGGTCGCGTAGGTCACGAGACCGGTCACGCCGAGCAGTTCGCGGATGGCGATCTGCAGCGGGTTCGCGCGGGTGCCGTCCTCGCGGCGGGTGCGGTAGCGCAGCAGCCAGCTGCCGGGGGTGGCACCGCCGGTCGCCGCCGGCAGCACGACGCGCAGGGCCACCAGGGCCAGCACCGCCCAGCGCGGGTCCGGGAGCACGAGCTTCGCGAGCAGCAGCACCGGGAGCAGGTCGACGGCAAGCGCCAGCAGCCGGCGCGGGACGGTCACCGTGCCGGTGGGGGCCGCGGAGTCCTCCGAACCGGGCACCGTCGGTACCACCAGTGCGACGGGGGCGAGCATCCAGCCCACCAGCGCACCGGCCGTGTTCGAGATCAGGTCGTCCACGTCGGAGATGCGGTACGGGCAGGGGTAGTAGCCGAAGTTGCCCGTGTACTGCACGACCTCGACGGCCAGCGAGATGCCCATGCCGATCGCGATCACGGCCAGCGGGCCCCTGCGGTACGCCTTGCGCAGCACCACGCCCAGCGGCACGAACAGCGCGACGTTGAACATCTGCTGCATGAACGCCTGCGACGTCACCATCGCGACGATGCCGGAGCGCCCGTTGGCCGACAGGTTGTTGTTCATGTCGGTGACCCACTGGAACGGCACCAGCGAGAGCATCTGCTCGCCCTGGCAGACCTCCACGCGGTTCGCGGGGAACGGCAGGAAGATCAGCGCCAGAGCGACGAGACCGTAGGCCAGCAGGCCGTAGAGCACGAACGCACGGCGCGGCTCCACACGCCCGAAACGCAGGTAGTGCAACAAAACCAGGGGAGCGAGCACCAGCAGGCCGACGCCCACGAACGCGGTGAACCCCGTTCGAGCGGTCTCCCAGTACGACGCCATCATGTTCTTCACCGCTCCGGGATCGATCCGCACACAGGTGCTCTCCAGTGCCCGGTGGCGTCACCCGTTCAAACCCCGGTTCGGGAAGATCCATCAGACGGCCCAGCGCCCTGCCGCCGATCAGTCCCCGACGGTCCAGGGGCGCGCTCATGTGCCGCCGGAGCCCACTACACTCGGCACTCGGGCACGGGGAGTGCCGGCTCAGCGAAGAGCGAAGGGAACGGCGGGTTCCGGCATGATCGGCGAACTCGTGCAGGCGAGCACACCGGTGCTGACGACCGCAGCGTTGACGACCACCGGGCAGCACCCGGTCACCGTCCCGCTGACCGAGCGGGGCCTGCTCATCGGACGCGGACCCCACTGCGACATCGTCCTCGACGACATGACCGTCTCACGGCGGCACGCGCAGGTGCGGTGGGAGGACGGCGTGGTCGTCCTCGAAGACCTGGGCTCGCTCAACGGCACCTACGTCAACCGCAGCCCCGTGCACGAGGCCGTGCTGCGGGACGGCGACTCCATCTGGATCGGCGAGCACCGGCTCGCGTTCAGCGCGGCGGCCGAGCGGCCCGCGGGTGGCTGCACCGTCCACTCCGGACCGCAGGCCGGGCGTGCCGCCGACCGGGTCACCCGGCCGACCTGGCGCTCCGGCCAGCGGAAAGGGCTTGCTCCACGTCCGGGTACAGCGCCAGCAGCTGATCCACTCCGGATGCCGTGATGGGCCGCAGCACGATCCGGTGAGCGGCGGCGACCCGCAGGGGAACGCCCGCGGCCCGCGCGGCGCGGTGCTGGACCACGAGCTCGTTGATGCCGGCCGAGCCGAAGAACGTGACCCGGCTCAGGTCGACCACGACCGGGAACGGTGCCGTCGCCATCGCGAGGGCGATCTGGAGCTCGTTGTGCAGTGTCTCGACTGTGTCCTGGTCCAGGTCCCCGTCGGCGCGTACGACGATCGCGAGCCCGTTGACCTCTCTTTGCACGTGCAGCGGGCAATGGAAAGTGTTCGCCATGGCAGAGCCTCCTCGCCGTGGAGCGACCTCCTGCTGGAGGAAGGACGCAGCTGCAGGCTCAACCGCTTCCTTGGACTGTAGTCCTCGTTTCAGGTTTTTCGCACGGCGAAAGTTCCTGATCACAATGTGGGAGCACCGGGAATGCCTGCCGTGGACGGTCGGCGCGGGCTCAGACCGGGGTCGTGGCCGCTGCCGCGCCGCCCTTCTGCTGCCGCCTGCGGTCCAGCAGCCACATCACCGGCGACGCCGACAGCCCGTGCACGAGAACGGAACCGATGACCACCAGCCCGGCGATTCGCCAGATCGTGTCGTGCCCGGTGAAGTTCCCCTCCTGCAAGGCGTAGGTGATGTAGAACAGCGAGCCGACACCGCGCACGCCGAAGAACGCGATGACGGTCCGCTCGCGCGAACCCGTCTTGCCGCCGAGCAGGCCGATCCACCCCGCCAGCGGCCTGACCAGCACCAGGGTCACCGCGGCGACCGCGATCTCGCGCCAGTCGAGGCCCGCGAGCAGCCCGCTGACCGCGGCACCGCCGAGCAGGAAGACGATCACGACCGTCAGCATCCGCTCGGCCTGCTCGACGTAGCGGTGCAGCACCTGGTGGTAGCCGTGGTGGCGTTCCGCGGCCCTGATCGTGCAGGCGCACACGAAGACCGCGACGAACCCGTAACCCTCGGCCAGCTCGGTGACGCCGTAGGCGAGGAACGTGGCGGCGAGCGCCACGAACCCCTCCGCGTGCTCGGCGAGGCGCAGCTTCTCCGACGGCACCGAGAAGAACAGCTTGCCCAGCAACCAGCCCACGGCGACGCCGACGGCCAAGCCGCACGCGAGCCGCCACAGCACGTCCACGGCGAGCCAGTGCCCCAGCCACGCCGAGGGCGCGGCACCCGCGATGCTGATCGCGACGGCGGCGTAGGTGAACGGGAACGCCAGACCGTCGTTGAGCCCCGCCTCCGAGGTGAGCGCGAACCGCGCCTCGTCCTCGCCGGTGTCGTCCTCCGGGTTCTCGGCCGGTTCCGCGACCTGCACCTCGCTGGCCAGCACCGGGTCGGTCGGCGCCAGCGCGGCCGCCAGCAGCACCGACGACGCGACACCCAGCCCGAGCGCACCCCAGCCGAGCAGCCCGACGGCGAGCATCGACAACGGCATCGTGATCGCGAGCAGCCGCCAGGTCGTCGCCCACCCGCGCAGGCTCACCGCCCGGTTGAGCGCGAGCCCCGCGCCCATCAACGAGATGATCACGCAGATCTCGGTGAGGTGCAGCAGCACCGTGGCGTGCTCGTCGGGATCGGGGTTCGGCAACGTGTCCACGACGGAGAACGTGAGCGCACCCGCCCCGAGGAACAGCATCGGCATCGAGACCGGTGCGCGGGCGAGCAACCGCGGCAGCAGCGCGGCGGCCAGTGTCGCGAGCCCCGCTCCGGTGTACAGCAGGGAGCTGGGTTCCACTGTGTGCCCTCCGATCGCCGAAAGGCTCGTCCTACCCGGTGGCCCCACCCGCAAACCCCGACGCGAATGAGGCATACCGCGCGTTTCGCGCTGCTCCGCCGATGAAAGACCTGGTCAGAGTCGTGCAGGAGCTCGTCAGGCGGCCAGTGCCGGCCCGAGCAGCAACCCGCCGTCGACGACGAACTCCGCACCGGTCGTGAACGACGCCTCGTCCGAGGTCAGGTGCAGCAGCACGGCGGTGATCTCCGCGGGCTCGGCCAGCCGCGGCACGGCGTAGCCGGCGGGGGAGAAGAGGTCGCCGATCGCGGGCTGACCGGGTGCGACGGGCTCGGTGATGAGCGGGGTGGCCACGACACCGGGGTGGATCGAGTTGACCCTGATCCGGTCGCGGCCCAGTTCCAATGCGGCGGTGCGGGTGAGACCGCGCAACGCCCACTTGCTGGCCGCGTACGGCGCGTAATAGGGCGATCCGACGTTGGCCATCGTCGAGGCGATGATGGCGATCGACCCGCCGCCCGCGCGCCGGATGGACGGCGCGACGTGCTTGACACCCAGGAACTGGCCGGTCAGGTTGACGTCGAGCGTGCGCTGCCAGACCGCGCGGTCGGTGTCCTCGACCAACGCCGCCGGGTGCTGCACCCCCGCGTTGCCGACCAGGACGTCGACCGGCCCGAACCGCTCCTCCGCCGCCCGCACCGCCGCCTGCCACGCCTGCTCGTCGGTGACGTCGAGGCGCACGGACAGGGCGCGCTCACCCAGTTCGGCCGCGAGCGCGTCGCCGTTGCGCGCGGCGACCACGACGTTCGCGCCCTCGGCGTGGTAGCCGAGCACGTGGCTGCGCCCCATCCCGCCGGTCGCCCCGGTGATGAACACGGTCTTGCCCTGGAAACGCATCGGTACCTCCGTTAATGGTGAGTCGAGTGACTCACCTCGGAACGGTAGGCTGCGGTCCGGTGGTGAGTCAAGTGACTCACCTCGTGGCACAATGGCGAGGTGTCGACCTACCACCAGCGGATGGCCGAGCAGAAGCGGGCGGCGATCGTCGACGCCGCCACCGCGCTGTTCCTGGAGTCCGGCTACGACAAGACCTCCCTGGCGCGCATCGCCGACGCGGCCGGGGTGTCGAAGGCGACGCTGTTCAAGCAGTTCCCGACCAAGGCCGAGCTCTTCGACGCGATCGTCACCGACTACTGGCGGAGCGACGACGGCGCGCTCACACCACCGCCCGGCGACCCGGGAGCCGGGCTGACCGCCCTGGGCAACCGGTACGTGGCGCTGCTGACCCGGCCGGGCATGGTCGCGCTCTTCCGGATCGTCATCGCGGAGGCGCCGCGGTTCCCCGAGCTCGGCCAGACCCAGTTCCGGCTGGGCAAGCAGCCGTTCTTCGACGCCGTGCGCGACTACCTGGCCGCCGAGTCCGGGGCGGGCACCCTCACCGTGCCCGACCCGGTCCTCGCCGCCACCCAGTTCCTCGGCATGATCTCGAACTTCGCCTTCTGGCCGCGCATGCTGCTGGTGAACTGGGCGCCGACCGCGAAGGCGATGGCGCACTCGGTGGACGAGGCGGTGCGGACGGTCCTCGCCCGCTACGCCCCGTCCTGACCGGGCCGCGCGGGGCGGTTCACAACGCGCCGATCGCCTCGCACGCCTTGCGCACGCCCTCGCCGTACGCGGGATCGGCCTGGCCGCAGTGGAAGACGTGCCGTTCGACGGTCTCCCTGCGCGCGCCCTTGATCGCCCGCGCGGTGTTGTCGAACAACCGCTGCTGCTCCTCGCCGGTCATCAGACGGAACAGGTCGCCGGGCTGCTCGAAGTAGTTGTCGTCGTCCGCGCGGAAGTCGAACCGGTCCGCGGTGGCGCCGACGGCCTGGGCCGGCTCGGCGTAGGCGGGCTGCTCGGACCAGCGGCCGTGGTTGTTCGGCTGGATGCCGGGCACGCCGCCCTGGTTGCCGTCGACCCGCATGGCGCCGTCGCGGTGGTAGGTGTTCACGAGCCGCGCGCCGTTGGGGTGGTTGACCGGGATCTGGTGGTGGTTCACGCCGAGCCGGTACCGCGCCGCGTCGCCGTAGGAGAACAGCCTGCCCTGCAACATCCTGTCCGGGCTCAGCGAGATGCCGGGCACGACGTTCGCCGGGGTGAACGCGACCTGCTCGACGTCGGCGAAGTAGTTGTCCGGGTTGCGGTCCAGGCGCAGCTCGCCCGCCTCGATGAGCGGGTAGTCCTTCTTGCTCCACACCTTGGTGAGGTCGAAGGGGTGGAAGCGGTAGCTCGCGGCGTCGGCCTCCGGCATCACCTGGAGGTAGAGCGTCCAGGCCGGGTGCTCGCCCCGTTCGATGGCGTCGTACAGGTCGCGCTGGTGCGACTCGCGGTCCCGGCCGATCAGCTCACCGGCCTGCTGGTCGGTCAGGTTCTCGATGCCCTGCCGGGTGCGGAAGTGGAACTTGACCCAGTGCCGCACGCCGTCGGCGTTGACCATGCTGTAGGTGTGCGAGCCGAAACCGTGCATGTGCCGGTAGGAACGCGGGATGCCGCGGTCGCTCATCACGATCGTCACCTGGTGCAGCGCCTCGGGCAGGTTCGTCCAGAAGCCCCAGTTGTTCTCGGGGTCGCGCAGGTTGGTCCGCGGGTCCCGCTTCACGGCGCGCGCCAGGTCGGGGAACTTGAGCGGGTCGCGGAAGAAGAACACCGGCGTGTTGTTGCCCACCACGTCCCAGTTGCCCTCCGCGGTGTAGAAGCGGGTGGCGAAGCCGCGGATGTCGCGTTCGGCGTCGGCAGCGCCGCGTTCGCCCGCCACCGTGGAGAACCGCAGGAACGTCTCACACCGGTTGCCGACCGCGCTGAACAACGCGGCGCTGGTGTAGGCGGTCAGGTCGGCGGTGACGGTGAACGTGCCGAACGCGCCGGAGCCCTTCGCGTGCATCCGCCGCTCCGGGATCACCTCGCGGTCGAAGTGCGCGAGCTTCTCCAGCAGCCACAGGTCCTGCAGCAGCACCGGGCCGCGCGGACCCGCGGTGAGGCTGTTCTGGTTGTCGGCGACCGGTGCGCCGGCGGCGGTGGTCAGCGGGTCGGTGTTGTCCTCGAACGCCATCAGGGAAACCTTCTCGGGTCAGGGGTTCTGGGCTGCGAGGTGGCACGGGGAGCACAGCCCCCGGTGCACGACCTCGGTCTCGTCGACGCGGAAACCGTGCGTCTGCGGGAACTGCGGTGGAGCCGGGTGCTCGCCGCGCTCGACGTCGGCCACCGCGCCGCAACCGCGGCACACCAGGTGGTCGTGGTCGTGACCGCGCAGCTCGAAGCGGGCCGGCACGCCGGTGTCCAGCCGGCGCACCAACCGTGCGTCGGTCAACGCCGTGAGCACGTCGTAGAGCGCTTGGGTGGACACCGATCCGATGTCCGCGCGGACGGCCCGGCCCAGCTGCTCGACGTCGGCGTGCGGATGGCTGCCGAGCGCGGACAGCACGGCGAGCCGTTGTTTCGTGACCCTCAACGAGGCTCCGCGCAACGCGGCGACCAGGTCGTCAGCGGTCAAGGCGGGCTCCTCATCGACAACGAATAGTTAGGACTCCTAGCAAGATTGTGGCATGCTCGGCCCGCTTCGATCAACCAGTCCGGATCAGTTCAAGAAAACGGGGGAGACCCGATGAGCGACGCTCACGTGGTGGTCGTGTCCACCGGAGTCGTGCGGGAGCTGCCGTGGCGGGGGCGTGCGGTGACCACCGCCATCGCGAAAACGCCCACGCCCCACCGGGTGGAGGTCGGCCGCCTCGGTCTGGAGGGGGACGAGCAGGGGGACGTGGAGAACCACGGCGGGCCGAACAAGGCGGTCCTGCTGTACTCCGCCGAGCACTACACCACCTGGAGCGAGGAGATCGGTGAGCTCGCGATGCCCGCGTTCGGTGAGAACCTCACGACGTCGGGACTGCTGGAGAGCGACGCGGTGATCGGTGCGGTGTACTCCGTCGGATCGGTGCTGCTGCAGGTGTCCCAGCCCCGGCGGCCCTGCTTCAAGCTCGCCGCCCGGCACGGGGTGGACGACCTGGCAGTGCGCGCGCAACGCAGTGGCCGCACCGGTTTCTACTGCCGGGTGCTCCAGCCGGGACACCTCGTGCACGGCGACCGGCTGATCCCGGTGAGCACGCCGATGCACGGCATCACCGCCGCGGAGGTGCACCGCGTCGTCAACCTCGACCGCGGTGACCGGGAGGGTGCCCGGCACCTGCTCCGGCACGCCGGGGTGCTGCCCGAGTCGTGGGCGGGGATGCTGCGGCGGCGGCTCGACGGGCGGCTCGACTCGCAGTCCGAACGCCTGCACGGCTGAGCCGACCGGCTCGGACCGCAGGCTCAGGGTGCGGTGGTGCGCTGCCTGCGCCGGACCGCCGGCGTCTTGGCCGGTTCCGCCTCGTACTCCGGGCAGTCCGTGCGCAACCCGGCCAGTGGCAACGGCATGCGCAGCAGGTGGCAGTGGTGCGGCGCGTCCGGCTCGGGGTGCTCGTTCGGCCCGAAGAAACGGCATGTCGTGCATGTGCGCGACACGGTCACCACGCCCGTGCGCTGCAGGTCCGCGATCACCCGCAGCAACGTGTGCAGCGTGGTCGCGCGGTCCGCGTCGGGCAGTGCGCCGAGCGCGGCCGTCAGCGGGTCGTCCCAAGAGGACAGTCGACGCGCGACCTCCTCGCCGCCGGGGGTCAGCGCCAGCGACCGCCTGCGCCCGTCCGTGCCGGGGGAGCGGGTCACGAGCTCCTTGCGCTCCAACGCGGCCACCGCGTCGGACATCGTCGGCGTGGTGACGTCGAACTCCTGCGCCAGTGCGGCCACCTCGCGCCGTGCCTGCGGTTGCTGCGCCAGTGCCAGCACCGCCTGCTGCTGCAACGGCGTCAGCCCGTGCTCCCGCGCGGTGCGCTGGGCCAGCGACCGCATGCCGTGCCCGATCCGCTCGATGGCGTCGGCGAGCCGCCGGTCGAGGCCGGCCGTGCCGTCGGTGTCAGTCATGCGATCCGCCCTGTGACTAGTGCTTTCCCGGCGATCGTACGCACCGGGCGCAAATCGCCCCGGCTGAGACGTGGGTCACCTGAGCGAAGAACTAGGTAGGAGTCCTACCTAGTTTGTGACAGACTGACGTTCACCTCCTCCAAGACCGCTCCGGTCCCGGAACCTCGCCCCACTGGGGACGAGCGGACTTCTCCGTCCTCGCGAAGGAAAGCGACATGATCACTCCTGAACCCGTACCGGGCTACACCCACGACGACCCCGGTCTGGCCCCGTCCCCGGTCACCCCGACCGACCTGGAGCTGCTGCTGGCCACCGTCCTGTTTGGACCGGAGGGCCGGGAGGCCCTGCTACTGGCCGGTGAGGTCCTCAGTGGACAGATCGAGCAGGTCCTGGACGTCTGGTACGGGTTCGTCGGCTCGCACCCGCACCTCGTGGCCTACTTCGCCACGCCGGACGGCACGCCGATCCCCGAGTACCTCGCACGGGTCCGCGCCCGGTTCGCCCGCTGGATCACCGACACCTGCACTCGCCCGTACGACGAGCGCTGGCTCGCCTACCAGCAGGAGATCGCGCTGCGGCACACCGTGCCGAAGAAGAACGAGACCGACCACGCCGACTCGGTGCCGCACATCCCGTTGCGCTACATCATCGCGTTCGTCTACCCGATCACCGCGACGATCCGGCCGTTCCTCGCGGCGGGCGGCCACGACGAGCAGCAGGTCGACGCCATGCACCAGGCCTGGTTCAAGGCGGTCACCCTCCAGGTCGCGCTGTGGTCGCAGCCCTACGCCGGGCGGTCGTGGTGAGCCCGCTGCCGGCACCCGCGTCCGATCCGCTCACGCAGGCGCCGCCGTGGGAGACCACCGAGTGGTTCAACAGCGAGCCGCTCGACCTGGCCGGCCTGCGCGGCCGCGTGGTCGTGCTGGAGGCGTTCCAGATGCTCTGCCCCGGCTGCGTGAGCCACGCGCTGCCGCAGGCCGTGCGCCTGGAGAAGACCTTCGGCGACGACCTCGCCGTCATCGGCCTGCACACCGTGTTCGAGCACCACGGCGCGATGACCCCGGTGAGCCTCAAGGCGTTCCTGCACGAGTACCGCATCCCGTTCCCGGTCGGCGTCGACGCGGCGAGCGGCGACCACCCGGCGCCGGTCACGTTCAGCCGCTACCGCATGCGGGGCACGCCCACCACCGTGCTCATCGACCGCGACGGCGTGCTGCGCGGCCACCAGCTCGGCCAGGTCGACGACATGTCGCTGGCCTCGGCCGTGACGCGCCTGCTCGACGGCGCCGTCCCACCCGCCGTGGACGGCACCACTCCACCCGCCGTCTGCTCCGTCGACGGCACCTGCACCTGATCCCGTTCCACAACATCAAGGAGAGAACCATGTCCCGCATCGAACTCACCGACCCCGACCAGATCACCGACGAGCGCGCCGAGACCCTGGCACAGATCAAGGGCGCCTTCGGCCTGGTGCCGAACATGTTCCGCGCGGTCGCCAACTCCCCGGCCGCACTGCGGAGCATGTGGGCCCAGTTCGGCGCACTGGGCGGCGGCGTGCTCGGCGCCAAGCTCGGTGAGATGGTCGCCGTGGCCGTCGCCGACCGCAACCGCTGCGACTACTGCCTCTCGGCGCACACGATGCTCGGCAAGAAGGCCGGCGCCACCACCGCCGAGATGACCAGCGCGCAGAGCGGCCAGTCCGACGACCCGCGCGCCGCCGCCGTGCTCGCCCTGGCCGTGACCCTGGTCGACAAGCGCGGCCAGATCGCGGACTCCGACGTGCAGGCCGCGCGTGACGCCGGGCTGAGCCAGGAGGAGATCGTGGAGACGGTGGCGCACGTGGCGCTGAACGTGTTCACCAACTACATCAACGTGGCGCTGGACGTGCCGGTGGACTTCACCCGCGTGTCGCTGACCCGTTGACGGACACCGGAGGCCGGGGAGCGGTGCCAGGCTCCCCGGCTCCCGGTCACGGGTGCAGCCCCGGTCCCGGTTCGGCGCTCGGCGCGATCGGCGTCGGGCTCAACGCCGTGTCGTCCTCGCCCTCCTCCAGCAACGTCGCCGCAGCGCCGACGACCCGGACGTCGGGCGTCCCGACGGCCTCGACGTCCTTGTCGGCGTAGTCGAACCGCGCCAGCACGCTGCGCATCGCCTCGATCCGCGCGCGCTTCTTGTCGTTGCTCTTCACCACGGTCCACGGCGCGATCTCGGTGTCCGTGGACCGGAACATCGCGACCTTGGCCTCGGTGTAGTCGTCCCAGCGGTCCAGCGACTTGATGTCGTTGGGGCTGAGCTTCCACTGCCGCACCGGGTCGATCTGCCGGATCACGAACCGGGTGCGCTGTTCGTTGCGCGACACCGAGAACCACAGCTTCACCAGCAGCACGCCGTCCTCGACGAGCATCCGCTCGAACTCCGGCGCCTGCTTCATGAACAGGTCGTACTCGTCCTTCGTGCAGTAACCCATGACGTGCTCGACGACGGCCCGGTTGTACCAGGACCGGTCGAACAGCACGATCTCGCCCGCGGTCGGCAGCTCGCGGACGTAGCGCTGGAAGTACCACTCGCCGCGCTCGCGCTCACTCGGCTTGCCGAGTGCCACGGTGCGCAGGCCGCGGGGGTCGAGGTGTTCGCTGAAGCGCTTGATGGTGCCGCCCTTGCCGGCGGCGTCACGGCCCTCGAAGAGGATCACGAGCCGTTGCCCGGTCTCGGTCACCCAGTGCTGCAGCTTCAGCAGCTCGATCTGCAGCAGCCGCTTGACCCGTTCGTACTCCGGGCGCGACATCCGCTCGGTGAACGGGTAGTTCTCCCGCCACGTCAGCACTTCGCGCCCGCTGGCGTCGCGCAGGATCGGTTCGTCCGCGTCCGAGTCGGGGAACTCGGCGGTGTATCCCTCGGCGAGCAGGTCCGCTGAGTCGACAGTCAGGTCCGTCACGAAATCGTACATACCCGGCGGAACGGAAAAGAAACCGCCATTCATGTTCTGGCGGGGCCCAAGGATGTCTTAGCTCACTATAAGTTCAGTGCAGGCTGAAATAAAACGTAGACCGCGGTTCCGGCAACACCGAACGCCACCATCACCACACCGGCCTGGACCGAGTCCGGCGGCGCGACCAACCAGCTGTCGGTGAAGAACGTGACGGCGAACGCCGCGCACGGCAGCGGCCAGGCCAGGTGCCCGCCGAAGAACGCGGCGCCCAGCGCGGCAAGTCCCGCCATGCCGACGCACCCGCGCAGCACGAACGGCAGCGGCGCGGTGCCGGCGACGAGCACCACTGCCACGACGGTGATCGCGGCGACGTGGCCCAGCCGGTACAGCGGCCACGGCCAGGCCGCCGTCCGGTCGAGGTCCGCGTCCTGGCCGGACAGGCCGGTGGCCAGGGCGCAGACGGCGGCGGTGATGGCCAGCGCGGGCCACCTCGGATCGGGCGCAGACGGGGTCACGACCCGGACGAGCAGGCAGCACACCACCGCTGCCAGTGCGGACGCGGGCACCTGCCGGCTGCGCGCGTAGAGCAGGAGGGCTCTCACAGCACCCCGCCGGTGAGCGCGGTGAGCTGGTCGCCCCGGCACGACAGCCCGACCGCGCGGGCCGCGCTCACCTGACGCAGCTGCTGCTCCGGCGGGAGGGCGCGGAGCAGGTCCCAGGCCTGGCGGGCGGGTTCGGCGGCGGCTTCGCGCAGGAAGCGGTAGTTGTGCAGGTCGGTGAGCCGGCCGGTGAACCAGGCCGCGGTGGCGGTCCTGGCCGCCGTCTCGCGGACGGTGGCGCGGTCGCTGTCGAGGTCGGTGAAGCAGGTGGGGGTGCCCGCGCCGGCCACCAGCTCGGTGCGCCAGTCAGCGGGTTCGAAGTACTCGAACGCGCCGCCGGTCAGGTGGATCAGCACGACGTCCGGGGTGCGCGGGACGGTGTGCAGCGACCGGCTCGGCTGTGCGGCGTCGCGCACGGACGTGGGCGGGTCGGGGAGTTTCCGCAGCAGGCGCAGGGCTTCCTCGGCCGCCGGTGCGAGCTCGTCCAAAGAGGACTGATCGAGCCGCGCCACGCACGCGGGCCCGCGGCACACCAGTGCGGACACGGCCTCGTTGCGCACGAAGGTGCGGGCGGGCAGCACCGGCAACGCGACCGCCGCCCCGACGACGACGGGTACGAGCGCCGCCACCCGCAGCCGCGCGGACGGGGCGACGAGCAGCCAGAAGCCGGTCAGCGCCAGCCCCGTCAGCCAGATCGCCTGACCGAGGTGGACCGCGCCGGAGACGGTGGCGTAGACGTTGCGCACCGCCCACAGCGCCGGTGACAGCAGCACGACCTGGTTCGGCAGGACCTGCTCCGGTTGTGTTCCCGGGTCCTGCGAGATGGTGAGGAACACCAGCGCCACCATCGCGCTCACGGCGAGCAGCGGCGGTGTGAGGACGGACGGGAACACGCGGGCGAGGCCCATGCCCAGCCATCCGCCCGCGACGACGGCCAGCGCGCCGACGGCGGTGGTCGGCAGCCAGGCGAGGTGGAAGATCCCGCCGTGCCACACGGCCTGGGCCGCGCCGAGTGCGAAGACCGCCAGGTAGCCGAGCGCCAGGCAGATCGCGAGGGCACCGGCGGTGGCCGCGCCGCGGTGCCAGGTGGGGCGGGCGGTGGTGGCGAGGAGGTCCCGGGTGCCCTCGCGGTGGTCGCGCAGGCCCGCGACGGCGCCCGCTCCCACGGTCAGCGGCCACAGGAAGACCAGCAGGAACCGCAGCCACTCGGCGGCGGTGTGCCACTGCGCGTCCCACGCCTCGCGGCCCTTCCACCACGGGGCGCTGAGGCTGTAGAGGACGGCCACCGCGCCGGCGACGAGCAGCAGGCCGGCCCAGGGGGCGAGGGAGCGCCGGAGCTCCAGGCGCAGGGCCCTCACCGCCGCCACCGCCGGGGTGAGGGCCTCACCACGTCCCACGCTGCCGCGGCGAGGCGAGCAACGCGCTGTAGCCGCGTTCGATCGGGCTGTCCCCGGCGTGTCCGGCGGTTCCCGCCGCCGCGAGCTGCGCCGGCGTGCCCTGGAACACGAGCCTGCCCTCGGCGAGCAGCACGACGTCGGTGCACGCGGCGGCGACGTCCTCGACCAGGTGGGTGGACACGACGACGCACGCGTCGGTGCCCAGCTCGGTGAGCAGGTCGCGGAACCGCAGGCGCTGGGCCGGGTCGAGCCCCGCGGTGGGTTCGTCGAGCAGCAGGACCTCCGGGTCGTTGACGATGGCCTGCGCGATGCCGGCGCGGCGGACCATGCCGCCGGACAGCGTCTTGAGGCGGTCGTCGGCGCGGTCGGCGAGCCCGGCCCGCTCGACGGCGCGCTGCACGGCCGCCGGGATCTCGGGGCCGGGCACCTCCTTGAGCCACGCCATGTACTCGACGAACTCGCGGACGGTGAACCGGCGGTAGTGGCCGAACTCCTGCGGCAGGTAGCCGATGCGCCGCCGCAGCGAGCGCAGGTCGGGGTCGCCGAGCAGGGACAGCGTGCCGGAGGCGGGGCGCAGCACGGTGGCCAGTGCGCGGATGAGGGTGGTCTTGCCTGCGCCGTTGGGGCCGAGCAGGCCGTGGACGCCGCGGCCCATGGTGAGCGTGACGCCGTCGACGGCGGTGCGGCGGCGGCCGACCTTGACCACGAGGTCGCGCGCCTCGATCTCCCAGGCGTAGGTGGTGGGTGCGGTCATCGGTGGGCCTCCAGGCGCGTGAAAGCGGTCCTGCGCAGGGTGATCAGGAGCAGTCCGAGTGCGAGCACGGCGACCCAGACCGGGGTGACGGCGGGGTCGAGGACGGGGGTGCGGCTGAGCGCCACGGTCGGTGCGGCGATCACGGCGGCCCACAGCACCACCAGGGCGGTGGCGGCGCGGGTGACGCCGATCAGCCCGCCCAGGGCGAGCGTGCCGGTCGTGAAGGCGAGGCACGGCAGCAGCCACTGGGCCGGCGAGGCGCCGGTGAGCCACCCGGCGACGGCCAGGCCGGGCAGGACGACCACGAGCACGCCCGCGGTGCGCCTGAGCACCAGCGGCAGACCGGCGCGCGGCGTGGCGGCGACGAGCTCGTAGGCCGGGTCGAGAGCACGCCCCCACGCCGCCGCCACGCCCAGCACGGGCAGAACGGGGGCGATGAGCAGCACCAGCGAGATGTCGTCCGGTGAGGCCGCCCCGAGCTGGTCGAGCAGGACCGAGGCGAGCGTGACCAGCATGATCATCGCGAGCCACGGACCGGCGACGGGGGAGGTCCACGTGGTGAGGCGGCGGCGCCACATCCGCGCGCGCGGCATCTGCGGGGTGTGGTCGAGCAGCGGGGCCAGCTGGGCCCACGCCGCGTCGGCCACGGGGTCGGGAGCGAGGCGCCCGCGGCACGGCGCGCAGGTCTCCAGGTGCGACTCGACCGCCCACAGCTGGTCGGCGGGGAGGTCCTGGGCACCGCGGGCGTACCGGCGCAGCAGCTGCTCCGCGGGGTGGTGGGCGGTCATGACAGTGCCTCCCGCATAGCGATCCTCGCCCGCCTCGCGCGGGTCTTGACGGTGCCCTCCGGCAGCCCGAGCAGCACCGAGGTCTCGCGCACCGACAGCCCGTCGAGCACCATCGCCTGCAGCACCTGCCGCAGCTCCGGCGCCAGGGTGCGCAGCGCGTCGCCGACCTCGTCGCCGACCACCCCGTCGAGCGCCTCGTCCTCCGCGGCGCGCACGACCGGCTCGACCGCGGCGGCGGTGGGCGGCTGGGCGTGGTGGGCGCGACGGCGGAAGGCGTCGACCAGCCGCCGGGCCGCGATGGTCCACAGCCAGCCGACCGCGCTGCCCCCGGTGGCGGCACCGGCGAAAGCGTCGGCGGCCCGCCAGACCGCCAGGTAGGTCTCCTGCAGCACCTCGGCGACGATCTGGTCGTCGGAGCACCGCCGGCGCAGCCGGACCGTGAGCCACGGCGCGGTGCGGCGGTAGAGCTCCTCGAACGCACGGCGGTCACCCCGTGCGACTCGGCGCACGAGGTGTTCCTCGTCGAGGACGGCGGGCTCACCCCGGATTGCTCTCACACTCCGCAAGACGTCGGGATCGCGGAACAGGTTCTCACGCTGGTGTGGTCTGCGTCACAAATCAGGCCCTGGAGAACCGGTCGCGGTGCCGCCGTCGTCTGGCCGCACAAATCCCGGCGAAGACGAAGCAGGTGCGATGACGGTGTCTCCAACGTCCCCAGTGTCCCGAGCGGAGGTCCGCGGGGCGGTGTCGTCACACGAACTGGTGAAGACCTACGGCAGCGGTCCGGCGGCGGTGCGCGCACTCGACGGCGTGAGCGTCGCGTTCCGCGCCGGCGAGCTGACCGCGATCATGGGCCCGTCCGGGTCGGGCAAGTCCACGCTGCTGCACTGCCTGGCCGGCCTGGACCGGGCCGACGCCGGCACCGTCCACATCGGAGATGCCGAGCTGACGGCGTTGTCCGACAACGGGTTGACCCGGTTGCGGCGCGACCGGGTCGGGTTCGTGTTCCAGTCGTTCAACCTGCTTCCGACGCTGTCCGCGCGCGACAACATCCTGCTCGCGCTGCGGCTGGCCGGTCGCGAGGTGGACCGCGAGTGGTTCGCGGCGGTCGTGGACACGCTCGGCCTGGGCGACCGGCTGCGGCACAAGCCCGCCGAGCTCTCCGGCGGCCAGCAGCAACGCGTGGCCTGCGCGCGGGCGCTGGTGGGCAAGCCGGACGTGGTGTTCGCCGACGAACCGACCGGCAACCTCGACTCCCGCACCGGCGCCGGCGTGCTGGAGTTCCTGCGCACCTCGGTGCGGGAGCTGGGGCAGACCGTGGTGATGGTGACGCACGACCCGGTCGCCGCGTCCTACGGCGGCCGCGTGGTGCTGCTGGCCGACGGCCGGGTCGCGGGCGAGATCCACGACCCGACACCGGAGTCCGTGCTGGGCGTGCTCTCCAGGCTGGGGGCGTGATGCTGCGGACCACCCTGGCCGGGCTGCGCGCCCGGTTCGCGCGGCTGGTGCTGTCGTCGCTCGCGATCGTCGTCGGCGTCGCGTTCGTGTCGGGCACGGCGGTGCTGGCCGACGCGCTGCGGGCGGAGATGAGCGACGAGTTCGCCCGTTCGGCCCGCGGTGTCGACGCCGTCGTGGAACCGGTCGAGCGCGCGTTGCCGGACGTCGCCGCCGTGCGCGCCGTCGACGGTGTCGCCTCCGCCGAGCTGCGGCGCACGGTGCCCGTGCCGATCGTCGGCGCGTCCGGCCGTGCGGACGAGGCCGGCCTCGTGCCTCTCGCCACCGACCCGGCACTGCGGCCGCAGGAGGTCGTGCGGGGCGCGCTCCCCGGCGCCGGGCAGGTCGCGGTCAGCGAGCAGACCGCCCGCGACCGCGGCCTCGCGGTCGGAGCCGAGGTCACGCTGCTCGGCACCGACTCGGCGCCGGTGCGGTTCACCGTGAGCGGTGTCTACGACAGCGGCACCGCCGAACGCCCCGGCAGCGCCCAAGTCCTGCTGCCCGACGTCACGCCGTTCGTCGACCCGGCGCGACCGCCCTACGACGCCCTGGTCGTGGTGCGCTCGGCCGGAGCCGGCCAGGGCGAGCTCGTCGAGCGGCTGCGGGCCGCGCTGGGCGAGGAGTTCACCGTCTCCAGCGGCGCCGCCTACACCGAACGGCTGCTCGACCGCAGCGGCGGCAACGACGAGGTGGCGCTGGCGATGAGCCTCTTCGCGGTGGTCGCGCTCGTGGTGGCGGCGATGGTCGTCATGAACACGTTCACGATCCTCGTCGCCCAGCGCACCCGTGAGCTCGGCCTGCTGCGCAGCATCGGTGCCGGCCGCGGCCAGGTCTTCCGCTCGGTGCTGCTGGAGTCCGCCGTGCTCGGGCTGGTCGCCTCGGTGCTCGGCCTCGCAGCCGGGATCGGCCTGGCGGCGGCACTGCAGGCGGTGCTCGGGTCGTCGCCGGTGCGGCTGCCGGTCGGTGGTGCGGCGGTCGCCGGGGCGTTCGCCGTCGGGCTCGGCGTCACGCTGGTGGCTGCGCTGGCGCCGGCCCGGCGCGCGACCCGGATCTCCCCGATGGAGGTGCTGCGCACCCAGGCCGACAGCCGCGAGGAGGTCGCGCGCACCGGCCGGGCCCGCACCGTCGTGGCGGTCGTGCTGGCGGTCCTCGCCGCGCTGTGCGCCGGGCTGGCGCTGACCCAGGCCTCGGGGCCGAAGCTCGCCATGGTCCTCGCGGTCGCCGCCGGCATCGCCCTGCTCGCCGCGGTCGTGACCGCGGGCCCGCTGATCATCGGGCCGGTGCTGCGGGTGCTGGGCGCCCTGCCGCGGTCGCTGTTCGGCGTCCCGGCCGCGCTGGCGACGGCCAACGCCACCCGCAACCCGCGCCGCACCGCGGCCACCACGGCCGCGCTGCTGGTCGGCGTGGCGGTCGTGACGATGCTGACCGTGGTCGCGACCAGCGTGCAGAAGACCAGGGACACCGAATTGGCCGAGCGGTTCCCCGCCGACTACGAGGTCCGCAGCGCCGTGAGCGACCGCCCGCTGCCGTCGGCGTTGCTGGAGCGGATCAGCACCGCACCCGGTGTCGAGGCGGCCGGCGGCCAGACCTGGCTCCCGTTCACCTTCGGGCCGGGGGAGACCGGCCGGTGGGCCAACATGACCGCCGTGACCCCGGACGCGCTCGGCACGCTGATCCGCCCCGAGGTCGTCCGCGGCGACCTGGGTTCGATGCGCGGCAACGGGATCGTGCTCACCGAGGAGACGGCCCGGAGGATCGGCGCGGACGTCGGCAGCGAGGTCACCGGCACCGTCGAGGAGACCTCCCGAGTCCTGCGCGTGGCCGCGGTGGTGAAACCGGCTGGCGGCGCCGACGCCTACACCGACCGTGCCGCCTGGCCCGGTACCGGCGTGGACACGATCGCGGTCAAGACGGCACCCGGCACCGACGGCAGGGCCGTGCTGGCCGCGGCGACCCAGTCCGTGCCGACCGCGCAGGTCGTGAGCTTCGCCGACGTCAGGGCCGGCTTCACCGCGCAGGTCGACCGGCTGCTGGCGTTCGTCTGGGCGATGATCGGGCTGGCGGTGCTGACGGCGTTGCTCGGCATCGCGAGCACCATGACGCTGTCGGTGCTGGAACGGCGCTGGGAGTCGGCCCTGCTGCGCGCGCTGGGGTTCACCCGCGCGGAGCTGCGCAGGGTGCTGCTGGTCGAGTCGAGCCTCATCGCCCTCGCCGGTGCCGTGCTGGGCGCGCTCGTCGGGGGCACGGCCGCGGTGCTGCTCGTGGTGGCGCTGTCGCGGGACGACGAGCTGCGGATGGTCGTGTCCGTGCCGTTCGGGCAGCTGGTGGCGTTGTTCCTCGCGGTCGGCGTCGCGGGTGTGCTCGCGGCGGTGCTGCCGGCCCGCCGGGCGGCCTCCGCGTCGATCGTGGCCGGTCTGTCCGACCACTGAGCCGGACCGGACTCGGCCCGCGTGCTGCTCCGGGTCGGCGCCTGACCGTGTTCGGCGGCGACGAGCAGTTGCGGGCCTTCACGCCGGTCAGCCCGATGTGCGCGGCCCGGCCGGTCGGCTCACCCGGTGTGCTGCGGAACCCGGTTCGCCACCGGAGCCCGCAGCGCCACCAGCAGCGGCAGCACCATCACGGCGGCGGCAGCCGCGCCCAGTGCGGCCGGTTCGGTGTCGAGGACGAGGCCGCCGACGGTCGCACCGCCCGCCACGGCCGCGTTCCAGGAGGCGATCGTCAGCGACTGCGCCGAGTCCGCCGTGCGGCCCGCGACCAGTGCCGTGACCGCCTGGAACGCGGTCGGCGCACCGCCGAAGGCGAAGCCCCACAACGCCATCGCGAGCAGCAGGGGCGCGGAGCCGTCGGCGAGCGGCACCAGCGCGATGGCCACCGCCGCCGCGGCCGGGCACGCCACCAGCACCCCGCGCGGGAACCGGTCCAGCGCACTGCCCACGGCCAGGAGGCCCATGACCGCGGCGAGACCGAACACCAGCAACGCCGTGCTGAGCAACCACTCCCTGCCCACCTGCTCCAGCGCGGGACCCAGGTACGTGTAGAACATGTTGTGCGCCAACGAGAACGTGAGCACCATCAGCACGACCGGGACCATGCCGGGCACGCGCAGCGCGGCGGGGATGCTGACCCGCACCGGTTCGGGCGCCACCGGGGGCACCGCCGCCGACACCCACCCGAGCAACGGCACGGCGATCACGCCCATCAGCACGAACGCCCACCGCCACCCCACCAGCTCACCCAGCACGGTGCCCGCCGGCACGCCGACGGCGAAGCCCAGCGGGGTACCGGCCATGGCGACCGCGAGTGCGCGCCCGGACAGGTGCGGTGGCGCGAGCCGCATCGCGTACACCGCGACCAGCCCCCACATCACGCCGGTGATCGCGCCGGAGGCGATCCGCATCGCCAGGACGAGGCCGTACCAGGGGGAGACGGCGATGACGAGGTTGGTCAGGCCGAAGCCGAACACGAGCCCGAGCAGCACGGGCTTGCGCCGCAACCGGGAGGTGAGCGCGGTCAGCGGCACCGCGGCCAGCGCGGTGGTGAGGGCGTAGCCGGTGACCAGGTGACCGGTGGTCGAGGGCGGCACGCCGAAGTCGGCGGACATGCCCAGCAGCAGCCCGGCGGGCAGCACCTCGGTCAGGCAGCCGAGCAGGACGATCACGGACAGCGCGAGCAGTGCGCGGTACGGGAGCACGGCCGGCTCCTTTCGCAGGGAAACGCGGCGGCAGGGGCGCCGCGGTGGCCGGGTGGGCGAACGGCCGGCGCCCTGGCACGAGGGCGCCGGCCGGCCGCGTCAGCCCTTGGCGAGCTGGGCGTCGATCCACGACCGCAGCGCGGCCTCGCCGCGGTACCCGACGTTGCGCGAGCCGGGGAGCTCCGCCGCGTTGCGCATCGGGACGAGCGTGGGCAGGTACTGGATGCGGTACTTGGAGGACAGGTCGCGGCTGACGTCGACGTCGACCTCACCGAGCAGGAACCGGCCGTTGTACTCGGCGGCGAGCCGTTCGATGACCGGCTTCATCTGCCGGCACGGACCGCACCAGGTGGCCCCGAAGTCGAGGACGACCAGCTTGGTCCGGGAGATCTCCAGGATCTCGGCGTGGTTGGCGGAGGTGACCTTGACGACGTTCCCGTCGGCCGTGACCGACGGTGCCGCGGAGGCGGGTGCGGCCACCAGCAGGGTGGCGGCGACCGCGACGAGGGCGACGCCGACGTGGCGCAGCCGGGCGAGCAGGGACATGGGTGAACTCCTCGGGTGTGGCAGGGTGAGGCGGCGGAACGTCTCGGGAGCGCTCAGGCGCTGGAGGTGTCCGAAGTGGACGTCGGCAGGCCGGCACCGACCCAGTCCTCGATGCCGCCGCGGTACTTGCGCACGCGGGCGTACCCGAGCTGGGCCAGCCGGGCGCCGACGAAGTCGCTGTTGCGGCACGGGGCGTTGGCGCAGTAGACGACGATGTCCGCGGACTTGTCGGGCAGCACGTCGGGGGCGTGCCGGTCGGTGAACGCCGCCGCGTCGTCGTAGGGATAGCCGGGGATGTTCACCGCACCCGGCAGGTGCTCCCTTTCGTAGTACGCCACGGGCATGGTGTCGACCACGACGAGCGTGCCCGTGTCGATGCCATTCCTGAGCTCGTCGCGGGTGATCAGCGGCAGCATGGCAGAAGTCCCTTTCCGGCTCCTCGGCGCAATTGCGGCGGTCCACCGAGTGTGTCCACGCCGCGCCACCGCGCCCACTGCCGCTCGGCTATGCCGTGCCGTTATCCGCCTCCAGCCACGCGCGGTAGACCGCGTTGTCGCGGGCGAGTTTCCGGTAGGAGCTCACCGCGGCGGCGTGCACTTCCTCGAATTGCGCGGCCAACGGGTGGTCGGTGCGCCACAACAGCAGGTGCTGCACCGTCATCGGCGTTCCCGTCAACGGCCGCAGCACCATTCCCGGCGTTTCCGGTGTGGTCGGCTGGACCAGGCACACCCCGTGCCCGCCGGCGACCAGGCGGAACCGCAGCGTGTCCACGTCGTGCGCGATGCGCGGGGTGAACCCGTGCGCCAGGCACATCTCCCTGAACACGATCCGGCAGCCGTCGCCGCAGCTCGACACGATCCACCGCTCGTCGGCGAGGTCCGCGAGGTCGACCGCGGCCGCGCCGGTGAGCCGGTGCCACGACGGCAGCGCCACGAACGACGGCTCGGTCACGACCCGCGCGGCTCGCACCGCGCCGGGCACCGCCAGCGTCCGCGGCCCGCAGACCAGCACCAGCGCCAGGTCCACGCACCGGTTCACCACCTGCTGCACCAGCCGGCTGTGGGACATGTCCGCCCTGGTCGTCAGCTCGTGACCGGGCATCAGGTCGAGCACGCAGCGGAACACGTCCGGTGCCAGCGCGCTGTCGTTCCAGCCCACCCTGACCCCCGTGGCGGCCTGCTGGTGGGCGCGGAAGTCGCGGTCCAGCTCGTCGAACGCGGGGATGATCGCCTCCGCGCGGGCCAGCACGAGCGCGCCGATGCGGGTCGGTCGCACCCCGCGCGGGTCGCGGTCGAACAACCGGTCGCCGACGAGTTGTTCGATGCGCCGCAGCTGGTGGCTGACGGCGGGCTGCGGGAGGCGGAGCTCGCCCGCCGCCCGGTTGAGGCTGCCCGCGCGTGCGATGGCGAGCAGCACGCGCAAATGCCGGACCTGGAGTTCCATGCACCTCATTACGCTCGGTCCGCGGCGCCCTGTCACCAGACCGTTCAGCTCAATCCTGGACAGCGCATAAGGCTGCGGCATGACCGTTCGGCATTACCTGCCGGGTGGACTGCTCCGCATAGTGGTCGGAATCCGGACTTTCCGGTTTCCCTGCACCCCTGTGAAATTCCTCGGAGCCAACGGTGTTGCTGACAACCCCGCTGACCGAGCACTGCGCGCGGCCGTTGCGAAGCGGCCGGCACGTGTGCGTCGGCGTCAGCCCGTTCAACAGCTACTTCTCGGTCGAGCGCATCACCGCGCTGGCCCGCTGGGCGATCGCCGAGTTCGAGCGCTTCCACTTCTTCATCCCCGACCACGCGGCGGCCTTCACCCTGGAGGCACTGGGCTACGACCCCGCACGCGCCAGGACGAAGGCACGCCGCCAGGGCCAGTACGTGGTCAACAAGGTGTGCCGCGCGCTGTGGGACGTCGGTGTCGCCCGCCCGGAGGACCACGTGCTCGACGGCACGACCCTGGCCGAGAACCCGTGCTACCTGCGGCTGCTGACGAACGGCCACGACCTGTTCGACCACGACGAGGAGTTCGCCGGCCACTGCCTGGACGCCACCCGCTGGGTGCTCGACCGCAAGCTGCCCGACGGCGAGGTGCCCACGGAGGTCCAGCTGCGCAGCGCCGTGCGGTACTTCCTGGCCGAGCTGCCCCTGTTCGTCGACACGCCCGCCATCACCGGGACCGAGAGCTCGGTGTTCGCCTACCACCAGCGGGTCAAGTTCCTCGAGCTGCTCTACGCCCGCGAGCTGACCTGGCAGCCGCACCCGAACCAGGGCTTCGTGCTGCTGCAGTCCGACGACGAGGAGAGCTGACCCCGTGCACGACGACTACTCGCTGCGCCGGCTGCCCGACTCGGCGCGCTGCTCCTGGGTTTCCGTGGCGGTGCAGCGGTTCGGGCAGGTCTCCTCGTTCCACCAGTTCCTGCTCGGCGCGGTCCTGGGCTTCGGCATGACGTTCCAGGACGCCGTGCTGGCCATCACGCTCGGCGCGGTGATGCTGGAGGTCGTGACCGTGCTGATGGGCGTGGCCGGCATGCGGGAGGGCGTCTCCACGTCCGTGCTCGCCCGCTGGGCCGGGTTCGGCGGCCGCGGCTCCGGCCTGGTCGGTCTGCTCGTCACGCTGAGCCTCGCCGGGTGGTTCGGCGTGCAGAACGACGTGTTCGCCCACGGCCTGCACTCGTTGATGGGCGGCCCGCCGGTGTGGGTGTGGGCGGTGTTCGGCGGGATCGTGGTGACCGGCATCGTCGTCGCCGGCTTCCACACCATGGCCTGGACCGCGTACCTGACGGTGCCGGCGTTCCTGCTGCTCGCCGGGTACGCGATCACGCAGGAGCTGCGCCGCCACGACCTCGCCGACCTGGTCGCCATGCCGCCGCCGGGCCCGGCGCTGTCCGTCGCCCAGGGCACGACCCTGGTCGCGGGCGCGTTCATCATGGGCGCGGTGATGACGCCGGACATGACCCGGTTCAACCGGCGCGTGAGCGACGTCGTCAAGCAGACGCTGATCAGCGTGACGCTGGGGGAGTACCTCATCGGCCTGACCGGGGTGCTGCTCGCGCACGCCGCCCGCAGCGCCGACGTGGTCGCCGCCGTCACCTCGACCTCCGGTGTCCTCGGCACGCTCATCCTGGTCACCGCGATCATGAAGATCAACGACTGGAACCTGTACTCGGCCTCGCTCGGCCTGGTCAACACCGCGGACGTGCTGCTGGGCCGCACGCTCACCCGCACGAGGGCCACGCTGGCGCTGGGCGCGCTGGGCACCCTGCTGTCCGCGCTGGGCATCCTCGACCACTTCACCACGTTCCTGACGTGGATCGGGATCATCACGCCACCGGTCGCGGGCATCGTGATCGCCGAGTACTTCGTGGTCCGCACGTGGCGGCGCGAGCTGGCCGAGTGGGGCGCGGTCGGCGAGCTGCCACCGGCCCCGCCGGACTGGGTGCCCGCCTCCCTGGTGTGCTGGGCGGTCGGTGCGGCGGTGGGCGCGTTCGTGCCCGTGGGCATTCCGACGATCAACTCCGTCGTGGTGGCGTTCGCGCTCTACGCTGCGATCGGGAGGACCGCCGGCATCCTGCGACCGCCCGGCCCCCGCGTCACCACCCCCGGCTGACCCGGCATCTGCAAGTACCACCGTAACCAGCAGGGGATCAGGGAACGGAAGAAACACGTAGAGGTGTGGACGGGGTGTGACGGCATGGAGCTCGACGTCCACCACCTCCGGCTCGTGCGGGCGATCGGTCAGACCGGCAGCCTGTCCGAGGCGGCGGTGGTGCTCGGCATCAGCCAGCCCGCGGTGAGCGGCAAGCTCAAGCGGCTGGAGAACGCGCTGGGACAACGCCTGTTCGACCGCGGCCGCGCGACGGCGGTGACCCCGACCCCGACCGGTGAGCTGCTGATCAGCCGGATCGCCGCCGTCCTGCCGCTGATGGAGGGGCTGGTGCACGACATCGAGTCGCGCACCGGCCCCGGTTCGTCGCGGGTGCGGGTGGGCGGGGCGTGTTCCCCGATCCTCGCCCACCTGCCGGCGATCGCCGCGGCCCGGCTGCCCCGCGGCGAGGGCGCGTCGCTGCTCGACAGCGAGTGCCGCGACCTCGTGGTGGACCTGGTGGCCCAGCGGCGGCTGGAGATCGGCGTGGTCAAGGACTACCCGGGGTTCGAGGCGGCGGTGCCTGCCTGCGTGGACACCGCGGTGATCGCGCTGGACCCGACGATGGTGGTGCTGCCGGAGGACCACCCGCTGGCACGCCACAAGGTCGTGCGGCTCGACCAGCTGGCGCAGGAGGAGTGGGTGCTGCCGCCACCGGACTCGGCGCGGTTCCACGAGTACTTCCGCGCCACCTGCCGGGCCGCCGGGTTCACGCCCAGGGTCCGGCACGTCGCGGAGAACTACTCGACGACCGTCGCCGCGGTCCGCACCGGCGCGGTCGGGTTGTCGCAGGCCATTTGCGAGGGGCACCAGCAGGTGGCGGTGCGGCTGCTCGCCGACGACGCGTTGGAACGGCGGTTCCTGCTGCTGTGGCACCGGGAAGGCGTCGTGGCCGAGCACGCGCGCCCGGTGCTCGCCGACGCCGCGGCGGCCTACCGGGCCGAGTGCCACGCCTCGCCCGTCTACTCGCGCTACCTGGCCTGACGCCAGGTGTGAGCCGGCCGGTCTCGGGGATCCGGCCGGCTCACGGTTCCCCGGGCCGGGGTCGTGTGGTCAGCCCGGGAAGCCGGTGGGCGCGGTCGTGCCGTCGACCCAGGCCGCGAAGAACGGCTCCAGGTCCATGTCGGCCACCGCCGCCGTGTAGAGCTCCCAGTCGTGCCAGCCCTGGTTCCAGTTGTCGTTGATCTCCGGGAACTCCCGCAGCACGGCGAAGAACTTCTCGTCACCGATGTGCTTGCGCAGCGCGTGCACCATCAGCACGCCCTTGTCCGACACCGAGAACTCGCGGCCCCTGCCCGGATCGGACAGCTTGCGCGCCCAGAACGCCGCACCCGCCCGGTCGACCGCGGCCCGGTAGCGCTGCTCGACGTCGACACCGTGCCGCTGCTCGTCCCACAGCCACCCGAGGTAGCGCGCGAACGACTCCGGCAGCGGCTGGTCCTTCCACATCTTGATGGCGAGCTTGTTGCCCCACCACTGCGCCGCGACGGCCCGCACGAGCGCGGACTCGTCGGCACCCGCCCCGAACACCGCGCGGCCCTGCGCCGGGTGCGCGTACCCCAGCCGGTCCGGCACGTACAGCCCACCGGTCGACGCGTACGGGAACGGACCCAGGTAGGTGGTCAGGAACTCCACCACCGCGGGCAGCTTCGCCGCCGGCTCCGTCGCGTTCGCACCGGGCGCGAAGGCGTCGAGGACCGGTGTCCGCCCGGCGACCGACTCCCGCACGGTGTACCGGTCGATGCCGATCATCGTGGCGGACGGGGCGATCGGGGTGTTCTCCGCCCACGTGACGGTGGACCCGGAAACCGACTCGCGCACGCCGTTGGACACCGCGGTCCACCCGCCGGGAACGGTCGCGGTGACGCGGAACGTGGCCTTGTCCGCGGTGGTGTCGTTGACCGGGAACCACGTCGTGGCCGAATGCGGCGCACCGGCCGCGAACGCGCCACCGGTCACCGAGGTCCGCCACCCGGTCCAGCCGCGCGGGGTGAGCTCGGCCTGCGGGCGTCCGCAGTAGACGACGGTGACGGTGAACTCGGCGCCCTCGGTGAGCACCTCCTTCGGCGTCACGACCAGCTCGTGCTCCCCGGTCCGGCTGAACGCCGCCGCGACGCCGTTCACCTGCACCCCGCTCACGGTCAGGCCGCGCAGGTCGAGGTTGAACCGGCTGAGCCGCTGCGTCGCGACCGCCCGCACGGTGGTCCTGGCGGTGAGGAAGCGGATCGCCGGGTCGTAGGTCAGGGTGACGTCGTAGTGCGCCACGTCGTACCCGCCGTTGCCGTCGGTCGGGTAGTACGGGTCGACGCCGAGCACGGTGCCGTTGGGAGCGACGTGGACGTAGCCGTCCGTGCCGATCGTGTCGTCCTGCGCCGCGGCGGTCGCCGGGCACACGGTCAGGCCGCACAACAGCAGGGTGACCGGCGACGCGAGCCGCCGGATGCGCACAGCCATGGGAAACCTCTCGGGATCGGGTTCGGATCCCCGTCAGTCTCTGCGGCCGTGGTCCCGCCGCCCACTGCCGTTCACCCATGCCGCCGCGTTATCCCGACCCGCCATGCTCAGGCTGCCGCCGGAGGCCCGCAACCGGTGCCCCGTCCGAAAGTACTAGATCCGAACCCGTTGTGCTGCAATGCTTTCCGCCACGTCCTACGGTCGTGATCATGACTACTGCAACGGGCAGGACCACGCCGCCGGGCACCATCACCGCGGCGTTCGCGGGGTTCCTCGTGTCCAGCGTCTCCGCTGTCGCGGCCGTGGGCATGTTGGTGGGCACGCACGACGAGCTCGTCGAGGCGCTGCGGGCCGCGCAGCCGTCCCTCGGCGAGGACCAGCTGCAGAGCACCGCCACCGCCACCCAGGTCGTGTTCGCGAGCATCGCGCTGGTGATCGCGCTGGTGCAGCTGTGGCTCGCGTTCAAGGTCAGGTCGGGGCGCAACTGGGCCAGGGTCGTGCTGACCGTCTTCACCGTGTTCCAGGTGGCGGCCGTGCTGTTCGGCGAGGGCACGACGCTGCCGGCCTACGGGGGTGCGCTGGCGGCAGCGGCGGCGGTGGTGGCGAGCTACCTGCCGGCGTCCAACGCCTACGTCGACGCGGTCAAGCGGGCGGGGTAGCGGGATCACCGCCGGGCGACGGGGCCAGAATGCCGGTATGACCGCAGGCGTACCGACGGCACGGCGGAGCGTGTTCGTGGCGGAGGTCGGCGCGCTGCTCGCGGCGCAGGCCGTGGACGCGGTGCTGGTGGTGCAGGCGGACGCCGTTCCGCGTGGGATCACCGGGTCGCTGCTCACGGTGGTGCTGCCGTACGCGGGCTCGGCCACGGCCGTCCTCGCCGTGCTGCGGCGCCGGTTCCCGCGCAGGGTCGAGCTGCTCGCGGGCGCGGTGGTGGGGCTGTCGCTGCTCGGCACCGCGGTCGCGGGCCTGGCACCGCGGGCTCCGCTGCAACCGGTGGTGACCGAGGTGCTGGCGGTGCTGCTGGTCGCGGCGGCGGGGTGCCGGCGGCTGCCGGTGTGGCGGGCCGCCGCGCTCGCCGTCGTCGCCGGTGCCACAGTGGTGCTCGCACCGAGCGTGCGCTACGGCCTGGACTACCCGGCGGCGCTGTTCCCGGTGGCCGCCGCGCTGGCGTGGGGAGCGGCGCTCGCGCTCGGCCTGATCCTGCGGGACGCGGACGCCCGGCACCGGCGGGAGCTGGAGCGCATCCGCACCGAGGACCGCCTGCAGCTCGCGCGGGACCTGCACGACCTCGTCGCGCACCACGTGACCGGGATCGTGGTGCGCACCCGCGCCGCTCAGGCGCTGGCCCAGCATCCCGTCGAGGTGTTCGACGAGATCGAGCACGCCGCCGCCGAAGCGCTGACCGCCACCCGCGGCCTGGTCGGCGTGCTGCGCAGCGACGATCCGCTGCCGTCGCCGAGCCTCGTGCTGGGCGACGTGGTGCGGGCGGCGGCGGGCACGGACGCGGCGGTGCACGTGGCCACCGACGTGGAGGCGCTGCTCGTGCCGGCACAGGTTTCCGTGGCGCTGCACCGGGTGTTGCTGGAGGCGCTGACGAACGCGCGCCGGCACGCGACCGCCACCGAGGTGCGCGTCACGGCCAGGTCCGACGGGGACGAGCTGGTGCTGGAGGTCGAGAACAACGGCGTGACCGGGGAAGCAGCGGACGGCGGGCACGGTGTGCTCGGGATGGGAGAACGGGTGGCCGCGCTGGGCGGGGAGCTGGTCGCGGGTCCACGGGGGAGTGACCGCTGGGTGGTCACCGCACGGGTGCCGCTCGCGTTCGACACCCTGCCGAGGGGGGTCTGATGACCATCCGCGTGCTCATCGCCGACGACCAGACGTTGGTGCGCACCGGTTTCCGGCTGGTCCTCGACGCCGAACCGGGCATCAAGGTGATCAGCGAGGCCGCCGACGGCGAGGCGGCCGTGCGGATGGCCCGGCAGCTGCGCCCGGACGTGACGCTGATGGACATCCGCATGCCCAAGCTCGACGGCCTGCGGGCGACCGAGCTGCTGGCCGGTCCCGGCGTCGAGGACCCGTTGCGCGTCCTGGTGGTCACGACCTACGACCTCGACGAGAACGTCCACGCCGCCCTGCTCGCCGGTGCCTGCGGCTTCCTGCTGAAGGACGCCCGCCCTCGGCTGCTGGTGGAAGCCGTGCACGCGGCCGTCAGGGGAGAGGCCCTGGTCTCGCCCGCCGTGACGGTCCGGCTGCTCGCCCACTTCACCGGCACCGGCGGCCGCGAGCAACCTCCGACCCCGCTGACCGGCCGCGAACTCGACGTGGTGCTCGCCGTGGCCCGCGGCTGGACCAACGCCGAGATCGCCGACCGCCTCAGCGTCTCGCTGTCGACGGTGAAGTCGCACCTCACCAACGTGCAGGCCAAGCTCGGCGCCCGCAACCGCACCGAGATCGCGATCTGGGCCTGGCGCACCGGCCTGCTCAGGTGACCGCCCGCACCACCACGGTCCCGGCCACCACGTCGCCGAGCCGCTGGTGCCGCGGCGTCACGGCGATCAGCACCGCCCCGACCAGGCCGAAGAACATCCCGTCCACGGCCATCAGCACCCACCGCACCAGGTAGTCCCGCAGCGACGGCTGCCCGCCGCGCAGCGTTGTGATCCGCAACCCCAGCCACCGCATGGCCGGGGTTGCGCCGCCGTGCCGGTGCGGGTACCAGATCTCCACCCACAGCACGCCCAGCAGCGACACCGTCACGAGCACGCCCGTCGGCAGCACGAAGAACACCTCTCCGGGTGCGCCGAGCTTGATGAGCGCCATCGCCAGCAGCAGGCCGAGCACCATGCCCAGCAGGCCGGCCACCACCAGCAGCGCGAACTCGATGAGGTGCTGCCAGTACCTGCGCAGGACGATCGATCGGGACTCGGCGTCGGTGAGCACCCGGAGATGGTGCCAGGGGCGAGTTCTCGGTGGTGCGGTGCCTGGCGCCGGTGCGGTCGTGGCGTTCGGAGGGGTTACCCGGGCCGGGCCGTCAGCCGGTCGAGCGGTCATCGGCGGCCGCGGTCTGGGTGAGCACGGCAACGGTCTCCTCGAGCCCGCGCTGCACCTCGTCGCCCTTCGCCTCCCGCACGCTGTGCAGGCTGACGGTGATGCGCGACCTCCCCGGCGCGACCTCCTCGACGTGCAGCTCGCCGTGGTAGTCGTCGGGGCCCTCGGCACCCCATTCCAGCCGCCGCTGCTCGGTGTCGGGCCGCACCCACGCCTCGCCCTCGACGTGGTGGCCGTGCACCTCGGCCTCGACGTGGACCTGCTCGCCGCCCTCGGGCTCCGCCGCGGTCATCTGCGGGAAGTAGCGGGGGAGGTTCGTGGGGTCGGCGAGGAAGCTGAACAGGGTGTCGGCGGGGATGTCGGCTTCGGCGGTGTGCGTGTAGGTCGTCATGGCAGCGGGGGTACCCGCTGACCCGCCCGTCTGCACGTCGTCACGCTCCGGCAACGTGAACCACCTTCGGGGGAAGAGGTGTCACTGGATGGGCGGTATCCCGGGACCTGCCACCGGTGGCGGGGTACCTCGCGATCACAGAGACGCCAGCGACGCGAGAGGAAGAACGATGATCGATCGGACCCAGCTCGAGGCCCTGTACGACTGCGACGTCATCGACAACAAGGGCGAGCGGATCGGCTCGGTGAAGCAGTTGTGGCTCGACGACGAGGACGGCCAGCCGACCTGGGCCCAGGTCCACACCGGACTGTTCGGGCTGCGCGAGAGCTTCGTGCCGATCCAGCAGGCGCGGGTCAGCGCGGGCGCGATCACGGTGCCGGTGGACAAGGAACTGGTCAAGGAGGCGCCGAAGATCGACGTCGACGGTGACAAGATGTCCGACGCCCAGCAGGAGGAGCTCTACCGGTACTACGGCATGATCCCGAGCGCCAAGACCGGGGAGCACGACCGGCTCAGCCACGAGACCCGCGGCACGCGCGACAGCGGCATGAGGGACAGCGGCACGAACGACAGCCGCACGAGGAGCGGCCGCGAGGGCGACGGCATGTCCGTCACGCGGTCCGAGGAGCACCTCGAGGTCGGCAAGCGGCAGGTCGAGGCGGGACGGGTGCGGCTGGTCAAGCACGTCGTCACCGAGCAGCGCAACGTCACCGTGCCCGTGTCGCACGAGGAGGTGCGCGTGGTGCGGGAGCCGGTGGACGGCCCCGTGAAGGACGCGTTCGAGGAGGAGGCGGCCGAGGTGACGCTGCACCGCGAGGAGCCGGTGGTGCAGAAGCGCGCCGAGGCCGTGGAGCGGGTGCGGCTGGAGAAGGACGCCGTCACCGAGCAGCGGCAGGTCAGCGGTGAGGTGCGCAAGGAACGCGTCGACGTCGAGCGCGACGACCAGAACCGCCGCTGAGGAGCAGCACCGGAGCGGACATCAGCCGCGCGCGTGGAGCACGGCCAGTGCGTGCTCCCGCGCCGGTGCGCTCAGCGTGGTGTTCAGCTGCTCGAACAACGCCTCCGCGGTCACGCCGTTCCACCCCGGCGGCAACAGGGCCAGGGGAAGGCCGGGATCGCTGTAGGGCAGGCGGCGCCACTGGGTCAGCATCGGCACGTAGGTCCGGAACGCCCCCAGGGCTCCGGCCGGCGGTGTGTCGAGCACGGGCCGGTGGCGCCGCACGAAGTCGGCGTACAGGTCGGCCAGCTCGTCGAGGTCCCACCACGACCGCACCTTCGAGCGCAGGTCGCCGAACGCGAAGTGCCGGCCCGCGAAGATGTCCACGTACTCGGACAGGCCACGGCGCTCCAGGGTCCTGCGGGTCTCCACGGCGAGGTTGCCCGGCGCCACCCACACGCCCGGCGAGGCGGTGCCGAAACCCAGCTGGGTCAGGCTGGTGCGCAGCGCGTGGCGCTTGTCGCGTTCGGACTCCGGCACGGAGAACACCACCACCAGCCAGCCGTCGTCGGTGGTGGCGCGCCTGCGTTCGAAGATCCGGGCGTCGCCCTCGGCGAGCGCCTCCAGGGTCGGTTCGGCCAAGGCGTAGCCGGCGGCGCCGTCGCGGCGGTCGCTGCGGACCACGCCGCGGCGCTTCAGCCGGGAGATCGACGACCGCGCGGCCTGGCCCTCCACGCCGAGGTCCGCCATGAGCTGCACGACCGACGCGACGGACAGCCAGTTGTCCTCGCCGCGCGCGTAGAGGCCGAAGATCGTGACGATGAGCGGGCCGAGCCGGTCACGACCGGCGGGTGCCACGTCCGCGTCACTGTTCACCGCGAGGTTCAGCGCCCTCTCCTTCCCGGCTGAGATCCGTGAGGGTGACAGTGTTGCGCAGCTCGCCGAGACCGCTCGCACGTGTCACCACCAGGTCGCCGTCGCACAGGAAGAGCTGCGGGTCACGGGCGCTGCCGATGCCGCTGGGGGTGCCGGTGAGGACCACGTCCCCTGCGCGCAGGGTCATGCCGCGGCTCAGCTCGGCGATGATCCGCGCGAACGAGAACGCCATCTGCGCGCTGGAGGCGTTCTGCAGCAGCTGCCCGTTGACCTCGCACTGCACCTGCATGGCCGTGAGGTCCACGGAGTCGGTCGTCGTCACCCACGGGCCGAGAGGCATCGTGCGGTCGATGCTCTTGCCCTTGAGCCACTGGCCGCCGTGCGCGCGTTGCAGGTCGCGCTGGGAGACGTCGTTGGCGACGAGGAAGCCGAAGACGTGGTCGAGGGCCTTCTCCTCCGGGATGTTCCGGCCGTCGCGGCCGATGACCAGCGCGATCTCGGCCTCGTAGTCCCACTGCACCGACAACGCCGGGTCGTAGGCGATCGGGTCGGTGGGGCCGATCACCGTGTCCGGGCCCTTGGTGAAGAACGTCGGCCGCTCGGGCACCGCGACCGGGTCCTGCCCCTCCCGCCTGCCCCGCGACTCCAGGAAGTGGTCGAGGTAGTTCCAGCCGGTGCACAGTACGTCGCGGTTGAAGCGGTGCAGCGGCGACTCCAGCCGCACCTCGGACAGCGGCAGGACCTCCCCGCGCTCACCCGGTGGCGCCCCGCGCACGACGTCGTCGACCGCGGTGGCCAGCAGCGTGATCAACTGCTCGGTCTCGTCGACGAGACCGGCCCTGCGGACACCGTCCACGGTCACTGATGCGAGCTTCACTATCGCGCCTCCATTTCGCTGATCATGGAAACGCTATTTCTGAATCGGCGTGACCAGGCGGTCTTCGGGGATCACCGCGACACCGAGGATCTCGATCATGGCCTCCGGTTGCCACAGCGCGGTGCAGCCGATGCCGGCCATGGCGGGGTAGACCGGGCCGGCGAGCTCGCGCCACACCGCGCCGATCTCCTTGCCGTTGGCCTGGTAGTCGGGGACGTCGGTGAGGTAGATCGTGATGCTGACCAGGTCCTCCGGCACGCCGCCCGCAGCGCGGAGGGTGGTCAGCACGTTGCCGAACGCCTGGCGGAACTGCGCGACGATGCCGCCCGGCACGATCTTCATCCCGGCGTCGGTGGCCGTCTGCCCGCCCAGGTGCAGCGTCGTGCCCGCCAGGGTTCCGTGGGAGTAGCCGCTCGGCCGGGGGAGCTCGGCGGGGTTCACCGCTAAGGGCCTCATGTGTATTGACAATATCTGACGGCGGTGAAGAATGCGATATATGGAGCCCGACCTGAGCAGGTACCAGCTCGAAGGCGACAACTCGACGTACCGACTGCCCAGCGGCCTGGTCGCGCCGGTGGTGACGCGGGGCGGCAGCGAGAACCCGGACACCGCGAACTCCGGCGGCGCGATCCGCATCTCCGGCGTGAGCATCCAGCACACCCCGGCCACCCGGCTGTGGTTCGGCAAGGTCACCAACGAGCCCGGCTACCGCTCGGTCACCCACCACCACGGCGAGGCCGAGACCGGCGGGTACGTGCTGTCGGGCCGGGCGCGGATCTACTTCGGCGACAGGTTCGAGGACTACGTCGACATGGAGGAGGGCGACTGGGTCTTCGTGCCGCCGTTCATGCCGCACATCGAGTGCAACCTCTCCCGCAACACCCCGCTGACGTGGATGACGACGCGGACCCCGGAGAACATCGTCGTCAACCTCGACGACGTGCCCGACGAGGACCTGCGTGACTGGCTGACCCGATGACCGCGGGCACCTCCGCGTTCTTCACCTCGGCGATCACGCTGGAGCGGGCCGAGCCGGAGCACTTCGACCTGGCGTTCACCGCCGTCACGCAGCCCTGCCCGTGGCCCAAGGCCTACGGCGGCGACCTGGTGGCGGCGGCGGTGGCCGCGGCCGTGCGGTCGGTGACCGACGGCAAGGTGCTGCACTCGATGCACAGCTACTTCCTGCGCCCGGCCGACATCGGTGCCGAGGTGCGCTACGAGGTGGAGCTGCTGCGCGACGGCCGGGGCTACAGCACCCGGCAGGTCCGCGGCTACCAGAACGGCAAGCCGCTCTACGCGTGCCTCGCGAACTTCGCCGCGGGGGAGGCGGGCGGCACGTTCGCGGCCGGGCTCACCGACGACCTGCCCGGCCCCGAGGAGCTGCCCAGCTCGGCGGCCTACCTCGCGGACCGCGCCGGCGGCACCATGACCGAGGAGTCGAAGCACTACTGGTCAGCCGGTCGCAGCTTCGACGTGCGGCACGTGCCTGGCCCCGTCTACCTCGCTGTCGAGGGCGACCGGGTGCCGCACCAGGCCGTGTGGCTCAAGCCGTTCGACCCGCTGCGCCCGGTCGAGGGGCTCACCGACGCCCAGCGCGATGTCGCCGCACTGGCCTACATGTGCGACTACACCATCCTGGAGCCCGTCCTGCGGGTGCTCGACCTGCCGTGGGCCCGGCCGGGACTGGTCACCGCGAGCCTCGACCACGCCATGTGGTTCCACCGCACCGGCCCGGTCGACGACTGGCTGCTCTACGTCCAGGAGGCCGTCGCCGCCGACGACGGCCGCGGCCTGGGCTCCGGCCGCTTCTTCACCCGCGACCGCAGGCACCTCGCCACCGTCGCCCAGGAGGGCATGATCCGCGCCGCTTGACCCCGCCGCCGCCGGAAGGACCCGCCATGGACACCTTCGCCCGCGACCACCTCCCGCCGCCGGCGCTGTGGCCGACCATCGAGTTCACGACGCCCGAGCTGGCCTACCCCGACCGGCTCAACGCCGCCGCGGAGCTGGTCGACGTCGCCGCCGCGCGGTTCGGGCCCGGCCGCCCGGCGCTGCGCACCCCGGCGGGCGAGGTGTGGTCCTACGGCGAGCTGCGGACCCGTGCGAACCAGGTCGCCCACGTGCTCGTCGACGACCTGGACCTCGTTGCCGGGCAACGGGTCCTGCTGCGGTCGCCGAACAACCCGTGGACGGTGGCCGCGTGGCTCGGGGTGCTCAAGGCGGGCGGTGTCGTGGTCACCACCATGGCCGCGCTGCGCACCCGTGAGCTCACGCCGGTCGTCGAGCGGACGCGTCCGTCGATCGCGCTGACCGATCCCCGGTTCGCCGCGGACGTGCGGGCCCTGCCGGGGCTGACCGTGGTGACCCACGACGACCTCGCGGCCCGCGCCGAGCGCAAGCCGGGGGAGTTCACCGCCGTGGACACCGCCGCCGACGACGTGGCCCTGCTGGCGCCGACCTCGGGCAGCACCGGCTCACCCAAGATCACCGCGCACTTCCACCGCGACGTGCTCTCCATCGACAACACCTTCGGCCGGCACGTGCTGCGGCTGGTGCCGGACGACCTCGTGGCGTGCACGGCGCCGTTCGCGTTCACCTTCGGCCTGGGCATGCTCGTCGTGTTCCCGTTGCGCGCCGGTGCCTGCGCCCTGCTGACCGAGACCGCGACACCGCCGCAGGTCGCGGACCTCGTCGCGGAGCACGGCGTCACGGTGCTCGCGACGGCACCGACCGCGTACAAGGCGATCCTGCGCGACGGCGCCGAGCAGAAGCTCGCGGGCCTGCGGGTGGCGGTGTCGGCCGGTGAGCACCTCCCGCTGGAGACCTGGCAGCGGCTTCAGGACCGGCTGGGGCTGCGCGTGATCGACGGCATCGGCGCCACGGAGCTGTTGCACATCTTCATCTCCGCGGCCGGGGACGACATCCGCCCCGGTTCCACCGGCAGACCCGTGCCCGGCTACCGCGCCACCGTCCTGGGGCTCGACGGCGAGGAGCTCGGCCCCGGCGAACCCGGCCGGCTGGGCGTCATCGGCCCGGTCGGCTGCCGTTACCTCGACGACCCGCGGCAGGAGGACTACGTGGTGGGTGGCTGGAACGTCACCGGCGACGTCTTCCACCGCGACGAGGACGGCTACTTCCACTACCACGCCCGCAGCGACCACATGATCGTCTCCTCCGGCTACAACATCGGCGGCCCCGAGGTGGAGGAGGCCATCGACACGCACCCGGACGTGCTGGAGTCCGCCGTCGTCGCCAAGCCCGACGAGGAACGCGGCTCGATCGTGTGCGCGTTCGTGGTGCTGCGCGAGGGCGTCGAGGCCGGTGCGGCGAAGGCCCGTGAGATCCAGGACCACGTCAAGCGGACGATCGCGCCGTACAAGTACCCGCGCGAGGTCCGGTTCCGCACCTCGTTGCCCCGCAACGCGAGCGGCAAGCTCCAGCGGTTCGCGCTCCGCAGGATCGTCGAGCAGGAGGTGCCGGCGTGAGGATCGCTGTCGTCGGTGGTGGGCCCGGCGGGCTGTACTTCGCCGCGCTGATGAAGCAGCTCGACCCCGCCCACGACGTCACCGTGTGGGAACGCGACGCGGCCGGCGTCACGTTCGGCTTCGGCGTGGTGTTCTCCGACGAGACGCTCGGCGGGATCGAGAACGCCGACCCGGAGTTCGCCGACGCGATGGCCAGCCGGTTCGCGCGCTGGACGGACATCGACATCCACTACCGCGGCGAGAGCCACACGGTCGGAGGTCAGGGGTTCGCCGCGATGAGCCGCAAGGAGCTGCTCGGCCTGCTCCAGCGGCGGTGCCACGACCTGGGGGTGGCCGTGCACTTCTCGGCGACCGCGCCCGACGTCCGGCTCCTGCGCGCGGACCACGACCTGGTCGTCGGCGCGGACGGGGTGAACTCGCTGGTGCGCCAGACCGCCGGGGACGTCTTCGGCTCCACCGTGGACCGCCGGCGCAACAGGTACATGTGGCTCGGCACCGACCGCGTCTTCGAGGCGTTCCAGTTCTTCATCAGGGACACCGAGTGGGGCACCGTGCAGGTGCACGGCTATCCCTACTCCGACAGCGGTTCCACGTTCATCGTCGAGATGCACGAGGACGTCTGGCGCCGCGCCGGGTTCGACACCGGCGAGCAGTTCGCGCCGGGTGCGTCCGACGACCGCGCCGTCGACCGGATCCGCGAGCTGTTCGCCGAGGAGCTGGGCGGCCACGAGGTGTTCGCCAACAACTCCAAGTGGCTCAGCTTCGCGACCGTGCGCAACGAGCGCTGGCACGACGGCAACCTCGTCCTCGTCGGCGACGCCGCGCACACCGCCCACTTCTCGATCGGCTCCGGCACCAAGCTCGCGATGGAGGACTCCCTCGCGCTGGCCGCCTGTCTGCACGAGCACCCGGACGTCGGGACCGCGCTGGCCGCGTACGAGGCCGAGCGCCGTCCCGTCGTGGAGTCCACCCAACGTGCCGCGCAGGCGTCGCTGGAGTGGTTCGAGAACATCGGCATGTACACGGGCCAGGAGCCGACCCGGTTCTGCTTCAACCTGCTGACCCGCTCGCGCCGCATCACCCACGACAACCTCCGCACCCGCGACCCGGAGTTCGCCGACCGCGTGGACGCCGCGTTCGCCGCCGCCCAGGGCCTCCCGGCCACCGCGCCGGCGATGTTCCAGCCGTTCCGGCTGGGCGGGCTGGAGCTGAAGAACCGGGTCGTCGTCTCACCGATGGACATGTACTCGGCTGTCGACGGCGTGCCCGGCGACTTCCACCTCGTGCACCTGGGCTCCAAGGCGATGGGCGGCGCGGGCCTGGTGATGACCGAGATGGTGTGCGTGTCGCCGCAGGGCCGCATCACGCCGGGCTGCACCGGTCTGTGGAATGACGAGCAACGCGACTCGTGGGCGCGCATCGTGTCGTTCGTGCACTCGCGCAGCACCGCGCGCATCGGGTTGCAGCTCGGCCATTCCGGCCGCAAGGGCTCGACCCGGCTGATGTGGGAGGGCATGGACGACCCGTTGCCGGAGGGCGGCTGGGAGACGGTCGGGCCCTCGCCGCTGCCGTACGGTCCCGCCTCACCCGTTCCGCGCGAGCTCACCCGCGCCGACCTGGACGAGCTCACCCAGTCGTTCACCGAGGCCGCCCTGCGCGGTGCCGAAGCGGGTTTCGACCTGCTCGAACTGCACTGCGCGCACGGCTACCTGCTGTCGTCGTTCCTGTCGCCGCTCGCGAACCGGCGCACCGACGCCTACGGCGGCTCGCTCGCGAACCGGTTGCGGTACCCGCTGGAGGTCTTCGACGCCGTCCGCGCGGTGTGGCCGGCAGGGCGCCCGATGATCGTGCGCATCTCCGCCACCGACTGGGCCGACGGCGGCACCACCGAACACGACGCCGTCGAGATCGCCCGCGCCTTCATCGCCCACGGCGCGGACGCGATCGACGTCTCCTCCGGCCAGGTCACCGCGGACGAACGCCCGGCGTACGGCCGCTCCTACCAGACCCCGCTCGCCGACCGGATCCGCCACGAGGCCGCCGCCGCCACCGGCACGGCCGTCATCGCCGTCGGCGCCATCGCGTCCCACGACGACGTGAACTCCATCCTGCTGGCCGGTCGCGCCGACCTGTGCGCACTCGGCCGCACCCACCTGTACGACCCGCACTGGACGCTGCACGCGGCCGCAGAGCAGGACCACCGCGTCGACTGGCCGGTGCAGTTCCAGGCCGGCAGCCGGAAACCACCGTCGGCGCGCACCGACGCGGTCCGCCCGCGGCTGTCGCTGCTGCGGGCGGACCCGCCGGAGCGCACCGTGCACCTGCGGTGGACACCGCGCAGCGCACCGGAGCGGGTCCGGGACGAGCCTCCGGCCACCGGCACCCGCGTCTGACCGGCGTCAGCCCGCTACCTGCCGCCGTAGGGTCATGCGGTGTCGCAGCCGTCGCTCACCACTCGGTCGCGGCGGCGAACTCCGCGAAGGTCCGCGCAGGCCGCCCGAGCGCCCGCTGCACGCCGTCGGAGAGGTACGCGTCGGTGCCGTTGCGCAGCGGCTCGACCATGTCCGCGAACGCCCGCGCGTCCTCGGGTGCGAAGCCCTGCGCGGTGAGCTCGGCGATGTGGTCGTCGACGTCCAACGGCACGTAACGGATCTCGCGACCGGCGTGAGCGGAGATCGTGGCCACCGCCTCGGCGAGCGTCACGACCGCGGGCCCGGACAGTTCGTAGACCTGCCCGTCGTGCCCGTCCTCGGTGAGCGCGGCGCCGACCACGGCGGCGATGTCCTCGGCGTCGACGAAGCTCGCCGCACCCTCACCCGCGGGCAGCCGCAGCTCACCGGCCTCGACCGCGGCCGAGAAGAACCCCTCGCTGAAGTTCTGCGCGAACCAGCCCGGCCGGGTGATCGTCCACTCCAGACCGCTGGTGCGCACCGCGTCCTCGCTGTCCAGCAACCCGTCGAGGACCCCGCCGCTGTCCGTCGCGTAGTCCGGGTCGTCGATGCCGCGACCGGACGCCAGCACGACCCTGCGCACACCGAGCTCCTGCGCCCGTCGCACGAACGGGCGCACGAGCCTGGTCCCGTCGACCTGCACGACGTAGACGGCGCTCACCCCGTCGAACGCCGCGTCCCACGTCTGCTGGTCGGTCCAGTCGAACACGTGCTCCCCGCGCCGTGACGCCGCGCGGACCCGCACCCCCTGGGCCCGCAACCGCCGCACCACGCGCCTGCCCGTCTTGCCGGTCGCACCGGTGACGAGAACTTGATCAGTCATGGGCCCAGCCAACCTCGGTCCGGTGAGACGATCCATGGCTCTGGCACTCTTCTGGATGTTCGATCGTCTACGGTGGGGCTCGTGGATGTCGTCTCGCAGCTGCTGGCGGACGTGCGAGCGCGTGGCGCTGTGTTCCGGCAGGCGGCCCTGACCCCGCCGTGGGCGCTGCGGATGTCGAGCGGCGCCCCGCTGACGCTGGCCGTCGTGCTGCGCGGTGAGGCGTGGATCGTGCCCGACGGCGCCGACGCGGTGCTGCTCGAACCGGGCGCCGTGGCCCTGGTCCGCGGCGACGTGCCCCACACCGTCGCCTCCACACCGTCCGCCACGCCGACGCACGACGTGACCGCCGCCGACTACTGCCCACCTGGCCCGGAACCGGCCACCTGCGGAACCCCTGACAACAGCGCCGCCGTGCTGCTCAGCGGCGCGTTCGAACGCCGGGGTCAGCTGAGCGAACGCCTGCTGCACGCGTTGCCGCCGGTCCTCGTGGTGCCCTTCGGATCGCCGCCGGCTGTCGCGGAGGCGATGGCCGCCGAGATCGCCGGCGGACGCCCCGGCCACCACCTGGTGCTCGACCGCATGCTGGACCTGCTGCTCGTGTCCGCCCTGCGCACCTGGTTCGCCGACCCGGCCGCGAACCCTCCCGCGTGGTGCCGTGCGCTGGACGAGCCGGTGGTGGGCGACGCGCTGCGGTTGATGCACGCCACGCCGGCCCGGTCGTGGACCGTGGCGGCGCTGGCGGCCGAGCTGGGCGTGTCGCGGGCGGCGTTCGCGCGGCGGTTCAGCGCCTCCGTCGGGGAGCCGCCGATGAGCTACCTCACGCGGTGGCGGATCACGTTGGCGGCGGACCTGTTGCGGGGCGGTGGGGAGACCGTGGGTGCCGTTGCGCGGAAGGTGGGGTATTCGGACGCGTTCGCGTTGAGCGTGGCGTTCAAGCGGGTGCTGGGAGTGCGACCGAGTGACCACCGCGATGGTTGAGGTTCGTCCCAGTGGGCACCCCGGTGTCACGACAACGCAGGGAACCCAGCTGTCGGGGAGGACCACATGGGCACCGACGACAAGATCGACCACAAGGCCGACGAGCTCAAGGGCAAGGTCAAGGAAGGCGTCGGCGACGTGACCGACGACCCCGGCCTGGAGACCGAGGGCAAGGTCGACCAGGCGAAGGGCAACCTCGGCCAGGCGGCGGAGAAGGTCAAGGACGCCTTCAAGAAGGACTGACGAAGCCGCGAGGACCGACCAAGGGGCGCGCACCCAACACGAGGTGCGCGCCCCTTGGCGTGCAGGAACGTCAGGACACGGAGTCGGTGCGCCCGAACTGGTGCGACTCGTTGCGCCGCATCACGCGGTCGAGCAGCTCGGCGTCCTCGCCGCCCTCGTCACCGGAGGACGTGAGGGCCAGCAGGAAGATGATGACCACGCTGACACCGGCACCGCCGATGATCAGGGACGTGATCAGCTCCGGCGAGTTGTCGACGACCAGCGGGGCGTTCGGGGTGAGCATGACGTGCATGGCGTGCATGCCGGTGTAGTGCATGCCGGTGACCGCCACGCCCATCACCAGCGCGGCGCCGGCGACGGCGAGCCAGCCGCGGACGTTGGCGGTGGCCCAGAGGGCGGCTGTCGCGGCGGCGACGGCGATCACGACGGAGAGCACCACCAGGCCGGGGTGGTAGGTGACGTCGGCGCCGATCACGATGCCCGCCATGCCGGTGTAGTGCATGCCGGCCACGCCGAGGCCGGTGATCAGGCCGCCCGCCAGGAACGGCCAGAGCCGGGTGTTGTCGCCGCGGCGGACCACGAGCAGGCCGAGGGCGACGACCACGATGGCGACCACCATGCTCGCCAGGGTGATGGGGATGTCGTAGGCGACCTTCGCGCCCATCCAGGTGCCGAGCATCGCGGTGAAGTGCATGCCCCAGATCCCGAGCCCGCCGATGGACACCGCGGCGATCGCCAGCCACCCGTTGCGTGACGCTCCGGTCGCCGTCCGTGCGCGTTCGGCGGACAGGAGACCGAGTGCGGAGCCGACGCACGCGACGAGGTACGCGGTGATCAGAGTGGAGGTCCCCATGTCCATGGGCCGAATGCAAACATTCTTCACCTATATGTGCAAGGAAACCTCCGGTGTCACATGGGCAACGAATGTCCACTGCGGACAGAGGGCCATCGGCCGGTCACCGAGCGCACTCCCGTCCGCAGAAGTGCTGCGTGCCGTGCCAGGTCGGCGACGCTGCGTCAGTGCGACTCCAGGACGCTCGCGGCCAGTGCGTCGGCCGCGGCACGGGTGCCGATGTCGACGACGGCGCGCAGCACGGCGGGGCGGCGTTCGGTGCGGCCGACGCGCAGGCTGCCGAGCGGCGGGCGGATCTGCAGGCACGCGGGGTGGGAGGCGAGCACGGCCTCCTCGACGAGCCGGTCGTCCTTGCGGCGCAGGAAGGTCTCGACGACGCCCGGTGCGTGGCGGGCGAACCAGCGCCGCAGCACCAGCCGTTCGCTGCGGGTCGGCGGCATCGGCACCTCGTCGGAGCGGACCGTGCGCAGGACGACCAGGTGCGTGGCCTTCTGGGCCAGCGCGGTGCGCACCGGGACCATCTCGCTCATGCCGGCGTCGACGTACGGGCGGCCGTCGATCACCACCGGCGGGCCGGCCAGCAGCGGCATCGCGGTCGAGGCCCGCAGCGCGGCCTGCAGGCTCGGCACGTCGTGGATCCGCCCGTGCAGGTCGGTGGACTCGCCGGTGAGGGCGTCGGTGGTCATCGGGTGGAACTCGACGGGGTTGTCCAGGATGTCCTGGAAGCCCATCGGCACGACCTGGGTGTAGATGGTGTGCACGAGGTGCTGGGTGTCCACGACTGGCAACCGGCGCAGCGCGCGCATCGGGTTGATGGTCGTCCGCATGACCGCGGGGTCCCACCAGGCGTGTTTGCTGCTGTCGGCACGCCCGCACAACAGCCACGCACCGTTCAACGAGCCCGCCGAGCTGCCGTAGACCGCGTCGAACGCCGGCAGCAGCCCGAGCTGTTCGATCGCGACGGTCATGCCGCTCGAGTACGCGCCGCGCGAGCTCCCGCCCTCGATCAGCAGCACGAGGCGTGCGTCGTCCGCGCGGTTGCCCGGTGTGCTCCCTTGCCGCTTGCGGTCGCGCAGCAGCTGGAGGACGGACTCGGTCACCTTCCACCCCTTTCCCGGCACGGGTACACCACCGATGATCCACGAACACCGGACCGGCGGCCCGGCCGCGGCGACATGCGGGACGAAGATCCGCGCATATCCGCAACGACCGCCCTCCGCGGGCACTACGGTGGCGGTCGGTGGATCAGCGAGGTGTGAGGGGTTCGGGGACATGACGTCGTGGGCCGAGGTCGTCAGCTACGTGCGGCTGCGCTACGAGGTGCTGGAGGAGCAGGACGCGTGGCTGCGGTTCCGCCTCGACACCGAGGACGGCCGGTCCCAGCAGGTCACGGTGCACCACCTGCCCGACCTCGACGGCGCGCAGTGGCTGGAGATCTCCTCCGCCGTCGGCCGCGCGGACGAGATCGACCTGCGGCGGCTGCTCGAGCTGGCCGGCGGGGTGGACGTCGGCGGCGCGGCCGTGGTGGACGGGGTGGCGCTGCTCAAGCACACGATCCCGCTGGAGCACCTCAGCGTGCAGGAGGAGTTCGGCCGGCCGCTGACCCTCCTGGTCGCCCGCGCCGACGCCTTCGAGCACGAGCTGACGAGCACCGACCACTTCTGACACCCGACCGCTCCCGTTGTGCCGCAACGGGACTCGTCACGGCACTGCGGGTGGCGCGCTCACACCGCGGTAGGTCATGGTCTGGCTGTAGACGATGCTGGTGGTGGTGCTGCCGAACGCCATCAGCTCGTCGACCACCCGCTCCAGGTGCGGCATCGACGTGGCGGCGACCTTGAGGGTGTAGCAGTCCTCGCCGGTGGTGCGCAGGCACTCCAGCACCTCCGGCCGCTCGGCGAGGAACCGGTGCAGCGGCTGGTGCCGGTTGCCGGGGTACTTCAGGCGCACCACGGCCAGCACGCCGTAGCCCGTGCTGGCGAGGTCGACGGTGGCCCGGTAGCCGGTGATGACCCCGGCGCCCTCCAGCCGCTTCACGCGTTCGGTCGTGGCCGAGGCGCTGAGGCTGACGCGGCGCCCGAGCTCGGTGATCGGCACGCGGCCGTCGCGCTGCAGCTCGGCGAGGATCGCCCAGTCGGTCGCGTCGAGCGTCTCGGTCATCCGGCGAATGTAGCGGGAAATCCACGGCCGGACCGCGCAGATGCCGTGAAGATCCCCTTCAGCGGACTCGGTCCGACGGCCTAGCCTTGATCACGTGTTGATCGGCGTGAACGTCCCCAACTTCGGCCCCGGCACCAGCCCGGCCGTGCTGCGCGACTGGGCGCGGACGGTGGAGGGCCTGGGCTTCGACCTGCTCATGGTGTCCGACCACGTGGCGGTGACGCCGGACGTGGCCGAGCAGTACCCGGCGCCGTTCTACGAGCCGTTCACCACCCTGTCCTGGCTCGCCGGGGTGACCGAGCGGATCACCCTCGGCACGACCGTGCTCATCGCGCCCTACCGGCACCCGCTGCTGGTCGCGCGGATGGCGGCGAACCTCGCCGACCTCAGCGGCGGGCGGCTCGTGCTCGGCGTCGGGATCGGCTGGGCGCGCCAGGAGTTCGCGGCGCTGGGCGTCGAGTTCGGGCGCAGGGGCGAGCTCACCGACGAGCTGATCACGGCCGTGCGCACGGCGTGGGAGGACGACGGCTACCGCGCGGGGCACATCCCGATCTGGGTGGGCGGGCACAGCGACGGGGCGTTGCGCCGCGTGGTCCGGCTCGGTGACGCGTGGCACCCGCTGCGGCAGACACCGGACGGGTGGCAGGAGTCGTTGGCGCGGTTGAAGAAGACGGCTGCCGAGCAGGACCGGCCGGTGCCCGGTCTGGCGCCGCGGGTCCTGCTCCGGCTGACCGACGACCCGCCGGCGGAACGGCGGCTGGGGGAGGGCACCGTCGAGCAGGTCGTCGCGGACCTGGAAAGGCTGCGGGCCGACGGCGCGCACGCGGTGGTCCTCGACCCGTTCATCGGCGACCCCGAGGAGACGCGGCGGCCCGAGGCCGCGTGGCACGCACTGGCAGCGGTACGGAAGGAGTTCCGGTGAACGAGGAGCATCTGCGGCGGGCGCTCGCACTGGCGGCCGAGGCACGGGCGGGCGGCAACCCGCCGTTCGGGTCGCTGCTGGTCGGCCCGGACGGGTCGGTGCTCGCCGAGGAGCGCAACACCTGCCTGACCGACGACGACATCACCGCGCACCCCGAGCTCAAGCTGGCCAGGTGGGCCGCGCGGTCGCTCGACGCGGACACGGCGGCCGGGACCACGATGTACACCTCCTGCGAGCCGTGCGGGATGTGCGCGGGGGCGCTGGCCCGCTCGGGCATCGGGAACGTCGTGTTTGCGCTGTCCACAGAGCAGCTCAACGGGCTGAAGACGACGGGCGGGTTCGCCGCCGTGCCGAACGACGGCCCGCACCTCTACGACGAGGCGAAGGTTCCGGTGGAGGGCTACTACCCGTAGCCGATGCCCCGTGGGCATCGAGGTGGTTGGCTGGACGGTGTGGAGTTGCGACAACTGCGGTACGTCGTGGCGGTCGCCGAGCACCGCCACTTCCGGCGCGCGGCGCACGCGCTCGGGATGACCCAGCCCTCGCTGTCGCGGCAGGTGGGCGCGGTCGAACGCGAGCTCGGCACGGCTTTGTTCGAACGGACCGCCCGCGGCGTGGTGCCGACCGCCGCGGGCGAGGTCTACGTCGTGCACGCCCGGCAGGTGCTGGAGCAGGTCGAGGCCGGGGCGACCGAGGCGCGGCGGGCTGCCCGCGGCCAGACCGGGTCGCTGCGGCTCGGGTTCGTGGGGGAGGCGCTGGTCGAGCTGCTGCCCTCGCTGCTGGCGCGGTTCCGGTCGGTGCACCCCGGGGTGGGCCTGGAGTGCCGTGAGCTGTCGACGGCGCAGGGCGCGGCTGCGTTGCGCGCGGGGGAGGTCGACCTGGCGTTCTGCCGCGGTGCGCCGGCCGGGGACGGCGCCGAGCTGCTGACCTCCGTGCCGGTCGCCGGCGACCACCTCGTGCTGGTGTGCCACCGCGGCCACCCGTTCGCCGGGCTGCCCGCCGTCTCCGCAGAGCAGCTGCGCGGTCAGCCGCTCATCGCGTCGTCGGCCGCCGACGAACCCGCCGCGGCGCGGGTGCTGGCACCGCTGCTCGGCGCCTCCTGCGGGGTCACCGCGACGCGGGACGTGCACACCGTCATCGGCCTGGCCGCCTGCGGGCTGGGGGTGGGGCTGCTGCCGTCGAGCGCGCGGCGCCTGGCCCGGCCGGAGACCGTCGTCGTGGAGGTCGACCCGGTGCTGCGGCTGCCCGACCTCACCATGGCGTTCCGCTCCACCGACGGGTCACCGCCGCTGGCCGCGTTCCTCGCCGTGACGAGGGAGCACTGCCCCGGAACCGGGAAGCTGCTGGCCAGGGTGATGCCCCGCAGGCATCGTCGGTCGGGTTGACGGGCATCACGCGCGCCGGGGGCCGCCGCCGGGGGTGACATGGGTGCATGTCGATCACTTCACAAGCGGTGCGGTACGGGGTCACGTTGGCCGGTACGGGCGGGGACGACCTGGTGGCGGCCGCCGTGGACGAGGCTCGTGAGGCCGCCGGGTTCGGCGCCGACTCGGTGTGGCTGGGGCAGCGGCTCGACTACGACGCCATCGGCCTGGCCGGGCTGGTGGGCGTGCAGGTGCCGGGCATCGACGTCGGGGTCTCCGCGGTGCCGGTGTTCGCACGGCACCCGCTGCTGGTGGGCAGCCAGGCCCAGACCGCGCAGGCGGCCACCCGCGGCCGCTTCCACCTCGCGGTCGCACTGGGCGCGCCGCCGATCGTCGAGCAGGCGTTCGGGTTGCCGTGGGAACGGCCGGTGACCCGGCTGCGCGAGTTCCTGACCGCACTCGGCCCGTTGCTGCGCGGCGAACCCACCCAGCACGAGGGCGAGCTGCTCACCGCGCGGTCGCTGCTGCCGACCCACGTCCCCGGTGCGGCGCGGACCCCGTTGCTCGTGGCCGCCATGGCACCGCGGGCCCTGCGCGTCACCGGCGAGCTGGCCGACGGGACCGTGCCGTACCTCGCGGGGCCCAAGGTGCTCGCCGAGCACATCGTGCCCGCCGTCACCGCCGCCGCGGCAGCGGCGGGCAGGCCGGCTCCCCGCGTCGTGGCGCTCGTCCCCGCCGCCGTCACCACCGACCGGCGGGACCTCCGCACCATGGCCGACGGCCTGTCGTTCTACCCGCAGTTCGCCTCCTACCGCCGCGTTCTCGAGCTGAACGGCACCGAACGACCGGAGGAGCTGGCACTGCTCGGCGACGAGGACACCGTCGCAGAGGGGCTGCGCCGCTACGTCGAAGCCGGCGCCACCGAGGTCGTCCTCACCGCGCACCACGACCTCAGCCCCGCGGTGCAGACCAGGACGCGCCGGTTGGCGGGAGCGCTTGCACGGGCTGCGAAGGAGAGTGTGATCAGCGGTTAAACCTGGTGGTAGTTGATTTTGAACCGGTTTGCGATGATCAGACCGGGTCGGCTCGCCGCACGACTCCGCCAGACGTGGGAAACTGTCCGTCGCACTGCGAGACGGAGGTGGGATGGCGGAGGACAGGACGTCGTTGCGGATGCGCGTCCTCGACGCCATCACCGACGGAGCGCTCAAGGAGCTCGACCTCGACAAGGTCCTGCACGTCCTGCTGGACCGCACCCGCGAGCTGCTCTCGGCCGACACCACCACCGTGCTGCTCGTGGACCGCAGCGGCACCCAGCTGGTGGCGCGGGCTAGCTCCGGTCTGGACGAGGAGGTCTTCCAGGGCGCGCGCGTTGCGGTCGGCAGGGGTTTCGCCGGTCGCGTCGCCCAGTCCCGGCTGCCGCTGCAGATCGAGCACGTCGACCCGTCCACTGTGGTCAACCCGCTGCTGTGGGAGCACGGCCTGCAGGTCATGCTCGGCGTCGCGATGATCGCCGAGGGCGAGCTGACCGGCGTCGTGCACGTCGGCCGCACCACCGCCGACACCTTCTCGGAGGAGGAGGTCGACGCCCTGCAGCTGATCGCCGACCGCCTCGCCGTGGCCGTCTACGTGAACCGCTTCCGGTCCGAACGCGCCGCCGCGACACTGCTGCAGGAAAGCCTTCTCCCGGCTCGGCTGCCGAGCACCGAGGGCTGGGAGCTGGCCGCACGGTACGTCCCGGGCGCGGAGAGCGGCGTCGGCGGCGACTGGTACGACGTGTTCGACCTGCCCGGCGGGCGGATGGGCGTGGTGATCGGCGACGTCGTCGGCAACGGCCTGAAGGCGGCTGTCGTGATGGGACGGTTGCGCAGCGCGTTGCGCGCCTACGCGCTGGAGTACGCCGATCCCGCGGTCGTGCTGGCCAAGCTCGACCGGAAGGCGAGCCACTTCGAGCACGAGACCATGGCCACCGTCGCCTACGCCGTCATCGACACGGCGACGCACCACATGAGCCTCGCCGTGGCCGGCCACCTGCCCCCGGTGATCGCGCAGCCGGGTGCGGAGGCCCGCTTCGCCGACGTCCCGGTGGGCCCGCCGGTCGGCTTCGACCTGGGCAGCTCCGGCCGCCGCGCCACCGAGGTGGAGCTGGCGCCGGGGTCGCTGGTCGTGCTCTACACCGACGGGCTCGTCGAGCGGCGCGACCAGGACCTCGACGACGGTCTGGAGCGGCTGCGCGGCGTCGTGACACCGCTGGAGCCGGAAGAGCTGTGCATCCAGGTGATGGCGACGATGGTCGGTGACCAGCCGGCGACCGACGACATCGCGCTGGTGGCGATCCGGCACAGCCCCTGACGCACGTTCATCCGCGCCGGGACCGGGTAGCCGAGCGGTATGACCACTGAACGGCGTGACAACGCGGAGCAGGACTACGACAACGCGAGCCGGACCTCGTTGCAGGAGGCGGGGGCGGACGTGGTGGACGAGGCGGAGACCGTGCCGGGCCGCAGCGGCTCCGGGTCGGCGCACCCGGAGCCGAACCCGACCGGGAACGTCGGTCTCTCCGACTACTCGGTGAGCGACGACCCGGACCGGGGCTGACCGGTGACCGGCTCGCTGCACTTCATCGGCAACGCCACGACGGTGCTGCGGCTGGGGCCGTTCACGCTGCTGACCGACCCCAACTTCCTCCACAAGGGACAGTGGACGCACATCGGGCAGGGCGTGGTGTCGCGCCGGCTCACCGACCCGGCCGTCGAGATCGCCGACCTGCCCGAGCTGGACGCCGTGGTGCTGTCGCACCTGCACGGCGACCACTTCGACCGGGTGGCGAGCCGGGAGCTGGCCCGCGACCTGCCGGTGCTCACCACACCGCACGCGGCGAAACGCCTGGCACGGCGAGGTTTCCGCGAGGCGCAGCCGTTGCGCACGTGGGAGACGACGACGCTGACCCGCGGCACGGCGCGGCTGACCATCACCTCGTTGCCCGGCCGGCACGCGCTGGGAGCGGTGGGCCACCTGCTGCCGCCGGTCATGGGCACCATGCTGGAGTACCAGGAGGCCGGTGGGCGGCCGTTCCGCGTGTACCTCAGCGGCGACACGCTCGTGCACCCGTCACTGCGGCAGATCCGCGACCGCTTCGCCGACATCGACCTGGCGGTCGTGCACCTGGGCGGCACCAAGGTCCTCGGCGTGCTGCTCACCATGGACGGCGAGCAGGGCGCCGACCTGGTGGAGCTGCTCTCGCCGCGCACCACCGTCCCCGTGCACTACGAGGAGTACGGGGTGATGAAGTCGCCGCTGTCCGACTTCACCGCGGAGATCGCCCGGCGCGGCACCGGCCTGGACGTGCGGGTGGTGCCCCGCGGCGACACGGTCCTGCTGCCGGTGCGGCGGTGAGATCGGGCACCATCGCGCCGCACGGGGAATGCCCGCGCGCCGGTGCACGTTCCCGTGGCACAGGCGGAAGCCCGCCGTGCACCGGCTACCGGACGGAAGTGTTGGGCAGGACATGAAGAAGATCGGTTTTCTGTCGTTCGGGCACTGGTCGGACAGCCCGCACTCGCAGACGAGGTCCGCGGCGGACACGCTGCTGCAGTCGATCGACCTCGCGGTGGCGGCCGAGGAGCTGGGTGCCGACGGCGCCTATTTCCGCGTGCACCACTTCGCGCAGCAGCTCGCGTCGCCGTTCCCGCTGCTCGCGGCGATCGGCGCCAAGACCGAGCGCATCGAGATCGGCACCGGCGTGATCGACATGCGCTACGAGAACCCCATGTACATGGTGGAGGACGCGGGCGCCGCCGACCTGATCTCCGGTGGCAGGCTCCAGCTCGGCATCTCCCGCGGATCGCCCGAGCAGGTCGTGGACGGCTGGCGGTACTTCGGCTACCAGCCCGCCGAGGGCGAGACCGAGGCCGACATGGCCCGCAAGCACGCCGAGGTGTTCCTCAAGGTGCTGGAGGGCGAGGGCTTCGCACGCCCCAACCCGCGCCCGATGTTCCCGAACCCGCCCGGTCTGCTGCGCCTGGAACCGCACTCGCCGGGCCTGCGCGACCGCATCTGGTGGGGCGCCGGCTCCAACGGCACCGCCGTGTGGGCGGCCGAGCAGGGCATGAACCTGATGAGCTCGACCCTGAAGTTCGACGAGGGCGGCGCACCGTTCCACGTCCAGCAGGCCGACCAGATCCGCGCGTTCCGCAAGGCGTGGACCGAGGCCGGCTGGGACCGCGAACCCCGCGTCTCGGTGTCGCGCAGCATCTTCGCGCTCACCACCGACCTCGACCACATGTACTTCGGTGACGACGGCGAGAGCCGCGACCAGATCGGCTTCATCGACGGCCCGAACAAGGCCATCTTCGGCCGCTCGTACGCCGCCGAGCCGGACGTGCTCGCGAAGCAGCTGGCCGAGGACGAGGCCATCGCCGAGGCCGACACGCTGCTGCTGACCGTGCCGAACCAGCTGGGCGTGGATTACAGCGCGCACGTGGTGGAGAACATCCTGCTGCACGTGGCGCCGGAGCTCGGCTGGCGGTGATCCCGGCGGTCCGGTGGCGTGTTCCGCGCCACCGGACCGGCGCGTCACGTGCAGTACCAGGAATACGGGTTGTTGTAGCTCGTGTAGCCCGCCGTGCTGTTCGACCCGTAAGTGCGGCGGCACGCCGCGTTCATGTCGACGGATTGACGGCCGCCTGGGTCCTGGCCGTACTGGCAGGCCCAGCCGAACACGTGGAAATGGACGAGTTCCGCGTGCCACGGGTTCTGGAAGGTGGCCACGCACCACCCGTTGATGTCGACGCCACCGCCCGCTGCGGCTGGTGCGGCGGTTCCGGCGAGGGTTCCCCCGACCAGCAGCACCGCTGCGACTATTCGTTGAATTCTTCTCACGGTTCTCCCGACTCGGTTTCGCTGAGCTGTCGTCCCATCGGTACCGGGTACCGAACAGCGAGGTCAACCGGACCGTCGGAAATTGCCGCAATCTGCCGGTTCCGGTGCTGATTTCGTCAATTCACTGGCCGATTCCTGTCTAATTCGCGGAAGTGGGCGGTCGTGAATCCGCCGGGCCGGATCGGGCTGCTGCGCCGGTGCGTCGGTGCGAGGATGGCCGCGTGCCTTCCCTGGTCGGTCCCGCCCGGTCCGCGGGCTCCCTGCGCGCCCTCGCTCAACCGCACCTCGACGTCGACGACGGCCTGGTGCTGCGCCCGTGGCTGGCCGCTGACGCCAACGTCGTGAAAAGGGCGTTCGACTGCCCGGACGTCCAGCGGTGGCACGTGCGGCGGATGGACGGGCTCGCCGAGGCCCGCGCGTGGGTCGAGGAGTGGGCGCGGCGGTGGGAGGCCGAGACCGACGGCAGCTGGGCGGTGGCCGGCCGGGCCGACGACCGGCCGGTCGGGCAGGTCGGCTTGCGCATGATCTCGCTGGGTGTCGCGTCGGCGCACCTGTCGTACTGGGTGGTGCCCGAAGCGCGCGGTGCCGGGGTCGCGGTGCGCGCGACGCGGGCGGTGGCGCGGTGGTCGTTCGACGTGCTCGGCCTGCACCGGCTGGTGCTGCAGCACTCGACGGCCAACTCCGCGTCGTGCCGGGTGGCCGCGAAGCTGGGGTTCGCCGTCGAGGGAACGGAACGCGGAGCCGCCCGGCACGCGGACGGCTGGCACGACATGCACGTGCACGGCCGCCTGCGCACCGATCCGCCGTTCTAGGGGGTCGCGGCACCGACCGCGGGCACCGCGACCGGCTCCACCCGCTCCCGTTCCGCGCGGACCGCGGCGATCCCGGCGAGGATCAGCGCGCCACCGGCGAGCTGCAGCGGGGACAGGCCCTGGCCGAGCAGCAGCCAGGCGAACACCGACGCCGACACGACCTCCAGCAGCGCGATGAACGACGCCAGCCGCGAGCCGAGGATGCCGGACGCCGTGATGCCGCTCGCGTAGGCCAGTGCGGTGCCGACGACCGCGACGACGAGCAGCGGCGCCCACCACGGCGTGCTCGTGCCGAACAGCGGCAGGTCGCCGAACGTCGCCGTGAACGGCAGCAGACCGGTGGCGCCGACCAGTGCCAGCACCGGCACGGCGAGCAGCAGGCCCGCGCCGGCGAGCGCGACCGGCGGCAGCCCCTCGTTGGGGCGTGCGGCGATCACGAAGTACACCGAGCAGCCGATGGCCGCGCCGAAAGCAGCGGCGACGCCGACCGGGTCCACCGCCTGGAGTGCGCCAGGTCCGATCACGAGCACCAGCCCGCCGACGGCGAGCACCGAGCCGACGAAGACGACAGGTGCGGGTGTGCGGCGGCTGACCGCCCAGGTGAAGCCGACGAGGATGATCGGCGCGAGGAACTCGATCAGCAGCGCCGTCGCCACCGGGATGCGCTGGATCGCCGCGAAGTACAGCACCTGCGTGACCGCCACGCCGACCACGCCCATGCCCACCACGGACCACCGGGCGCGCACCAGCGACGACCACCGGCCGCGCAGCGAGAACAGCACGAACGGCAGCAGCACCAGCCCGGCGGCGAGCGCGCGGGCCGTGACCGCCGCGGTCGGCGACCAGCCGTTGTCCAGCAGCGGTTTGACGAACGCCCCGGAGGTGCCGAAGGAGAGGAACGAGACCGCTGCCGCGATCAGACCCGTGGACTTCGACGGGACTCCCATGCGTGCCTCCCGGCTTCCGAGCGTTGTCATGGCCTAACCTGGCCGATGCCCCTGACGCTAAGCCGCTTCGGGTAAGGAGTCAATTTGCGTTTTGCCCCTGACACGGAGGTGTCGCTCGCCTTCGTCGTGGACCTGTGCAACACCGACCCGTCGGCGTCCCGCAGCGGTGCCGACGAGCTGGCCACGGTCGAGCAGCTCTCGGAGCTGGTGACCCGCGTCGGGTTCACCGGCCGCATCGACCGCGACGAGGCCGAGCTGCGCGAGGTGCAGGAGGCGCGGGCGCAGCTGCGGCACGCGTGGACGCTCAGCCGTGACGACGCCGTCGAGGTCGTCAACAAGATGCTGCGCGACGCCAAGGCGCTGCCTCACCTCGTGCGGCACGACACGCAGGACTGGCACATGCACGCCACCGAACCCGGCTCGCCGCTCGCGGAACGGATCCGCGTGGAGGCCGCGCTCGCCCTCATCGACGTGATCCGGATGGACGAGGTGGACCGGCTGCGGATCTGCGCGGCCGACGACTGCGCCGGTCTGCTGCTCGACCTGTCGCGCAACGGGCTCAAGCGGTTCTGCAGCGTGCGGTGCGGCAACCGGATGAACATGATCGCCTTCCGGGAGCGCCGCGCGCAGGAGGGGCGGGAGTAGGGGTCAGCGCGGCACGGCGACCCCGCGCTTCCACACCCCGGTGATCTCGCGGGTGGCGCTGATGTCCCGCGTGGGATCGCGGGCGACCAGCAGGAGGTCCGCGCGTTTGCCCGTGGCGATGACCCCGCGGTCGTGCAGGCCGAACGTGGTCGCGGCCCGGGAGGTCGCGGCCGCGAGCGCGTCGGCCGGGGTGAGCCCGGCGGACACCAGCAGGGCGAGCTCCTCGTGGACCGCGCTGCCGTGGGCGACCCGGGCGGGCGAGCTCGGGTCGGCGTTCGCGTCCGTGCCGAGGACGATCGGCACCCCGGCGGTGTGCAGGGCGGTGGTCGAGGCGACGGTCTGGCCGAAGTGCAGCGACTTCGGCTTGAACGGCACGCGGAGGTTCTCCAGGACCGTTCGCATCATGACCATCGTGGGGGACACGGCCGTTCCCGCGGCGGCGATCCGGCCGGCCAGGTCGGCGGGGAGCGCGGCGCTGACGGGGGCGTGCGTGATGACGTCGGCCCCGGCGGCGAGCGCGGTGGCGTAGGCCTGCGGTGAGGCGGCGTGGACGACCACCTTCTTCCCGGCGCGGTGGGCCTCCGCGACGAGGGCGGTGACGGTGTCCTGGCTGAGCGGCCTCGGCTGGAACGGCAGCAGCCGCTCCTCCAGCACGACCTTCAGGTAGTCCGGGTCCTGCCGCAGGCGTTCCGCCACCCAGCGGGCGGCGTCGAAGGGGCCGCGCACCGCCGTGGAGGCCGGGAAACCCATCTTGCGCACGGCGGTGCCGCGCACGGCGCACGCCGGGTGGGAGACGCCGCGGACGTCGGCTCGGGTGTCGGACTCGGTGTCGCGCAACGACCTCAGGTCGTCCCACAGCTTCGACCCCATGTCGAGCGCGGTGGTGACGCCCCAGTGCAGCGCGGTGGTGAGCTCGTCGGCGTGTCCGATGTGGACGTGCGTGTCGATCAGGCCGGGCAGCAGGTAGCCGCCCCGTCCGTCGACGAGCTCGCCACCACCGGTGCTTCCGGTGACCACGCCGTTGTCGACGGTCACCGAACCGAGCGGGCCGAAGGTGTGCGCCGCGGTGAACGGGTGGATGTTGGTGATCGTGAACCGGGACATGTCATGCCTCCGTCGCCGCGAGCAGGGCCGTGAGCGCGGCCACGGCGGCCCGCACGTCGGCGGGGTCCGCCTTGCCGACCAGCTCGTGCTGGGCGGCGACGACCGCGCGGACGACCTCCTCGGCCAGTTCGGTGCCCTGCCGGGTCAACGCGATGCGCTTGCTGCGGCCGTCCGTCGCGTCCGAGGCCGGAACGGTGAGCCCGCGCCGTTCCAGCGACCGCAGCACGTTGCTCAGACCGCCGGTCGTGAGCAGCAGCCGCGCCGACAGCTCCGACGGCTTCAGCGTCGGGCGGTCCGCTGTCAGGAGCGTGCCGAGCACGTCGTACTCGGCACGGCTCAGGTCGAACCGGCTCAGCACGGCGACCGTGACGCGGTCCGTGAGCGCGTGCAGCCGTGCCACCCGCTTGGTGAGCTCGATCGTCTGCGCCGGCAGCTCCGGGGCGTGGCGCTGCCACCACTCCACCACCCCGCCCACCAGGTCCGTCTCCACGTGTCCTCCTCGACCAGTTGCCTTTCAATATAGCTTTATATAAAGGCAACTGGTCGAGGCGGGGTGTCAGGCGGTCTTCAGCTGCCCGCCGTGGACGGCCCAGTTCGACCCGACGGCGCTCGGCATGGTCGGCGACGACAGCAGCACGACCGCGCGGGCGATCTCGCTCGGGTCGATCAGGTCGCCGGTGACCATGCCCAGCTGCTCGGGCAGGCCCTGGAAGAACGCGTCGCGCTCGACGCCGAGGTGCTCGGCGATCCCGGCCGCGTACCCGTCGTCGCCGACCAGCAGGTCGGTGCGGGTGGCGCCGGGCGTCACGGCGTTGATCCGCACGCCCATCCGGCCCGTTGCCTCGGCCAGGCCGCGGGTGAACGCGTTGAGCGCCGCCTTGGCCGCGGCGTAGGGCAGCGGTGCGGTGTGCGGGTCGCGGGCGCTGCTGGAACTGATGTTCACGACCGCGCCGCGCGACTTCGCGAGTGCGGGCAGTGCGGCCCGCGTCGCGCGCACGGCCGCGTTGAGGTTCAACGCGAACACAGTCGCCCAGGCGTCGTCGTCGCCGCTGAACGGGTCCTCGAACATGCCCTCCGCCCGGTCGCCGCCGCCGGCGTTGTTGACCAGCACGTCGAGCCGCGGGGCGCGGGCGAGCACGGCCTCGACGAGCCGGACAGGGCCGTCTGGGGTGGACAGGTCGGCGGGGACGAACACGGCGCCGGTGGCGGCGAGGTCCGGGGTCTCGCGCCGGGCCGTTGCCACGACGGACGCCCCTTCGGCGATGAAGGCGCGCACGACGGCGAGCCCGATGCCCTTGCTCGCGCCGGTGACGAGCACGCGCTTGCCTTCGAGCTGCAGGTCCATGACGTGGGTCCTCTCTGTGGTGATCCCTTTCAAGTGATACACACCTGTTGCACTTAGCGCAACAACTGCGACAGTGCCGTATCGTTTGTGGCTGACGAGAGGGGCAGGCACATGAGCACGTCCACGGGGGCGCGACGACTGCGGGCCGACGCGGAGAACAACACCGCGCGGATCCTCGCGGCGGCCGCGGAGGTCCTGGCCGCCGATCCGGCGGCGTCGCTGGAACGCATCGGTGAGGCCGCGGGGCTCACGCGCGCCACCGTCCACCGCCGGTTCGCCTCCCGCCAGGCGTTGCTCGACGCGTTGACCGACCAGCTCAACCAGCGCTACCTCAGCGCGCTCGACCAGTCCAGGATGGACACCGCCGCGCCGCTCGTGGTGTTCCTGCGGCTCACCGAGATCCTCTTCGAGCTCAAGGTGAGCCACCGGTTCGCGATGGAGCTGATGGGCCAGTCGGACGGCTGCCGGGACGGCCTGAGCCCGGAGGTCGCGGCCGGGCTCGAACAGGTCTTCGCCCGGCTGCGCGCGGCGGGCGACATCACCGCCACCGGTGCCGACTGGTGTCGGCAGGTGTTCCTGGCGCTGGTGCACGAGGTGAACCGGCTGCCTGACGACGCACCGGACCTCGTGGCGGCTGGTTCACGCCCGCAACTGCTCGTGCAAGCCGTAACCGGCGCGTTGGGCGGCACCCCTCGCTAGCCAGGTTCGCCCTCCGCCCGCCCGGCTGCCTCAGGACTGGTTCAGCAGACGGCGAACCGGTTGGTGGTGGTCAGCGGCGATTTGATCATGGGTTGGCGGTACTTGCAGATGCTGTCAGCAGCAGGGGAGGGGATGGCGGGCTGACTTGGCGTGACCGGTTGCACCGAACGGGGGTCATCCGGCGGTTTTCGCGATGGCCCGGGAGGGTATTCGGCCGCTGGTCGCTGCGGGTCTGCCGCGCGGCCGTTTCACGAGCGCGGGACGGGTGAGCCAGTGGAGAAGCCGCCATCGGAGCGGATGTGGAGTCCGACAGTCGGTGTGGAGGAGGAGTTCCTGCTCGTCGACCCGGAGACCGGTGTGCCGGTGAACCGGGCAGAAGAGGTCGTCGCGATCGCACGCGAGCAGCACGGCCTCGAGCTGGAGCACGAGCTGACCGGCGCGCAGGTCGAGATCAACACCTCTGTCTGCCGCGACGTGGAACAAGCGCGCGACGAGCTGCTGGAGACACGCCGCAAGGTCGCCGCCGCCGCACGGGCGGCCGGGTGCCGGGCCGTGTCCGTCGGCGCGCCACCGCTGGGTGACGGCACGGGAGAGATCACCGACAGCGCGCGCTACCTCCGGATCGCCGAGCAGTTCGGGGTGCTGGCCGAGCAGCAGCTGATCTGCGGCTGCCACGTGCACGTCGCCGTGCCGGACAAGGAAACCGCCGTGCAGGTGTGCAACCACGTGCGGCCCTACCTGCCGGTGCTGGCCGCGCTCACCGCGAACTCACCGTTCTCCGGCGGCGAGGACACCGGGTTCGCGAGCTGGCGCACCACCGTGTGGTCGCGGTGGCCGGTCTCCGGCCCGCCGCCGTTCTTCCCCGCGTTGCAGGACTACGAGGACGCGTGCGAGGCGGTGATCGAGGCGGGCACGGCACTGGACCGGGCGATGGTCTACTGGGACGTCCGCCCCGCCACCGATCTGCCGACGGTCGAGGTGCGCGTCGCCGACGTCGCCGTGACCGTGGACGACGCGGCACTGCTCGCGGCGCTCGTCCGCGCGCTGGTGGCCAGGGCCGTGGTGGACGTCGGCCGCGGGGTGACCGCCGAACCGGTGCCGCTGGAGACGTTGCAGCAGGCGTGCTGGCGCGCGGCCAAGGACGGTTACGACGGCAGCACGACGGACGTGCTGTCCGGCGAGCTGGTTCCGGTGCGCGACCAGCTCACCGCGCTGGTGCGGGACCTGACGCCGATCTTCGAGGCGAACGGTGACCTGCCCGTCGTGCAACGGGGTCTGCGGCTGCTGGAGGAGCAGGGTTGCGGTGCGGATCGGCAGCGCCGGGTCTTCCGCGACGGTGACGTGCAGGAGCTGCTGGCTCTGGTCGACGTCGACGCCGCCGACCGCGATGCCGCGAAACCCGTTGGCTGACCGGGTCAGCACTGCCGGCCGGCCGCGGGACGGAGTCACAACCGCGGCCGGCTGAGCAGCCTGGAGAGCACGATCGTGCTCTCCGTCCGGTCCACCGGAGCGGTGGCGCGCACCCGCTGGATGGCCTGCTCCAGGTGCGGGATGTCCCGCGCCAGCAGGTAGAGGAGCGCGTCCGCTGCGCCGGAGACCGTGCAGGCCTCGACGACCTCGGGGATGCCGTCCAGCGCGCGCAGCAGCTCGGCCGGGGTCGGGTTGCCGGTGCAGTACACCTCGACATACGCCTCGGTGTGCCAGGCCAGGGCCTGCGGGTCGACGAGCGCGGTGAAGCCGCGGATGGCACCGGAGTCCACCAGCCGGTCGAGGCGGCGCTTCGCGGCGGACGGGGACAGGCCCGCCTCCTTGCCGATCTGGGCGTAGGTGGCGCGGGCGTTGCGCACCACGCAGCGGATGATCGCCTCGTCGATGGTGTCCATGGCGCAATAATCCGGCAACGGGGCCGGAAGATTGCAAAGAACCGGGGCCAGTTCGGCGAAGATGATGATTGTTTGCGCGCCAAGATCGAACCTACTGTCACGGCTCGTGAACCTGAGCAACGTGGAAGCGGCCGCACTGGCCGCCGTGGACGAGACGGCGATCGGCCGGACGCTGGTGGAGCTGCTCGCGGTGCCGAGCATCACCGGCAGCGCGGCGGAGTCCGAGCTGCAGCACCTGCTGGCGCGCCGGCTGGAACACCTGGACCTCGACGTCGACCTGTGGTCGATGGACCTGGCGGAGCTGAGATCCGACCCGCTGTTCCCCGGCGGCGAGGCCCCGCGCGACGAGGCGTGGGGCCTCGCCGCCACCACCCGGCCGCGTGGCGACGGGCCGACGCTCGTGCTGCAGGGCCACGTCGACGTCGTCCCTCCCGGCGACCTGGCCCAGTGGGAGGGCGACCCGTTCCAGCCGCGCGTCGCGGGCGACGTGGTGCACGGGCGCGGTGCGTGCGACATGAAGGCCGGTCTCGTCGTGGTCCTCGCCGCGCTGGCGGCGATCCGGTCGTCGGGGGCGCGGCTGCGGGGAACGCTGGCTGCGCACTTCGTCGTCAGCGAGGAGGACGGCGGGCTCGGGGCGTTCGGCACGTTGCGGCGCGGCCACACCGGCGACGCCTGCGTCATCACCGAACCGACCGGCGGCGTGCTGATGACCGCGAACGCCGGTGCGCTCACGTTCCGCGTCGAGGTACCGGGCAAGGCCACGCACGGCAGCACCCGTTACGCCGGGATGAGCGCCATCGACGCCTACCTGCCGATCCACCACGCGCTGGCGCGGCTGGAGGCCCGGCGCAACGAGGACGCCGACCCGCTGATGGCCGAGTACCCGGTCCCGTACCCGTTGTCCGTCGGCACGGTGCGGGCGGGCGACTGGGCGAGCAGCGTGCCCGACCTGCTGGTGGCGGAGGGGCGGCTGGGCGTCCGCCTCGGCGAGGACCCGGCGCTGGCGCGCGCCGAGCTGGAGCAGTGCGTGGCGGAGGCCTGCGCCGCGGACCCGTGGCTGCGCTCCCACCCGGCCACCGTCACGTGGCCCGGCGGTCAGTTCGCCAGCGGCCGGTTGGCGGCGGGCCACCCGCTGGCCGCCCTGGTGGGCGCCGCGCACGCGGACGTGACCGGCAGCGCCCGCCCCGCGGAACGTGGTGCCCCGTACGGCAGCGACCTGCGGCTCTACGCCGCGGCGGGCATCCCGACGCTGCAGTACGGGCCGGGCGACGTGCGCCTCGCCCACGGCCCGCGCGAGCAGGTCGGCGTGGCCGAGGTCGTCACCGCCACCCGTGCGCTGGTGCTGGCCGCGCTGCGCGCGGTCGGCTGCGAGTAGCCGCCGCGCGCAGCGGTGGCCGGCTCAGCCGCTGACCGAGGCGGAGAAGTTGCCGACCGCGAGGCCGACACCGCCGTTCCACGGTTCGAACCCGGCCTGGATGCTGGTCAGGTACCAGGAGCTGGTGATCGCACCGCGGTTGCGCACGTCGTTGATGAAGTCCATGACGTTGAACGACCACGAGCTGATCGCCGACGGGGCGACGTACGAGATCACGTTGTTCGACCCGTTGCTGCCGCGCCACACCTGCCAGCTCCGGCCGCCGATGTTCGTCGTGCCGACGGCGCTGCCGATGGGCTGGATCGAGCCCTGGCGGTTGAACCAGATCATGATCTCCATCTGGTTCACGCCGTTGGTCTTCGGCGTGGGGTCGAGCCAGATGTCGTACGAGGCGTTGTACGTGCCGCCGGCGAACCGGTAGTCGATCGACGACGTGGCACTGCGGATGCGGCTGACCTGCATCGGCAGCGTCGAACCGGGGGAGCAGTTGGTGTAGTGGCACCCGAGGAACACCGACGGGTACGACACCGGCGCCCCGTTGGTCGGGCTGGAGCCTTGCTGGGAGGTGATCTGGAAACCGGACGACGTGACGTTGATGCACTGCTGCGCGGACGTGCCCCACCGGTTGTTCTGGACCACGTAACGGCCCTGGATGGTGGTCGACCCGTACTGGTCGCAGATCGTCACATCGGCCTGTGCCGGTCCCGCTGTCGCAACGACCGTGCTTGCGACCAGCAGGGCGGCAGCGGCGAAAGAACGAACGGCCCTTCGCATGAAGACTCCTCTCGCAGGTCTGGGAGCGCTCCCAGATTACCGGAGTGTCAACAGCCGGTCACACGATGTGCTGACGCGGGCCTCGGAGGCGAACCGCGGCGGGCCCGTCGTGCGGACGTCGGGTGCGCGGATCCGCCAGATGCGGTTCAGCCGGTTCGGGACGGCGCCGCGCCCGTGCGCCCCGCCTCGCCCACCGCGGGGCGGGGCGAACGGGGCCCATCGGGTGACAGACCAAGCCGCACGGCTGCCCGCTGCGAACCACCCGTGTGAAGGCAACCCGAACCGTCCTGATCGGGCTGGTCTCCGTGGTGGCGGCGCTGGCCGCCGGACACCTCGTGGCCGCGCTCGTGAACCCGCTGGCCTCGCCGTTCCTCGCGGTCGGCAACACCGCCATCGACCTGACGCCGCACCCGGTCAAGGACTTCGCCATCCGCACGTTCGGCGAGAACGACAAGCTGGTGCTCCTGGCCGGCATGGCGGTCGTCCTGGCCGCCATCGGCGTGGTGGCGGGCCTGCTGTCGCGGCGCAGCCCGTGGCCCGGCGTGGGGATCGCCGTGCTGCTCGGCCTGCTGGGCATCGCCGCCGTGGTGGCCCGGCCGACGACGACACCGCTGTCCGTGCTCGCGCCGGTGACCAGCCTCGTCGTCGGGGCGGTCGCGTTCCGCTGGCTGTACTCGCGTGCGGCCGGGGCGGGGGCGACGTCCGCTGCTGGGACGGGGGCACCGGACGCGACGCCTGCGAGCACCCCGGACCCGGCGCCCGCGCAGCCTGCGGCCACGCCGGACCCGGCGCCCGCGCAGCCCGCGACCACCCCGGACCCGGCGCCCGCGCGGCCCGCGGCCACGCCGGACCGGCGCCGGTTCCTGCTCTCCACGGCCGGTGTGGCGGTGGGCGCGGGCATCGCCGCGTCCGCAGGGCAGTTCCTCATCGGGCGGGTCGACGTGGAGTCGTCGCGGCGCGCGATCCGGTTGCAGCCGGGGGTGAAGGCGCCGGAGATCCCGTTCAACGCCGACTTCGCCCGCGAGGGCACGCCGACGTTCATCACGCCCAACGACGAGTTCTACCGCGTGGACACCGCTCTCACCGTGCCGAAGCTGCGCGCGGAGGACTGGCGGCTGCGCCTGCACGGCATGGTGGACAACGAGATGGTCCTCACCTACGACGACCTGCTGCGCCGCCCGCTGGTCGAGAAGACGATCACCCTGGTGTGCGTCTCGAACGAGGTCGGCGGCCCGTACATCTCGACGTCGAACTTCATCGGTGTGTCACTGCCGGACCTGCTGCGCGAGGCGGGGGTCCGGCCCGGCGCTGACCAGCTGGCGACCCGCAGCGTGGACGGCTGGACCTGCGGCACGCCGGTCGCGTCGATCATGGCGCCGGGCAGCGGTGCGTTGCTGGCGATCGGGATGAACGGCGAACCGCTGCCGGTGGAGCGCGGGTTCCCCGTCCGGATGGTCGTGCCCGGTCTCTACGGGTACGTCTCCGCGACGAAGTGGCTGGTCGACGCCGAGCTCACGACGTTCGACGCGTTCGACCCGTACTGGGCGCAACGCGGGTGGGCCAAGAAGGCGCCGGTGAAGCCGATGTCGCGGGTGGACCGTCCCAAGCCGTTCGAACGGGTCCCGCCCGGCCGGTTCGTCGCGGCGGGGGTGGCCTGGGCCCAGCACACCGGCATCGACAAGGTCGAGGTCCGCGTCGACGGGGGACCGTGGCAGCAGGCGACCCTCGCCACCGAGGTCAACATCGACACGTGGCGGATGTGGCGGATCGAGCTCGACCTGCCGGAGGGCGGCCACACCGTCGAATGCCGGGCCACCGACCGCACCGGGTACACGCAGACCAACGACCGCGCCGCCCCGGTCCCCGACGGTGCCACCGGGTGGCACTCGATCGTCTTCTCGGCGGTGGCGCAGTCGTAGTCCCGGTGAACGGGTGGTGCCGGAAATGCCTGCCTCACAGGCATTTCCGGCACCCGGACGTCAGCCGGGGAGGTGTTCGGCACCGCGATCCGCGGCCACCTCAGCTCAGCAGGCAGAGCAGCGAGCAGGCCTTCGCCGAGGACCAGTCGCTGTACAGCCGCGTGCCGTTCACCGGCGTGTACTTCGCCTTCGCCTTGTTGGTCAAGGGGAACAGCGACAGCAGCGCGTACGTCGAGCAGTGGACCTGCTTCGACTGACCCGGCTGCAACGTGAACGGTCCGGTCTGGCAGGACGGTTCCACGTCGTCCACCACGTACGCGTCCGTGATCGGGATCGGGCCGTTGTTGGTCACGGTGATGCGCCAGTAGGCCGTCGCGTTCAACAGCCCGAGCACGCCCACGGGTGCCTCCTTCAGCCACGGTCCCGAACCGCCCGCCGTGCAGTGCGCCAGCGTGTGCGAACCGCAGATCTCCTTGTTCACCACCACGTTCGGCAGGCACGCCGGGCCGGGCGCGATCTGCCGGGTCACGGTGTTGGACGAGAACGAGCCGGTCGCGTCGGTGCCGCCGGCCGTGTTGGCGACCGACGTGACGGTGCACTCCGCGGCGATCGTGGTGCGGAAGCACACCTGCGGTGCGTCACCGGTGAACTCCACGACCAGCGCCGGCTGGTTGCCGCCACCGAAGTCCGCCGCGTTGTTCAGCACGAGCGAGGCCGTGACCGTGACCGACGTGGCCGTCACGCCGCTGAGGTCCACGGTGCCGTCCGGTGCGAAACCCGGTGTGGCGACCGGGTTGCCGTCCTGGTCGACGACCTTCGCGCTGGACGCCGCGAAGTTCACGTTCGCCGGGGTCACGCCCGCCAGGCGCGCCCTGGTGTACGCGACCGGGTGCGCTTTGCCGTCGCAGTAGAACTGCGCCGGGGTGAGCGACACGGAGGCGCCGCTGCGAACGCAGGGCGACGCCCCCGTGTCAGGATCCATCGAGAACAGCACACCCGCGTCGCCCAGCCCGATCAGGCAGCCGGTGGGGGTGTCGTAGGCGTACCCGTAGTCCCTCGTGTCACCGCCGTTGACCGTCGGGTGCGGGATGCGCGCCGGCATCCCGGCGCACGACGTGCCGGTGCTCCAGTCGTGGCAGACCGTCGCGCCGAGGTACGGGCCGCGCCAGATGCCGAGGTAGCTGCGCACCCGGTTGCCGGTGCGGATCACCTCCGGGTTGAACACGATCACGCCGTTCTCCAGCCCGGTCGGACCGGCCGGAGCGGCCAGCGGCGACCCGTCGACGGCGTAGCAGACCGTGGTGTTCACCCCGGTCGTGCTGGAACACGCGCCGACCTCCGCACCCGTTGAGCTGTAAGCGGTGTAGGCGTTGTAGGTGTAGTTGCCGGAGGAACCGACCGGTTTCGCGGTCGCCCAGCCCGTGCACGCGGTGGTGGTGGCGGGGTCGAAGCAGCCGAGCACGGGAACGGTGCCTGCGGGCTGTGACGACGACGCGAACACCTTGCCCGCGGCGACGGTCAGCGCGCCCAGGTAGTAGCCGCCGCTGTTGCTCGGCGGCACGACCGGCGCGTAGGGCTGACCGGCGCACGCGCTCTGCGTGGCGACCGTCCAGCACACCACCTGACCGGACGTCGCGACGCCGTAGAGGTTCCCGCCGACCTGCACGAGCCCGGCCATCTCGAAGACCTGTGCGGACCGCGCCGCGAGCGGCCAGTACCCGCAGTTGCCGGGTGCCGCGAGGTCGAGGCAGCCGACGCCGATCGAGGTCGCGGTCGTGGCCGAGTAGTAGACCCGCGCCGGGTTCGCCTCGTCGCGGACGTACTGCGGTTCCAGCGGGCTGCCGATGTCACCGGTGGCACCCGTGCCGAACGGGCCGGGTGCCGTGTTGAGCGGCCGCGGCCACGGACCGCCGGGGCAGGGCGAGTTGGTGGTGAGGTCGGTGCACACGAGCTTCGGGTTGGCGGGCGCCAGGTGGTGGTAGACGTTCCACGACTGCAGCCGCCCGTCCGGCGTGCGGTGCAGGATCGGCGTGAAACCGTCGCCGCCGGTGGCGTTGGCGCTCGCCTGCACCGGTGGCGTGAGCAGGCTGGAGAGAGCGGTGCCACCGTTGCGCACGTTCGGGTTCGTGGCGGTGACCGGGTTGCCCTCGGTGCCGGTCCAGCCGGGGGGAACGCGCAGCGAACCGGGCACGAGGGCCTGGCCGGCTCCGATCGGGTCGGTGATGGTGGCGGCACCGTCCGCGCCGCCGGCGTAGGACACGACCCAGGTCGCGGTGTCGCCGTGCGCCGCGGGGTCGGACACGCCCTGGACGGTCTTCGTGAGGGTGGAGGCGAGCGGCTGGGCGACCGCGGTGGTGGCGGTGAGCGCGCTTCCGGCGAGCACGGCCGCGAGCAGCGTTGCCGGCAATCGTCTTCGCACGGGCGGATCCCTTCTGCGGTGGGATGTTCCCCGGTCCGGGAACAGACCGCAGACGCTAGGGAGACCGGCGCGGCAGGGCACTCCCCGTCACCCGCGTGCGCGGGACGTCCGCCCCAACAGCTCAGCGGGTCGGGTGGAAAACATCTGACCGGGAATGCGATTCCACTCCGGCGGCGACTCGGGGATCACCTGATCGCCGCCGAAGTGCCCATCGGGCACCCTCCCATCGGGGCACCGGTCAGGTGACGTGTGCCCCGGGAACGGGTGCGCCGCGGTCAGGGCTGCTGCGCCACCTTGATCTTGCCCTCGACGATCTGCGCCTTGTACGCCTCCAGGACGCCCTTGAGCTTCTCGTCGACCTTCCCGCCCGACGTCGCGTAGCCCATGCCGTCGACCTTGAGGTCGAAGACCTTCGGCAGTGACGCGAGGTCGTTCTTCGCGGCGGCGCGGTAGAAGTCGTACACCGCCACGTCCACGCGCTTGAGGCTGGACGCGACGATCACGTCCCGGTTGGCGGCCAGCGCGGGCTGGTTGTACTGGTCGGCGTCGCAGCCGACGGCGAGGACACCCGCCTGCTTCACCGCGGCGAAGACACCGATGCCGGAGGCGCCCGCGGCGGGGTAGAGGACGTCGGCGCCCTTGTCGATCAGGCCCTTCGCGACCTCCTGGCCCTTCGGCGGGTCCTGGAAGCCGGTGAAGTCGCCGGCCGGGGTGATGTACTTCTTGTCCAGCTTGACCTTCGGGGCCGCGGTGCGCGCGCCCTGGGCGTAGCCGGCCTCGAACTTCTGGATCAGCGGGATGTCGACACCGCCGACGAAGCCCACGTGGCAGTTCTTGCTCTGGTACGCGGCCACGACGCCGGCCAGGAACGCGCCCTCCTGCTCGGCGAACACGAGCGGCGTGACGTTGGGGGCGCCCTCGACGGCCGAGTCGACCAGGCCGAAGCGGACGTTCGGGAACTCCGGGGCCACGACCTTCAGCGACTCGGTGTAGGCGAAGCCGACGCCGACGATCGGGTTGAAGCCCTCGCTCGCGAGCTGGCGCAGGCGGGTCTGCTTGGCGGTCTCGTCCTCGTTGGGCGCGGCGGAGAGCTCGCGGGTGTTCTCCTCCTTCACCCCGAGGTCCTTGATCGCCTGGTCGAAGCCGAGGGCGGCGAGGTCGTTGAACGACGCGTCGCCGCGGCCGCCGATGTCGTAGGCCAGGCCGATCTTGAGCGCGCTGCCGTCGACCTTCTCGCTGTTCTTCGCGCTGGTGCTCGCCGCGGGGGGTGCGGTGGGCGGGGTGGCGAGCTCGCAGGCCGCGCCGGTGGACGTCGACGCGGTGCCGCCGCCCCCGGAGTCCTTCGCGCAGGCGCTCACCACCATCAGGCTGGTCAACGCGATCGCGGCAACGGCGGTGCCACGCATACGACGGCGCACGGCTCGTCTCCTCACTGCTCGGCGAACGCACCCCGATGGCGGTACCGGGGGCACAGCGACGGACGCTACCTCGCCTCCCGATCGTTCCGGGTGAACGCTCACCTGCTGGGACCACCCCGCTCAGCGGGAGGGGCCGATCCCCGCCACGGCGAGCGCGAACAACCGGTGCGCCGCGGCGGCCGGGTCCTGGTGCCCCTCGGTGGCCATCGCGATCCCCACGACCAACGTCACCAGCTCGACGACCGTGACGTCCCGCGCAACCGCGCCGTCCTCGATCGCCTTGCGCAGCAACGGTTCCGCCGCCTCCTCCAGGGCTCCCGCGCACGAGTTGCCGTGCACCGGGTCGCCCTCGTAGGCCAGTGCCGTGGCGAGTCCGCGTGCGGTGACGCAGTACGCCACCACCTCGGTCAGCCACGCGAGCAGCGCGTCCCTGCTGTCACCGGTCCCCGTCAGCTCGCGGGCGCGGTCGCACAGTGCCTGGACCCGGTGCCACGACACGGCTTCCAGCAGCGCCTGGCGGGTGGGGAAGTGGCGGCGCACGGTCGCCGAACCGACGCCGGCGACGCGGGCGATCTGCTCCAGCGACGCGCTCGCGCCGTGGGCGGCGACCTCTCGCTCGGCCACGGCGAGGATCCGCTCGTGGTTGCGCCGGGCGTCGGCGCGCTGGTTCTCGACCATGGGAACCTCGTGCTTGCGTAAACGGCGGGGGCCGCCATATCGTAGCCGAGCGATAAACGGCGGACCCCGCCGTTTACGTTCTCGCTGTTGAGGAGTGTCATGTCCGCACCAGTTCTGGTGACAGGAGCCACCGGCAAGCAGGGCGGCGCCGCCGTCCGTGCGTTGACCGCGGCGGGTGTTCCGGTGCGCGCGCTCGTCCGCGACCCGGACGCCGATCGTGCCAAGGCACTGGGGGTCGAGCTCGTGGCCGGCGACCTGGACGACCGCGAGTCGCTGTCCCGTGCCGCCAAGGGCGTCCGCGCGGTGTTCTCCGTGCAGATGGCCGCGCTGACCGAGCGGGGGTTCGACTTCGCGGGCGAGCTCGCGCAGGCGGTCACCCTGATGGAGGTCGCACGGGAGCAGGGCGTCCGGCAGTTCATCCAGACCACGGTGGACGGTGCTGACCGGGAGGTCGTCGACGAGCGCTACCCGATCAGGGCCGCGGCGATGACCACCAAGGCCGCCGTCCAGGACCGGTTGCGCGCGGCCGGGTTCGAGCGCTGGACGCTGCTCAAGCCCGGCTTCTTCATGGAGAACTTCCTGCCGTCGTCGGCGTTCCTGTTCCCGCGCGGCGTCGAGGGCGGCCTGGTCAGCATGGTCAAGCCCGCGACCCGGCTGTCGCTGGTCGCCGTGCGGGACATCGGCACGGCGGTGACCGCGGCCGTCGCGGACCCGCAGCGGTTCGACCGGGTGGAGCTGGAGCTCGCGAGCGACCACCTGTCGATGACCGAGATCGCCGCGGTCCTCTCGGAGGTGCTCGGCCGGGAGCTGGCCGCGCCGGACCTGACGCAGGAGCAGGCGTTCGCCGCCGGGATGCCGGAGATGGGGGCCGGTCACGACCGGTTGAACGAGACTCCGATGGTGGGCCGTCCCGAGTTCGCCCGGGAGCTGGGGCTGCCGCTCACGAGTTTCGCCGAGTGGGCGCGGCAGGAGTTGCGCTGACGGAAGTGGACCAGTGGCGGAAGTCCTTTTCTGTCACTGAATTGTCCATTCGCCGGCACCGCCGGTCGCACTACCATCGAATGCCGTGAAGGTGCGTTGGTGGAGCCGCAGCCGGCCGCAGGTCTCGTTGCCCGGCCGCTCCCCGGTCCGGTGGCTCGTCACGGCGTGTGGTCTGGGCATCCTGGTCGTGGCGCTCGTCAGTGGTGCGGAGCCCTACCGGCAGACGCGCGAGTTCCGCGACGTCGCGGCGTGCGAACAGGGCGCGGGCGGGTGCTTCGAGACCGAGCGGGGTTCGATCGCCGACCGGCGCACTTACACCACGACGTCGACCCAGACCGACGCCAACGGTCACTCGACCACCACGACCACCACCCACTTCGAGGTCACCTGGCAGCGGGCCGACGGTTCCCGGCGGGCCCGCGACGTGCCGTCCGACTTCTACTCCAAGGCCCGCGAGGGCGACGCGGCCGAGCTGCGGCTGTGGCGCGGCGAGGTGGTCGGCGTGCAGGTGACGGGCGCGGAGGCCTGGTTCCTGCCCACGTCCGGCTCGACCCTGCGCTGGTGGCTGCACTTGGGCTTCCTCGGCCTGGGTGTGCTGCTGTGGGGGTTGTTCCTCGGGTGGTGGGACGGACTGTTCATGCTGGCGTTCCGCACGTTCGCCTGGATGTTCCTGAGCTTCGTGCCCGTGTCCGCGACGACCCACGCACTGGCGTACGGCTGGCCCGGCGGCTGGGGACTCGTGGGCGAGCTCGCAATGGCCGGGGTGTTCACGGCCATCGCGGGCGGGATGCTCTACACCTCGCTGGACGGGTGGTGAGAGCGGTCAGGTGCAGGCCGGGAACAACCGGCGGGTGCCGGGACCGGTGTGGGCGGCGCGGTCGGTGAACCGGCAGCCGAACGCGGCGGCGGCGACGGTGCCGCGGTCACCCACCGCGTCACCGGCCGGTCGCGTGCCCCGGCCTGCCCACGCCACGAGGTCGTCCCACGCCGTGCCGACCTCGGCCGGCGAGAACTCGCAGTGGTCCACGGTCCGGATCGCCCGCTGCACCAGCCACCGCGACCGGCCGTTGCGGGCGACGTCCGCGCGGTAGTCCTGCTCCATCGAGAACGGCACGAACAGGTCGCCCAGACCGTGCAGCGAGATCACCGGCGCACCGGGCCTGCCGGTGATCCGCGGCACCTCGGTGAGCGCGGGGGACAGGCGCGAGCGCCAGTCCCGCGGCGCGACCCGCTGCACCGCCCGCTCACCGCCACCCAGCAGACGCTGGGCAACGGCAGCGGGCCGAACCTCGTGGTCGCCACCGCACCGGCCGGGTCGTCGTCGCAGGCCGCGCTGGCGCTGCTCGCCCAACTGAAGGCGGCGAGCAGCACGCCGGACCGCGCGTCCCGGCCGCGTCGTCAGCGGGTCGGACCCGTCCACCCGGCGGTGATGCGGGCGATGCGGACGCGCTGCGGGTGGTCGCCGACCGGCACCGAGACGATCTTCTGCCCGGAGGCGAAGTCGATCGCGGTGATCTGGTCGGAGCCGCTCTCGGAGATCACGCACGCGCGGCCGTCCCCGCTGACCGTGGCCCAGTAGGGCTTGGCGGCGGTGACGAGCGGGCCCTGGTCGAGCGTCGCGCGGTCGACCACCGCGGCGTAGTCGTCCATCGTCCCGGCGACGCAGAGCTTGCTGCCGTCGGGGCTCATGGACAGGCCGTGGTGGCGCGAGTCGTTGACGAACGTCTTGCGGTCGTCGCTCGTGTTCGGGTTCTTCGGCAGCGTCTTCACGCGGGTGACCCGGTCGGTGGCCACGTCGTACTCCACGAAGCCGTTGAAGAACGACACCTGGAAGTACAGCTTCTGCTGGTCCGGGCTGAACACCGCGGGCCGCACCGAGTTCGACAGGTCGCCGCGGCCGAACGCGTCGAGCCGGGCGCGCATGTCGATCGTCTTGACGGTCTGGAACGTGGTCGTGTCGACCACGGTGATGTGCCGGTCGCCCTTCAGCCAGTCCTGGTCCGGGGCGTCGAAGTCGTTGTTGACCTCGCCGATCGACATGTTCCAGAGGTAGCGGCCACCGTTGGTGAAGACGTTCTCGTGCGGCTTGTCGCCGGTGCGGAACGAGCCGAGCTGGCGGCCGGTGTCGATGTCCAGCACGTGCACGGTGTTGGAGGTCGACGCCGACACCGCGACCCTGGTGCCGTCGGGGGAGACGGCCATGTGGTCGGAGCGGAAGCCCGACACCGGGAACCGCCACCTGACCCGGCCGGTGGCGAGCTCGATCGAGACGACGTCGGCGAAGCTCGGGCGGGAGACGACCATGGCCGTGCCGTCGGGCGTGGCGTACATGTCGTCCACGAACTGGTCGTGGCCCTCGCCCGGTCCCTGCCGGATGCCGAGGAAGAACGCGAGCTTGATCGGGTTGAGGTAGATCTCGGTGAGCCGCTGGGTCTTGTCGGGGATCACGTTGAGGCGACCGATCCTCGCGAAGTCGCCGGTGGACTTGACGACGTCGGCGGTGCCGTCCCAGTTGTTGCCGACGAACATCACCTCGCGCAGGTCGGGGGCAGCGCCCGCGGCGGCGACCGGCGTGGTGACGCAAGCGGCGAGAACGGTCACCGCGGCGGCGACGCGGGTGACGCGGCGCGTGAGAGCGCTCCCGGAAAGGGCTTTCCGTGCAGGGTCGGAACTGGCGGTCATCGCTTCTCCGAGTGAAGTCGGTGCCCCGGGAGGGGCGGGAACGCGGGCGGGCTCCGCGGCCGGGACGAGGTTCGCAGGGTCTCGGAGGGGAACTCACCCCGTGGGAAGATCTGAAATCGGCCGAGTTCAGATCTTGCTACTGGATAGTAGGGTCGGAGTGACGCCGACCACAAGACCCGCGGGGCGCAACCGCCGCGGGCCAGTCGACGGAGGTGCCGTGGCAGGCAGGATCACCCCGGCGGAGGGGCGCTACGGCGGCAAGGACGCGGCGCAGCGCCGGGAAGAGCGGCGCGAGCGGTTCCGGCAGGCCGGTCTGGAGATGTTCGGCGCGGGGCCCGGTTACCGGGGCACCCGGCTCGGTGACCTGTGCAAGGCGGCGGGGCTGTCCAGCCGCCAGTTCTACGAGGAGTTCCGCACCCTGGAGGACCTGCTCGCCGACCTGCACCTGCACGTCAACGACGTGGCGGCGGGCGCGGTCGCCGAGGCCCTCCCGCGGCTGCTGCACCTGAGCATGGCCGAGTTCCTGCCGCTGGCCGTGCGCGCCTACGTGAAGGGCGCGTGCGCCGACCTGCGGCACGCCCGCATCGCCTACGTCGAGGTGGTCGGCGTCAGCCCGCGGATGGACCGCCAGCGGCTCGAACGGCGCGCGCTGTGGGTGGAGCTGATCGACCGGCTGGCGGGGGAGGCCGTGGCGCGCGGCGAGATCCCGCCCGGCAACCACCGCACCACGGCCGCGGCCATCATCGGTGCCGTCAACGGGCTCATGCACGACTGGGTCGTCGGGTGGGTCGACGCGACGCTGGACGAGGTCGCCGACGAGCTGGCCCAGATGGTGCTGGGCCGGTACCGGGTCGCCAGATGATGTGAGCGCTCACAGCACCACGTCGAGGATGTCGAATCGATTCGATGGTGACGGGCCCGCGTTCTTGACGTGGCCCGGCGCGGCTCTGCAATGTTAACGCTCACTTAACGTTGTGCTGCGAGGGGAGAACGCGATGCCGAGGAAGTCCTGGCAGGCCGTCTGGGCGGCTGCCGCGGTGGTCGCCGCCGCGCTGCTGCCCGCCACACCGGCGGTCGCCGAGTCCAACGGCGGCACGCGGGTGATGCCGCTGGGCGACTCGATCACCGAGGGCACCCAGGTGCCCGGCGGCTACCGGATCGGGCTCTGGCAGCGGTTCGGCGGCGGTGGGTACCGGGTGGACTTCGTCGGCTCGCAGTTCAACGGCCCCGCCTCGCTGGGCGACCACGACCACCAGGGGCACCCCGGCTGGCGCATCGACCAGATCGACGCGAACATCACCGGCTGGCTGCGCAACACGACCCCGCGCACCGTGCTGCTGCACATCGGCACCAACGACGTGCTCCAGAACTACAACGTCGCCGGCGCACCCGGCCGCCTGTCGGCGCTGGTCGACCGGATCACCGCGACCGTGCCGAACGCCGACGTGTTCGTCGCGACGATCATCCCGCTGGCCAACCAGTCGCAGGAGGCGGCGGCGCGCTCGTTCAACGCCACGATCCCCGGCATGGTGCAGAGCAAGGTGAACGCGGGCAAGAAGGTGCACCTCGTGGACATGCACGCCGCCCTCACCACCGGCGACCTGATCGACGGCGTCCACCCGACCGCGACCGGCTACGACAAGATGGCCGCCACCTGGTACTCCGCGCTGCGGGCCGTGCCGGGCGCCATCGGCGACCCCGTGGCCGCGGGCAAGCGGCTGGTGGGCGTGCCCTCGGGCCGGTGCGCGGACGTGCCGGGGTCGAGCACGGCGAACGGTGCCCAGGCGCAGCTGTGGGACTGCCACGGCGGCGCCAACCAGGGCTGGACGTACACCGCGGGCAAGCAGCTGGTCGGGTACGGCTCCAAGTGCCTCGACGCCTACGGCTGGGGCACCACCAACGGCACGAAGGTCGTGACCTGGGACTGCTCCGGCGGCGCGAACCAGCAGTGGAACGTCAACGCCGACGGGACCATCACCAACGCGGCGTCGAACCTGTGCCTGGACGCCTCCGGCCGGGCCACGGCCAACGGGACGCTGCTGGTGCTGTGGTCGTGCTCGGGGCAGCCGAACCAGCAGTGGCGGCTCGGGTAGCCGCTGCGGGGCGGGTCGCGGCCGGACGGCTCCGGCCGCGGCTCACAGGTCGGCCAGCGGCACCGGCCGGCCCAGCAGGAACCCCTGCGCCTGGTCGCAGCCCAGCTCCCGCAGCACGTCGAGCTGCTCGGTCTGCTCCACCCCTTCCGCGATGACGCTCAGGTCGACCGCGTGGGCCATGGCGATGATGCTCGTGACGATCGCCTCGGCCTCCGCGGACCGGCCCAGGCCCGACGTGAACGACCGGTCGATCTTGAGCGTGTCCAGCGGCAGGGTGAGCAGCTGGGCGAGCGAGGAGTAGCCGGTGCCGAAGTCGTCGATCGCGAGCCGCACGCCCAGGTCGCGCAGCGCCGACAGGGTGCGGGCGGCCAGTGCGGGATCGCGCATCAGGGCGCTCTCGGTGATCTCCAGGCAGAGCGACTCCGGGGGCAGGCCCGCCTCGTGGGTGGCGTGCCGGATGGCCGAGACGAGCCACGGGTCGTCGAGCTGGCGGGCCGACAGGTTCACGGTGAGCTGCAGGTGCGGGGCCAGCACGGCGAGCTCGCGGGTCGCGGTGTGCAGCATGTGCGCGCCGATGATGTTGATCAGGTCGCTCTCCTCGGCGAGCGTGATGAACTCGCCGGGGGAGATGAGGCCGTAGCGGGGGTGCGTCCAGCGCAGCAGGCCCTCCACGGCCGTGCGGCGGCCCGTGGCGACGTCGATGATCGGCTGGTAGGCGAGCCACAGCTGGTCGCTCAGCGGCGCGCGGCGCAGGTCTTGCTCCAGCTGCAGCCGGCGCTGGATGCGGTCGCGCAGCTCCACGTCGAAGAACGCGATGCGGCCGCGGCCGTCGGTCTTCGCCCGGTACATGGCGAGGTCGGCGTCGCGCAGCAGGTCGGCGCCGTCGCGGGCGTCGCTCGGGTCGGCCAGCACGATGCCCACGCTCGCGTCGACGTGCAGCTGCCGGCCCTGCACGGTGATCGGCCGGTTGAGCTCGGCGCGCACGTGGCCGGCCAGTGCGTGCGCCTCCTCGGGGCCGGTCACGCCGTAGGCGATGACGGTGAACTCGTCGCCGCCGAGCCTGCCCACCACGTCACCCCGGCGGGAGCTGCGGCTCAGCCGCGTGCCGACGACCCGCAGCACCTCGTCGCCTGCGCTGTGGCCCAGCGAGTCGTTGATGACCTTGAACTTGTCCAGGTCGATGAACAGCACCGCGGTGAGCCCCGAGCGGTGCGCCCGCGCGGCCGGGCTGAGCCGGTTGATCGTCACCGTGCGGTTGCACAGGCCGGTCAGCGCGTCGTGCGTCGCCTCGTGCTCCAGCCTGCTGTCCATCAGGCGGCGCTCGGTGATGTCGGTGAACGACACGACCGTCGCCGACGGCAGCCGGCCGTCCTGGTTGAGCGCGCGGGCGCTCAGCGACAGCCAGACGCGGGTGCCGTCCGGCCGCAGCGCGCGCAGGATGCGGCCGTGCTGCGAACGGCCCGTCGCCCTGGTGATCGCGGACGGGAACTGGTCCACCGGCACCGGACGGCCCGCCTCGTCGTGCAGCTCGGTCAGCGACGCCGCCTGACCGATGGCGTCCTGCGCGCGCACGCCGAGAATCCGTTCGGCCGCCGGGTTGACCGACTCGACCAGGCCGGTCGGGCCGACCACCAGCACGCCCTCCTCGATCGCGGCGACCACGGCCGTGAAGTGGCGCTCGGCCCGGCGGCGCGCGGTCTCGTCGGCGCAGATCAGCACGTAGCCGTCGGCCATCCGCGCCACGGACACCCGCACCGCCAGCGCCTCGCCGTCGGAGCGGTGGTGCTCCGCCTGGGCCACGCCACCCGCCTCCAGCACGGCGGCCGGGTACAGCGCGGCGCCGACCACGGCGCCGATGGGCTGGCCGATCGCATCGGCCGCGCGGTGCCCGTAGACGTGCTCGGCGCTGGGGTTCCAGCTGGTCACGACGCCGTCCGCGGTGGTGGCGATCAACGCGTCGCTGACGTGCGCGACGAGCGCGGCCTGGTAGGTCAGCGCCGCGGCGGCCGCCTTCTGCTCGGTGACGTCCCGCATGATCACCTGGAACGCCGGCCGGCCCTCCCAGGTCGTGCGCACCGACACCGACTCGACGTCCAGGGTGCCGCCGCCGCGCCGCAGCAGCACGGCGTCCGCGGGGTCGCTGGTCGCGCCCGGCACGGTCAGCTTCTCGATCCGCCGCAGCATGTCGGACTGCGAGTCCGGGTGGACGAAGTCGGTGATCGGCCGCCCGAGCAGGTCGCCCTCGGACTGCGCCCGGACGAACCGGACCGCTGTCGGGTTCGCGTACACGAGCACACCGGCCTCGTGCACCACGATCGCGTCCGGCGACAGGTCCACCAGCAGCCGGTAGCGGTCGGCGAGGTCGGCCAGCTCCTGCTGCTGGGCGTGCCGCCGGGTCACGTCCGCGGCGACGCCGACCAGCGCCCGCTCACCACCGCGGGCCGAGACGCGGGCGTGGAACAGCAGCCAGCGCCGGCCGCCGGGGGTCTCCAGCGGCTGCTCCAGCTCGAACTCCTGCCACGCCGAGGCCGCCCGCGCCGCCACGGTCAGCGGCGCGACGAGCTCGGTCAGCCGGGCGCGCACGGCGTCGGCGTCCGCACCGGGCAGGCCGAGCACCGAGTCGAGGCCCGCCGTCCAGCCGAACCGGTCGGTGCCCAGGTCCAGCCACCACGCCACGGCGGCACCGACCGAGAGCGCGAGGTCGGCCAGCAGCTCGTGGTCGAACTCGGCGTCGCCGGTCAGGCCGCTCACGTCGTCGCTCCCAGATCCGATCGTCCCCCGGACTCGCGGTGGCGTGGCCATCGTGAAGTCCTACTACACACCGTGCCAGAGCCGCACCCGTCTGGCGTGAACACGGTGAGCCGTTATATCCGGTCGCCGGGAGCGACGGGCGGCCAGGGGTCCCGTCAACAGTCCATTGTAGACTGCCGATTGATGTGTTCGCGAGCCGACCGACCCGTTTATGCTGGTGTGAGGTGTCGGCCCTCGGTGTGGGGGAGCGGGATATGGTCGCGCGTGGTGTGGGTGTCTGCGGAATCGGCGTCGTCAGCGCGTACGGCTGGGGCCGCCAGTCGCTCTGGGACGGTCTGGTGAGCGGGAGACCGGCCGCCGTCGTGGTGCCTGAGCTGGCCCGTTTCCCCGGCGACACCGTCTGGGCGGCGTGCGTGGGCGAGGGCGGCGACCCGGCCGACGGACCGAGCCGGTTCACCCAGGCCATGCGGGCCGCGGCCAGGGAGGCGGTCGAGGACGCCGGTGCGCGCGGCTGGCAGCCGGGCCGCCGGGTCGGTCTGCTGCACGCCGTCGTGCTCGGCGAGGTCGACCTGTGGCGCGAGTTCTACGTCACGCGCGGAGGCGATCTGCCGGTGCACGACTACCTGGCGTTGATGCCGTCCACCCCGATGTCGATGTTCATGCAGGAATACGGTTTCCACGGTCCGGCCATGAACGTCTCGGCGATGTGCGCGTCCGGCAACGCCGGGCTCATCACCGCCAAGGCCTGGCTGGACGCCGGAATCGTCGACGACGTCGTGTTCGTGGCGACGGACCTGTCCCTCACCCCGGAGAACGTGGCCCACTTCGTCCGCCTGGGAGTGGCCATCGTGGACGCCGAGCCGCTCGACGCGTGCCGGCCGTTCCAGCAGGGCAGCCGCGGCTTCGTGATGGGCGAGGCGTCCGTGGCGTTCGTCCTGTCGCGCCGCGCGTCCAACCCGTACGCGATGACGCTCGGCGGCGCGATGTCGCACGACGCCTACCACGTGACCTCGATCGACCCGCGGCTCGACCAGATCACCACCTGCTTCACCGACGCGCTCGACAACGCCGGCGTGAGCGCCGCCGACGTGCGCTACCTCAACGCCCACGGTCCCGGCACGGCCCAGTGCGACGCCGCCGAGGCCGCCGTGCTGGAACAGCTGTTCGGACCGGACACCGGCATCTACTCGGTGAAGCCGCTGACCGGCCACTGCCAGGGCGCCGCGTCCGCCGTGGAGGTCGCGGTGACGGCCATGGCCTACGACTGCGGGGTCGTCCCGGCGCCACCGGTCGTCGCACCGGGACACCCGCGGCTGCTCAACGGGCCCACACCGGTCGCGGACGGCATCACGATCAAGTCGTCGCTGGGCATGGGCGGGCACAACTCGGCCGTCGTGCTGGCACCACCGGCCTGAGCCGCGCCGCCGGTCAGAGGTCCAGCACCAGCCGCGGTGAGCGGGACCGGGACACGCAGATCATCATCACGTCGCCGCAGTCCTGTTCGGCCGCGGTGAGGACGGAGTCCCGGTGGTCCGGCACGCCGTCGAGCACGCCCGTCTCGCACGTGCCGCAGGTGCCCTCCCGGCAGGACGACAGCACGGACACCCCGGCCCGTTCGACGGCGTCGAGCACGGACTGTCCCGCCGACACCCGCACCGTGGTCCCGGTCTGCGCCAGCTCGACCTCGAAGTCCTGCCGCGGTCCCTCGCCGGCGCCGGGCTTCGGCGCGAACCGTTCGACGTGGAGGGTGCCCTCCGGCCACCGCGCGCAGTGCTGCTCGACCGCGGCCAGCAGGCCTTCCGGGCCGCAGCAGTACACGGCCGTGCCCTCCTCGGGTTCGCCCAGCAGCGCGGCCAGGTCCAGCAGGCCGTGCTCGTCCTCGGGGCGCAGCTCCACCGCGGGCAGGTGCTCCAGCTGCGCGCGGAACGCCATGGAGGACCGCGTCCGGCCGCCGTAGACGAGCCGCCAGTCACCTCCCGCCGCCGTCACCGCGGCGATCATCGGCAGGATCGGCGTGATGCCGATGCCGCCCGCGATGAACAGGTGCCGCTTCGCCTCGACGAGCTCGAAGTGGTTGCGCGGCCCGTGCACCTCGACCTCCTGCCCGGCGGTGAGCACCTCGTGCACGTGCCGCGAGCCGCCGCGGCCGCCCGGTTCGAGCAGGACGGCCACCTGGAGGACCGCGGTGTCGGCCGGGTCGCCGCACAGCGAGTACTGGCGCACCACCCCGTCGGCGAGCACCAGGTCGACGTGCGCGCCCGGCGTCCACCGCGGCAGCGGGTCGCCCGCGGGGTGCCGCAACGTCAGCAGCACCACCCCGTCGGCGACCGGTTCCTTGCGTTCCAGCAGCAGTTTCACGGCGTGTGCCCCGCAGGGTGGGCGAGCAGCCAGTCCCACAGCTCGACCGGGCCCTCGAACTCGCGTTCCGCCGCGCAGTGGCAGGTCGCGCGGAGCCGGTCGGTGCCGGGCACCCAGTGGACGCGGTTGACCCGCTCGCCGGTGAGCGCGTTCACGCCGGCTCGCACAGGCGCCCGAGCATCCGCCGCGCGGCCAGCCCGCCGGTGTCGATGTTGATCGACAGCTCCTGGTAGCCCTCCGGTTCGGACGCGATGACCTGCTCCAGCACGTTCAGCGCCACGACGTCCTGCAGCACGACGGTGCGGTTGCTCTCCGCGAGGAACGCCGAGACCTCCTCGTCGCCGAGCGCGAAGTCCCGTGCCACGGCCCAGAAGTCGTGCGTCGAGGTCTCGGTCTCCGGCGTGATCGCGTACACGACCTCGACGTGGAAGGCGTCCGGGTCGGTGCCGTCGGGGTTCGGCGTGGACCCGACCGGCGCGATGCGGCTGTGCAGCTTGTACAGGCACGGCGGCGTGTACTCGATGTCCTGCCAGCGCGCGATCCGGCCCTCCAGGCCCGTCGACTTCGAGTAGAACGGCGGGCACTCCGCGTCGTCCATGTGCCGCGAGACGTAGATGATGCCCGCGTCCTCGTCGACCTCGGTCGTGATCGGGGTGGACGCGACCTCCGGGGTGCCGATGTAGCCGCCGTGCAGGTAGGTCTCGTGCGAGAGGTCCAGCAGGTTGTCCACGAGCAGCGAGTACCTGGCCTGCAACGGCTCCATGCCGCACACCGTCGTGTAGTCCGGCGCGACGAGCCACGGCGCCCGCGGGATGCGCGCCGCGTCGGCCTTCTCCGGGTCGCCGATGAACACCCACACGAACGAGTCCTGCTCCACCACGGGGTAGGGCAGCAGCCGGGCCGTGCGCGGGATGCGCGTTTGCCCCGGCACGGCGACGCACCGGCCGCCCGCGTCGTAGGTGAACCCGTGGTAGCCGCACACCACCTGGTCGTCGACGAGCCGCGACGGCGCCTGCGACAGCGGGAACCGCCGGTGCACGCACCGGTCCGGCATCGCCGTCACCGCACCGCCACGGGTGCGCCAGAACAGGATCGGCTCACCGCAGACGGTGCGGCTGAACAGGTCGTGCTCGATCTCGGACCCGTACGCGGCGACGTACCACTGGTCGCGCGGAAAGCCGGTCATTCGGGCTCCTTCGCCGGTGTTGCTCCGTGGTGGGAGAGCACAGCGTGGCGGAGACCACCGCACGCGGCGAAGCGCCGTTTCCGGAAAATGGAAGCCCTGACGCCGTTAGCCGCAGAGCGCTCGGGAGATCGCCTGAGCGCTGGTGCGCACGAGCGGCGCCAGCGCGTGCGGCGTCATGGTGCCGTGCCGCACCACCAGCGACACGGCGGCGACGACCTCGCCGTGCTCATCGTGGACCGGCGCGCCGACCGAGAGGGCGTCCATGGTCACCTGCCGGTCGCTGACCGAGAAGCCGTTCGACCGGACGGCGGCGAGCATCCGCCGCAGCTGGGCCGGATCGGTGACGGTCCTGGCGGTGTAGCGGTCGATCGGACCGCTCAGCACGTCCTCCTGCACCTCGACCGGCGCGTGCGCGAGCAGCACCAGGCCGACACCGGTGGCGGTGAGCGCGAACCGGTCGCCCACGCGGGTCAGCACCGGCACGGCGACCGACCCCGCGATCCGCTCGACGAACACGACCTCGGTGCCCTCCCGGACGGCGAGCTGCACGTTCTCCCTCGTGACCTGGGACAGGTCCTCCAGGAACGGCAACGCGGTCTCCCGCAACCCCGGACCGCGCGGCGCGAGCGAGCCGAGCTCCCACAGCCGCAGCCCGATCCGGTAGAGCCCGTCCGCACCCCGCTCGGCGGCACCCCACGCGCACAGCTCCTGCATCAGCCGGTGCGCGGTCGACAACGGCAACCCGGCCCGCCGCGCGAGGTCGCTCAACGTCAGCTCGCGATGCTCGGCGTCGAACGCGTCGAGCAGTTGCAGCGCACGGCCGATGACCGGTCCGGTGGGACCGGTGGGCCGGCCTCGACGCGGGGCACTCACCCCGTCATTTTGCCCGGCGTGGTGTGCGACCTGGATCAAGTCAGGTGGGCAGCCGGCCGGTCCTGGTGAGCTGCTCGGCGATGTCGCGCAGCTTGAGGTTGGTGTGCTGGCTCGCGCGGGTGAGCACCGCGAACGCCTGGTCCGCGGTGATCTGGTGGCGTTCCATCAGGATGCCCTTGGCCTGGCCGATCAGGTCGCGGGTCGCCACCGCCGCGCTCAGCTGGCTGCGTTCCTGGGCGGAGGCGAGCGCGATCGCAGCGTGCCCGGCGAACAGGCTGCCGACGTGCCACGACTCGTCGTCGAACGCACCCGTTCGCGCGGAGTACAGGTTGAGCGCGCCGAGGTCCTCGTCCTGCACGAACAGCTGGAACGACAGCATGCTGCCGACCTCCAGGTCCGCGGCCTTCCCGGTGAACACGGGCCACCGGTCGTCACCGGCGACGTCGGGGACGGAGACGATCTTCTCGTCGTACAGGGCGGTCAGGCAGGGACCCTCACCGGACGCGAGCTGCGCCTGGTCGACCTCGCACGGCAGGTCACCGGTCGTGGCGACGGTCCGGATCTCCCTGCGGCCGAGCACGGTCATGATGCCCGCGTGCTCGGCACCCGGAATGGTCCCGGCCGCGGCGTGGACGATCGCGTCCATCGTCTCCTGCTCGCCGTGCTGCTGCTGGAGCGCACGGGCGATTCTGGTCAGGTGCGCTGCCAGGTCCGGCTCGCGCTCGGCGGGGAGTCCGAGGTGGCCCTCGCCCGGCGGGCCTGCGGTGTCGGTGGCCATGCGGGTGGTTACCCGGAACGGCCGCCGGTACACGGGTGCGGTACGGGTGCACGGAGTGGAACGGCGCATCCGTGCGCTGGAGTCGCGCCGGGCCCGGCTCAAGACGCGGGCCGGCAGGGCGTCGAGCTCGGGTGACGTCAGCACGGCCATGGCCGCGCCGGCCGAGGCGCGCCTGCACGCGGCGCAGGCACGACAGCGGTTGCGGGAGAGCCTGATCAGCTCCGCGCGTGCGCACGAGCGGGCAGCCGCTGCCCACACGCGTGCGGCGGAGCACGGGGGCATGGGCGTCGCGGAACACCGGGCCGCAGCCGCGCAGCACCGCCGTGGCCGACCGCGAGAGCGCTGCCAAATCGTGATCACGAAAACCCCCAGTCCTCTGTGGAACCAGGCGTAGCACCGGACCCGGCAGGGAACTCCCGGTCCGCCGGGCCCGGTGCGCCGGACGCGGCGGCACCGCGCGTGTGGTCGGGCTGTGTTCGGCAGTGTTGTTCAACAGCCAGCAACCGCGCGGGTCCGGTAGCGCGGTGCGGATCTGCGTTCGCGCGATCCGCACCGCGTTCGCCGGTTCACCACGCCGCTGGCGGGTATGCCGCACGGACGGAAGCCGACCTCCAGGAGGAGAGTGCCGTGACCGGACCGGACCGGGACGAGGAGACGGTGCAGCGGGGAGCCGCGGAGGAAGCGAGCGGCACACCCCTGACCGAGACGGAGGCCGAGGTGTCGCGGCGGCCGCCGAGCGACACCCCCGAGGACGTGCCAGACGAGGACGGCCGCGGGACCGGCGGCATGGGCCTCGGCGGTGACGACGTCGAGTGAGACCGGACGAGCCGGTGGTACAGCAGCGGCGGTTCGCCGGCCGCAGCTCGCGTGGTCGGGTGAGGTGGCCCGGCGCGCGAAGGAGCTGGAACGCGGCAACTGCGTGACCTGACCGGCCACCCGGCGCGGTCCGCTGTTCCCGGACGAGCGGTCCTCACGGGCACCCCGTCGACAGGTCGTTGCAGAACGAGCACATTCCGCGCGACGGCCGATCACATCGGCGCGGCATCGTCGAGCACGTCGGACACACCCGGCGCGCGACGACGAGGAGATGAACCAGTGGTGATGCGGGGACACGCGGGCGGCAACGGACTTCGCACCGCCTGCGCGGTGGTGCTCGTGCTCGTGGTGACGGCCTGTGCGACACCGCCGGAGGCCGGCACCGTCCACTCGGGAGGTGGCAGCTCCCGGGCGGACGGTGACGGCAGCATCCCGGAGAACGAGAGCATCTCGTTGCAGGACAACGACCACCCCGCCATCGCCAACCTCGACCCCGCACTGCTCGCGGCGGTGCGGGCGGCCGCCGTGGACGCCGCGGCGCGCGGGGTGGAGCTGAAGGTGACGTCGGGCTGGCGCAGCAAGCGGTACCAGCAGCGGCTGCTGGACGAGGCCACCGCGCGGTACCGCAGCGCGGAGGAGGCCCGCAAGCTCGTGCACCCGCCGGAGAAGTCGAAGCACGTGACCGGGCACGCCATCGACATCGGGCCGACCGCCGCCGCGGACTGGTTGGTCCAGCACGGCGCGGACCACGGGCTCTGCCAGGCGTTCGCCAACGAGATGTGGCACTTCGAGCTGCTGACCACGCCCGGCGGCCAGTGCCCGCAGCCGCAGGGCACCGCACTGGGCTGAACCCTTCCGATTCCTTTCACCGCCTCCACGGGTCCACACCCCCGAAGTGCCGGCGTCGGGTGACACCGGCCGGAGCCAGAGGGGGAAGGACAGTGGCCACCCGCACGTGGGTGCTCGTGACCACCTCGGTCGCGTCGCTGATGGTGGTGCTGGACGCGCTGGTCGTGACGACCGCGCTGACGGCGGTCAGAACGGACCTCGGTGCGTCGGTCACCGAGCTGGAGTGGACGGTCAACGGCTACGCGCTGAGCTTCGCCGTGCTGCTGCTGACGGCAGCGGCGGGGTTGCCGGAGCGGATCGGTCCCGGGTGACCGGCATCGGGCGTCAGGCGCTGGGCACCGGGTGCGCGCGGGTCCAGTCGTCCACGTGGAACGGTCCCGCTCCCTCCGGCACCACCCCGGCCGCGTGGGCGGCGACCGCGGCGGGGACCTGCCCGTCGGCCAACCCGAGCCGGTCGCGGTAGTCCGCCGCGAACGCCGCCGCGACCTCCGCCGAGGACAGCCCCGGCGCGTAGTCGGCCAGTCCGGCGATCGAGCTCTCCCGCAGTCCGTAGCCCAGCGCCTGCGACACCGCGGTGAGCACGGCGCGGACCTCGTCCGACACGGCGACCTGGACGACGGTGCTGAACAGCGACCCGGTCGCGGTGACCCGCTGGGCCGAGCCCACGACCTTGGCGGTGCCCGCCACGTTGATGCTGTACTCGCCGGGGCAGTACTCGCCGTCGACCTCGCCGACGCGGGCGTCGACGTCACCGAGCCCGCGCAGCACCCGCACGTGGCTCTCGGCGTTGGCGGCGAACGTGGCGCTGCCGGCGTGCCGGATTCCGGTGGTGCGGTCGAGGTGGTCGATCACGACGGCACCGGCGTCGTAGGCGACCATCCGCCCGCCCGGCGAGCGCACCACCGTCGCGAACCCCGCCGCACGGGCCACCTCGGTGGCCTTCGCGATGCCGGGTGAACGGAGGTCACGGCCGCTGAACGCGACCGTCGGGCCGTGCGGCACGTAGATGTGGACGAGCTCCGACCACGTCGCGGTGGGGGCGCGCAGCAGCAGGGCCGGGACCACCAGCTCGGTGGGTGCGGGGCCGGTGCTGCCGGTGGCCAGCAGCCGGCGGAGGTCGAGGTCGTTCGCAGGAGACACGCGACGATTCTCGACCACCGCCCCGATGACCGTCGCGGTGAGCCGGTCACGACCCCAGCAGCACCAGGAACTCCGCCCTGCTGCGCTCGATCCGCGCACCCAGGTCGAGTGCCTGCCTGCTCGTTCCGGCCGACAGCTCCGCACGGGCGACTGTCCGCGCCTCCTCGCACTGGGTGCGCAGCAACGTCCGCAGCTGCCCGTCGAAGTCGGCGTCCCGCGCGCCGCCGGTCGCGGCCAGCTCGGCGGGCGTGATCATGCCGGGCATGTCGTGGCCTGCGTGCTCACCGGACTCCGGCCGGCCCGCCTCCGCGAGCACCTCCCTGGCCTGGGCCAGCTCAGCTCGGTAACCGGCACCGAGCTGCTCGGCCACCGGACGCAGCGCGGAGCCGGGACGGCCGGCGGCCAGCGCCAGGGCGGCCAGCGCCGACTCGTTCTGCGGGATCACGAGGTCCACGAACGCCAGGTCCGTCGCGGTAGGCCCGGCCTGCGACGGGACAGCAGGCGACGAGACGGCAGGCGACGGGACAGCGGCCGGTGGTGCCTCGGCCACCGCACCGCACCCCGTCGGCAGGACCGCCGCCAGCAGGACCACCGCGACGTGCAGGACCCGCACTACGGGCGGCCGTCCGGTCCGCACTTGACGATCCGGTTGATGCAGTCGCGCACGCGCTGCGCCATCTCGGCCTCGGGCCACACGTTGAAGAAGTCGCCGTGCATCGTGTAGCCGGGACCGGACGACAGCCTGAACCGCGCCGGGTCGCCGTTGGCCGGGTAGCGCAGCACCTGGCGCAGCTTCGGCACGGGCACGGGGTGCGTGGCCGGGCAGTCGCCCGCGACCGGGTAGGACATGTGGCTCTTGTGGTCGGCGGAGTCGAGGTCCTTGCCGTTCCAGCACTGCGGGAAGTCCAGGTAGGACTCGATCATCGTGCCGGCCGGGCAGTTCACGAAGTCCTTCGAGGCGCCGACATGGCCGGCGTGCAGGCACGACCAGCGCGACTGCGTGCTGCCGTCCGGCGCGGTGGCCTTGGCGTTGCCCGCGACGATCCGCAGGCCCCGCGGCAACGGCTGGGTGCGGGCGATCACGTCGTCGCGCACGCCCTCGCCGAGGTAGTAGAACGTGGTGCCGGTCGGCTCGACGGGCTGGCCGTCGACCAGCAGGGTGGGCACCCAGTACGACGACAGGTCGGTCTTGGGGCTGCACGTGCTCGTCGCGCCGCCCAGGCTCGTCACGTCCGAGCGGGCGTTCGTGGAGACGTTGCCGAAGAAGCTGTGCATGTGCGAGACACCGGGCAGGTTCGGGAAGACGATCGGGTCGTCCGGCAGCCGGTGGGTGAACGGGCACTCGGCCACGAACTCCGCCACGCGCACCGCGTTCGGCGGGATCGGCGCCTGCGGCGGCAGGGGAGCGACGGCCTCGGTGGTGGGCGGAGTGGTGGCCGGGGTGGTCGCCGGTGCGGAAGCGGGAGCGGGAGTCCCGGGAACGGCCGTCGCGGTGCGGGTCTGCGCGGTGGGCGTCGTGGTCGTGGTCGGCGCGACCGCGGCCGGCGGTGGCTTGGGCGGTGAGAAGAACATCGCGTTCGCGGTCACCGCGGACGCCGCGACACCGGCCACGGCGAGGACCGCGATCAGGACGCGCCTCCGCAGCCGTGACGGGGTGGGGGCGTGGGTCATCGGAAGTCCTTTCGGGCAGGGTGGACTGACACAGGGGTGGAACGGGACGAGCGGACGCGAGCGGGAGCTCAGCCCGCGTCGCGGTAGGCCTCGCCGGCCTGGTTCGGGGTGCCGCCGGGGGCGTAGAGACCGGTGCCGGGCTTGTCGGCGGGCAGCGCGAACCACGCGTACCGCTCGACGTGCGGCAGGCCCTCCATCATCGCGCTGGAACCGCGGGCGAACGCCGCGAGCTGCGCCTGGGTCGGGTAGCGGGGTGTGCCGCCGGAGAAGTCGATGAGCGAGTACTCGGTGAGCCACACCGGTTTGCCGTACCGCGCGTGCACCGCGTCGAGGTAGTTCTTCAGGTGCTGCACGGCCGCCGCGCTGAAGTCCGACCCGTACCAGTGCACGGTGATGAAGTCGACCCGCAGGCCGCGCTGGGCCGCACCGGTCATGAACCGGTCGAGCCAGCCGCCCGGCTTGTCACCGCTGTGCGCGACGGCGGGGCTGCCGAGCCGCAACCCGGTGGCGGCGAGCTTCGGCCACAGGTCGAGTGCCTGCTCCGGCGTCATGTTGGCCTGATCGGGGAAGTCCGGCTCGTTGAACCCGAGCAGCACCTTCCCGTTGGCCTTCGCGCGGGCGATCGTGGCGTCGTCGGTGAACTTCGCGCCCCAGATCATCGGCACGAACTCGACGTTCGGCGGCGTGGCGATGCCGTCCGGGTGCACGGCCCAGTTGTAGTACCACCCGGCGCGCACGTCGGTGAGCGCCTTGCCGACGCCGGAGAAGTTCCACGTGCTGACGCCCTTCTTCGCCGACGCCGCAACGGGTTTCGGCGCCGCGGCGGGCACGGGCGGTGCGGCCACCGTCGTCGAGGACGGCGGCGCCGTGGACGGCGCTGGTGACGGAGTGGTGGTGCTGGCCGGCGGTGTGGTCGTGGGCGCGCTCTGGGAGGTGGTCGCGGACACCGCGCGGGTGACCGGCTCCTCCTTCGAGGGCAGCACGGCGACCACGATGCCCGCGGCCAGCACGGCGGCCGCCGCGGCGGCGATCGGTTTGACCAGCGCGCCCTGCAGGAACACCCCGAACTTGCCGGTCGCCGCCGTGGACGTCGTGGTGGCGGCGGGCGCCGTGGTGACGGGGGAGATGCTCACCTGCGTCCCGACGAGCGCCGACTGGTCGAGCCCGAACCCGAACGCGGCGGGCAGCGGCACCAGCGGCAGCCGGGCGATCAGTCCCTCGACCGCGGCCAGGTCGTACCCGCACCGCTCACACCGGGGGCAGCCGCGGCTGTGCCGGACGATCCGCTTGCGCCACAACGGGCTGGGGTCACCGTCCCAGTCGGCGACGACCTCGGCCAGCTCGGGGCAGCGCGGCGTGCGCTCCAGCGTCCGCACGACGATCCGCGCGGCGTCGAGCTGCGCCTTGACCCGCTGCACCCGCACGGCGGTGTGCTGCGGCGTCAGCTCCAGCGCGTCGGCGACCTCGGTGCGGGTCAGCCGGCCGGCCGCCTCCAGCCACCACAGCGACAGCAGCTCGCGTTCGTCGGCGCTGAGCCAGCGGGTGGCCGCGACGACCTCGCGCCGCTGCCCGGACAGCTGCAACCGCATGATCGTGAGGTCGACGAAGTCAGCGCCGGGGTCGGCGACGTCCTCCAGGACCGGTCCGGTGATCGGGACCCGCTGGTTTTCGCGGTGCCGCAGCCGGATCTGGTTCATCGCGATCACGACGAGCCACGACCGGAACCCGGCCGGGTCGCGCAGCGAGGACAGCCCGTGCACCGCGCGCAGCATGGTCTCCTGGACCACGTCGTCGGTGTCGGCGTGACCGCCGAGCGCGTGCCCCACGATGTTGTAGACGAGGGGCAGGTATCCGCTCACCAGGTCGTCCAGCGCGCGCTGGTCGCCGTCGCGTGCGGCCACCACCGTCGCGACGCCGGGTTCCTCGGCCACCGCCATGCCCACCTCACTTGCCGGTCCAGGGTCCTCTGACCAGGAGATGTCCCCGGCGCCCGGCAATAACGAAAAAACTTCGAAGAACTTTCGAGCGCTCCGCCGCCGCCGCGGGCAGGAGCTCAGAGCAGCGCCACGAGCCCGTAGGCACCGGCGGCGACGGTAGCGGACGCGGGCAGCGTCAGCACCCAGCCCTTCGCGATGTCCGCCGCCACCGACCAGCGCACCGCGGACCGGCGTGTGGTGGCGCCGACGCCCATCACCGCCGAGGTGATGACGTGCGTGGTGGAGATCGGGGCGTGGAAGACGAACGCGGTCAGGTACAGCACCGAGGAGGCGGACAGCTCGGCGGCGAAGCCGTGCGGCGGCGTGAGGTGGAAGATGCGCCGGCCGAGGGTGCGCATGATCCGCAGACCACCGGCGTACGTCCCGGCCGACAGGGCCAGCGCGCAGGCCCCGATCACCCAGAACGGCACCGAGTAACCGGCCTGGTTGCCGGTGACGACCAGCGCCAGGACGATCACGCCCATGCTCTTCTGGGCGTCCTGCAGGCCGTGGCCCAGCGCGAGGCTCGCAGCGGAGAACACCTGGGCGCGGCGCATCAGCCGGCCCGCGCGGTGCGCGTTCGCGTTGCGGAACGCCCACATGATCACCGTCATCACCAGGTAGCCGAGCAGCAGGCCGACGACGGGCGAGACCACCATCGGGATCACGACCTTCTCCACCACGCCCGCCCAGTGCACCGTGGTCGCGGAGGCCAGCGCGGCACCGACCAGGCCGCCCACCAGCGCGTGCGACGAGGACGACGGCAGCCCGAAGTACCAGGTGACCAGGTTCCAGGCGATGGCGCCGACCAGGGCGGCGGTGACCACGTGCAGCGCGTCGTCGCCGACCGGGGTGTCGATGAGACCGGAGGCGATGGTGACCGCGACGCCGGTGCCCAGCAGCGCGCCGACCAGGTTCATCACCGCCGCGAGCGCGAGTGCGGCGCGCAGGGTGAGCGCACGGGTGGAGACCGCGGTGGCGATGGCGTTGGCGGCGTCGTGGAAGCCGTTGGTGAAGTCGAAGGCCAGTGCCAGCACCACCACGAGCACCAGGCCCGCGGTGAGCATCAGGCCTCCTTGACCGCGATCGAGTGCACGGCGTTCGCCACGTGCTCGAACGCGTCGGCCGCTGCCTCCAGCTCGTCCACGACCTCCTTGAGCTTCATGACCTCCAGGGCGTCGCGCTGCCCGTTGAACAGCTCCGACAACAGCCGCCGGTAGACCTGGTCGGCCTCGTTCTCGACCTGGTTCACGTCCACCCAGTAGGCGGTCAGCTCCTGCGGCTCTGCCAGCCGGGGCATGGCCGCCGCGGTCAGTTGGGCGGCCCGGCACAGCAGGTCCACCTGCGCGTTCACGCCGTCGGGCAGCTCACCCACGCGGTAGAGGGTCGCCAGGTCGACCGCGGCGTCCATGTGGTCGACGACGTCGTCCAGCCTGGCCGCGAGCCGGTAGATGTCCTCCCGGTCGAACGGCGTGACGAACGACCGGTCCAGGTGCTCGATGATCGCGTGCGTGGCGTCGTCACCGGCGTTCTCCAGCGCGTGCATGCGCTCCGCCAGCTCCTGCCGCCGGTCGGCGGGCGCCCGCACGAACTCGCCCAGCAGCTCCACGCTCCTGCCGATGTTCGCGCCGATCTCGGTGAACAGCTCGAAGAACTTGGCACCCGTGGGCTTGCGGCTGATGCGCATGCGGTCGTTCCTCCCTCGCCGTGGTGGGTCGTGCGGCGTCTCCGGACGTGCCCGAGGTCAGTCGCGTGCGCGTCCGGGGGAGGTGGGGAGCCCGGCGGTTGCCCGCCCGCAGCCCGCCGGCGTGGCACCGCCGGCAGGCTCGTGGTGCGGATGCGGTCGGTGGTGCGCACGCGGCACGGTTACCCGGCGGGGTCGCGGGCAAACAGCGCGTTGTCACCTCGTCAGGTGAGCAGCTGGCCACCGGTGACGCCGAGGACCTCGCCGGTGATGTAGCTGGACTCCTGCGAGGCGAAGAAGACGTAGACCGGTGCCAGCTCGGCCGGTTGCGCGGCCCGGCCCAGCGGTGTCTGCGCGCCGAAGTCGTCGACCTTCTCGGCCGGCATGGTCGCGGGGATCAGCGGTGTCCACACCGGACCGGGGGCCACGGAGTTGACCCGGATGCCCTTGTCGACCAGGTCGGCGGAGAGCGCCTTGGTGAAGTTGACGATCGCGCCCTTGGTGGCGGCGTAGTCCATCAGCTCGGGCGAGGGCTGGAACGCCTGGATCGACGACGTGTTGATGATCGCCGCACCCGGTCGCATCAGCGGCACGGCGGCCTTGGTCAGCCAGAACATCGCGTAGACGTTCGTCTTGAACACGCGGTCGAACTGGTCGCTGCTGATGCCGAGCAGCCCCTCGTCCTGCGCCATCTGGTAGGCCGCGTTGTTGACCAGGACGTCGATCCGCCCGAACTCCTCCTCCGCGCGCCGGGCGACCTCCCGGCACGCCTCCTCGGTGCGCAGGTCGCCGGGGACCAGCACGGCCTGCCGGCCAGCTTCGCGCACGAGCTCGGCGGTGCGCTCGGCGTCGGCCTGCTCCTCCTCCAGGTAGCAGAGCAGCACGTCAGCACCCTCGCGGGCGAACGCGATCGCGGTGGCGCGGCCGATGCCGGAGTCGCCGCCGGTGATCACGGCCTTGGTGTCGCGCAGCCGGTCGCTGCCCCGGTAGGTGTGCTCGCCGTGGTCGGGCTCTGGACCCATCCGGCTGCCGGTGCCGGGGTGCTCCTGCTCCTGGCCCTCCTGCCGGCCGGGACGCGGGTACTGCTCCCTCGGGTCCTGCCGGGTGTACTGGTCTGCTGCCATGGGCGGTCACCTCACGATGATCGAACGTCGGAACCGCAGGTGTTCCCGCGCACCGGACGTCCAATCACGCGGATCTCCGCCGTGCGTCACGTTTCGCCGATCGGGGGAGCGGTAGTTCCGGTGTGGACCACGGCGGAGGGAGCCAGCCATGCCGGACCGCCCGCGGCACGTGCGGGAACGGTGGGACCGGGTCGGGGACCGGGAGTTCCGCAGCCTGACGGCGGGGCACCGCGTCGGCGACCGGCCCGACGTCGTGCTGGTGCCCGGCCTCGGCGCGCTCGGCTACCTAGCCGACACCCTCGCCGGCTGCGGTGCCTTCACCAGGGCGCACCTGCTCGACGTGCCGGGCTTCGGCCACCGCGCGGCACGGGTGTGCCCGGCCGGGATCGGCGCGGTCGCGCGGGCGGTGTGCGACTGGGTCGAGGAGGTGGTCGCGGCACCGGTGGTGCTGGCGGGGCACTCCACCGGCGCCCAGGCCGCACTGCACGCCGCTGCGGCCCGGCCCGAGCTGGTGCGGTCGCTGGTGCTGCTCGGCCCCACCTTCCCACCGGAACAACGCGGCTTGGGCGGCCTGGTCAGCGGGTTCCTGCGCACCCTGCCGCACGAGCCGCCCTCGGTGGTGCGCGGGACGGTGCCCGACTACCTGCGCGCCGGTCCGGTGGAGATCGCGCGCTTCGTCCGCTCGGCCCAGCGGGACCGGCCGGAAGAGGTCGTCGCGCGGGTGGGGTGCCCGGTGCTGGTGGTGCGCGGTGAGCACGACGCGTTGTCGCCGGTGCACTGGGTCGAACGGCTCGCCGCCGCGGCACCGGACGGGCGGGCGGTGGTGGTACCCGGTGCCCACGCGTTCCTGTTCCACCGCGGGGGGATGACGGCGCAGCTGATCGCCGGGGTGACCGGGTAGCTGAGCGGCGTCGAGGTCCTGTTCGGACGTCTCAACCGGTGACGCGGGCTTCGGCGCAGAACGGCGCCCGCCGGACGGTTGCGTCCGGCGGGCGCGGCCGCTGCGGGATCAGATCGGCTCGTCGGGCGTCCGTGCCGTGCTCGCCACCGAGCCACCGGGCTCGTCGGCGAGCTGGCCCCGCCCCGCGGCCTCGGTCTGCGACTCCTCGTCCAGCTCGCTCGGCACGACCGGCACGTCGGGCTGTTCCTCTGCCAGCCGGTCGTCCAGCGGACGCGGGTGGGCCTGCTCGTACGGCGTCGTGCCGTACTTGTCGGCGGCCGTCCACCGCTCCGGCGGGTCCATCCCCGCTTCGAGCGGGTCCAGCTTGAGGCGGTCCTCGTCGAGGTCCTCCGCGCTGTTCAGGGCCGCGGGATCGGTTTCGACCGAGTCGGGTGAGCCGGTGTCGTGCGGGGGCGTGTAGGACGCCTGGTCGTCGCCCGCGCCCAGATCATGTGTTGCCATGAGAGCCGGTTACCCGGTGATCGCGAGCACAACCTGCACTCGAAAGAGTTAGATCGGGTGATCCTGGGCATACCTCGCGCGTGAAAGCCTGGCCTGGAACGTCCTACCCGCTCGGCGCCACCTATGACGGCGTCGGTACCAACTTCGCGTTGTTCTCGGAGGTGGCAGACCGCGTCGAGCTCTGCCTGTTCGACGACGACGGCACCGAGACGCGGGTTCACCTGCCCGAGGTGAGCGGTTTCGTCCACCACGGTTACCTGCACGGCGTCGGACCGGGACAGCGGTACGGGTACCGCGTGCACGGGCCGTACGACCCGGAGCGGGGCCTTCGCTGCAACCCCACCAAGCTGCTCATCGACCCGTACGCGAAGGCGATCAGCGACGGGCTGCGGTGGGACGAGTCCCTCTACAGCTACCGGTTCGGCGCGCCGGACGAGCGCAACGACGACGACTCGGCGCCGTTCGTGCCGAAGTCCGTGGTGGTCAACCCGTTCTTCGACTGGGCGGAGGACCGGCTGCCGAGGACGCCCTACAACGAGAGCGTCGTGTACGAGGCGCACGTCCGCGGCCTCACGATCGACCACCCGGAGATCCCGGAGCGGATGCGCGGAACGTACGCGGGTCTCGCGCACCCGGTGATGATCGACCACCTGACCAGGCTGGGTGTGACCGCGGTCGAGCTGATGCCGGTGCACCAGTTCATCAGCGACCACACCCTCGCCGACAAGGGCCTCACCAACTACTGGGGCTACAACACGATCGGCTTCTTCGCGCCGCACGACGCCTACGCCTCCCTCGCCGGCTCCGGCGACCAGGTGCAGGAGTTCAAGGGCATGGTCCGCACCCTGCACCAAGCGGGCATCGAGGTCATCCTCGACGTGGTCTACAACCACACCGCCGAGGGCAACCACCTCGGGCCGACCCTGTCGATGAAGGGCATCGACAACGAGGCGTACTACCGGCTCGTCGAGGACGACCCGCAGTACTACATGGACTACACGGGCACCGGTAACTCCCTGAACGTGCGGACGCCGCACACGTTGCAGCTGATCATGGACTCGCTGCGGTACTGGGTCACCGAGATGCACGTCGATGGCTTCCGGTTCGACCTGGCGGCGACGCTGGCGCGGGAGTTCTACGACGTGGACCGGCTGGCGACGTTCTTCGAGGTCGTGCAGCAGGACCCGGTGGTCTCGCAGGTCAAGCTGATCGCCGAGCCGTGGGACGTCGGTCCCGGTGGGTACCAGGTGGGCAACTTCCCGCCGCTGTGGACGGAGTGGAACGGCAAGTTCCGCGACACCGTCCGGGACTTCTGGCGCGGTGAGCCGGCGACGCTGGGCGAGTTCGCCTCGCGCATCACCGGCTCCTCCGACCTCTACCAGAACGACGGCCGCCGGCCTTACGCGTCGATCAACTTCGTCACCGCCCACGACGGCTTCACGCTCAACGACCTGGTGTCGTACAACGAGAAGCACAACGAGGCCAACGGCGAGGACAACAACGACGGCGAGAGCCACAACCGCTCGTGGAACTGCGGCGCCGAAGGACCGACCGACGACGAGGGCGTCCTCACGCTGCGCGCCCGGCAGCGGCGGAACATGATGGCGACGCTGCTGTTGTCGCAGGGCGTGCCGATGATCCTGCACGGCGACGAGTTCGGCCGCACGCAGGACGGCAACAACAACGTCTACTGCCAGGACAACGCCATCTCGTGGGTGGACTGGACGTTGGCCGACGCGAACGCCGAGCTGGTCGACTTCACCTCGGCGCTGACCGCGTTCCGCAAGGCGCACCCGGTGTTCCGGCGCAAGCGGTTCTTCGTCGGCCGGCCGATCCGCAAGGGCGACGAGCTGCGCGACATCGCGTGGTTCACCCCCTCCGGTGAGGAGATGACCGAGCAGAACTGGGAGGACGACTTCGGCAAGTGCATCGTCGTCTTCCTCAACGGCGAAGGCATCCCCGACCTGGATCAGAGCGGGATGAGGGTGGTCGACGACTCGTTCCTCATCGCGTTCAACGCCCACCACGAGGACATCGAGGTGACGCTGCCCGAGCCCACCTACGGCCCGGAGTGGGTGGTCGTGGTGGACACCGCGACCGGTGAGGTCGGCGAGCGGGAGAAGCCGATCCCCGCGACCGGCCAGCTCGTCCTGGCGGCGCGGTCGCTGGTGGTGCTGAAGCGGGTGGGATGACGGTCAGGTGACCGGTAGGGGCCACGGGTGGCTGCCGCGGACGTCCGCGGCAGCACCTCGTGGCAGTGCCCGGAACCGGCCGGTGACCCGCGCAGCCCGACGCCGCAACGCCGTGCGGGTGCGCCCTGCGCCCCTGCGCCGTCACGGCGTTGCGGCGGCCCCCGCCCTGCCGGGGTCTGGAACTGCCGGGGTCTGGAACCGGGTCAGAAGTTCTTCTTGGCCACCACCCACGGCGCCTTGGCGGCCAGGCCGGACGGGCTGAGGACGTAGTTGCGGGCGGTCTGGTTGCCGTTGAGCACCATGTCGAGGAACTGCACGACCGTCGTCATGCCGTCGGTCAGCTGGCTGCCGGTGATGAACCCGACGTGCCCGGCCTGCGGGTGCCGCGCCAGGACGGACGGCACGGTGGCCAGGTCGTAGTTGGCCTGGTTGTTGGCGTAGGCGATGTCGGAGGAGCCGCCGTCCATGAACAGCGCCGGCGTGTGCAGCTTGCCGAGCTCGGAGCGCGGGTAGCCGAAGGCGCCGTCGGCGAAGAAACCGCTGTTCAACGCGATCACGGCGGACACCCGGCGGTCCTGCGCGGCGACCAGTGCCTCCAGCCCGCCGCACGAGTGGCCCGCGGTGGCGACCCTGGTCAGGTCGAGGCGCTGGCGCAGGGCGGCGCCGGAGCGGTTCTGCTCCCGTTCGGCCCAGGTGATCGCGTCCGTCAGCAGGGAGGGGATCGGCGACCCGCTCGGCACGCCGTTGGGCGAGCCGTCGACCGAGCCGGTGTCCACGACCACGAAGCCCTTCGACGCGACGAACGTCAGGATGCGGGTGACCTCGCTGTTGTTCGTGTGCGCGCAGGCGCCGTTGCCGAACGCCAGCACGGGCAGTGGCCGGTCGGCCGCCTGCGGGTTCGCCGGGCGGAACACCGTGAAGCGGTTGTCGCCGTACGCGCCCTCGCGGGTGACGGGGAAGTTGTTCTCGATCGCGGGCCGACCCGGCTGGGGGTCCGTGCTCGTCGTGGTCGTGGTCGTGGTGGTCGTCGTGGTGGGGTCGGTGGTGCCGGTGCACGCGGTGCCGTTGAGGGTGAACACCGCCGGGGTCGCCGCGCGCGCACTGGCGGTGGCGTTGAACCCGAGCGAGACGGTCGCGCCGGTGGCGATGCCACCGTTCCAGGCCGCGTTGACGGCGGTCACGTTCGCGCCGGACTGGGTGTGCGACCCGTTCCACGACTGCGTGATCCGCTCGTCACCGGGGAACGTCCACGCGAGCCGCCAGCCGGTGACCGCGTCACCGAGGTTCGTGACGACGACCTCGGCGGTGAAGCCTCCCTGCCATTGGGACCCGACCCTGTAGTCGGCCCTGCACCCGGCGGCGGCTGCCGCGGACTGCGACCCGGCCACGGCGGCCGTTGTCGTGACGAGCACCGCGGCGGCCATGGCCGCGGCTGCTCTGAACGTGCGGGAATCGGTGGAGTGCATGGCTTTGCTCCGTCCAGTCCGGGTGGCGGCGGAGTGGCGTAGCGCGGACGGGGGAAGGGCCCCGGTGGTCACCGGGGCCCTCCGCTGGTGTGATCAGGCGACCCGGCAGGAGATGCTGGGCCAGTTCCAGTTGCCGCCGTGCATGATGGTGAAGCCGAACGTGTTGCCGCTGCCGTTGGGGCGCGCGGTCATCACGTTCGCGGAGTCCCACGAGGCACTGGTGTTCCAGGTGGCGATGATCCGCTGTGGCGAGCTCACGGTCACCGTCACGATCCAGTTGTCAGTGCCCGACACCGTGACGTTGCCGTTGAAGCGGTCGCCCCACTTCTCACCCTCGGAGTACGTCGCCGTGCAGCCCCCGCCGCCGGGGTTGGACGTCGTGGTCGTCGTCGTGGTGGTGGTCGTGGGGTCGGTGCCGCCCGTGCCGCTGTTCAGGACGCTGAGGACCGAGTTGTACGCGGCCTTCTTGTTGCCGCTGCCGTCGAACAGCAACGGGGTGCCCGAGGCGCGCCACGAGTCGGTGTCGCGGATGCCCCACACCGTGATGCCGGTGCAGCGGGCCACGGAGAGACAGGCCTGCGTGACGCCCTGGTACTGCTGGGCCTGCGAGCTGCCGGAGCCCTCGATGTCCAGTTCGGTGATCTGGACGTCCACGCCCAGCGCCGCGAAGTTCTGCAGCGTGGTGTGGTAGTTCGACGGAACCGGGTTGCCGCTGTTGAAGTGCGCCTGGAAGCCGACGCAGTCGATCGGGACGCCGCGGGACTTGAAGTCCTGCACCATCCGGTAGACGCCCTGGGTCTTGGCGTGCGACCAGTTGTCGGTGTTGTAGTCGTTGTAGCAGAGCTTCGCGTTCGGGTCCGCCGCACGGGCCGCGCGGAACGCGGCCTCGATCCAGTCGTTGCCGGTGCGCTGGAGGTTCGAGTCGCGACGCCCGCCGCTGTTGCCGTCGGCGAACGCCTCGTTCACCACGTCCCAGGCGTAGATCTTGCCCCGGTAGTAGGTGGCGACCTGCGTGACGTGGTTGAGCATCGCGTTGCGCAGGGCGGTGCCGGACATGTTCTGCATCCAGCCGGGCTGCTGCATGTGCCAGGCCAGCGCGTGCCCGCGCACCCGCTTGCCCTGGTTGCGGGCCTGGTTGACGATCCGGTCCGCGTTGCCGTAGCTGAACTGGTTCTGGTTCGGCTCGGTCGCGTCCATCTTCATCTCGTTCTCGGCGGTGACCATGTCGAACTCGCGGTTCAGAATCCCCACGTAGGTCGAGTCGCCGAGCTTGTTCGCGGCCACCGCGGTGCCGAAGTACCGGCCGCTCTGCTGGGCCGCCGCGGCCAGTGTGGACGCGGCCCCACTGGCGGGCGACGCCGCGATGATCGCGGCACCGACGGTGGCGGCGACAAGGCTGGACACGAGGGTCACCCGTGCGACTGACTTCGCTGTCAGCGTCATATTCGGCGCTTTCTGAGTTTGCACCCGCAGCTTCGCGGGTGGAATGGGTTCAGTTGCTGATCTGTCCGGTGCGGGCGATGCGGATTGCGCCAAAACCACCCGCCCGACGCCGAACTGCGAGCAGTATTAACCGAATCCGTTCGACGGATCAAGGGTCGCGTTCGCGCTGCTCACAGGCCTTGGTGCGGTCCGGGGAGGACCGTTGAAGCTGTCAAGACCCGTGTCGAATCGTTGTCGAACGACCAGGTGAACGACATGTTCGACTACATGGGATTCACTCTTGTGCGAGTGCTTCCGACTCGCTGTGCCGACGCGTGAATCGGCGAAGTTTCGAAAATCTTTTCGAAAACTCCGGCGCGTGTGGTTCTTGATCAGGACCCGTGCGCGTGCCGACGATCATGAATTGTGCTCCGCCATTCGTGTCGCGGGCGGCGCCACGGCGGGACCCACCCTCAAGCATGTGCCGCCGGGGCGGCGGTCCTGAACTGATTCGGACGTTGCGGTAATCTGGATGTTCACAACATCTGAACCGTAGCGGGGAGTGGCCGATGGTGCGGCTGACGAGGGCACAGCAACAGGCGCGCACGCGGGCGTCCGTGCTGGCGGCGGCGAAGGAGGAGTTCACCGAGCACGGCTACGCCGGGGCCAAGGTGGACCGCATCGCGGAGCGGGCGGAGCTGACCCGTGGCGCGGTGTACTCCAACTTCCCCGGCAAGCGCGCGCTGTACCTCGCCGTGCTGATCGAGCTGGCCGGTGCCGCGGGTGCCGCGGGCGGGGTGCCGGCCGAGGTGTCGCCGTCGTCGGCGGTCGACGCGCTGGGCGTGTTCGCGCGGGTGTGGCTGGAGCGGTTGCCGCTGGTGGGCGACTCGGCCGCGGGCGGGCGGTTGCAGCTCAGGTCGCTGGACGGTGTGCTCGACGACCAGCACGGACCGGTGCTCGCCCAGGTCGCGGCGCTGGAGGCGGTCCTGCTGGCGACGGCGCTGGAACGCGGTGGTCCCGCGCGACAGGTGCGGCTGGCGCAGGTGGTGCTGACGTTGCTCGACGGCGCGGCGCACCGGGCCGAGTCGGCGCCGGGCTTCGGCGACCCGTTCGACGTGGCGCACGCGTGCCGGCACCTGGCGCAGGTCGACCTCGCGGACACCTGGGCGCCACCGCACCTGCCCTACGTCGCCCCGGCGCGGACCTGCGCCGACGCCTGGACCGCGCCGGAGGGTCTAGTCGACCTGATCGGCGGAGGCCCGGTCGACCTGACCGACGGCCTGGTCGCGGTGCTCGGCGCCGGCCGGCTCGGCGCGGCTGAGGAGGCGCTGCGGTCGGTGCGGCCCGGCGAGCAGGTCGTGCTGGTCGTGGTGACCGGCGACCAGGAGGAGACCGGCCGCCTCGTGCGGCTGCGACTCACCGACCTCGTCGGCTGCCTGCGGCGGGTGTTCGCGCCCGACGTGTGGCGGCACGTACGGCTGGTGCTCGACGAGGACGCGGCGGTGCCGTCCGCGCTCGGGCTCGGGAACGCCGGCGACGACACGGAGGCGGCGGTCCGGGTGCGCGACGGCGTGGTCGTGGCCCGCGCTCAGGGGCTGGGCGCCAGTCACGCGGCCGGTGCGCGCAGGCGGGAGGCGACGTCGTGAACCCGTTGGTGCTGCACGCCCTGCGCTGCACCGGTGCCACGAACGTGACGCGGGTGGCCGCGTTCACCGGGCTGTCACCGTCCGAAGTGGAGTCCGACCTGATCGACCTCGCCGTTGCCGGCCTCGTCACCCACCACCGCGACTTCGGCGGCTGGTCGCTGACGGGGGACGGCAAGGCCGCCGACGCCGAGCAGACCGCCGCCGAGCTGGACGGGGCCGGCACCCGTACCGAGCTGAAGGCCGCGTTCGAGGAGTTCCTCGTCCTCAACCCCGAGCTGCTCGACCTCTGCACGGCGTGGCAGATCCGCCCGGTCGACGGCGCCACGACCATCAACGACCACACGGACGCTGCCTACGACGACCGCGTCGTGGGCCTGTTCCGCGACTTCCACGACCGCGCGCTCGTCGTGATCGCCGCTCTGGCCGCCGCGCTGCCCCGGTTCGGCCGCTACGAGACCCGCCTCGGCACCGCCCTGGCCCGCGCGGAAGCGGGCGAGCGGGACCACCTCACCGACACGATCGACTCGTTCCACACCGTGTGGGCCGAACTGCACGAGGACCTCCTCGCGACCATGGGGATCCAGCGATGGGCTGGGTGAGGACGGTCTCCGCGGACCTGCACGAGCCGCCGGAGGTGGTGGGCGGCAAGGCGCACGGCCTGGCCCTGCTGCACCGCCTCAGCCTGCCCGTCCCCGCCGCGGTCGTCGTGACCACGGACGCGTGCCGCGCGTTCCTGCGCGACGGCAGGCTTCCACCCGGACTCGGTGCCGAGCTCGCGGCGGCCGTGGCGGGGATGTCCGCGGTCTCGGTCCGCTCCGGCGCCGCGGTGTCGATGCCCGGCATGATGGACACGATCCTCGACGTGGACCCGACCACCCTGGACGACGCGGTCGAGTCCGTGTTCGCCTCGTGGAACACACCCCGTGCCCGCACCTACCGCACGTTGCACGGCATCCCGCACGACCTCGGCACGGCCGTGGTCGTGCAGCAGATGGTGTTCGGCACCCGCGACGACCACAGCGGCGCCGGCGTCGCCTTCAGCCGCGACCCGAGCACCGGCGCGCGCACGCCGTTCGGCGAGGTCCTCTTCGGACACCACGGCGAGGCCGTCGTCTCCGGCCGGTCACTGACCCTGCCGCTGACCGCGCTGGAACCCCCTGTGCGGCAGGACCTCCACGACGCGCTGCACCGAATCGAGCGGCACCACCGCGACGCCTGCTACGTCGAGTTCACCTTCGAGTCCGGCCGGCTGTGGCTGCTGCAGGTGCGGCCGGGACGGTTCACCGGGGCCGCCGCTGTTCGCACCGCCACCGACCTCGCCGACGAAGGCCTGATCACCCGCGCCGAGGCCCTGCTGCGGGTGTCGCCCTCGCACCTGCGGCACGTGCGCGTGCCGCGGATCGCCGCGGGAACGGAGGTGGTGGCGCGAGGCGTGGGCGTGTGTCCCGGGGTCGCGACCGGGCAGGTGGCGCTGACCTCCGACGACGCGGTGCGTCGGGCCTCGGGTGGTCCCGTCGTGCTGGTGCGGCCGGAGACATCACCGGACGACATCCGCGGGCTGGCCGTGGCGGCCGGCGTGGTGACTGCGCGCGGTGGGCCGGCGAGTCATGCGGCGGTGGTGGCGCGGTCGATGGGGAAGCCGGCCGTTGTCGGGGCAGGGGAGCTGACCCTCGCCGCCGGTGTGGTGGTCACGCTGGACGGGACGAGTGGTGAGGTCGTGCTCGGGCGGCCCGAAGTGGTGACGGGAGAGGCGGATTCGCGCCTGGAGCGGTTGCTCGGGTGGGCGGACGAGGTCGTCGGTGGCGTCGGGGGCGGCGGCGAGGTCGAGCGGCTGGTCGCCGCGCAGGCGGTGCTGCGCCGATAAGGGCACCACCGGGTGACCCGGCTCCCTCACCTCACGGCCGCAGCCGGGTGACCCGGCTCCCTCACCGCACGGCCGCAGCCGGGTGACCCGGCTCCCTCACCGCACGGCCGCAGCCGGGTGACCCGGCCTCCTCACCGCACGGCCGCAGCCGGACGATCCGGCCTCCTCACCTCACGGCCGCAGCCCCGGCCCGAACCCCGTCCACCGCAGCTCCGCCGGCAGGTGCCCCATGTCGTTGTAGACCACCAAAGCCGGCGGACTCCCGTGCCGGTGCTCGACCACCGTCAACGCCGCGTTCCCGCAGCTCATCCCCAGCCACCGGGCCGGCGGCGCCCCGAGGGCGTCACGCACCAGCCACGCCACCTGGTAGGCGTGCGTCACCAGCACCTCGTGCGACTCGGCAGAGGCCGGCCCGGCGAACCGCGCGGTCAAGGCCTCCGCCAACCGTGCGCCTGCCGCGGCCTCCGCGGCGTCGTAGCCGTCGAAGAACCCCGCCCACGCCGGTGGGACGTCCTCCGGCACGTGCGGCACGTGGTCGACCAGCTCCGGTGCCTCGGCCACCGTCGCCCCCGGCAGGTGCGTGCCGAGGATCCGGGCGGTGCGCACGGCTCTGGGCAGAGGGGAGTGCCACACCGCCGTGATCGGCGACTCCGCCAGGCGCTCACCGAGCAGGTGCGCCTGGCGTTCCCCGACCTCCGTCAGCTCGCCGAACGGGTCCGCCGCGCCGTGCCGCACCACGTACAGGTGCCGAGTCGCCATTCACCACTCCTGGATGTCGTCAACATCCGGATGGTAACAACAGGCGGCTCACCGGTGCGCGACCGCGAAGTTGTCAAATGCCGCACCCGTGTTGAACACGCGCACCCCGTTGGCCCCGCTGGCGTAGCTCGTGTCGGTCACCGAGATCTTCGGCGTCGTCAGGTCCTCGACGTACACCTTGATCGACGCCCCGACCGCCTCCACCCGCAGCCGGTGCGCCGCGTTCGGCCGCACGGTCGCCGGCGCGGACGCCAGCTGCGCCCAGCTGTTGTCCGCCTTGCCCAGCACGACCCGGCCGTTGCCGGTGATCCCCGCGTAGTAGCCGCGGTAGCTGTCGGTGCCGGTGGCCGCCTGCGTCACGCGGAACACGACGCCGCTGTCACCTGCGGCCGAGCGGGGGATGACGTCGACGTCCTGGACGAAGTTCGTGAAGTTGGTGTCCAGCAACGACTTCCCGCCGAACGACGAGCCGGCCTCGTAGCGGCCGGCGCGGGCTGCCCAGGTGCCGCCGTGGGTGGTCCAGCCGATCGCGTTGTCGTCGGCGAAGTTGTCCTTGACCCGCATGGTGACCGGCTGGATGGTGCCGTCGGGGTTGAAGGTCATGCGGTCGTAGGCGAGCTGGCGGTCGTTGGCGCCGGACTTGCTCAACGGGCGGCGGTGGTAGGTGATGTACCAGATGTCGGTGCCCGGCACGTTGATCACGCCGTTGTGGCCGGAACCCCGTGCCACCGCTGGGTCCTGGCTAAGCACGCGGCCGACCTTCGTGAACGGGCCGGTGGGGGAGTCGGAGATCGCGTAGGCCACGGCGTAGTTCGGGCCGGTCCAGCCGTCCTCGGACCACATGAAGTAGTACTTGCCGCCGCGCTTGAACATCTGCGACCCCTCGGTGAAGTTCGCCGGGGTGATCTCCCTGTACGTGCTGCCGTCCGCGAACGTGCCGAGGCTCGTCATGTCCGCGTTGAGCTTCACGACGTTCGCGTGACCCCAGCCGCCGTAGTACAGGTATGCCTGACCGTCGGTGTCGATGAAGACGTCCTGGTCGATGGGTTGCGCGCCGTTGACGAACTGCGCGATCAACGGCTTGCCGATCGCGTCCCGGTACGGGCCCTCCGGCCGGTCGGCGACCGCGACGCCGATACCGCCGAGCTCGGAGTCGGACTGGATGTCGTTGGCGCCGAAGTACAGGTAGTACTTGCCGTTGCGTTGCACGGGGGCCGGTGCCCAGACGGCGCGGCGGGCCCAGGAGACGGACGCCGTGGTCAGGACGTTCGGGTGCTTGGTCCAGGTGACCAGGTCGGTCGAGGAGAAGGCGTCGAGGTAGGTCTGCTCGTCGTAGGGGCGCGACGAGGTGGGGAAGACCCAGTACCTGTTCTCGTAGAACGCGGTGTCGGGGTCGGCGTACCACCCGTCCACGAAGGGGTTGCCGGCCTCCGCCGTCGCGAAGTCGGGCGCGGCGGCCGTGGACGAGGCCACGGCGGGCACGCTGCCGAGCAGCAGGGCGGCCAAGGCGGAGGCGACGATCCTGGAGGTCAACGTCTCGGTCCAATCTGCCGGGATACAACGTTGTAAGCACGGTGTGTAATCATCCAAACACCAGTGGATGAACACTGTCCAGGTTGCGGGGCGGATCTGTCCTGGACAGCAATCGGTCGCGCACCTTGGCCCGGCGGGCAGCTGACCGACAATCCTCGAAACTTTCTGACACGCGCCTGAGCAGCGCTTTTCTGGTGTCGTGGCGAGCTGGCCGGCAGTCGTCGGTCTTGTGTCCCGCCGCAACACGTGCCTATATTTGCCCCATCAAGCCTATGTAAGCGCTTACATCACAAATAGTGACATGTAAGCGCTTACATAGAACCGTCAGCGACGACGAGGTGGCAGGCAGCACGATGGCGAAGCAGCACCACGCCTCCCAGGAGGCCAAGCCCGCGGGCGCGACGATCTACTCGGTCGCCGAGCGTGCCGGGGTCAGCATCGCCACCGTCTCGCGGGTGTTGCAGGGGGCCACCGTCGTGGCCGAGACGACCCGGCAGAAGGTGCTCACCGCCGTCGAGGAGCTGGGGTACGTGCCGCTCGGGGCGGCGCGGAGCCTGGCGGTGCGGCACCACGAGGCGCACGGGCTGGTGCTGCCGGAGCTGTCCGGTCCCTACTACGCCGAGCTGCTGATGGGGTTCGAGGCGCGGGCCGCCGAGCTCGCGCAGTCGGTCGTGCTGGTGCTCACCGACAGCCGGACGGACCTGGCCGCGGCGGTGCGGCAGCTCGCCACCAGGGTCGACGCCATCGCGGTGTTCGGGGCGGCGGCGATCTCGCGGGACGTGGTGCGGTTGCTGCACGCCAGAAAACCTGTCGTCGTCATCGCCGGTGAGCCGCTGGACGGGGTCGAGGCGGTCGCGGCGGAGAACCTGGAGAGCGCGCGGGAGCTGGCCGGGCACGTGCTCGACCACGGGCGGCGGCGGGCGTTGTTCGTCGGCGACCCGGACAGCGGGCCCGACATCCGCGACCGTTATGCGGGGTTCGTGGCCGCCCACGAAGACCGCGGGCGCACGGCCGCCGAGCCGGTCGGGGTCGGGTTGCGCGAGGCCGACGGTGCCGCGTTCGCGCGGAACCTCCTGCGCGGCGAGCACGACGTGGACGCGCTGATGTGCGCCAACGACGAGCTCGCGTTGAGCGTCATGACCACGTTGCAGGACGCCGGGAAGGACGTGCCCGGTGACATCGCGGTGGTCGGCTGGGACGACGTCATGACCTCGCGGTACGTGCGGCCGGGGCTCACCACCGTCCGCCAGCCCGTCCACGCGCTCGGCGCGCTGGCCGCGAGCCGCCTGCACGACCTGGTGAGCGGGGAGCCGGTGCGGAAGAACGCGCAGACGTTGCCGACGCAGCTGGTCGTGCGCTCGTCGTGCGGCTGCCCCTGATCACACCGTCCACTTCAGAGAGGAAGCGGGAAACCAATGGTGCGCAAGACCGCCAAGTCGCTCGCGGGCCTGTCCGCCCTGGTGCTGGTGCTCGCCGCGTGCGGGCGCGGTGACGACCGGGCCGGTGGCCAGCAGGGAGGCGACATCTCCCAGGGACCCGCCACGGGCACCGTCACCGTCTGGGCCATGGGCGCCGAGGGGGAGAAGCTGCCTGCCCTCGCGGAGGAGTTCGAGAAGGCCAACCCCGGTGTGGACGTCCAGGTCACCGCGATCCCGTGGGACGCCGCGCACAACAAGTTCACCTCGGCGATCACCGCGGGCCAGGCGCCCGACGCGGCCATGGTCGGCTCGACGTGGATGGGGGAGTTCGCGGGCATGGGCGCGCTCGACCCGACCCCGTCGTCGATCGACAAGGGCGCGTTCTTCGACGGCGCGCAGCGCACCACCGAGGTCGGCGGCACCTCCTACGGCATCCCCTGGTACGTCGAGACGCGGCTCGTCTACTACCGCAAGGACCTCGCCAAGACCGCGGGCTTCGAGACGCCGCCGAAGGACTGGGCCGGCCTCAAGGAGATGGCCAAGGCCATGCAGGCCAAGGCGGGCGCCAGGTTCGGGATCGGCCTGCAGGCGGGCGGAACCGGTTCGTGGCAGTCGCTGCTGCCCTTCGCCTGGTCCAACGGCGCGCAGCTGACCAAGGACGACGGTGCCGCCTACAACTTCGACAGCCCGGAGCTGAAGGAGACGCTGGAGTACTACGGCTCCTACTTCTCCGAGGGCATCGCGGACGGGGAAGCACCCGCGCAGCCCACGACCGAACCCGACTTCGTCAGCGGCCGCGTGCCGATGTTCATCTCCGGTCCCTGGATGATGTCCGCGGTCGAGAAGCTCGGCGGTGAGGGTTTCAAGGACAAGTACGACGTCATGCCGATGCCGGTCAAGAAGACCTCGTCGAGCTTCGTCGGCGGCTCCAACTTCGTGGTGTTCAAGGAGACGAAGAACCGCGACTCGGCCTGGAAGTTCGTGAGCTGGCTCGCCGACGCCAAGACGCAGGTCAAGTGGTACCGGCAGTCCACGGACCTGCCGTCGGTGAAGAGCGCGTGGCAGGACCCGGCGCTCACCGCCGACACCAAGCTCGCGACGTTCGGCAAGCAGCTCGACACCGCCCAGTCGCCGCCCACCTTCGCCACCTGGGAGCAGGTGATCACCGCGCTCGACACCGAGGTCGAGAAGGTGGCCCGCTCCGGTGCCGACCCGGCCGGCGCGCTGAAGGCGGCCCAGTCGGCGGCCGACTCCATCGGCACCGGCAGGTGAGCTCGCCCGCCGCGGCCCGCCGCCGCGGGGTCGAGCGGGCGGCGTGGGGCCTGGTCGTCCCGTTCTGCGTGCTGTTCCTCGTGTTCACGGCCTGGCCGGTGCTCCAGTCGCTGTTCATGAGCCTCACCGACACCCGCAACCGCGACCTGCGCACGCCGTTCGCGGTGGAGTTCGTCGCGCTCGAGAACTACGTGCGGGCGTTCGCGGACCCGCTGTTCCGCACGGCCGCCGCGAACACCGCGTACTTCGTGCTCGTCGGCGTGCCGCTCACGCTGGGCATCGCGCTGCTGGCCGCCGTGGTGCTGGACAAGGGCATCACCCGGTTCCGCGCGTTCTTCCGGCTGGGCTTCTACACCCCGGTGATCACCTCGATCGTCGCGGTCGCGGTGGTGTGGCGGTTCCTGCTGCAGGACGAGTTCGGCCTGGTCAACACCGTGCTCGGCTGGTTCGGGATCGACGGGCCGAACTGGCTCGGCGACCCGGACTGGTCGATGCCCGCGTTGATCCTGATGGCCGCGTGGCGCAACTTCGGCACCGCGATGATCATCTTCCTGGCCGGGTTGCAGGCGGTGCCCGCGTCGCTGCACGAGGCGGCGTCCATCGACGGCGCGGGGGCGCTCAAGCGGTTCCGGCACATCACGCTGCCGCTGCTGCGCCCGACGATCCTGTTCGTGTCGGTCACCACGGCGATCGGCTACCTGCAGTTCTTCGAGGAGCCCTACGTCATGACCAACGGCGGCCCGCTCAACTCGACGATCTCCGCGTCGATGTACACCTACCGGCAGTTCGGGTTCGGCAACTACGGCTACGCCTCCGCGATGAGCTACCTGATCTTCGTCGTCATCGCCGTCGTCACCGCCCTGCAGTTCCGGCTGCTGCGGGAGAGGGGCTGAGCATGAGGAACCGCTGGTGGCTCTACGTCCCGCTGACGGTCGCGTTCGCCGCCGTCGTCGCGCCGTTCGCGTGGATGGTGCTGGGCAGCTTCAAGGGCGAGGGCGAGATCCGGGCGAACCCGCCGACGTGGTGGCCCGGCACGGCGTCGCTGGACAACTACACGCAGCTGTTCTCCCGGCTGCAGTTCGGCACGTACTTCCTCAACTCCACGATCGTCGCGGTGGCCGTGACGGCCGGGAACCTGCTGTTCTGCTCGATGGTCGGCTACGCGCTCGCCAAGCTGGAGTTCCGCGGCAGGCGGACGCTGTTCCTGGTCGTGATGGCGACGCTGATGATCCCGGGCGTGGTCACGTTCGTGCCGCTGTACGTCCTGGTCGTCAACGCCGGGCTGGCGAACTCGTTGCCCGCGTTGATCCTGCCGTTCCTCGTCTCGCCGTTCGGCGTCTTCCTGATGCGCCAGTTCATCGCCGGCCTGCCGAGCGAACTGCTCGACGCCGGCCGGGTCGACGGTGCGGGCGAGCTGCGGATCTTCGCCAGGATCGTGCTGCCGCTGTGCGGGCCCGCGCTCGCCACGCTCGGCATCCTCACGTTCCTGGGCAGCTGGAACAACTTCCTGTGGCCGCTCGTCGTGGCGCAGCAGGAGAGCGAGTACACGCTCCCGGTCGCGCTCGCCCTCTACTCGACCGGCCAGAACTCCATCCAGTACGGCCTGCTGCTGGCCGGGGCCACCATCGTCGTCGTGCCGGTGCTGGCCGTGTTCCTGGTCTTCCAGCGGCGTTTCATCGAAGGCATCGCGACCACCGGCATCAAGTGACGAGGTCTCACATGACTGCAAGGATCACCCGCCGAACCGTCCTGCTGGGAACGACAGCGGCACTCGTGGTGCCTGGGGCCGCGTCCGCCGCCCGCGGGTTCGACCGGGAACGCGTTCGCGGCTGGGCCCGCGACACGTGGCGCAGCCTGGTCGCCATGACCCCGGCGAGCACCGGCCTGCCCGCCGACAACATCCCCGAGTCGCTCGCCCCGGCAGACCGGTCCGGCTACACCTCGCCGACCAACATCGGCGGCTACCTGTGGTCGACCGTCGTGGCCAGGGAACTCGGGTTCATCTCGAAGGACGAGGCGTCCGCCCGGCTGGTCCGCACGCTCACCACCCTGGACCGGATGGAGCACCACGTCCCCAGCGGCATGTACTTCAACTGGTACGACGAGGAGACCGGGGAGGCGTTGCGCGCCTGGCCCGGCACCGGCACCGTCGTGCACCCGTTCTGCTCCAGCGTCGACAACGGCTGGCTCGGCGCCGCCCTGCTCGTGGTGGCCGGGGCCGACCGCGCGGCGGCGGGCCTCGCACGCCGGATCTTCGCCCGGATGCGCTGGGACTCCTTCTACAACCCCGGTGACGACCCCGCGCACCCCGCGGTGCGGCCCGGCGGCCTGATCCACGGCGGGTTCTTCCCGTTCGACCACGACCGGCCCGGCGGCGTGTACCAGGGCACGCACATCGGCGGCGACCCCGTGTGGCTGACCACCCACCACTACGACACCACCGTGTCCGAAACGCGGATCACCAGCTACCTCGGCATCATCACCGGCCAGGTGCCGGCGAAGCAGTACTTCGCGATGTGGCGGACGTTCCCGGCGTCGTGCGACTGGTCGTGGCACGAGATGCAGCCGGTGGGGGAGAACCGCACCTACTACGGCATCGAGGTCTTCGAAGGCGCCTACACCTACCGCGGCATGCGGATCGTGCCCGGCTGGGGCGGCTCGATGTTCGAGGAGCTGATGCCGGACGTGTTCGTGCCCGAGGCCAGGTGGGCGCCGCGGTCGTGGGGCCGCAACCACCCGCTGCACGTGCGGGCGCAACGCGAACACGGCCTGCTGGAGGCGAAGTACGGCTTCTGGGGCTTCAGCCCGTCGAGCAACCCGGCCGGTGGTTACCGCGAGTACGGCGTGGACGCGCTCGGCATGGGGCCCGGCAACGAACCGGGCAACGGCGCCAACGGCTACTTCTCCGACCAGGAGATGACGAACTACGACGCCGGCTTCGGCACGTGCCGCCCGGCCACCGCGCCCACCCCGTCCTACGGCGACGGCGTGGTCACCCCGCACGCGGCGTTCCTGGCGATGATGCACGAGCGCGACGAGGCGTACGCCAACCTGCTGGGCATCGAACGGGACCTGCGCGCCTACGGCCGCGGCGGTTTCTTCGACGCCGTCGCCGTGCGGTCGGGCACCGTCGCGCGGCGCTACCTGTCCCTGGACCAGGCGATGGTCATGGGTGCCATCGGCAACGTCCTGTGCCGTGACGTGGTCCGCCGCGCGTTCTCGACCCCTGCCGTCGAACGCGCGCTGCGCCCGGTGATCGGTGTCGAGGAGTTCGGCGCGAGCCGAGTGTGATGGAGGTTTCTGACATGCGGCCTGTTCGGCTGACATCCGAGGACGGCGTCGAGTACCGCGACCTCAACGGCAACGGCGTCATGGACCCCTACGAGGACCCGCGCCTGCCCGTGGCCGACCGGGTCGAGGACCTGCTGGCGCGGCTGTCGCTGGAGGAGAAGGCCGGTCTGCTGTTCCACACCGTCATCGAGGCGGGTGAGGACGGCACGGTGAAGGAGGCGCCCGGCGCCATCAGCAAGTCGCCCACCAGCGTCGTGGTCACGCAGAAACACCTGTCGCACTTCAACGTCCACGCGCTGCACGACGCGCGCATGGCCGCGCGCTGGCACAACAACCTCCAGCTGATCGCGGAGAGCACCCCGCACGGCATCCCGGTGACCATCTCCACCGACCCGCGGCACGCGTTCCTGGAGAACGCCGGCGTCTCCTTCACCGCCAAGGCGTTCTCGCAGTGGCCCGAGTCGCTGGGCCTGGCCGCGCTCGGCGACCCGGCACTCGTGGAGCGGTTCGCGGACATCGCCCGCCAGGAGTACGTCGCGGTGGGCATCCGCTGCGCCCTGCACCCGGCGATCGACCTCGCCACCGAACCCCGCTGGGCGCGGCAGGCCGGCACCTTCGGCCAGTCCTCGGCGCTGACCGCCGAGCTCGCGGTGGCGTACGTGCGCGGTTTCCAGGGGCCGTCCCTGGGAGCCGGGTCGGTCGCCTGCACCAGCAAGCACTTCCCCGGCGGCGGCCCGCAGAAGGACGGCGAGGACGCGCACTTCCCGTACGGCCGCGAGCAGGTCTACCCCGGTGGCCGCTTCGCCGACCACCTGGCCCCGTTCCGCGCGGTGGTCGAGGCGGGCACGGCGGCGGTGATGCCCTACTACGGCATGCCGGTGGGCCTGGAGGTCGACGGCGAGCCGATCGAGGCGGTCGGCTTCGGCTACAACCGCCAGGTGGTCACCGGCATGCTGCGCGGCGACCTCGGCTTCGACGGCGTGGTCCTCACCGACTGGGAGCTGGTGATGGACAACCACGTCGGCGACAAGGTCCTCCCGGCCCGCGCCTGGGGCGTCGAGCACCTCGACGCGCACGGCAGGATGGAGCTGATCCTCCACGCGGGCGCCGACCAGTTCGGCGGCGAGGAGTGCGTGGACGTGCTGCTCGACCTCGTGGCCCAGGGCCGTGTGACGCAGGCCCGCATCGACGAGTCCGCCCGCCGCCTGCTCACCGCGAAGTTCCGGCTCGGCCTCTTCGACGACCCGTTCGTGGACGAGGACCGCGCGGCCGAGGTGGTGGGACGGCAGGACTTCCGCGACGAGGGCCACGCCGCGCAGGCCCGTTCGGTCACCGTGTTGCAGAACGGTTCCTCGGCGGCGGCCCTGCCCCTGCGGCCCGGCCTGAAGCTCTACGTGGAGAACGTCTCACCCGAGGCCGCCGCCCGCCTGGGCACCGTCGTCGCCACCCCGCAGGAGGCCGACCTGGCGCTCGTGCGGCTCATGGCGCCGTTCGACCCGCGCTCGGACCTGTTCCTGGAGTCGTGGTTCCACCAGGGTTCGCTGGAGTTCCCACCGGGCCTGCCCGCACGCCTGGCCCGCATCGCCGCCGCGTGCCCGCTGGTCGTGGACGTGACCCTGGACCGCGCCGCGGTGCTCACCCCGTTGCTGCCGATCGCCTCCACCCTGGTCGTCAGCTACGGCTCCACCGATGAGGCCCTGGCCGACGCGCTGACGGGCGCGATCCCGCCGCGGGGACGGCTGCCGTTCGACCTGCCGCGCTCGATGGAGCAGGTCCGGCGGCACCCGGAGGACGTGGCGGGGTACGACGACCCGCTGTTCCCGTTCGGGCACGGCCTCCACCCGGCGGGTTAGTCCCGCGCGGTCACGGGTAGCCGGGGGCCACCACACCCCGATGCGGAGGAGAGCGATGAGCGACACGACCACGGTCGACCGGTTGCGCACGGTGCTGGCGGACGCCACCTACCCGGCCGACAAGGGCCAGCTGGTCGACCACGCCTCGCGCAACAACGCCGACGAGGACACGGTCCACGCGCTGCACGCCGTGCCGGACCAGCTGTACGGGTCGTTCGACGAGGTGCTCGACGCGGTGGCCGTGGACCAGTCCCGGGAGGCCTGACCGCTCCGCCGGGTGCTCGTTCCGCTCGGTCACCGATCGGACGGGCACCCGGCGCCGCCCTGGTGCCTCACCCGCGTCAGGGCGTCGTGCCGGACGGCCGGAAGTCGCGCGCCAGCAACCCGAACAGCAGGTCGTCCGTCCACTCGCCACCGGTCCAGGTGTGCTCGACGCGGTGGCCCTCCTGCCGGAAACCCAGCCGCAGCAACACCTTCACCGACGGCTCGTTGCGCGCGTCGGTCTCGGCGGACACGCGGTGCAGGCCGCGGTCGGTGAACAGGTGCTCCAGCATCCGGTGCACGGCCTCGGTGGCGTATCCGCGGCCCTGGTGGGCGGGAGCGAGGGTGTAGCCGATCTCGGCTTGCATGAGGTTGTCGTGCGTGTTCACGCCGACGTCGCCGATGACGGTGCCGTCGCGGTCGAGGGCGTACTGGAACCAGCCGGGTGCGGCGGGGTCGGTCATCTCGGCGATCATGCGGGTGGCGGCTTCGAACGGGAACGGGGCGTCCCAGCCCTGGTAGCGGGCGACGTCCGGGTCTGACCGGTAAGCGGCGAGGGCGGGTGCGTCCTCGGGGCGGAACGGCCGGAGCGTGAGACGGGCGCTGGTGAGGAGCACGCGGACAGAGTAGGTGCTGCGGACGGCTCAGAGCGTCCGGTTTCACTGAGTCGGCGCGGCTGGTGCTCCGGCTTCCGGCGTGCCGACCGCGCGCGGCTAATCCTCCGGCCGCCGCCGCGCCGACCGCGCCAGTCGCTCAGCCAACTCCGCGACCAGCCCGCGCAGCTCGTCCGGCCGGTCGACAACGAACGGCAGGTCCAGCGCCGCCAGCACACCGGGCAGCCAGTCGAGCCGTTCCACCCGCAGCCCGACCCGCACCCACTCCCCGCCGTCCGGCTCCGGCTCCACCACCGCCACCCCGGCCGGGAGCCGCGCGCGGACCTGCTCCTCGTCGCCCCGCACCCGCAACGCCACCTCGTACCGGTGCGGTGCCGTGGCGAGTCCCGTCACCACCTGCTCCGCCGCGTCGAGCCCCTCGGGCACGGCGAACGTGCCGGGCAACGTCCGCGCGCCGCCGATGCGGTCCAGCCGGAACGTGCGGCCCTCACCGAGCGCAGGGTCCGCGGCCCGCACGTACCACCGGCCCGCGTGGTTGACCAGCCCGTACGGGTGCAGGGTGCGCTCGCTGCGCCGCCCGTCGGCGCCGGTGTACCGGATCGACACCGGCCGCCGGTGCGCCACCGCGTCCGCGAGGGTCAGCAGCACGGCGCCCTCCGGGACGGTGGCCTCCGCGCCGGGAGCGGTGAACGCGAGGGAGCCGAGCACGGCGTCGAGCCGGCGGCCGAGGTGGTCCGGGAGCACGCGGCGGATCTTCGCGGCCGCCGTCTCACCGGCCGCGCCCGCCGCCGTCGTCAGGCCCGTCCGGCGGCCCGCGACCAGGCCGAGCAGCACGGCCAGGGCCTCGTCGTCGGTCAGCATCAGCGGCGGCATGCGGTAGCCGGGGGCCAGCCGGTAGCCGCCGTAGCGGCCGCGCACCGACTCGACCGGGACGTCCAGGTCGAGGAGGTGGTCGACGTAGCGCCGCACCGTGCGCTCGTTGACGCCGAGCCGGTCGGCGAGCTCGGCCACGGTCCGCACGCCGCCGGACTGCAGGAGCTCCAGCAGCGTGAGCACTCGGGCGGTGGGCCGGGTCATGGCACAAGTCTCCAGGAAATACCGGGCGGGTTCTGCCCGGTATCCGCTTTAGCGTGCGGGCACAGGTACCGACGAACAAAGGGAGAAAGCTCATGGACCTCGTCTCGATCCGCGTCATCACCGCCGACGTCGCCCGCCTCGCCGGGTTCTACGAACGCGCCACCGGCCTCCGCGCCGACTGGGCGACCGAGGACTTCGCCGAGATCAGGACCGGTCGCGCGACCCTCGCGATCGGCAGCACCCGCACCGTGCCGCTGTTCGCGCCCGGTTCCGCACGGCCCGCCGACAACCGCAGCGTCATCATCGAGTTCCTGGTCGACGACGTGGACGCCGTGCACCGGAACCTGACCGGGGTCGTGGACGAGTTCGTCACCGAGCCCACCACGATGCCCTGGGGCAACCGCGCGCTGCTGTTCCGCGACCCCGACGGCAACCTCGTCAACTTCTTCACCCCGGTGACCCCGGAGGCTGCCGCGAAGTTCGCACGCTGACGGCCCGTCTGTGATCCACTGGCAACATGGCGGCAATGGAACGCGTGGTGCTCCTGGGCCGCGGTGCAGCGGGGAAGTCGACGCTGGCGGTCGCACTGGGCAAGGCCACCGGACTGCCCGTCGTCGAGCTGGACAAGCACTTCTGGGGTCCGAAGCTCGAACCGATGACGCACGACCTGTGGGCGATCGTGCAGGGCGAGCTCGCCGAGGCGGACCGGTGGGTCATGGACGGCGACCTCGGTCCGCACGACGTGCTCGCCGTGCGGCTGCGGCGGGCCGACACGGTGGTGCTGCTCGACTTCCCGTTCTGGCGCTGTGCCTGGCGGGCGTTGCTGCGGTCGCGCGAACGGGCCGACTTCTGGGTGTGGCTGTGGTTCTGGCGGCGCCGCAGCCGGCCGTTGCTGCTGGAGGCGGTCAGCGAGCACGCGCCCGGCGCGACGCTGCACGTGCTGCGCGACCCCCGTGCCACCGCCGCGTTCCTGGCGAGCGCCGGGAGTGCCGGTGGATGAGGACGAGTTCACCGTGCCACGGGTCGTGGCGGACACGCTCGCCGGCTGGGACGAGCTGCGGCGGGACGCCGGGAGGGCCGGTGACGAGCAGTTCCGGCGCTGGTACTTCGACGTCGTGTCGACCCACGGCGATCCGCACACCTTCGCGTTCCTGACGTTCGAGACGGCGGTCGAGCTCTTCGACCGGGGGCGTGCCCCCGACGCGTTCCTGTTGCTGGGCTGGCTGGCGCGGCACGTGGGACGTGCACCCGCCGGTGACACGGCGGTGCGCACGGTCATGGCGCTGACCGACACGTGCGCGGTGCGGGCGGTCGACCGGGAGTCGGCCGCGCTGGCGATCGGGGTGCTGCGCGAGGTCGTGGACGGGGTTCGCGCAGCCGGGGACGTCCAGGTGGAGGACGCGGTGTGCCGGGCGTTGTCCACCCTCGCGCACCTGAGCGGCCGGCACGTCACGTCCGGCCGGGCGGGGGTCGAGGAGGTCGCCGCCCTGTGGCGTGAGCTGGGCACCCGGTGCCGCGGCAGCGCCGACCCCGGCCTGCGCGGGTGGCGGGCGCAGGGGCTGGGCAACGAGGCCCTGCTGCGGCTCCAGCTCGGGGACGAGGAGCCCGCACGCCGGCTGCTCGACCTGATCGCGGCCGAGTTCGCGGCCGACCCGCCGGGTGCGTCGGAGGACGTGGACCTGTGGCGTGTCCGGGCACGGCACGCCGCCGGGGTGCTCGACCGGTTCCACGTGGGCGAGCCCGAGTTCGAGCTGGGCCACCTCGAACGCCAGCGGTACTGGGACCGGCGGCGCCGGTCCACCCCGCGCGGGTTCGCGTCCTGGCTGCGGGCCGGCGCACCGCGCAACCACCTGCGCGAGCTGGTCCGCCAGGCCGGGGCCGTGCACCGCAGGTCCGTCGGCACGGTGCGGAGCTGGTTGTGCACCGGAGAGCCGTTCGTCCTGCTGCTGCGCAACTTCGAGCTCACCGAACGCTCCGGGACCTCGACGCTCCTGGCCGGCCCCGACGACCCGGCGGACCACGTCCAGGTGATCAGCCTCGGCGGCGGCGCCACACCCGCGCTGACCGAGCTGGCCGCCTCCGTGCCGCTCGTCCTCGTGGCCAGCACGACCGCCGGTGAGCTGGAGCTGGACCACCAGGACTGGGGCCAGTTCACCGCGCCGGTCCGGCTCTACCTGCCGCACGAGACGTGGTTCGACACCGTGTCGACGCTGATCACCGTCACCGCCCAGGTGGTCGTGTGGGCGGCGGAGCTCACGCCGGGACTGGCGCGGGAGCTGGAGCTCCTGACCGCCGAGGGGCGCGGCGAGGACACGCTGGTCGTGCTCGACCGGCTCGACGACCCGATGACGCAGGCGTTCCTGCCCAGGACCGGTGGTGAACGGCTGACGAAGGACCACCCCGCGCTCGCCCGGTTCCCCCACGTGGTCGACGCGGCGGAGCTGGGAAGCCGGGACCTGGCCGGGTGCCCACCGCTGATCGCCGTGCTCGAACGCCTCGACGCCGCCCACCGGGTGCCGCTGGACCAACGGCTCGCCGACATCGGCGCCCGGCTGGACGCACGGCGAACGTGACCGCCGCGCGTCCGTCGGCGCTCACCCGACCTCGGCGACGACCTCCGACCCGGCGGCGTACCGGCTGACCGGCCTGGCCAGCCCGTAGTGCTCGCGCAGCGTCCGGCCGGTGTACTCGGTGCGGAACAGGCCGCGCGCCCGCAGCAGCGGCACGACGTGGTCGACGAACTCCTCCAGCCCCGACGGCAGCAGGGGCGCCATCACGTTGAACCCGTCGGCGGCACCCGTGGTGAACCACAGCTCGACGTGGTCGGCGATCTGCTCGGGCGTGCCCGCGACGACCTGGTGGCCGCGGCCGCCGCCGAGCCGGCCGAGCAGCTGCCGCAGCGTCAGCCGTTCCCGCTCGGCCAGGTCGCGGACCAGCTCGAACCGGCTCTTGGCCCCGTTGATGCGGCTGACCGGCGGCAACGCGGGCAGCGGCGCGTCGAGCGGGTGGCCGGTGAGGTCGACGCCGATCATGTCGGTCAGCTGCCGCACCGCCCGTTCCGGGATGATCAGCTCGTCTAGCTCCGAGGCCAGGCGCCGCGCCTCTGCCTCGGTGCCGCCGAGCACGGGGACGATGCCGGGCAGCACCTTCACGCCGTCCGCCGGTCGACCGGCCGCGACCACGCGGCGCTTGAGGTCGGCGTAGAACGCGGTGGCGTCCTCGTGCGTCTGCTGGGCGGTGAACACCGCCTCCGCCCAGGCCGCCGCGAACGCCCTGCCGTCCTCGCTGGACCCGGCCTGCACCAGCAGCGGACGCCCCTGCGGGCTGCGCACCGCGTTGAGCGGCCCGCGCACGGAGAAGAACCGGCCGCGGTGGCCGACCTCGTGCACCTTCGCCTCGTCGGCGTAGACGCCGGAACCGGGGTCGGCGACGACCGCGTCGTCCTCCCAGGAGTCCCACAGGGCGGTGGTCACGTCCAGGAACTCCGCTGCGCGCTCGTAGCGTTCGGCGTGCTCGGTGTTGACCTCGCGGTTGAAGTTCTGCGCCGACCGGTCCTGGGCGGTCGTGACGATGTTCCAGCCGGCCCGGCCGCCGCTGATGTGGTCGAGCGAGGAGAACAGCCGCGCGAGGTTGTAGGGCTCGCTGAACCCGGTGGACGCGGTGGCGATCAGTCCGATGTGGTCGGTCGCCTGCGCCAGCGCGGTGAGCAGGGTGAGCGGTTCGAAGTGACCGGCGGCGGTGTGCCGGACGTCGCCCCAGATCTGCACGCCGTCGGCGAGGAACACCGAGTCGAACGTGCCGCGCTCGGCGGTGCGCGCGAGGTGCTGGAAGTGCGTGACGTCGCCCAGCGCCCGCGGGTCGGTGCGCGGGTGCCGCCAGGCGGCCTCGTGGTGGCCGACGCCCATCAGGAACGCGTTGAGGTGGAGTTCGCGTGCGGACAACTTCAGACTCCCTGCCAGACTGGGTTTCGGATGTTCAAGGGGTCGGCGTAGAGGGCGTCCAGCTGCACGGCACCCGCCGCGACCGCCAGCACGTCCTCGCCGAAGCTGCTCGCCAGCACCGCGTCCGCGGACGCGCGCGACATGGCCGCGACCTCCTCGCGCAGCGCGGCGGCGCAGTCGGGCAGCCGGTTCGTGCCGATCTCGGTGACGACCAGGACCTCCGGGTCGAGGAAGTCGAACAGCACGGCCGCCGCCCTCCCGACCACGCGGGCCCGCTCGACGAGGTCCGCCCGCGCCGCGGGTGACCCGGCCACGGCGTCGTCGACCAGGTCGAAGATCGACGGCCGCCGCACCACCCCGGCCAGGCGGGCCCGCTCGGCCCAGGCGCGGTCGGACACGGTGGCCTCCAGGCACCCGCGCTTGCCGCACCCGCACCGGACGCCGGGGTCGCCCAGCGCCAGGTGCGCCACGTCCCCTGCGGCCGACCGCGGCCCGCGGTGGGTGGTGCCGGCGGTCACGATCGCCGCGTCGACGACGTTGCCGACGAACAGGTGCAGCAACGACTCGCGGCCGCGGGCGGCACCGAAGAGCTGCTCGGCCCGTGCCAGCGCCCTGGCGTGGCTGTCGACCCGCACCGGCAACCCGGTCCTCGCGGTGAGCAGCGCGGCGACCTCGACGTCGCGCCAGCCCAGCGAGGCGTGCCGGACGACCACACCGCCGGTCGGGTCGACCCAGCCGCCCGCTGCCACGCCGAGACCGATCGGGATGTGGCCGGGGAACCGGTCGGCGTGCAGCCGCAGCAGCTCGTCGGCGGCCGTCGTCAGCACCTCGTGCGGGTCGTCCGCCGCGGTGTGCGGGATCGTCCGCCGCACGAGCACCCGGCCGCGCAGGTCGACCAGCGTGATCGTGCTGAACAGGTGCGCGACGTGGACGCCGGCCACGACGTGCCGGCTCGTGTCGACGTCGACCGGTACGTGCGGCCGTCCGATGCCCCGGTACGGCACGGCCTGCGGCACCTCGGCGAGCAGCCCGAGCTCGGTCAGGGCCGCGCAGGCACGGGTCACCGCGGCCGGGCTCAGACCGGACGTGCGGGCGATGGTGCTGCGGGCGATCGGCCCGCACCGCAGCACCGTGCCGAGCACGACCGACGCGGTGCCGCTCACGAGATCAGCGGCGGGGCGGAGGGGGACAGGGCGGGGCCGACGGCGCGCGCCGCGCCCGGCGTGCGGCCGCGGCCCCACCCGATCTCCCTGCGGTAGCTGCCGAGCAGCCCGGTCCGGCGCAGGTGGTCCTCGTCGTGCGCGGGCGACCCCGGTGGCAGCGGGTGGGTCTGCGGTGCCACGAACAGCGCGTCCGCCGGGCAGTTGGCCTCGCACTGGAAGCACGTCTGGCAGTCGGACTGCCTGCTGACCACCGGCAGCCCGTCCGCACCCCGGTCGAACACGTTGGTGGGGCACACCTCGATGCACTTGTCGCAGGTGATGCACTGCGCCGCCGACACCAGCTCGATCACGCCGCCACCTCCTGCGGGCGGGCCCACACCTCGTCCAGGCCGCCGGAGGTGATCCGGTGGCGCTGGGCGGGGTCGAGGCCGGGGCGGTCGAGCCGCCTGGCCATGCCGCGGCTCTCCTCCCGCAGCAGGGCGGAGGTGTACATCCACCGCGCGTGCGCGACCATCGCCGCCGCCTGCCGGGCCCGCACGACCGCGGCACCCTCGGCCCGCAGGCCCGACCGCACCGACCGCCAGGTCTCGTCGAGCTCGCCCAGCGCCGCCCGCAGCACGTCGCCGTGGCGCAGGTAGTTCTTGTCGTAGGGCAGGACCTCGGCCTGCACCGCGCGGACCACCTCCTCGACGTCGACCTCCGCGGAGCGGCCGGTCGGGCGCAGGCCCGCGCCACCGGCCGCGGTGACCCGCCGGGTGCCGCGGCCGAGCGCGAGCGCGAACCGGGCGGCGGACCGGCCGGCCCATGAGCCGGACGAGATGGCCCACGCGGCGTTGTGGCTGCCACCGCCGGTGAACCCGCCGCAGATCAGCTCGCGCGTGGCGGCGTCACCGGCGGCGTACAGGCCGGGAACGGTGGTGGCGCAGCCGTCGTCGACGATCCGGATGCCGCCGGTGCCGCGCACGGTGCCCTCGGCCAGCAGCGTCACGGCGAACGGCTCGGTGAACGGGTCGACGCCCAGCCGGTCGAACGTGAGGAAGAAGTTGGGCTGCGCCAGCCGCATCGCCCTGCGCGCCGCGTCGTCGGCCAGGTCCAGCTTGCAGAACACCTTCTCCGACAACAGGGTCCTCGCGATCACCGATCGCCCGCGCTGGCTGCCCGCGCCCTCCAGCACCTCGCCGTCGGCGCGGTAGAAGGTGGCGTAGTTGTAGAACGCGGTCTTCGTGACGGACGTGTGCTCCGGGGCGATGCCGTAGGCGTTGGAGAACTCCATGCCGGACAGCTCGGCGCCGGCCTCCACCGCGAGCAACGCCCCGTCGCCGGTGTTCACGTCGCACCCGAACGCCTTGCTCAGGAACGCGCACCCGCCCGTGGCGACGACCACCGCGCCCGCGCGCACCTCGAACGGCCGACCGGCCTGCCGCCGGTACCCGGCAGCGCCCGCGACCGCGCCGTCGTCGGCGGTGAGCAGCTCGGTGACCGGGCTGTGGTCCAGGACGACGACCCCGGCGCGTTTGACCCGGATCCGCTGGCGCCGCATGTACTCCGGCCCCTGCAGGCCGTTGCGCAGCGGTGTGCCGTCCGGTCCGGTGGGGAACGGGTAGCGCCCGGCGTCGGCCAGCTCGTTGACCCGCTCGTAGGTCTCGTCGAGCACGCGGGCCATCCACCGGCGGTCGGCGAGGTACCCGCCGAGCGCCTCACGGCTGGCCATGGCCGCCTCACGGGCCTTCTCCTCCGGCGGCACGTACCAGACACCGGTGCCGACGGACGCGGTGGCGCCGCTCGTCCCGCAGTACCCCTTGTCCGCCAGCACGACCGAGGCACCCTGCTCGGCGGCCTTGAGCGCGGCCCACGTGGCGGCCGGACCGCCACCCACCACCAGCACGTCAGCTGTGAGCGTCATGACCCCTCCTCAGGCCCCGACCGGGACGCGCCACGAGGTGAACCGGCGCTCCAGAGCGACCAGCACCTGGTTGAACAGCACGCCGATGGCGGACAGGGTGATGATCCCGGCGTACATCTGCGGGATCGCGAAGTTGAACTGCGAGGCGTTGATCAGGTACCCGAGACCGGCCTTGGCGCCGACCATCTCCGCGGCCACCAGCACGAGGATCGACAACGCGCCGGCGAGCCGGACGCCGGTGAACACCGTGGGCACCGCCGAGGGCAGGATCACCTTCTGGAACAACCGGAAGCCGCCCAGGTCCATCGACCGCGCGAGCCGCAGCAGCGTCGGGTCCACCGCGCGCACGGCGCTGATCGTGTTGAGCAGGACCGGCCAGGTGCAGGCGTAGCAGACGATCGCGATCTTCGACGTCTCACCGATGCCCAGCAGCAGCACGAACACCGGCAGCAACGCGAGCGCGGCGGTGTTGCGGAAGACCTCCAGCAGCGGGCTGAGCAGGTTGGCGACCGGCTTGTACCAGCCGATCAGCAGGCCGAGCGGGACCGCGACCGCGACCGCGAGCCCGAAGCCGGACAGCGACCGCACCAGGCTCGCCTGCGTGTTGTCGAGCAGCTTCCCGCTCACCGCGAGGTCCCACCACGACTCCAGGACCGTCGAGAACGGCGGCAGGAACGTGGAGTCCACCAGGCCGAACCGGGGCGCAATCTCCCAGACGGCCAGCACGACCGCGATGGCCACGACCTTGCCCACGGCGGTCAGCAGCGCGTCGGCCAGCCGGGCCACCGCCCCGCGTGGCCGCGCCGGTGCTGGCGGGGCGTGGTCCTCGGTCCGTGACGGGGTCTCCAGCAGCGCGGTCATGCGCCCACCACCTCCTTCTCCTGTTGCTGGGCACGGGACACCTCGTCGTGCAGGAGGTCCCAGATGCGGTGCCGGCAGCGCGCGAACTCGGGGCTCGAGCGCAGGTCGTCCTGCCGGGTCCGGTCACCGAGGTCGATCGGCACGACCTCCTTCACCCGGCCCGGCCGCGAGGTCAGCACGACCACCCGCTGACCGAGGTGGACCGCCTCGTCGATGGAGTGCGTGATGAACACGACGGTCTTGCCGGTGCGCTGCCAGATCCGCAGCAGCTCGTCCTGCAACGACTCGCGGGTCTGCGCGTCGAGCGCGGCGAACGGCTCGTCCATCAGCAGCACCTGCGGGTCGTAGGCGAGGCTGCGGGCGATGGCGACCCGTTGCCGCATGCCGCCGGACAGCTGGTGCGGGTGCCGGTCCTCGAACCCGGTCAGCCCGACCAGGTCGAGGAACTCGCGGGCACGCCCTGCGCGCTGCCTGCGCGGCACCCCGGTCGCCTCCAGCCCGAACTCGACGTTGCCCTGAGCGGTGCGCCACGGCAGCAGCGCGTACTGCTGGAACACGATGCCGCGGTCGAGGCCGGGACCGGTGATCGGGCGGCCGTCGAGCAGGATCTCGCCCTCGCTCGGTTCGGTGAGTCCGCCGAGCAGGTCAAGGAGCGTGGACTTGCCGCACCCGCTGGGGCCGACGAGGACGACGAACTCGCCCCGTTCGACGTCGAGGTCGATCCGGTCGACGGCGGTGAACCCGGTGCGCTGCCGGGAACCGCGGACCTTGACGTCGAACCGCTTGGTGACGCCGCGGAAGGCGATGTGCGCGCTCATCGGGCCACCTCGTTGAACTCGTTGGTGTACAGGTCGGTGAGCCGCACCTGGTCCCGGGTGATCTCCCCGCGCTCGGCGAGCCAGTCGACCCAGATGGACAGCTCCCGGTCGAGGATCTTGCCGCCCTTCTCGGCGACCCCCGTGGACTTCCAGTACCTGAGCGCCGCAGGGTCCTCGTTGCGCCCGCGCCGGGTGAGGACCTCGACCTTGCGCGCCACCACCTCCTCGCGCGGGGTGGTGCGGCTCCACTCGATCGCCTTCGCGATGCCGCTCGTGAACGTCCGGACCGTGCCGGGGTTGTCGCGCAGGAACTTCTCGGTGAAGACGTACGTGCCGGCGGTGAACGGGCCCAGCAGGTCGAAGTCGGAGAACAGCTTGCGCACACCGCCCTTCTCCAGCGCCTTGTCGCGCAGGATGCCGCCGAGCACACCGACCTCGATCTGCTTCTGCCGCACCGACTGCTCGGTGTTGACCGGGGGCACGACGATCGGCTCGACCTTCTTGACCTCGTCCTGGCTCAGGCCTGCCCGCTTGAGGTAGATGCCGAGCATGGCCTCGTGGTGCGCGCCGAGGGTGTTCATGCCGACCTTCTTGCCGAGCAGGTCGCGGGCCGTGCGGACCGAGCTGTCGTCGAGCACGTAGAAGCCGCTGTAGGCGTTCTCGTCGGCGCCGTAGTAGCCGATCACGGACCGGATCGGCGCTCCGGCGGCCTTGAGCTTGACCACGGCGCCGTTGAACGCGCCGCCGAAGTCGACCTGCCCGGTGGCGGCGGACTGGATGTCCTGCGGGCCGCTGATCGTGTTGCCGACCCACTCGAGCTTCACGTCGCCGAGGTAGCCCAGCTCCGCTGCCAGCTCCGGCAGCGTCACGTCGCCCGCCCAGCCCTGGTAGCGCAGCGTCTTGGTCTCGACGCCGGCACCGGCGGCGGTGGAGCAGCCGACGGTCGCGGCTGTCAGTCCGAGCAGGGAAAGGCCGAGGAAGTTCCGTCGCGTGGTGGTCACGGCAGGTCCTTTGTCGAAGGGAAGTCGGGCACGCTGAAGAACGGGACGAACGGTCCCGGTGGAAATGCGGAGCGGATTCAGCGACCGGCGCGACAGAAGGCGCTGGCGTGCCGTCGGAGGTCGACGTGCCGGCGCGAGGTGAGAGAGGCGGCTTGGCTCACGGAGCGAGCGTCACACCCGGATCGGACGGGGTCAACGGCCGGACCGCACGTCCCACATCATGGAGCCGGGCTGGACGGTCCCGCCTATTTTTCACGCTGGAAGGAACTCGGCCGGTCAATCCCTTCCAGGTGCTGGGAAGACTTATTTTTCGGCCGCGCGATGTTGCGCACGCGGCGCGGACATCAGCACGGTGGTGGGGAAGTTCGCCACCACGAGAGGAAGTCCGCGATGACCGCACAACTTTCCGCCACCGTCGCCAAACTGGGTGCGGGCATCGGCGCACGCGTCGACGGCGTCCGGCTCGGCGGCGACCTCCCGCAGGACGTCGTGGCGGAGATCAGGGCCGCCCTGCTGGCCAACAAGGTCGTGTTCTTCCGCGACCAGCACCACCTCGACGACGCGGAGCAGCTCGCGTTCGCGCGGCTGCTCGGCAGCCCGACCCTCGCGCACCCCACGGTGAAGGGCCAGAACCACACCAACGTGCTGGCGATCGACTCCGACTACGGCAAGGCCAACAGCTGGCACACCGACGTCACGTTCGTCGACCGCGTGCCCGCGATCAGCATCCTGCGCGCCGTCGAGCTGCCGCCGTACGGGGGCAGCACGGTCTGGGCGAACACCGCACGCGCCTACGACGAGCTGCCCGAGGCGTTGAAGGCGCTCGTGGACCGGCTGTGGGCGGTGCACACCAACGTCTACGACTACGCGGGTCACGTCGACTCGACCCGCATCGGCGGCGTCGACGTGAAGGAACGGGCCTACCGCTCGGAGTTCGAGTCGCAGCGCTACGAGACCGAGCACCCGCTGGTCCGAGTGCACCCGGAGACCGGCGAACGAGCGCTGCTGCTCGGGCACTTCGTCAAGCGGATCGTCGGCCTGACGGCCGCGGAGTCCAAGGCGGTCTTCCAGCTGCTGCAGGACCGCGTCACCCGGCTGGAGAACACCGTGCGCTGGCAGTGGGCCGACGGTGACGTGGCGATCTGGGACAACCGGGCCACCCAGCACTACGGCGTCGACGACTACGACAACGCCCGCCGCCGGCTGCACCGCATCACCCTCGCGGGCGACGTGCCGGTCAGCGTCGAGGGCGTGGCGAGCACGACCGTGGTCGGCGACGCGGCCCACTTCTCCGAACTCTGACGCTCGTTCTCCTCGGGCGCGGTGACGTGGCTGCGGCGTCGTGGCCACGTCCCGGTGGTTCGCCCGCGCACGCGCTGCTGTCGTGGCCTGGTCGGCACGGCCGGTTCAGCCGATGCGTACGCGGGCCAGCACCTCCATCGCGGCCCGTTCCCGTTCCGCCAGCTCGCCCAGGACCGCCGCTGCCCGGTCCAGCCGCCCCTGGTCACCCGTCTCCCCGGCCGCGGCGATGTGGTCGGCCACCTCGGTCCACAGCGGCGCGATCGCGGCGTACAGCCCGTGGCCGTGCCGCAGGGTGTCGTCGCCGGTGAGCTCGGCGGCCTCGGCGAGGAAGTCCCGGTACAGCGCGCGGAACAGCGATCCGCCGGTGCCGCCGCGCTCCATCAGCATCGCGGCGAGCGGGAGGTCGCGGGACGGGTCGCCGGCCCGGTCGAACCACCGCGCCACCCGCTTCGCCGCCGTGGCGATGCCGCGGTGCCCGAGGTTGGCGATGGGCGGCGTGAGGAACGCGTGTGCGTTGGCGCGCACCGCTTCCCGGACCGCGCGTCCGAGCTCGGGACGGCCGGTGGGCGCGGTGGCGGTGTAGGAGAGGTTGCGGGCGGTCATCGGTCCGCGTTCGGCACGGGCTTTCGCCAGGCTCGCCAGCGTCGTGGTGACGTTGCCGCCCTGCTGAGCCGTGTCGACGAGGTGGGCGGTGTCGTCGTCGTAGCCGTGGATCGCGACGAAGTGACCTCCGAAGTGGACTTTCGTCGTGAAGTGGTCGAGGTGGAACGAGTCCAGCTGCAGGCCGACCGGGCGGCCCGCGGACAGGTGGGTGACGACGTTCTGCCACGCCTTGTGCGGCGAGGTGGTCTCCTCGGCGCGCAGGTCGAGGCCCAGCCTGGTGGCCGCGGTCCGGGTGAGCGCGAACGGCTTGACGCGCCCGCCGAGGAACGGGAAGTCGAGGCTTTTCGCGTCCCAGTAGACGAAGCCCAGGCCTTCGCCGAGGCCGAACAGCAGCGGTTCGGACAGGTCGAGGCCCTCGTGGCGCAGCAGGGCGCCGAGGGTGGTGGTCTCGCAGTGCTGACCGCGGGGGAACGAGACGTCGTCGATGATCATGTGGCTTCCTGGGCTGGTGCGTCGTGCGGGGGTGCGGTCAGTCTCGACCCTCCCACGGTGTGAGGGTCAACGGCGACGAGCGGTTCACCGAGGGCCGTGGTCACGCTCACTCACCCGGCCGTCACGACGGGAACGGCCCCTTCTCTACGATTGCGCGACTCGTCGAGGGGACGAGCGCGGCGCCTCGGCGCCGGTGCCGGGGAGGTGTTGTGCGGACGAGTCCGGACTCCGGGGCGGGGCTCGGCGGCCCGTCGCTGCGGCGGTGGTCGCTGCTGATCTCGGTGGCGCTCGTCGTCGTCCTGCTCGGGGCGACGGTGGCCGTGCTGCTGGCCATCGGCGACCTGTCCAGGGCGCGCTCGCGGTTGCTCGACGTCGTCGGGCCCGCGGTCGTGAGCTCGCAGCAGCTCGGCACCCTCGTGGTGGACCAGGAGAACGGCGTCCGGGGCTACCTGCTGAGCGGCAGCGAGGCGTTCCTCGACCCGTACCGCGACGCGGGGGAACGCCAGGCCGCTGCACGCGCGACCGTCGAGGCGACGAACGACCCGGCCGTGCTGCGGGCGCTGACCGCGCTGGACGGAGCGTTGGCGGACTGGCGTGGTGACTACGCCGACCCCGCGGTCGCCGCGGTGCGGACGGGCGGCGTCGTTCCGGCCGAGGCGCTGGGCAAGCAGCGGTTCGACGCGGTGCGCGCGGCGTTGTCGGCGTTGCAGGACGAGATCGCCGCCCAGCGCGCCGCCGGACGGGCCGCGCTCAACGACGCGTCCACGCGGATGGCGGTGACGTGCATCGTCGCGATGGCCGTGCTGCTGGCCGCCGTGCTCGGGTGTGTGGTGGCGCTGCGGGTGTTCGTCGTGGCGCCGTTGGGCAGGCTGCGCCGGCAGGTCGGGACGGTGGCGGGCGGGTCGTTCGCGCACACCGTGGCCGCGACCGGGCCGACGGAGCTGCGCGAGCTCGGCGTCGACGTCGACACCATGCGCACCCGGATCGTCGCCGAGCTGGAGCAGGCGCGGGAGCGCAACGCCGCGCTCGACGCCGCCACGACCGAGCTGCGCCGCTCCAACGCCGAGCTCGAGCAGTTCGCCTACGTCGCCTCCCACGACCTGCAGGAGCCGCTGCGCAAGGTCGCGAGCTTCTGCCAGCTGCTGGAGAAGCGCTACGGCGACCAGCTCGACGAGCGCGCCACGCAGTACATCGACTTCGCCGTGGACGGCGCGAAGCGCATGCAGCTGCTCATCAACGACCTGCTCGCGTTCAGCCGGGTGGGCCGCATGCGCGACAAGCAGGTGGTGGTCCCGGCCGGTGACCTGGTCGACGAGGCCCGCCGCAACCTCGCGCTGTCGATCGAGTCCTCGGGAGCGCGGATCGACGTGGGACCGCTGCCCGAGGTCAGGGGAGAGGTCCGGCTGCTGGTCGGGGTGTTCCAGAACCTCATCGGCAACGCGCTGAAGTTCCACGGCGACGAGCCGCCGCACGTGCGCATCGCGGCCGAGCCCGGTGAGGACGACACGTGGTGGTTCTCGGTGAGCGACAACGGGATCGGCATCGACGAGCAGTACGCCGAGCGGATCTTCGTGATCTTCCAGCGCCTGCACGCCAAGGACCGCTACCCCGGCACCGGCATCGGGCTCGCGATGTGCCGCAAGATCGTCGAGTTCCACGGCGGCCGCATCTGGCTGGACACGGAGGCCACCGGGGTGAACGCGGGCACGACCGTCCGCTTCACGCTGCCGCGGGTCGGCGCGGACGCCCCGGTGACCGTGTCCGGAACCCCGTGAGGTCGCACGGGAGTCGCTGACCGCTCCGGCTCAGACGGCCACCCCGTCGAGCTGGAAGGTCTGCACCTGGCCCGGTGCGAAGGCGACCCGCAGCAGCTTGCCGTCCAGGCGGACGTCCGTGCGCTGCGCGTAGCGGTCGCTGCCGCTGGTCGTGGACGTGGACCAGCGGGTGAGCTGCCCGGTGGGCAGGGTGGTGAACCGGGTCAGGTCGAACGTGGTTGTCTGCGCCGAGGTGGCCGTGTTGACGCAGACCAGGACCAGCCGGCGCGCCACCGGGTCGTAGGCGGTAGCGGCGTTGCCGGTGGACGCGGAGACGATGCGCATGCCCGGCCGGATGTGCCGGGTGAACTGCGCCAGGACGTGCAGCTTGTTCTGCACGGCACCGGCTTCGAGCGTGACCGGGTCGTAGCTGATCAGCGCCCACGCCGGGGTCGGGTCCATCACCTGCCAGAAGCACCACGCGGTCGGGTGCAGCCAGCGCCAGTCCAGGCACAGGTTGCTCGCCATCGACAGGCCGGTGCCGTCCGCGTCGCCGTACTCGGAGTTCCACAGCACCTTGCCCGCCGAGCGGGCGTCGGAGTGCAGCAGGTCGCGGCGCCCGCCGGAACCCTGGTAGCCGTGGACGTTCAGCTGGTCCACGACGGACCGGGTGGTGGCGTCGAACGCGGCCCACGTGCTGCGCGCCGCGTCGTAGCTGGTCTCGTCGGACGCCGCGATCCGCATGCCGGTGAGACCGCGGGCGTTCATCTCCTGCCGGAGGTGCTGGAGCACGACCCGCTGCGTCGCCGGGTCGAAGTGGCAGCCCTCCTGCCTGCCGGTCGCCGACCAGTAGTCCGACGCCGGCTCGTTGAACGGCGAGATCGTGCGGAAGGTGACGCCCCACCGGTCGCGGAACTGCCTGGCCACCTCGGCGAGGTGGGCGGCGTGGGTGCGCTGGTTCCACGTCTGCAGGTTGTCGCTGTTCGCGTCGGCGGCACCGGAGGGGTTGTGGTTGGCGCACATCCACCACGCGGGCGAGTTGGCGAACAGCTCGGTGACGGCACCCCGTTGCGCCGCCTTCACGACGGCCGCGCGTTGCTTGGCGTCGGCGGCCCACTTCCACGCCGCCGACGCCGGGTCGGTGTTGCGCCAGTCCTGCCAGAAGGTCTCGATCTGCTTGAACCGCGGGATGTTCGGCGAGGTGACCATGGTCTCGTCGTTCACGCTGTTCCAGCTGCACGCGCCGAGGTTGTACCGGGCGATGCTGAGCCCCAGGCCGGGCAAGGGCTGTCCTCTGTAGACGACGGTCTTCGTGGTGAACCACAGGTCCGCCAGGTCGTCGCGGTCGCCGAACACGTTGGCCCACCAGGCGAGCGACGTGCCCCAGCCCTCCCACGTGCCGTGGTCTGGACCGGGGTCGACGGTGATGGTCTGGTCCGCGTGGGCGGAACCCGTTCCCACGGCCGCCGCGGCGACGGTGGCGACCGCACCGGACAGCACCGTCCTGCGCGTGACCATGGCAGCTCCTCGGGGTGGTCCGGTTCGGCGGATGACGAACTTGTTGGTGGTAGTTGGCGGCGGTTTGATCAGGTGTTGGTGGTACTTGCAGATGCCGTCAGGAGCAGACGTTTGACGGGCTGTTGTTCAGGGTGAGGTTGCGGAACGTCGTGTTCGTGCCGCAGGGGCTCTCGCGGACGGCCGAGTTGGTCACCGTCAGGTTCTGGACGGTGATGTCGCGGTTGCCGGGGAACTCCGAGCGCGCGGCCAGCCGGATCTCCCCGCCGCCGGTCACCGTGCCGCTCTGCGCCGCCAGGACCACGTTGGTGCAGTTCTCGATCAGCACCGCGTTGTTGCCGGTGTTCGCCAGGTCGATCCGGTCGATCGTCAGGCCACCGCTCTCCGACACGCAGAACACGCCACGGCCGCCACCGCGGGCGCGGACGGTGCCGACCCGGACGTTCGTGGGGTAGGCGGTGCCGATGCGGCCGTTGCGGTTGGCCGTGCGGAACGCCGCGTACCCGGTGCCCGCGCCCGCGTTCTCCGCGTCCACCGTGCCGACCGTCGCGTTGATCGTGTCGTTGAGCAACAGCCCGGACTCGCCGACGTTGCGCGCCGTCACGGTGCCGACCGTGAGGCCGTCCACCCCGTAGGTCTCGACGGCGTGGCTGCTCGCACCGGACACGAACACGTTGTCGATCCGGATGTTGCGGCTGCGCACGCTCGTGTTGCCGCGGTTGTCGATGCGCACGCCCAGGCCGCCGGACAGGCGCATGTCGAGCTGGCCCAGCACGAGGTTGTCGACGTTGCGCATGAAGATCCCGTACAGCGGACGGCCGGTGAGGCTCAGGTAGCGCACCTCCACGTCACGGGTGCCGCGCGAGTAGATCGGCGCCTGGTCGCCGGAGCCGGTGCCGGTCACGTTGATCGTGCCGCACACGTCGATGCCGGTGTAGCTGGGCAGCGAGATCCGCGAGCCCGCGCTCACCGCACCGCTGCCGCGCACCAGGACCCACTGCTTCGCGGTCCGGCCCGCGGTGAGGCTGTCGACGGCGGCTTGGACGGCGGAGCGCATGTCGGTGCCCGTGTAGACGGTCCGGCCGCCGGTGCGGGAGGTCCAGGTGCTGCCGCTGAGCACGGCCTCGGCGTTGAACGCCCGGTCACCGCAGGCCAGCGCCCGCACCTCGGCGTGGGCCACCGGCACGAGGCCGCCGATCACGACCGCTGCCGCCGCTGCGGCGCTCACCCACGTCCTGGTCGAGGGCATGCGAAGAAGTCCTTTCACGAGGGGCGGCGGCGGTGTGCGGAAACTCCGGGCTCGGCGAACCCGTTACCTCAGGTAGTTCGCCAGTGGGATGCGCTGGTCGCGCAGCGCCTTGGCCACGACACCGGCGATCTGCCTCGCCCCGGCGGCCTCGAAGTGCGTGTGGTCGTTGCAGAAGAACGCGCCGACCGGGCCCCTGGTGTAGTCACCGTCGTTGGGGCAGAGCCGCAGTGAGTTGTAAAGCGCGTAGCTCAACCGGTGCAGGTCGACGACGGTGACGCCGCTCGTCCGTCCCGCGTCGAAGGTCTCGGTCAGGAACCCGCGGGTGGCGACGGCGGTGCTGCCACTGCACCGGATCGCGGAGACCGGGGTGAGGAAGATCGGCGTGGCACCGCGGTCCTTCGCCGCCTTGGCCATCAGCGCGAGGAGCTCCCGGTAGCGGGCGCTGCCCACGTGCCGGGGGCAGTCGGGGCTGCCGTCGTTGATGCCGAACTGGACGACGAGGTAGTCACCCGCCTTCATCCCGGTGGCCGGGTCGAGCATGGCCTGCCAGCGCTGGTGGAAGGTCCGCGGGCTCACCACGCACTCGCCCGCCGCGTCCTTGGCGTTCTGCACGTTCGACTCGTAGAGCCAGGTCTGGACGCTGCGACCGGCCACCGCGCTGTTCACCACGGTCACGTCGGGGGTGAACAGCGCACCGAACTGGCTGCCCCAGCCGACCGGGCAGCTCGCCTTCGGGTCGGCCATCGTCGAGTCACCCGCCAGCCACACCTTCACCGCGGCCGCACCGGCCGGCGCCGTGCTCGCCGGGGAGCAGCCGGGTTCCTCCGCGACGGCCGGCGTGGCCGCCGCGCACAACGGCAGCACGACGAGTGCTGCCAGGGCCAGGAAACGAGTCCTCACAGTGGTCTCCAGACGGGCAGGGGCTGCCTGAGACGGCCGGGCGGGAACGGCGGGTGAACCGAGCGTAGCCCGTGGTCACGGTGTGCGGAAAGCGCTTTCCGCGAATCGTCGATTCGACGTCCGGTGGTGGTGCGCCGCAGTCGGTCCACTGTGCACCGCGCCGTCGAACACCGGGTCGAACGCAGGTCGAATCGGTGTTCAACGAAGCTTTCGACGGCGTTCGACGCCGCTGCTTGACGGTCGGGTGACGTCGATGCAAACTCCGGAAAGCGTTTTCCAAACGGATCAGGGGCTCCATGAGTGCTCTCGACGAGTTGCGCCGGCTGCGTCGCGACGGCACGCAGGTGCGCAAGCGCGACAACAGGGCGGCCTTCTGGTTCCTGGCACCCTGGTTCGCCGGACTGCTGTTCATCACCCTCGGCCCGGTCCTCGCGTCGTTCGGGCTCGGCTTCACGAAGTACAACCTGATCCAGCCGCCCAGGTTCACCGGGCTGGACAACTTCGCGCGGATCCTCACCGACGAACGGCTGCACAACGCCCTGCGGGTGACGTTCACCTACGTGCTCGTGTCCGTGCCGCTCCAGCTGGCCTGCGCGCTCGCCGTCGCACTGCTGCTGGACCGCGGGCTGCGCGGGCTCGCCCTGTACCGCTCGGCGTTCTACCTGCCCTCGCTGCTGGGCTCCAGCGTGGCGATCGCCGTGCTGTGGACGCAGGTGTTCGGCACCGACGGCCTGGTGAACCGCGTGCTCGGCCTCTTCGGCGTCGAGGGCGGGGGCTGGATCTCCGACCCCGACACCGCCCTGTCGACGCTCATCGTGCTGAACGTGTGGACGTTCGGGTCACCGATGGTCATCTTCCTCGCCGGGCTGCGGCAGATCCCGGCCGTCTACCACGAGGCGGCCGCGATCGACGGTGCCGGCCGCTGGTCGCGGTTCTGGCACATCACGCTGCCGCTGCTGTCGCCGATCCTGTTCTTCAACCTGGTGCTGCAGATCATCCACGCGTTCCAGTCGTTCACGCAGGCGTTCGTCGTCTCCGGCGGCACCGGCGGCCCGTCGGACTCGACGATGTTCTACACGCTCTACCTGTACCAGCAGGGTTTCAGCCGGTTCGACATGGGCTACGCGTCGGCGCTGGCGTGGTTCCTGCTGCTGATCATCGCGGCGTTCACCGCGATCAACTTCTGGGCGGCGAGGTACTGGGTCTTCTATGACGACTAGCCGGTTGTCCTCCCTCGCCAAGCACACCGGCCTGGTACTGGCCGGCTTCGTGATGCTGTACCCGGTGCTGTGGATGGTCGTGAGCTCGCTGCGGCCCGACGACGAGATCTTTCGCAGCCCCGGGCTGGTCCTCGACGGCCTGCGGACGGAGAACTACACCGAGGGGTGGACCGCCCTCACACCGTCGTTCGGGACCTACCTGGTCAACTCGTCGGTCCTGGTGCTGGGCTGCATCCTCGGCAACCTGGTGTCGTGCTCGATGGCGGCCTACGCGTTCGCCCGGCTGCACTTCAGCGGGAAGCGCTGGTGGTTCGGCATCATGCTCGGCACGATCATGCTGCCGATCCACGTCATCATCGTGCCGCAGTACGTGCTGTTCTCGAACATCGGCTGGGTCAACACGTTCCTGCCCCTGATCGTGCCGAAGGTCCTCGCCACCGACGCGTTCTTCGTGTTCCTCATGGTGCAGTTCATCCGCGGCCTGCCGCGCGAGCTGGACGAGGCCGCGCGCATCGACGGCTGCGGCCACCCGCGAATCTTCCTGCGGATCATCCTGCCGCTCATGACGCCCGCGCTCGCGACCACCGCGATCTTCACGTTCATCTGGACCTGGAACGACTTCTTCGGCCAGCTGATCTACCTCACCGACCCGGACATGTACACGGTCCCGGTCGCCCTGCGGTCGTTCGTGGACTCCACGGTCGCGACGTCGTGGGGCGCGCAGTTCGCCATGAGCGTCGTGTCGCTCGTCCCGATCTTCCTCGCCTTCCTCGTCGGCCAGCGGTACCTCGTCAAGGGGATCGCCACGACTGGGGGCAAGTAGCCGAAAGGACAGCTCATGCCAAGAGGTGCTCGCCGCAGGGTCGCGTGGGCCACCCTGCTGTCCCTGACCGCGTCGCTGCTCGTCGCGTGCGGGGCCGGTTCCGACGCCGGTGGCGACCTGACCGCGGAGCCGGTGACGCTGCGCTTCACCTGGTGGGGCGGCGACGACCGGCACAAGAGGACCCAGCGGATCATCGAGCTGTTCCAGGAGCAGCACCGGAACATCACCATCAAGGGCGAGTTCAAGGAGTGGAACGGCTACTGGGACAGCCTCGCCACCACGATGGCGGCCAACGACGCGCCCGACGTCATGCAGATGGACGAGCTGTACATCGCGTCCTACGCCGAGCGCGGCGCGTTGCTCGACCTCACCGAGGCGAAGAAGCACCTCGACACCGCGGACTTCGACCAGAAGGCGCTCGCCACCGGCGCGATCGGCGGCAAGCAGTACGGGCTGCCCGTCGGCCTCGGCATGTACTCGGTCATGGTGAACCTCGACCTGCTCGCGCAGTACGGCATCCCGGTGCCCGACGACACGAAGTGGTCGTGGGACGACCTGAAGCGGATCGGCGAGCAGGTGTCCGAGGCCGGTGGCGGGCAGGTGTTCGGCGTGCAGTCGCCGGGCATCAACGACACCGCCGGGCTGAGCATCCGGGCGCGCCAGCAGGGCAAGGCCATGTTCGACGCCGAGGGCAAGGTCGTGCTGCCGCAGGAGATCGCCCGCGAGTACTGGCAGTACATCGCCGACCTCGCGAAGTCCGGCGTCGCGGCACCGCCGTCGGTGACGATCGAGAAGGCCTCCGCGGGACTCAACCAGTCCGCCACCGCGACCCGCACCGCCGCGTTCGGCCTGTGGTGGAACACCCAGTTGACCGCGCTGACCGCTGCCAGCGGCGCCAGGCTGAAGTTGCTGCGGCTGCCGGGGGAGACGCAGGGCAAGGCACCCGGCGCGTACTACAAGCCGTCGATGTTCTGGTCGGTGTCGTCGCGGTCGAAGCACCCCGCGGAGGCGGCGGCGTTCGTGAGCTTCCTCGCCAACGACGAGGAGGCGGCGAAGATCATGCTGACCGAACGCGGTGTGCCCGCCAACCAGAAGATCCGCGACGCGATCGCCGGCCAGCTGAAGGAGACCGACAAGGCGGCCAAGGAGTACCTGGACACCGTGCCGGTCAGCGACCCGCCCAGGATCACGCCGAACGGCGCCAGCACGGTCGACGCGATCCTCAAGCGGCACACCGAGGACGTGCTGTTCGGCCGGACCACCCCCGATGCGGCGGCCACGTCGTTCATCAGGGAGGTCCAGGCGGAAGTGGACGCGGCCCGGTGAGGCGCGCCGCCATCGTCGGAACGGGTGCAATTGCGGCCGCCCACGCGGAGGCGGTGCGGGCCTGCGGTGACCGGGTCGAGCTCGTCTCGGTCGCCGACGTGGACGCCGGCCGCGCCGCCGCGTTCGCCGAGCGGTGGGGTGTGCCGCGGGTGCACCCCGGGCTCACCGCGCTGCTGGCGGAGGAGGAGCCGGACGTGGTGCACATCTGCACCCCGCCCCGCCACCACGTGCCGCTGGCGCTGGAGTGCCTGGCCGCGAACGCGACGGTGCTCGTCGAGAAGCCACCGGCGTTGTCGCTGGCCGAGGTCGACGCGCTCGTCGTCGCCGAGCGGAGCTCGACCGGCCGGGTCGCGACGGTCTTCCAGCACCGGTTCGGCCCGGCGGCGGTGCGGCTGCGGCGCCTGGCCGCCGAGGGGGTGCTGGGCCGGTCGCTGGTCGCGAAGTGCGACACCCTCTGGTACCGCGACGACGCCTACTTCGCCGTGCCGTGGCGCGGTTCGTGGGACAGCGAGGGCGGCGGTCCGACGATGGGGCACGGCATCCACCAGTTCGACCTGCTGCTGTCGGTGCTGGGACCGTGGCGGGAGGTGCGGGCCGTCGCGGCCAGGCAGGCCAGGGACGTGCAGACCGAGGACGTCTCGATGGCGCTGGTGACCTTCGCCGACGGGACGGTCGCCTCAGTGGTGAACTCGCTGCTCTCACCCAGGGAGACCTCACAGCTGCGGTTCGACTTCGAACGCGTCACGGTCGAGGTCGAGCACCTCTACGGCTACAGCGACGCGCACTGGACGGTCACCCCGGCGCCCGGCCACGACGACGTCCTCACCCGCTGGCAGCAGGAGCAGCGGTCGGACGAGGTCAGCGGTCACCGGGGCCAGCTGGCGGCGGTCCTCGACGCCCTGGACGGCGGCGAACCGCCCCCGGTCACCCTCGCCGACACCAGGGACACCATGGAGTTCATCGCGGCGCTGTACGCCTCGGCGTTCACCGGCGCCGTCGTGCAGGCCGGCCGGATCGGGCCGGGCGACCCGTTCTACACCAGCATGGAAGGAAGCGGTGCCCCGTGGGCGACCAACCGGTGATCACGCGCCAGGACGACGAGGTGCTCGTCGTGTCGGCGGGCCCGGCCGAGCTGTTCCGGTACGTGCACCGGCCGACGACCCCGGCGTTCGAGGGGCCCAAGCCCTACCTGCACCCCGTGCGCACGCTGGCCGGTGACGTCGTGACGGCGTTCCGGCCGCACGACCACCGCTGGCACAAGGGCGTGCAGATGACCGCGACCGACGTGTCCGGGCAGAACTTCTGGGGCGGCGTCACCTACGTGCGCGACGAGGGGTACGTGGTGCTGCCGAACGTGGGCAGCATGCGGCACGAGGAGTTCAGCACCGCCGAGGCCGGGGGCGAGCTGACCATCGGCGAACGGCTCTCCTGGGTCACCGAGGCCGGGCAGCACTGGGTCGACGAGGAACGTCGGCTCACCGTGCGCGACGTCGAGGACGAGGCGTGGACGTTGGAGTTCGCCACCACGCTGACGAACGCGCGCTCGGAGTCGTTGTCGTTCGGCAGCCCGACCACCAACGGCCGCGAGCTCGCGGGCTACACCGGGTTCTTCTGGCGCGGTCCGCGTTCGTTCACCGGCGGCGAGGTCCTCGCGGCCGGCGGCGGGAGCGGGCAGGAGCTGATGGGCGAGAAGGCCGCGTGGCTGGCGTTCGTCGGACAGCACGACGAGGTGGACCGGTCCTCGACACTGCTGTTCATCGACCACCCGGACAACAAGAACACCCACTGGTTCGTGCGCAGCACACCGTTCGCGGCGGTCAACCCGTCGTTCGCCTTCTTCGACACCGTCGAGGTGCCACCCGGTGAGTCGCTGCACCTGCGCCACCGGCTGGTCGTCGCGACCGGCGGCTGGGACCGCGGGCGCCTGGAGTCCTATGTGGAGGAGCACGCGTGGTGACCCCGTTCCCCGGCGGGATCGGCCTGTCCGGTCTGCGGGTGTACGACTGGCCGACCGCGGACGGGGTGTGCGGCGGGTCGCCGCACGTGCACCTCACCTGCGCGGAGTGCTACTACGTGGTCGGCGGGCAGGGCCGGGTGCAGACCCTCACCCGGCGCGGGTTCGCCGAGACCCCGCTGCGCACCGGCACGGTCGCGTGGTTCACGCCCGGCACGGTCCACCGGCTGGTCAACGACGACGACCTGCACATCGTCGTCGTGATGCAGAACAGCGGCCTGCCCGAGGCCGGTGACGCGGTGTTCACGTTCCCGCCCGAGGTGCTGGCGGACCCCGAGCGCTACGCGACCGCCGCGTCCCTCGCGCAACCTGGGCACGCCTACGCCGCCTCCGAGCCCGCCGCCCGCCGGCGCCGCGACCTGGCCGTCGAGGGGTTCCTGGAGCTGCGGGAACGCCTGGAGGCGGGCGACACCGCGGCGATCGAGGCGTTCTACGCGGCCGCGCTCACGTTGAAGCGGGAGTCGCTGGACGACTGGGAACAGCGGTGGCGGGCCGGGGCGCTCGCGGCCACTCAGCTGACCGGCGAGCACCTGGAGCGCCTGCGCGCCGGGGACATCGGGCACCTCGCCGGCGCGGACGTCCACGTGGTGCGGGGGGAGGAACCGCAGCGGTTCGGCATGTGCGGCCGCCTCGACGTCCACGACCCGGCAGCGGGCCGGTCGCCGTACCGGTGACCCGCGCTGCGCGGGCACCCCTCACCGCAGGTACGGCCAGCCCGCGGAGTCGAGGGCCAGCAGGTTGACGCCGAGCCGGGACGCGCCGGAGTCGGTGTAGTAGTGGTAGACGAGCAGGTCGCCGTCGACGTCGCTGAGGACGTCCTGGTGGCCGGGCCCGTGCACGCTGCCCTGCCCCGCCAGGACCTCCGTGCCGCCGCCCGAGGTCAGGGCGGTGCCGTTGCGGTCGATGTAGGGACCGGTGACGCTCGTCGATCGGCCGACCATGACGCGGTAGGTGCTTGACGCGCCCCGGCAGCAGTAGTCGAACGAGACGAACAGGTAGTAGTAGGAGCCCCGTTTGACGATGTTCGGCGCCTCGATCGGGCCGCCGTTGCGCCCGGCGAGGGACCGGATCGTGGAGTCGGCCCGCAGACCCGTGGACGGGTTCAGCGCGACCATCTTGATCCCGGACCAGAACGAGCCGAAGCTCAGCCACCAGCGGCCCTGGTCGTCCACGACGAGGTCGGGGTCGATGGCGTTGAAGTCGTCGGAGGTCCGCGACTCGACGACGAGACCGCGGTGGGTCCAGGTGCCGGCGTTCCCGCTGGGGCTGGTGGCGAGGAAGATCGCCGACCGGTTCGAGCCGAACGTCGAAGCGGAGTAGTACAGCCAGTACTGGCCGTTGCGGAACGACAGGTCCGGTGCCCAGAGGTTGCGGTCGCCGTTCGTGTACGGAGTGGTCCAGGACGCCCCGTTCGGGAACGCCGACCCGGCGGAGCGGAACGCGACCCGGTCGGTGGAGGTCCGGAGCGCGATGTCCCTCCCGGTGTGCGCCACCAGGTAGCTGCCGTCGGCGCGCCGGACCGCGCTCGGGTCGTGCACGCCGGTGTCACCCGTGACGCGGCCCGGCAGGGGATAGGCAGAGGCGGGGGGTGCCGTTCCGGCGACGGTGGCCAGCACCACCGCCGCGACCAGTGCGATCTTCCTCGTCATCGCGGATCACTCCAGCACGAACGTCGCATCGGAACGGCCCTGCGCGTCGGTGACCGCCTGCAGGAAGAGCAGACCGCCGTTGACGCGCACGTAGAGGCCGGGGAAGTTGACCGACTCGAACGACACCGCCGAGCTCGCGGCGAGTCCCGCGCGCTGGGTGAAGCTCGCGTCGTTGCGGAACAGGGTGCTGCCGTCGCTGCGGTCCACCCACAGCTCGTTGTTGCGGTGGCGCAGGTAGTAGCCGGGGAAGTTGGTCGACTCGAGCGACACGGTGCCGGACCCGGTCAGCCCGGTGACGACCCGGAACTGCGAGTCGGCCAGCGGCGACACGTTCGCCTCCAGCCGGGCGCGGTACTCCCAGTGCCGCACGAAGCGGTCGGCGGCGGCGTAGGACCGCAGCCGCACCGGCGTCGGGCCGTCGGGCACCGGAATGCCGAAGTCCGGGGTGCCGTCGGAGCGGTAGTGGACCTTCTGCACGCGGGTGCGGCGGTTCGGGTCGTTGAGCGGGTCGCCGCTGATGTCGCGGTAGTTGCGGTCGTGGTAGACGAGGACGTCGCTGGCACCGTCCTCGGAGACGGTGAACGAGTTGTGGCCGGGACCGTACTGGCCGGTCGCCGCGTTGCTGGTGAACACCGGGTCGGCGCTCTTCGTCCACGACGCCGCGTTGAGCGGGTCGGCCGACGCGGAGGCGGTCAGCAGCCCGAGGCAGTAGTTCGCGTCGGTGGCACTGGCCGAGTAGGTCAGGAAGAGCCGCCCGTTGCGCTGCAGGACCGACGGCCCCTCTGCGACCTTGTACCCGCGGGTCTCCCACACCAGCGCCGGCACGGTCAGCCGCGTCACCGTCCCGGTGATGGTCCACGGGTTCGCGCCCATGCGGGCCAGGTAGAGGTTCGAGTTGGTGGCGATGCCCGGTTCCTGCTGCGCCCAGGTCAGGTACCGCACGCCGTTGTGCACGAACGTCGAGGCGTCCAGCGAGAAGGTGTCCCACGGCGTGGTGATCCGGCCGCGTTCGGTCCACGGCCCGGTCAGCGGGTTGGCAGCCGAGCTCTCCAGCACGTACATGCGGATGCACCAGACGTCGTCGGTGCGCCCGGCGGCGAAGTAGACGTACCACCTGCCGTTGATGAAGTGGATCTCCGGTGCCCAGATGTGGGCGCCCATCTCACCGCTGGAGTGCTTGCGCCAGATCACCGTCTCCGCCGCCGTGGCCAGGCCCTGGATCGTCGTCGCGCGGCGCAGGACGATCCGGTCGTACTCCGGGACGGTCGCGGTGAAGTAGTAGAAGCCGTCGGTGTGCTTGAAGACGTGCGGGTCGGCCCGCTTCTCGGCGATCGGGTTGGTGTAGCGCACCGCAGGCGCCGCACCGGCCTGCGGCACCGGCATCCCGGCCACGCAGGTGACGACCGCGAGCACCAGCACCGCCAGGCGGAGGAAGACCGTCCTCATCGGCTGTCCTTTCAGGCCAGTGGGGCGGCGGCGGTGAACGACGCGTCACCGGCGAACGCCGAGTCGGAGGTGCGCCAGTCCACGCGCAGTTCGTAGTTGTGGTGGCGCAGGTAGCGGCCGGGGTGGGAGTAGGACTCCAGTGACGTGCCGGTGCCGGCGAGTCCGGTGCGGGCGCAGAACGTGGCGTCGCGGGCGAACGTGGCGTCACCGGTGTTGGCGTCCAGCCGTGCCTTGAAGTCGTGGTGCCGCAGGTAGCGGTCGGGGAAGTTCACCGAGCGCAGCGAGTGGCAGTTCGCGTTGGCCAGGCCCGCCACGACCGTGAACGTCGCGTCCTGACGCGTGGAGAGCGGGCTGGACGAGCTCACCGGGTCCACGTACGCGAGGTTGTCGCGGTGGCGGACGTACCGGTCGGGGAAGTTCACCGAGCGGAACGAGCGGGCGCCTGTGGCGATGGCCGTGCCGTCGCCGGAGTCCTCACGCAGGACCGTGAAGTGCCGTGCGGTACCGGACAGCCCCGCCAGCTCGGTCTTGGCGCCGAACGTCGTGAGGTTGCCGCTGTCGGCGTAGAAGTAGCGCCGCTGGCCGTACTGGTCGAAGTAGATCCGCCAGCGGCCGTCGGGCAGCCGCACCAGAGCGGGTCCCTCCAGCCCGGAGCCCCAGCCCGCCCAGTTCCCGGTGCCGACGAACGTCCACGGCCCGGTCAGCGACGTGGCCGTGGCGTGCTCGACGTACTTGGTCGTCTCGTTCTTGAGGAAGTTGTGGTAGGTGCCGCCGACCTTGACCAGGAAGCTGTCGATGTAGTTGGCCGGGATGCCCAGCGCGACCGGGCTCGTCCACGCCGACAGGTCCGCGTTCGTCGCGGTGATCCGGTACGGGCGGAACTGCCCGGCCGTTCCCGTCGTGGACGCGGAGAAGACGACGTGGACGCTGCCGTCGGAGTCCTTGAACCACTCCGGTGCCCAGGTGCTGCCGGTGGCGCCGTTGAGGCCTATCCGGACGTTGCGCAGGAACGTCCACGTCACGTAGTCGGCACTGCGGGCGAAACCGATCGTGTCACCGGTCCAGTTCGTGGTGTAGACCAGGTAGTAGTAGCCGTCGGTGTGCCGGATGACGCTGGGATCGCGGATCAGGCCCGACGGCGGTGTGTAGGCGTTCGCCCTGACCTGGGTGAAGCCGGTGGCGTTGGCCGAGTCGTAGACGTACATGTTCGACTCGCTGCTGTTGGTGAACGCCGTCATCAGGTAGTGCGGCACCGGACCTGCCGCCGAGGCGGCGGGGACGACGACGGCCGCCGCGACGAGCGCGGTCACGAGCAGGACGAGCCGGAGTGCTGTGCGCGGCATGGACCGGCTCCCTCAGAACTTCGCGGCGACGATCGGCGCCAGGCGGTCGGCGATCTTGCGGTGCCCCTGGTCGTTGGGGTGCACGTTGTCGGTCGTGTCGGTGGCCTCGACGATCCAGCCGGTGGTGTCGACGAACCAGACGCGGCCGTCACCGCCGTTGACGACCTCCTGCACGGCCGCCTGCGTCTCCGGCAGGTACCGCTTGCGGAACGTGCCCAGCGCGAAGACCGCCGCGGTCGGGTACTTCTCCCGCACCCGCCGCAGCAGCGTCACGTAGGAGGCGCGGAACTGCTCCTTGGTGACGCTGTGACCGACGTCGTTGGTACCGAGGTTGATCACGACCGCGTCCGCCCGGTAACGGCCGAAGTTCCACGCCGGGGCGTTCAGGGCGAGACCGGTGCGCAGGAAGCCCTCGCGCATGCTCAGGCACCCGTCCGCCGCCGGGTGCAGGCACGCGCCGCCGACCGCGATCTGCGTGTGGCCGGCCTTCAGCCGCTCGCCGGTCAGCCAGCCGTACGCGGTCAGCGCCTGCTTGGACGACTGCTGGCCGACGGTGATCGAGTCGCCGACGAACTCGATGGTCTTCGCGGGCACGGCGGGCGCGAACGTCCGCGCGCCGGTGTCGATCTCGATGCCCTGGTACACCGCGTCGCCCTTGTAGGAGCCTGCGATCGGGCGGTAGGACACGCGCAGGGTGTGGTTGCCGGTGGCCAGTGGGGTGGGCGTGAGGTCGACCGTCCCGCTTCGGTTCACGTACGACACGTCGGGGCCGCCGTCGATGCTGGCGAAGAAGTCGATCGTGCCGCGCTGCCGGAGCTTCACCGTCCGTCCGGTGAACCCGATGACGACGTGCGCACCCGCCCACTCGGACACGTAGGCGCCGGCCGAGCTCGTGTTCCAGCGGCCGGTGTAGCGGGCGTTCGGATCGGTGGGCGGGCTCGTGACGGCCGCCGTGGCCGCCGGTGCCGCGACGGCGGTGCCCGCGAGCACCGCCACCGCGACGAGCAGGGTCCTGATCATGGTGCGACCTTTCCGCGCCAGGGCAGGGGACGCGCGCCCTCGTGGACCATGAAGATTTCGAGACCGGGGCGGTTCGGGTCGATGTCGGTGACGTGCAGGGCGTCACCGTGCCCGACCCGGACCGCTGCTCCGGTGACGGCGCTGCCCGGTGGCAGCACGCCGGTCGAGCTGTACGCGAGCGACCCGTCGTCGTCGAGCGTCGCACCGCCGTGGACGACCTCCTGCCGCAGCTCTCGTCCGGCCAGGACGGCGGTGACCACCACTGGGAGCAGCACGCTTCGTCGCGGGTCCACAGCGGTCAGGATGACCCGGCGGACTGGCGCGCGCAAGGGTGAGAAGTGTTGTGCAGCAATGTGGAAAGCGTTTTCCAAACTTGATCGTCGATTCGGGTGCGCCGTTCGACGGAGCAGGTGTCGAACGGGTCGAACGGCCATCGACCGGTGTTGCGCGTCCCGGTGGGGCCAGTCGGCGGTGTGGTCGCTTGATCCGCCGTGGTTACAGTCCCACTCCGGGAGCGCTCCCAGAAGATGTCCTCCCCTGTCGAACACCTCAGGAGGTCGTGGTGGCCCGCAGACTCCTCCGAGCGGTGGTGGCCGTCCTGGTGCTGGCGGCCTGCGCGGTCGTCGCTCCCACGCCCGCCGGCGCCGCCGCACCCGTTCGGATCATGGCCCTCGGCGACTCGATCACCGGCTCACCCGGCTGCTGGCGTGCGCTGCTGTGGAAGCACCTGCAGGACACCGGTCACACCGGCGTCGACTTCGTCGGTTCGCTCCCGGCGCCGGGCTGCGGTTTCCCCTACGACGGCGAGAACGAGGGCCACGGTGGCATCCTCGCCACGAACATCGTGCGGGACAACCAGCTCCCCGGCTGGCTGGCCACCGCACGGCCGGACGTCGTGCTGATGCACCTCGGCACGAACGACGTGTGGAACAACATCCCGGCGCAGACCATCCTCAACGCCTACACCACCATGCTCGGCCAGATGCGCGCCGCCAACCCGGCGGTGAAGCTGGTCGTGGCCCAGCTCATCCCGATGAACCCCTCCGGCTGCCCGGCCTGCGGCCAGCGCGTGGCCGACCTCAACGCCGCCATCCCGGCCTGGGCGAGGGCGAACAGCACGACGGCCTCACCGATCACGGTCGTCGACCAGTGGACCGGTTTCAGCACCGCCACCGACACCACCGACGGCGTCCACCCCAACACCACCACCGGCATCCAGAAGATCGAGAGCCGCTGGTACCCGGCCGTGGTGGCCGCTCTCGGGACGCAACCCCCGGCCGCGCCCGGCCTGCACGTCGAGGGCACCCGCGTCGTCGAGGCGAACGGCACCCCGTTCGTGATGCGCGGCGTCAACCACGCCCACGTCTGGTACCCGAACCGGACCAGGGCGTTCGCGGACATGAAGTCCTTCGGCACCAACACCGTCCGCGTCGTGCTCGGCAGCGGCCAGCGGTGGGGCCCGACCCCGGCCGCCGAGGTGTCGTCCGTCATCGCGCTGTGCAAGCAGAACAGGATGATCTGCGTCCTGGAGGTCCACGACACCACCGGCTACGGCGAGCAGAGCGGTGCCGCGAGCCTCGACCAGGCCGCCACCTACTGGCTCGGCGTCGCGGACGCCCTGAAGGGCCAGGAGAACTACGTCGTCATCAACCTGGGCAACGAGCCGTTCGGCAACAACGCCCAGGTCAGCGCCACGTGGGCCACGGCGACGAGCAGCGCGGTCACCCGCCTGCGCGGCGCCGGCCTGCACCACCTGATCATGGCGGACGCCCCGATGTGGGGCCAGGACTGGCAGAACGTCATGCGGGACGGCGCGGCAGCGGTGTTCGCCGCCGACCCGTTGCGCAACACCGTGTTCTCCATCCACATGTACGGCGTCTACGACACCGCGGCCGAGATCAACGCCTACTTCGACGCGTTCCAGACCGCGGGCCTGCCGCTCGTGGTGGGCGAGTTCGGCTTCGACCACAGCGACGGCGACCCCGACGAGAACACCATCATGGCCCAGGCGCAGGCCCGCGGCCTCGGTTACCTCGGCTGGTCGTGGAGCGGCAACGGCAGCGACGTCGCCTACCTGGACATGACCACCTCCTTCGACCCGGCCGCACTGACCCCGTGGGGCGAGCGCTTCCTCAACGGTGCCAACGGAATCCGCCAGACCGCGAAGGAGGCCACGATCTTCGGCGGCGCGGTGGACCCCGTCCCGCCGTCCGCTCCGGGCGCCCCGGTCGCGTCGAACGTGACCTCCACCGGCCTGACGCTGACCTGGCCCGCCTCGACCGACAACGTCGGCGTCACCGGCTACGACGTCTACCGCGCCCTGGGCCCGGCTGCGTTCGCCCTGGTCGGTTCGGTCCCGTCGGCCACCTACACCGACACCGGTCTGACCGCCTCGACCACGTACCGGTACCGCGTGCGCGCCAAGGACACGACCGGCAACGTCTCCGCCGACTCCCCGGTCGTGTCGGTGACAACGGGCGCGGGTTCGGCGAGCTGCAAGGTCGCGTACTCGGGTTACAACTGGGGCGGTGGCAACGGGTTCACGGCGGGTGTGACCATCACCAACACCGGTGCCGCCCCGGTCGACGGCTGGACGCTGGCGTTCAGCTACGCGGACGGGCAGCGGCTGACGCTGCCGGGGTGGGGTGCCACGTTCGCGCAGTCCGGCGCGGCGGTCACGGCGGTGAACCTCGCTTGGAACCGGACGTTGGCACCCAACGGGTCGGTGAGCATCGGGTTCAACGGGACGTACAACGGGGTGAACTCGGCGCCGGGGGCGTTCTCGTTGAACGGGAGCACCTGCACGACCGGCTGATGTGGAGCGCGCTGCGGGCCGTCGTGCTACAACGGTGCGACGGTCCCGCACAGCCAGGAAGTGCCATCACATGGAGAACGTCGTCGAGTCCATCGCGACCGAGTTGCTGATCGACGGCCTCACCGACTGGGTGCACGCCGACCTGCCGATCGGCTGGGCGCGCGAGACCGTGGGCGAGGACTTCAAACCGATCGCCGTCGCCGTGGTCGAGTACGTGGTTCTGGGTGGACTGATGGTCGCGGGCGACCTCGGCGGGACCGGTTTCGAGGCGTGGCCGGGAACCCCGGCGGACCACGTGCGCACGGTGGTGGAGAGGTACGAGGCGTACGACTGGAACCCGCAGGGCATGGCCGGCTGGCTCGCCAACACCGAGGCGGGCGACGCGCGGGTGGGTTGACGCGCTGGAGGGCTGACGCGGCAGCGGCTCCTCACGGGACCGGCGCCTGGTCACGCCGACCGGCACCGCTTCACGCCGACCGGCGCCCGGTCACGCCGCCCGGCGCCGGTTCACCGGCCGCAACCGGACCCGCCGCCCAGCCGCAGCCCGCCCAGCCGTGGCCCGCCCAGTCGCAGGCTGCTCAGCCCGCGACACGTCGTCAGCAAGACCTCCGCCGGACTCGCCACCGGAGGAGACCCGCCCACCCGGCCCCCGATCGCGGAAGTGCACCACCGCGAGCAAGGCCAGCCCGATGACCAGCAACGAGTGCGACAGCACCCGGCCGGCGGTCGCCGTTCCGTTGACCAGGTCGCTCGCCGAGTACGGCACCAGCACGGCCACGAAAGCCGCCGTCACCGGGAGCACGCCCGCCGTCGCCGCCGGCCGCAGCGCGGTCCACAGGAGACCGAGGCCCAGGGCCAGGTTCCAGGCCGTGCTCTCGTTGAACAGGTGGCTGCTGTCCACACCGGTGGTGTGCCCGCCGTGCGCCGCGGAGCCCGTGCCCAGCACCTGGGCGAGCCCGAGGGTGAGCTGTGCGACAGCGACCCCGCCGAGCAGGGCCCGCGACAGCCACGCCCGCGGTGCGGGTGGGGTGAGTGCGGGGGTGGCGTCGAGGACGGCCGCGGCGAGGTCCGGCGCCGGTGCGGCTGGGCGGACGCGCAGCGTGCGGGTCAGGGCGGTGGCGGTCTCCTGCCACTGGCGGCAGGGTGCGCAGGAGCCGAGGTGCGCGTCCACCTCCTCGGCGGGCACGCCCTCGTCTTCCCCGTCGAGGCGGGCGGACAGGGCTTCGCGGCAGGTGCTGCAGTCCACATGCACATTGTCGGTCATCCGGCCCAGTTGGTTCCCGGTGATCTGTGAACGGTTCGGCGGACGCGGGTCCGGCACGTGGCCCAGCGGGTCCGAATGGCCGGTGAGGTCACCGGACGGTGGCCGTTACGATGCGGCCTCGTGAACTCCCCCGATGACGAGGTGACCCGCTGGGCGTTGCAGGCACGCGGGGGTGACCGGGTTGCCCTCGAGCGGTTCGTGCGGGCGACGCAGCGGGACGTGTGGCGGTTCGTCGCGCACCTCGCGGACGTCGGCGTCGCGGACGACCTGGCGCAGGAGACGTACCTGCGGGCGTTGCCGAGCCTGCGCAACTTCGAGGCACGCTCGTCGGCGATGACCTGGCTGTTGTCGATCGCGCGGCGGGTCGTGGTGGACCAGGTGCGGATGGCGCAGTCGCGGCCGCGGGTGTCCGCGGACGTCGACTGGGTTCAGGCCGCGGACCGGGGGCAGGGCACGTCGTCGGGGTTCACGGCGATCGTCGAGCTCAACGTGCTGCTCGACGGGCTCGCGGAGGACCGGCGGGAGGCGCTGGTGCTCACGCAGGTGCTCGGGCTGGGGTACGCCGAGGCCGCGGAGGTCGTCGGCTGCCCGATCGGCACGATCCGGTCGCGGGTGGCGCGGGCGCGGGAGGACCTGGTCAGGGCCGCCGGGCAGGACGCCACCGAAGTCGGCTGACAACTGCCGGGAACTGACCCGGCCGGGTGAACGACCTGTGGCACGTGACCGCGTCGTCCCTGCTGTTCCGAGGTGTGCATTGCCGCTATGGCAGGCACACCGCCGTTCATGCCGTCGACCTCGACGTGCCCGCGGGGCTGCGGGTGGCGTTGATCGGCACCAACGGCTCCGGCAAGTCGACGTTGCTGCGCGCGGTGCTGGGGTTCCAGCCGATCGCGGACGGCGTGGTGGAGGTCGGCGGGGTGCGGGCCGGCAACGCCGCGCAGTGGCGCCGGAGGCGGGCCGAGGTCGCGTGGATCCCGCAGCTGCGGTCGGCGGGGCGGTTCCCGTTGCTGCTGGGCGAGTTGCTCGACAGCAGCGGTCACGGCGAGGCGGCGCGTGCGGCGGCGGAACGGCTCGGGCTCGCCGGGGTGGAGTCCCGTGGCGTGCACACGTTGTCCGGTGGTCAGGCGCAACGGGCGTGGCTCGCGCGGGCGGTCGGGGCCGTGGCCGCCGGAGCGGGCGTGCTCCTGGCCGACGAACCCACCGCGGCGCTCGACTTCGCGGGCCAGGAGGAAGCGGCGGCGGTCATCGCGGCGTTGCCGGTGACGGTGCTGGTGGCGACGCACGACCGGGCCGTGGCCGACGCGTGCGACCGGGTCGTGGAGATGGCCGCCGGGCGGCTGCGGGACGTGGCGTGATCGCGGAGCTGCTCGCGCTGGTCCCGGTGCAGCGCGCGGGTCTCGGCCTGCTGCTGGGTGCCGTCGCGTTGCCGCCGGTCGGGGTGCTGGTCGTCGGCCTCGACATCTACCCGGTGCGGTTCGCGATCATGCACGTGGCGTTGCTCGGCAGCGCGATCGGCCTGCTCACCGGCACCGACCCGCTGCTGTGGGCGCTGGCGCTGTGCGCGCTCGCCGGCGGTGGGCTGGCGCCGTTCGCGACGACGTCGGCGGGGCTGTCCGGTGCGATGGGGTTGCTGATGAGCCTCGCCATCGCCGTGGCGCTGCTGGTGCTGTCGATCTCCGGCGTGAACGCCAACGGCGCGTTCGAGCTGCTGTGGGGCTCGATCCTGTCGACCCGGCCGGTCGACCTGGTGGTGCTCGGGGTGCTGGCGGTGGCCATTCCGGCGCTGTTCTGGTGGCGTCGCGGGGATCTGGCGTTGCTGCTGCACGACAGGGAGCTCGCCGCGTGCTCCGGTGTGCGCACCGGACCGCTGACCGCGGCGCTGCTCGTGGTGATCGCGGTGTCGATCGCCGCGGCGATCAAGCTGACCGGCGCGCTGCTCGTGGACGCGCTGACCCTGCTGCCCGCGCTGGCGGCGCGGCGGATCGGCCGCGGCCTGACCGGCATGGTCGTCGCGTCGGTCGGCATCGGCCTCGTCGTGGCCGTCGGCGGTCTGCTGCTCGCACTCGCACTGGACCAGCCACCCGGTCCGGTGCTCGTCCTGCTGGCGGGCGTGATCGCCCTGCTGGCCCAGTTGTCGCCGATGAGGAGAACCTGACCCGTGAAGACCAAGCTCGTGGTGCTCGGCGCGGTGCTCGCGCTGACCGCCTGCGGCGGCGGAGCCCAGCCCGCGTCCCCGGCCGCCCCGGCGGGCAAGAAGGTCGTCGCCGCCACGGCGTGGGAGGCCGCGCTGGCCAAGGCCGCGGGTGCGACCGACGTGCGGGTCGTGGTGCCGGCGACCGTGGCGCACGCGGCGGACTACGACCCCAAACCGTCCGACCTCGCCGCCGTCGCGGGCGCGGACCTGGTGCTGTACGCGGAGTTCGAGGGGTTCGCGCCCCGGCTGAAGGAGGCCGCGGGCGGGGCGGCGCAGGTGGAGGCGGTGAAGCTGGAGAACGCACCGGAGGTGGTGCGCGCCGAGGTGACGCGGCTGGCCGGCCTGCTCGGCACCACCGACGCGGCCGAGAAGTGGCTGGCGGAGTTCGACACCACGCTGAAGTCGGTCGAGCAGCAGGTGCGCGGCTCGTTCCCCGGCGGCAAGGCGCCGAAGGTGGTCAGCCAGGCGTTCGTGGCGTACATGGCCGCGGTCACCGGCGCCGAGGTGGTCGGCACGTTCGGCCCGCAGCCGGTCACCCCGGCGCAGCTCGCCGAGCTCGCGGGCAAGCAGCCGGACCTGGTGTTCGACAACGCGCACATGTCGACCGGGACGGTGCTGCCCGGTTCGGCCGCGCGGCAGGTGCGGATCGTGAACTACCCGGGCGAGGACCTCGACCTCCTCGGCGTCTTCACGGCGAACGCCGCGGAGATATCGAAGGCCCTCAAGGCCTGACGGGGCATGCGCCCGGCGGACGGCCCGTCCGCCGGGCGCGCCTCACGACCGCCGCACGAGGTCCTGCACGGCGCGGCGGTCCACCTTCCCGGCCGCGCCCAGCGGCAGCGCGTCCACCACGACCAGCCGCTCGGGGAACTTCCGCGGCTCCAGCCCCTGCGCCGACAGGTGTGCCGTCAGGTCCTCCAGCACGAGCGCCGGATCGCCCACGACACAGGCGCACAACCGTTCGCCCAGCACGTCGTCCGGCACCGGCACGCACACCACGTCCCGCACCGCCGGGTGCGTGACGAGCAGCGCCTCGACCTCGGCGGGGCTGATGTTCAGGCCACCGCGGATGATCACGTCCTTGCGCCGCCCGACCACGTGCAGGTAGCCCTCGTCGTCGATGCGGCCGAGGTCGCCGGTGCGCACCCAGCCGTCCGGCGTGCGGTAGCGCTCGTTCAGCTCGGGTGCGCCGACGTAGCACAGCGGCGACATCGGGCCGAGCGCGATGATCTCGCCGACCGCGCCGGGCGGCACGTCGTGCAGGGTGTCGTCCACGATGCGCAGGCGTGCGACGAACGGGTTGGGGCGGCCCGCGGTGTCGGCGTGGCCGGGCGGGTCGTCCAGGGCGGTGTGGCAGTTGACGCCGTCCGCCGAGCCGTAGACGTTCACGACCGTGCAGCCGAGCGTGTCGCGGACGCGTGCGGCGGTCGTGGCGTCCAGGGCGGCACCGCCGAGTGCGACCACGCGCAGGCTGGACGTGTCGTACCGGTCGAGGTCGGGGGAGTCGGCGATCATCCGCAGCATGGTGGGCACCGCGAGCACGTGCGTGGGGCGGGCGCGTTCGACCATTGCCAGCGCGGCCGTGACGTCGAACTTGGGCAGCAGCACGAGGGTTCCGCCGTGGACGGCGAGCGTGACGGAGGTGCCGTTGCTGCCGTAGGACGACGCCAGCGGCACCAGCACGAGGTTCCGCAGCTCGGGGTCGCCGCCCATCAGCTCGCCGATGAACCGGCCGCGGCCGCCGACGAGGGCGTTGTGCGAGTACAGCACCATCTTCGGCGCTGCCTCCGAGCCGGAGGTGACGAGGATGCGCGCGGGTCCGTCCGGGTCGGGGGACGCCGGGGTGAACCGGTCCGGGTGGGCGGCCAGCAGCGCCGCCACCGGCACGCAGCCCGCCGGCACCACGCCGTCGCCCGCCGCGATCACGGTCCGCAGCTCGGGCAGCTCGCCGGCCAGCGCGCGGGTCCGCTGGGCGCAGGGGTAGTCGCCGTAGCGCGTCGTCGTGACCACGGCGACCGCGCCGGACCGGCTGAGCAGGCTCGCCGCCTCCCGGTCACCGCGCCCGACCGGGTAGGGCAGCGCGACGGCACCCAGCGCGGCCACCGCGAGGTCGAACGCGCACGCCAGCCGACCGTTGGGCAGCTGGATGCCGACGACGTCACCCGGTTCCACGCCCATGCCCGCGAGGCCCGCCGCCAGGGAGCGGGCCATCAGGTCGAGCTCGGCGTAGGTGACCTCACCCTGCGCGTCGACGACGGCGACGCGGCCGGGACCGGCCAGGACGTGCTCGCGGAACAACGAGTACAGGTCGCGGTCGCGGTACAGACCGGTGGCGGCCCAGCCGCGGCGGAGCTCGTACGGCACGAGGTCCGCCAGGTGCCGCACGGCGGTGGTCGCGGCGAGTGTCACAGGAACCTCCACGGGGAGCCGAGAGCGGGACAGCCGCGGTCGTCGCGGCCCAGTACGGCGGCGAAGCGGGGGTCACCCGGCAGCGCCGCGAGGTCGGTGAGCACGTCCACGCCGCCGACCCGGCCGTCGACGGGAACGCGGAAACCGGGGGAGGGCCGGGACTTCGCGCCGGCGAGCAACGCACCGGCCGCGCCGAGCAGGCTGCTCTCGACGGCGACGCCGCGACCGGTGCGCCGGCGGGTCAGCACCCCGGCGAGCACGGCCTCCGCGCCGATCAGGCCGCCGAGCACGTCCACCAGCGTCATCAGCGACGGCGCGGGCTCCTCGTCGGCAGGGCGCACCAGCTCGGCCAGACCGGTGCGGGCCTGGACCATGAAGTCGGTGCCCAGCGGCGGGTCCACGAGGTCGCCGCCGCCCCAGCCGGACGTGTGGGCGTACACCAGTCCGTCCGGCAGGTCGGCCGCCGTGAGCCGCCACCTCTCGGCGTTGCCCGGCGCCCAGTTGTGCAGGAACACGTCCGCGTCCACCAAGAGGTCGCGCAGCCGTTGACGATCGGCGGGGTCCTTGAGGTCGACCTCGACGGCGTCCTTGCCGCGGTTGAGCGCGAGCCAGCGGGCCGACAGGTCGCGGCACATCGGCGGCATGCCCCGCAACGGGTCACCGCCCGGCGGCTCGACGCGGATCACCTTGGCGCCCAACAGACCCAGCAGGTGCGCGGCCATCGGTGCCTGGATGCGCCGGCCCGCCTCGTACACCACCAGGTCGTCGCCGGTGCGCGTCGCGACGCCGGCCGTGGGGCGGATGCTCCACGGCCGTTCGAGCGGCTGAACAGGACGGTGCACCCGGCAGACGCTGGCCCCGCTCACCATCGCGGCGGTGGTGATCTCCGCGAACGTGACGGCGCGGGTCGCCGCGTGCAGGGCCTCGGGAATCGGCGCAGTCGCTGTGGCATAGCGGAACTGGTACGGCCGCCAGCCCGCGCGGACCGCGGCGGAGTCCGTGCCGAGCGCCGCCCAGAACGCAGCCCACACCTCGGGCACCAGTGCCTCGACCTCGAACCGCACCCCGTCCGCGGTGGTGAACGGCGGTCCACCGGGCCGCAGGTCGACCGCCTCCGCCTCGTCCGCCCCCGCCGCAGCGAGGTACTGGGACACCGTCAGCAACGCCGCCTCGGCCACGCTGGTCCGCACCCGCGGCTCGCCCCGCAGCACCGCCGCGAGCAACCCCGTCACCGCCAGCACCCCGGCCGCCGTGCCGCAGTGGTCGACGCCGAGGCCGCGCGGTGAGCCGGACCGCCTGCCGTGCACGTGCATCACCCCGCACGCGGCCTGAACGGTCGCCTCGTCGCGCAGGCCGGGGACGTCCACCGGCCCGGCCCAGTCGACGACCACCTCGTGCCGATCACCGCCGTCCAGCACCAGAACTGCCTCGGCGGGTAGTTCCGCGAAGCCGGTGTGCACCTCCGCTCCCAGCGCGCGGAGGTGTGCGCGCAGCACGCGTGCCGCCGCGCTCGTGCCCGAGACCGACGCGGTCGCGCCTTCCAGGGCCAAGGCGTGCAGTGCTGTGGCTTCCGTCATGACCCAGAGGTCGTACGCGCGCCCATTCGGGTTCCCACGGTGGTGTGATGTGCCGGTGACGGGTGACACGCAGTTGCGGCGGTTCGTGGACGAGGTCGTGATCCCCGCCGAACCGGAGCTCGACGCGGGCGGCGGTCTCGCACTGCGCGACCTCGCCAAGCAGGCCGGGTTGTGGGCCCGGCCGCTGCCGGTCGAGCTGGGCGGCGGTGGTCAGCCGCTGGCCGGCTACCTCGCGGAGGCCGAGGACGAGGGGCGCAGCGACCACGGCCCTGACGTCGTGGGCTCGTCGAGCCTGCTGAACACGCGGATGCTGGCCGCGCACGCACATCCGGAGCTGCGGGACGCCGTGCTGACCGACCTCGTGGCCGGGCGCGCGCACGTCAGCTACGCGATGACCGAGCCGGGGGTCGCGGGCTCCGACCCGTCCGGGCTGCGCACCACCGCCGAGCGCGGCGCGGACGGCTGGTGGACCGTCACCGGCCGCAAGTGGTTCACCAGCGGTGCGGCCCGTGCGGACCTCGTGCTGGTCGTGGCCCGCACCGGCGACGGCTTCTCGGTCGTCGCCGTGCCGGCAGGCGGGTTCCGGGTGGACCGCGAGCTCGACGTCCTCGGTGCGGGCGGGCAGCACGAGATCTCGTTCGACGCGGTCCGCGTGCCACCGACGCACCTCGTCGGTGAGCAGGGGAACGGGATGCGGCTCGCCGGCGAACGGCTCGCGCTCGGGCGGACGTTGCGCGCGCTGCGCTGGGTCGGGCAGGCGCAGCGGTGCCTCGACCTGCTCGCGGACCGTGCGGTGTCGCGGGCGCTCGGCGACGGCGTGCTGGCCGACCGGCAACTGGTGCAGCGCCTGGCGTTCGAGTCCGAGCTGGAGGTGCGCTCGGCCCGGCTGTTGGCCCGCGAGGCGGCCGCGCTGGTCGCCGCCGGTGAGCGCGCGCCGGTCGAGGTGAGCCTCGCGAAGGTCGCCGCCGCACGGGCGCTGGACACCGCGGCCGACGCCGCGGTCCAGGTCTACGGGGCGGAAGGGCTCATGGCCGCAACGGGTCTGCCGCGGCTGCTGCGCGTGGCACGGGCCGCCCGCATCCTCGACGGCGCGGACGAGCTGCACGTCGCGACCACCGGACGGCGGCTGCTCACCAGGCGTCGGGCGGCACCAGACCGGTCAGCAGCGCGGCGCCGAGGAACGTGAAGAAGTCGCCCCACACCACCTGAAGACCGGTCAGGCCGTCGTACTCGGCACCGTCCGGCAGCGTGCGCAGCAGTCGTTCGCCCTCCTCGCGCCGACCGGCCTTCAGCAACGCCACGGCGGCGATCGCCACCGCCGAACTGTCCTGTGTGGACACGGTCCAGGCCGGACGCGGGTGGGTGAGCTGCAGCCACGCCTTGCCGCGCGGCCAGTCCGGGTCCAGTGCCAGGTGCGCTTGCTGATGGCAGCGCGCGACGGCGTGGTGGCCGTGGGCGTTCAGCAGCGGAACGAGCCCGGCCGCCCCGTCCGCGCGCACGGGCTGTCCCTCGGGGGCCAGCGCCGTGCCCCACGGAACCGCGCCCAACTCGCGGTCGTAGCACCGCGCGAGCCGGTCCGCGACCAGGGCCGTGCTGGGGCGTGCGGCGATGGTCCCCAGCCGTTCCGCGCCGCTGCCGTACCAGAAGATCATGCCGCGCAGCACCGTGTCCGCGTCCGCCCAGACGTCCAGCCGGTCCCGCACCGCGGCGACGTCACCGGTGCCGGTGACGAGACTCCGCAGCGTCAGCAGCCCCGCCCAGAACCCGCCGGTCCACGACCCGCGGGCCGAGGTCTTCCACCGCCCGTCGTGGCGGTAGAGCGGAAACCGTTCTCCCGCCGCGGCTTCGGCCTCGTCGACCCGGTCGCACAGCCGGCGCACCAGGTCGTGCGCCCAGCCGCTCACACCGCCACCGCGGTGCGCCGGACGACCAGCACGCCCACGGCGGCCGCCAGCCCGAACGCCACGCCGACGACACCCCACAGCCACGGGTAACCGGCCTGCTGCAGCACGAGCCCGGTGACCGGCGGCCCGGCGGCGAACCCGGAGAAGAACCCGGCCGACACCACCGCTGCCGCACGCCCGGCCAGCCCTTGCGGCACCGCCCGCAGCACCGCGACCATCGACACGGCGTTGCCCGCCACCGCGAACACCCCGATCCCCGCCGCACCGAACCACACCAGCCAGTGCACGTGCTCGGCCAGCGCCACCACCGCGACCGAGACGACGGCCCCGAGCGCCAGCAACGGCAGCACGGCGGCAGGGTCGCCCGCTCGCCCCGCCGCCGCGCTCCACCACACCCGGCCCACGATGCCGACCAGCCCCACCACGGCGATCGACCACGCCGCGACGGGTGCCGGCAGCTCCAGCCGGTCCACGCCGTACAGCGGGAAGAAGGTGTTCACCGACGCCAGCCCGAAGCCGAGCGCCAGCGAGAACACCGCCAGCGCGCGCACCCGGCCACCCACCCGCCCGCGCCCGCGCTGGGCCGGAACCGCCGGCACCGCGAGCCGTGTGGTCAGCACCGCGCCCACCAGGCACAGCACCGCGAGCACCCCGACGCCCCAGCGCCAGTCCACCACCGCGGTGGCACCGGCCAGCGGCACGCCCGCGACGAACGCGCCGAGCTGCACCCCGGACTGCTTCCACCCGGTCACCGCCCCGAGCCGCTCCCGTGCCACGGCGGCGACGACCACCTTGTTGGTGGCCGGGTTCGCCAGTGCCTGCGGCACCCCGCCCAGCGCCACCCCGGCCGCGATCCACCACACCGACCCGGCGACCGCCAGCACCGCCAGCGCCACCGCGCTGACCACGAACACCCCGGCCAGCGCGCGCCGCGCCCCGACCCGGTCCACCAGCGCCCCCGCGGGCAGCGACAGCAGCGCCGCCACCGCGAACCCCACCGCGACCAGCGCACCGAGCTGCCACTGCGCCACGCCGAGGTCGGTGACCAGCACCGGCCCCAGCGCGCCCAGCACGAACAGCTGCAGCATCGACACGGCCATCGCGGCCGTCGCCAGGACGGCCGTCACGCCGTCACCCAGTAGTCCCAGAACGCGTGCAGCACCAACGCGACGATGACCGCGTACCAGAGCACGAGCACAGTGCTGTGCAAGCGGCGCAACGGCGCGAGGCGTGGCCAGGTGTCGAGGGTGGTGTACCAGAACAACGGGATCACGACGATCCACACGACGATGCAGTACAGGCACAGCGCGTGGATGTCGTAGAGGCTGACGACGACAAGCCAGTGCACGAACACCACGGCCAGGCCGGTGCCCGCGTTGAGGGCGAGCCGGTAGGAGCGCGGCGGCGCGAACCCGGCCAGCAGTGCGACCCCGGTGGTCACCACGACCGCGAACCCGGCGATGCCGAGCAGCGGGTTGGGGAACCCGAACGCCGCCGCCTGCGGGCTGTCCATCACCGGCCCGCAGGACACCACCGGGTTCAGCGAGCACGTGGGCACGTGCGCCGGGTTCCGCAGCAGCGCCAGCTTCTCCAGGGTGAGCGCGGCGGACGCGGCGAACCCGAGTGCGCCGCCGGCCACGTACAGCCACGCCAGCGGGCGGCTCATCCGGCCAGCGCCGCGTCGATCTTCGCGCGCAGCTCGCGGTCGACGTCGGCGAACGACTTGCCCGACGGCTGGAACTGCTCGCCGTTGAGGAACAGCGTCGGCGTGCTCTGCACCCCGAGCTTGCGCGCGTCGGCCACGTCGCGGTCGATCGCGGCCCGCACGTCCGCGGACGCCATGTCGGCGCGGAACCGGTCCAGGTCGAGCCCGGCGGCGGTGGCGAACTGCTCGAACAGGCCGATCGCGCGGTCGCGGTCCGCACTGGTGTTCTGGCCGTCGACCGCCCAGCGGTCGTAGTTGCCGTAGAGCGCGTGGTACATCTCGGCGTACTTGCCCTGCCGGCCCGCCGCCTCGGCCGCCTGCGCCGCGGGCAGCGCCAGCGGGTGCATCTCCAGCGGCAGGTTCCTGGGCACGATGGTGACGCGCCCCCGGTAGTCGTCCTCCAGCTTCTTCGTCACGCCGGAGTAGTAGGCGGAGCAGGCCGGGCACTGGAAGTCGAGGAACTCGACCAGCACCACCCCGTCACCGTCCACTTTGGAGAGCGTGTGCGCACCGGCGGGCACCAGCGCGGCGGTCCTGTCCTCGGCGCCATCGCGCTGGAACAGCAGCACACCGCCGAACACGGCGGCAGCGAGCAGCACGACCACGGAGGTCAGCACCACGTTGAGCGACACGCCGCGGCGTGCCGTGACGGGATTCTTCTTCGTGCGGGACATCCTGTTGCGCCTCGGGTTGTTCGGGGACTCCTTGCTCAGGTAGTGGTCGGATCGGAGGCCGAGGAGTTCCCGGTCCACCGTCACTTGCGCCAGACGGTGCCCCTGCGCTCGTACTCCAGCACGGTCTCGACGCGTTGCGCGGTCTGCGCGCCGACGAACCGTTCCACCAGCCAGAGCGCGACGTCCAGGCCGGACGTGATGCCGCCGCCGGTGATCAGGTCGCCGTCGTCGACCACCCGCGCGTTCACCACGGTCGCCCCCTGCGCGGCGAGGTCGGCCTTCGCGCCGCTGTGCGTGGTGGCGTTGCGGCCGCGGGTGAGGCCCGCCGCGGACAGCACCATCGTCCCGGTGCAGATGCCCACCGGCAGCACGTCCGCCCCGGCCAGCCGGCGCAGGAAGCCCTGGTCGCCGATGAGCCGGTGCACACCAGGGCCGGTCCGCGCGGCATACCCGCCGCCGGGCACCACCAGCACGTCGGCCTCGCCGGGCGACCAGCCGCGCGCGACCTCGACCTTCGTGCCGTACGTGCAGGTGACCGTGCCCGGCCGGCCGGACGTGACCTGGGTGGTCACGACGGCACCGCCGGACATCCGCCCGGCCAGGCCCAGCACCTCCACCGGTGCCACGAAGTCCTGCTCCTCCACGCCGTCGAACAACAGCACCTGGACGCGCAACGGCTGCGCCGCCGACGCGGTGGCGCCCGCCGCGCCCGTGATCCCCAGCGACAGCGCCGATGCGCGCAGGAATGTCCGTCGTTCCACGGTGGCCTCCCAGGTCCGGTGTCGTCCTAGGAGTCGGCCGCGAGGTCGGTCCGGTTCCCGAGCGCGTTGCGCAACCTCAGGCTGTTCGCGACCACCAGCACCGACGACAACGACATGGCCGCACCCGCGATGAGCGGGTTGAGCAACCCGAAGGCAGCGAGGGGGAGCGCGGCGGCGTTGTAGCCGAACGCCCAGACGAGGTTGCCCCGGATGGTGGCGAGCGTCCGCCCGGCGAGCACGACCGTGTCCGCGACAGCGCCGAGGTCGTCGCGCACGAGCACCACGTCGGCGGCCTGCGCGGCGATGTCACTGCCGTGCGCGACCGCCATGCCCAGGTCGGCGGCGGCAAGTGCGGGCCCGTCGTTGACGCCGTCACCGACCATCGCGACCCGGTGGCCCTGCGCGCGCAACCGTTCCACGACGGCGACCTTGTCCGCGGGCCGCACGTTCGCGACCACCTCGCCGACCCCGACCTCCGCGGCGACGGCCCTGGCCGCGGCGTCGTGGTCGCCGGTCAGCAGCACGGTGCGCAGACCGAGCGAGTGCAGGCGGGCGACCGCACCCCTGGCAGACGGCCGGACCGTGTCGCGCAGGGCGATGCCGCCCACCACCACACCGCCGCGCGCGACCAGCACCCCGGTCGCCGCGCCGAGACCCGCAAGCCACTCGGTCGCCGCCGGCGGGACCGGGAGCCGCAGCCGTGCCATGAGCTCCGCGGAACCGACGACCACGGCGACGCCCTCGACCTCGCCTCGTGCGCCCGCACCGACCAGGGCCTCGAACGCGGTCACCGCGGGTGCGTCCGAGCAGGCGGCGGCGATGGCCACGCCGATGGGGTGCTCGGAGGCGGCTTCCACGGCGGCTGCGGCGCGGAGCACGTGGTCGGCGGTGGTGGGCGGGTGTTGGGAGGCGGCTTCCACAGCCGCAGCCCGAAGCACGTGGTCGGTGAGGGTGGGCGGGTCGTCGTGTACGGCCTCCGGCCCCGGCACTCGTTCGTCCCCGAGCGCCCACGTCTCCACGACCTCCATGCGGCCGGTCGTCACGGTCCCGGTCTTGTCCAGCACGACCGTGTCCACACCGCGGGTCGCCTCCAGCGCCTCCGGCCCCTTCACCAGGACGCCGAGCTGTGCCGCCCTCGCCACGCCGACCATCAGCGCGGTCGGCGTGGCGAGGCCGAGCGCGCAGGGACAGGCGATGATCAGCACCGCGACCGCAGCGGTGAACGCCTCGCGCGGGGAGTGGGCGGTGAGCAGCCAGCCGGCCAGCGTCAGCGCGGAGAGCACCAGCACGACGGGCACGAACACCGCGCACACCCGGTCGACCAGGCGTTGCACGGCGGCCTTGCGCTCGGCCGCCCGTTCGGCCAGCGCCCGCATCTGTGCGAGCTGGGTGTGGGCGCCGACCGCCGTCGCCCGCACGACCAGCCGCCCGGCGCTGTTGACCGTGCCGCCGACGACCGGTGCGCCCGGACCCACCTCCACCGGGACGGGCTCGCCGGTCATGGTCGCCGTGTCGACCGCGGAGAACCCCTCGGTCACGACGCCGTCCGCGGGCAGTGCCTCGCCCGGTCGCACCACCACCAGGTCGCCGACCAGCACCTGCGCCGCGGGGACCGTGGTCTCGACGCCGTCGCGCAGCACCCTGGCGTCCTTGGCCGCGATGCCCGCGAGCGCTGTCAGCAGGCCCACCGCGGAGCGCCGCGACCGCAGCTCGAAGTAGCGGCCGGCGAGCAGGAACGTCGTGACACCGGCGGCCACGTCGAGGTAGACGGCGTCCGCGCCCTCCGCCGTCACGCCGAAGCCGAGCCAGTGACCCGGCCCGGACGGTCCGGCCGCGAGCGACCACACCGCCCACCCGAACGAGGCCAGCACGCCCAGCGACACCAGGGTGTCCATGCTCGACGCGCCGTGCCGCAGGTTGCGCAGCGCCGCGCGGTGGAACGGCCAGGCCGAGTACGCGACCACCGGCAGCGCGAGCAGCACGCACACCGCCTCCCAGCCGGGGAAGCGCAGCGCGGGCACCAGCGCGAGGCTGATCGACAGGTTGCCCAGCGGGATGGCGAGCACCGCCGCGACCACCAGCCGGTGCCGCAGCCCGGTGACGACGTCGTCACCCCGCTCCTGCCCGGCCACGGCCGCGTCGTACCCGGCGGCGCGCACGACCTGCACGGCGTCGTCGGTGCGCATCCCCTGCGGCAGCTGGACGATCGCGCGTTCGGTGGCGTAGTTGACGGTGGCGCGCACGCCGTCGACCCGGTTCAGCTTGCGTTCGATCCGGGTGGCGCAGGCGGCGCAGGTCATCCCGGACACCGACAGTTCGACGGCGTTGTCCGCGGTGGTGGTGGTCATGGCGGGTCAGTTCTTCCTTCCGGACAGTTCCGCGAGCATCGCGTTGTAGGCGGCCAAGCGGTCGTCGTGCCCGGTGTCGGTGGCGCGGTCGAACCGCACCGCCTCCCGCCGGTCCGCCACCGCCCACTGCCGCAGCAGTGCGAGCACGACGACGAGCATCGGCACCTCCCCGGTGGCCCACGCGATGCCGCCGCCGAGGCGCTGGTCGGTGAGCAGGTCGGGCAGCCACGTCAGGCCGAGGGTGCGGTAGAAGTGCTCGGCGATCACGGTCTGGTGGTTCATCAGGACCACGCCGAAGAACGCGTGGAACGGCATCACCGAGAACAGCAGCCCGAGCCGGGCCAGGTGCGGCAACGCCCGCGGCGCGCGGTCGACGCCGATGACGAGCCAGAAGAACACGCAGCCGGTGACCAGGAAGTGCAGGTTCATCAGCTGGTGCGCCCAGTGGAAGCGCATCGCGGCACCGAACAGGTCCGAGAAGTACAGGACGTAGAACGACCCGACGAACGCCGTCGCGGCCACCGCGGGGTGCGCGACCAGCCGGGTGGCCCGGCAGTGCAGCAGCGCCGTCACCCACTGCCGCGGCCCGGCCGGCAGCACCCGCAGCGCGAGCGTCACCGGTCCGCCCAGCACGAGCAGCACCGGTGCCAGCATGTTCAGCGACATGTGCGCGACCATGTGGGTGCTGAACATCCCCGCCGCGTACCGGCCGACCCCGGACGACGTCACGACCAGCACCACCGCGCACCCCAGCAGCCACGCGACCGTCCGCCCGGCGGGCCAGGTGTCACCTCGGCGCCGCAGCTTCCGCACCGCTACCGCGTACCCCGCAGCCAGCCCGAGCGCGCCCAGGCCGAACACCAGGTCGAGGCGCCAGCCCAGCACCAGTTCCGCGAGGCTCGGCGGGTCGGGCAGCTCGTAGCCGAGCACGGTCTCCTGCGGCGACGGCCGGTCGGCGAACCACGCGGGCGGCACGAGGTGGGTGAGACCGGTCGAGGCGCCGAGCACGAGTCCCAGCACCACCAGCTCGGTGCCGAGCGGCCGCTGCGGGCCCCAGCGCGCACGCAGCAGCGGCACGGCCACACAAAGGGAAAGCTTGAGCAGCAACAGGACCGCGTACCCGGTGTGGAGCCCGGACGGTCCGATGAGGACCGCCGCGGTCACCGCGCCGCTGAGGACGAGCACGACCACGCAGCCCGTCGTGAGCCGGTGGTAGCGCCGGACGACGACATCGGTCGCAGCGGTGCCCGGCCTGCGCAGGTACGCCCGCAGCGCGACGAGCGAACCGACCCACACGGCGGCGGCCGGGATGTGCCACACCACCGCGTTGGTGGCGACGTCGTGCCACGCACCGTTGGCGACGTGCCCGGCGACGACCGGCGCGAGCACCCCGGCCAGGGCGGGGCCGAGCCACAGCACCGAGGTCGTCCACGTCAGCGTTGCCCGCGCACCGGCCGCGACGACCACGGCGGCGACCGCCGAGACGATCCACGCCTTGGGTTCCTCGGTGGCGGCCACGAGCCCGCCGAGGTGCTCCAGCGCGACCGCGACGGACTGCCCGGACGCGTCGGCGGCGGACAGGACGACGGCGGCAGCGGCCGCACCGGCCCACACGGCCGCAGCCGTTGCGGCGGTGCGCACGGCGGCGAAGGCGTGCGGTGTCAGCTGGGCGCGCTTCGGCGGTGCGGGCACGACGAACGCCCCGAAGACGAGCGCTCCCACCGTGATCGTGGCAGCGGCGTTCGCCGCGGTGCGCACGAGGCCGAACGCCAGCGCCGTGGCCCTGCCGGGATCGCTGTCGCCCAAGGCGGCGTGCACGTCACCCGCCCAGAGCACGACGACCGCGACGCACACCACCGAGCCGACCGACGCGACCGCGACGGCCCTGTCCACCCTCATGCCCAGGCGGTCGGACGAAGCCCTCGCCGAGTTCCCGGCCTCAGTGGATCAGGGGCGCCGGTGTGACGCAGCCGACTGCGCACAGTGGACGGAGCCGGCGGGGCCCCGTCGATCAGTCCCCGGTGCGGGTCACCGCGGCGAGCACGATCTCCTGCGCCGCCCGCACCGTGGCCGCGAACGCGTCCGGTTCCCTGGTGATCCGATCGATACCCGCGCGCATCGCCCCCGACAGCAGCTCGACGGTGAGCCGCACGTCCTCGACCGGCCGGAACTCACCGGCGGCGACGCCAGCCTCGACGATGTTCACCACCTCGGCCACGAGCACGGAGAACGGGTTCTCCGGTCCGTCCGGCAGCTCCGCCACCAGCGGGCTGGAGTTCGGCAGGAACATCAGCCGCAGCGCGTGCTGCGTGGACGCGGCCAGGATCGTCTCGACGACCTCCCGCAGCCGGTCGGCTGCCGGGTCGGACGACCGCGCGGCGATCTCGGCGACCTGCCCGGCGAGCGGCAGGCTCGCCCGGTGCGCGAGGGCCAGCACCAGCGCCCTCTTGTCGCGGGCGTAGTTGTAGAGGGTGTTGCGCGCGAGTCCCGCCCTGGCCGCGATGTGACCCATGTTGATCGAGTCGTAGTCGCGTTCGAGCAGCAGCTGCCGCACCGCCTCGGTGAGGTCGGCCCACACCATCTCGTGGTGCTCTTCGATGGTGGCGGCGCGAATCCGCGGCATCAGGTGCTTCTCCCGGGTCGGTCGGGTCATCCCGCGGCGGGGACGAGCTCCGGTGCGTTCTCCTGGTGGATCGTGGTCAGCTTGACACGGCTCCGCCGTCCGCCGCCGGGCGCGTGGACCGCCGCGGTGCCGCCGTCGACCTCGGCGACGTGTCCGCAGCACCTCGACGTACTGGCCCATCAGTTCGATGGGCTCGGGTGCGGTGGCTCGGGTCAGCCGAGCCTGCGTGCGCGCACGGCAGCCACGGCGCGGGCGACCCGCGCGTCGAACGCGGCCAGCTCCTCGGCCTCGGCGGCGTCCGGGACGAACGGGCGCCGCTCGCACTGCACGCCCGCGCGCCAGACCCGTTCGACCGCGCGGACCGCGGTGATGTCGGCCAGCGGGTCGCCGGACACGAGCACCAGGTCCGCGCGCAGGCCCGGTGCGATCCGGCCGCGGTCGCCGAGCCCGAACACCCGTGCCGGCTCGGCCGTGGCGGCGGCCAGCGCCTCCGCCGGGCTGAGACCGCACCCGACCAGGAGCTCCAGCTCGCGGTGCAGCGCCTGCCCGAACGCGGTGCCGGGGTTCGGCGCGTCGGTCCCCGCCAGCAGGGGGATGCCCGCCTCGGCGAGCCGCCGCACGGTGGCCGCTGCCCGGTTCGCGGAGCGCAGGGCGTTCTCCGCGGTGACGAGGGTGGGGCCGACGGAGATTCCGGCCAGGGCCATGCGGTCGACGAGGGTGTCGTCCAGGTCGTCGGTGGGCACGTGCGCCACGACGTCGGCCCCGGCGGACACGAGCTGGTCGAGCCCGGCCGCCGAGCTCACGTGCCCGACGACCACCAGGCCGCGGGCGTGCGCGGCGGTGACCAGGGCGGCGATCGTGGCGGAGTCCAGCGCCGGCCAGAGGCCACCGACCCCGGAGATGACCTTCAGGTGGTCCACGCCCTCCGCGACCCGGTCCGCGACGAACCGCTCGGCCTCACCGGGAGCGCTCACCGTCGGGATCGGCGCGTACAGCGGCGACGGGTGCCCGCCGGGTGCGGTGGCCCCGATGCCGGAGGACCGCACGTCGGCCACGTCCGTGCGGGTGGCGGCCTGCTGCCTGGCCGCGGCCACGACGTCGGGCTTGCTGAACATGTCGAGCACGGTCGTGACGCCGTGGTTCAGCGACTGCGCGAGGGCGCCGGGGACGAGGTGCACGTGCGAGTCGATCAGGCCGGGCAGCACGGTCCCGCCCCGCGCGTCGACCACCTCGTCGCCGTCCTGCGCGGCCGAGCCCACCGCGCAGCCGGTGACCAGGCCCTCCGCGAACCGGACGGAGGTCCAGTCCCGCACCGCCCTGCCGTCGAACACCCGCGCGTTCACGATCGTCGTCGCCACACCGCCCACTCCACCCGTTCCGGCGGGCGCGATCAACGACCGACGCGGTCGTGTCCCACCCGTCCGTCCATTGTGGAGCACCCGTGACCGGCCGGTAGGCTGCCGGGCATGAGCAGAAAAGTGGTGGTCGGGGTCGGCGTCGTGCTGCTCGTGCTCGGCGGCGTCTGGACCGCGCAGGGCCTCGGCCACCTCAAGGGCAGCTTCATGACCGGGCAGCAGCTCTGGACGACGATCGGCCTGCTGTGCGCCGCCGCCGGCGTGCTGCTGCTCGTGCCCTGGCCGAAGCGGCGGTGACGCCGGGACGGGGAGCACGGCCGTGGTGAGACTGGACCGGCTGGTCAACGTGCTGGGCGGGTACGGGGTGCGGCTGTGCTGCTGCCCGGTGCCGCGGTCGGCGGAGCTGCGCGGCGTGGTGCTGCGCGACGCCGCGGACGAGCGCGCCGAGGTGGGTGACGTGTACCTCGCCGTCGGCGCGGGCTCGGTCGCGGAAGCGGTGCGCGCGGCGGTGGCGGCGCGGGCCGTCGTCGTGCTGCTGCGGGGCGGCGAGGAGCTGCTCGCGGACGTCGTCGCGGTGGGGGAGGCCGAGGGCGTCGCGGTGATGCTGGCGGACCCGGCGCTGTCGTGGAGCCAGCTCGCGGGCGTCGTCTACGGGCTGGTGCTCGAAGGCAGGGAGACCGAGTCCGGACGTGGTCCCACCGACCTGTTCGCCCTGGCCGACAGCCTCGCCGCGGCCACCGGCGGTGCGGTGACCATCGAGGACCAGCTCTCGCGCGTGCTGGCCTACTCGGGACCGCAGCAGGAGGTCGACGCCGCCCGGCTGGAGACGATCATGGGCCGGCAGGTGCCGGCGTGGGTGCGGGAGCTGTTCGAGGCGGCGGGTGTGCGGGCGCACCTGCAGGCGTCCGACGAGCCGTTGTTCGTGGCCGGGGCACCCGGACGCGGGCTGACCGGCCGGATGGTGGCCGCGGTCAGGGTGGGCCGGGAGCTGCTGGGCGCGGTCTGGGTGGCCTGCCCGGCGCCGCTGCGGGGGCCGCAGCGCACGGCGCTGACCGACGGCGCCCGGATCGTGGCGCTGCACCTGCTGCGGCTGCGGGCCAGCGCCGACCTGGAGCGCCAGGTGGAGTCGGAGTGGGTCATCCGGCTGCTGGAGGGCACGGCGGACGCGGCGACGGTGATCAGCCAGCTCGGCCTGCCGCCGGGACCGGCCAGGGTGGTCGCGGTCCGCGCCCACGTCGGCGCCGAGCGGCACGCGGCCGTGCTGCTCGCGTTCGAGCAGGCGACCACCGGCTTCGGCTGGTCGCGGCCGGGACGCAGCGCGGTGACCGGCAACAGCATCTACACGGTCCTGCCGGGCGAGCGGGTGGCGGCGGCACGGGATTGGCTGGCGGCGCTGCGGTCGGCGCTGCCCGACAACGTCACCCTGGCGGCGGGCATCAGCGCGGTCGCCGGCCCCGCCGACCTGCCCGCTGCCCGGCAGGAGGCGGACGAGTGCCTTGCCCTGCACGAGATGCGCACCGGCGACACGCCCGCCCCCGCCTACGACGAGTCGTGGGACGAGATCCTGCTGCACCGGCTGCGCGCCGCGGCCCGCGTCGGCCGGGCGTCCGCGCGCGGACCGGTGGCCGACCTGCGCAGGCACGACGCCGAGCACGGCACCGAGTACGTCGCGACGCTGCGCGCGTGGCTGGAGGCGCAGGGAGACCTGGCCGCGGCCGGTGACCGGCTCGGCGTGCACGGCAACACCGTCCGCAACCGGCTGCGCAAGATGAGCGAGGTGACGGCCCTCGGCCTGGACGACCCGGCCAAGCGGGTCGCCATGCTCATCGACCTCGCCGCCACGGTGTCGGAAATCTACAACCGCTGAGCCGCGGTTGTAGGAATCGGACAACCGGATCGGCCTGTCCTCACTCCATCCTGGGGGCAAGCGATGACAGGAGGCCCGGGATGGACGGCGTCGAGCGCCTTGACGGCGGTCCGCGCTCAGCGGTGGTGGTCGGTGCGGGGGTCGTGGGGTTGTCCACGGCGTGGTTCCTGCAGGAACGCGGGGTCGAGGTCACGGTCGTCGACCGGACCGGTGTCGCCGCCGGCGCCTCGTGGGGCAACGCGGGGTGGATCGCGCCGGGCCTGGCGATCCCGCTGAACGAACCGGCGGTGCTGCGCTACGGGCTGCGGTCCCTGCTCAACCCGGCCGCGCCGCTGCACATCCCGCTCACCGCCGACCCCGGGCTGTGGTCGTTCCTCACGCGGTTCGCCGCCCACTGCCGCTGGTCGTCGTGGACGCGCGTGGCGAAGGCGAACCTGCCGCTCAACGAGGAGAGCATCGAGGCCTACGACGTGCTCACCGCCAACGGCGTCGCGGTGCCGACCGTCGACGCGCCGTTCACCGCGGCCTTCACCTCGGCCCGGCAGGCGCAGGGCCTGGTGCGCGAGCTGGAACGGCTCGCCGCGGCAGGACAACCGGTCGACCACTCCGTTCTGTCCACATCGGACCTGAGGGAACAGCTCCCGCAGGCCTCGGCCGCGCTGACGGCCGGGGTGCGCATCGACGGACAGCGGTTCGTCGACCCCGGCGCGTTCGTGCGGGCGCTGGGTCGCGCCGTGGTCGCACGCGGCGCCACGATCCGGTCCGGCGAGGTGACCGGCGTCCGCCCCGGTGTCTCCGTGCACACGAGCGACGGCACCGCGATCTCCGCCGACGCGGTGGTACTGGCCACCGGCGCGTGGCTGCCCGCCCTCGCCGCACGGGCCGGTGTCCGCACGCAGGTCCGCGCCGGCCGCGGCTACTCGTTCACCGTCCCCGTGAGCGAACCCGTCCGCGGCCCGATCTACCTGCCGGAGGTGCGCGTGGCCTGCACCCCGTACCGGGACGGCCTGCGGGTCGCGGGCACCATGGAGTTCCGCGACCCGGACGCACCGCTGGACAAGGCGCGCGTGGACGCGATCATCGCCTCCACCCGGCCGCTGCTCGACGGCGTGCGGTGGGAGGACCGCACCGACGTGTGGGTCGGCCCCCGCCCGGTCACCCCGGACGGCCGCGCGGTGATCGGAGCGACCCGCGTCCCCGGCGTGTACGTCGCCGGCGGCCACGGCATGTGGGGCCTGGCGCAGGGACCGGTCACCGGCCGCCTGCTGGCCGAGCAGATCACCACCGGCAAGCAACCCGCCGCGCTGCGCGAGTTCGACCCGCTCCGGTGACCGCCGCATGCACCCCGCCGAACCGCCGCTGACCGACGGCGAACGAGCCGAGCTCGCCTGGCTGCGCAAGGAGAACGACTTCCTCCGCGTGCAGCGCGACATCCTCCTGCGCGTCGCCTCCGACTACGCGCACGACTTCGAGGCCCTGCGCCGCGACCACTGACCACCCTCCTGTCCGTGCGGGTCGTGGGCTGACGAACCCGGCCCACACGGACACCCCCTACTCCTCGCCCTGGAGCAACGATGACGACTCCCCGCGTGTGGCTGACGCCGCAGGCGCACCACCGGCTCCGCAACGAGCTCACGACCCTGCTCGCCCCACCGCGCGCGCAGTCCGACGACGAGACCAGCCCCGTGCCGCAACAGCAGCGGACCGCGCGCATCCGCCAGATCACCGACCTGCTCACCAACGCGATCGTCGGCGAGGACCCGCCCGACGACGGCATCGCGGAACCCGGCATGGTCCTCACCGTCCGGTTCGACGACACCGGCGAGACCGAGACGTTCCTGCTCGGTGCCCGCGGCGCGGAGCACGGCGCGGTCGAGGTCTACTCACCGGACTCACCGCTCGGGGCGGCGGTGAACGGGGCCCGGCAGGGGGAGCGGCGCACGTACCGGACGCCCAGCGGAGCCGCGGTGCCGGTGACCCTGCTGAGCGCCGTGCCGTACGGCCAGGCGCACGGCGAGCAGGAGGTGCGCAGTGCTCGATGACCGGGAACGCGCGGCGCTGAGCGAGATCGAGCGCACCCTCGGCGAGCAGGACCCGGAGCTCGCGGCGAAGCTGGAGGGCGCCACCCGGCCCGCGGCGGACCGCCACCAGGCCCTCGTCATCGCCGTCGTCCTGCTGGGCGGTGCGGCGCTGGTGCTCGGGCACCCGATGGGCATCCTCGTGTTCGCCCTCCTCGCCGGGTGGGCCTGGGCCCGCTCGCAGTACCGGCGCAAGCCCGGGGCGTGACCCCGGATGCGCACGGTGCGTGACCCGGGACGCGCACGGTGCAGCTCGGCTGGAGGCCGTTGTGCACGCGGTGTTCCGGGCGGCGGGGGAGCGCCAGCGTTCGGGCCAGGGGACGGCGGAGCGTGGAGGCGGCGGTCGGGGAGGCGTTGCCGATCGCGGCGCGCGACTGCCCGACCCGGTCACCCGGTCATCCCGGCCGGTCGGTGACGGTCAGCTCCAGCCCGCCCTCCCCGGCCGTCACCACGACGTGCTGCCCCTCCCGCAGCTCCCCGGCCAGCAACGCCCGCGACAACCGCCGGTCCAGCTCCCGCCCGATGGTCCGCCGCAACGGCCGCGCGCCGTACTCGGGCACGTACCCGCGGGCCGCGAGCCACTCCACGGCCTGCTCGTCGACCTCCAGCGTGATGTCCTTCTCCCGCAACCGGTCGCGGGTGCGGTCGAGCAGCAGTGCGGTGATCTGCCGCAGCTGGCCGGCGTCGAGGCCGCGGAACAGGATGATCTCGTCGAGGCGGTTGAGGAACTCCGGGCGGAAGTACCGGCGGACCGTGCCCAGCAGCGGGCCGCGCAGGTCCTCGACCGGCACGCCCGAGGTGGCCGCGGCGAGCAGCTGGTCGGCGCCGATGTTGCTGGTCATGATGATGACGGTGTTGGCGAAGTTCGCGGTGCGGCCCTGGCCGTCGGTCAGCCGGCCCGCGTCGAGCACCTGGAGCAGGGTGTTGAAGACGTCGCCGTGGGCCTTCTCGATCTCGTCGAGCAGCAGCACCGAGTACGGCACGCGACGGACTGCGCCGGTGAGCTGGCCCGCGTCCTCGTAGCCGACGTAGCCGGGGGGTGCGCCGATCAGGCGGGTCACGGTGTGCTGCTGGGCGAACTCGCTCATGTCGAAGCGGATCAGCCGGTCCTGCGAGCCGAACAGGGCCTCCGCCAGCGCACGGGCGACCTCGGTCTTGCCCACGCCGGTCGGGCCGAGGAACAGGAACGAGCCGATGGGGCGGTTCGGGTGCTTGAGGCCCGCACGGCCCTGGCGCACGGCGTCGGCCACCGCCTCCACGGCCTCCTCCTGTCCGATGATCCGGCGGTGCAGGTGGTCCTCCAGGTGCAGCAGGCGGTGGCGTTCGGCCTCGGTGAGCTGGGCGACCGGGATGCCGGTGCTGCGGGACACGACCTCGGCGACGTCGTTCGCGCCCACCTCCGGGGCGTCGGCCAGTGCGGCGCGGGCGGCCTCCAGGTCGGCGACGGCGCGGTCGAGCTCGTCGTCGATCGCCAGCACCTCCTCCGGTGGCGCGGTCGCGCGGTCCCGCTTCAGGCGCCGCACGCGGTGTTCGAGCTGCGCCGGGTCGGCGGGCAACGGGGACTTCTCGCGCAGCCGCAGCCGTGCGCCCGCGCGGTCCACCAGGTCGACGGCCTTGTCCGGCAGGAACCGGTCGGCGACGTAGCGGGCCGACAGCTCCACCGCGGCCACGACCGCCTCGTCGGTGATCCGCACGCCGTGGTGCAGCTCGTAGCGCGGGCGCAGGCCGCGCAGGATGGCGATCGACTCCTCGACCGACGGTTCGGGCACGAGGATCGGCTGGAACCGGCGTTCCAGCGCCGCGTCCTTCGCGATGTACCGGCGGTAGTCCTCGGCCGTGGTGGCGCCGATGACCTGCAACCGCCCGCTGGTCAGCACCGGTTTCAGCATGGTCGCGGCGTCCATCGGCGCGCCCTCGGCGCTGCCGGCGCCGACCACGGTGTGCAGCTCGTCGACGAACAGCACCACCATCCGGTTCGTCGCGGCCACCTCCTCGACGACGCCCTGCAGCCGTTCCTCGAACTCGCCGCGGTACTTCGCCCCGGCGACCATGCCCGCGAGGTCGAGCGAGATCAGCCGCCTGCCCTGCAGCGTGGCCGGCACGTCGCCGCTCGCGATCAGCGCCGCGATGCCCTCGACGACCGCCGTCTTGCCCACGCCCGGATCGCCGATGAGGACGGGGTTGTTCTTGGTGCGCCGCGACAGCACCTCGAGGACCTCCTCGATCACGTCCTCGCGGCCGACCACGGGGTCGAGCAGGCCGTCGCGGGCCGCCGCGGTGAGGTCGCGGCCGAAGTGGTCGGTACGCCTGGTCGCCGACGGCGGCTGCCCCAGCCCGCCGAACAGCTTGCCCACCAGGTCTTCCAGCGAGTTGGACCCGAACCCGAACAGCCAGTCGTCACCCACTGCTCGCCACCTCCACCCGGTCGAGGGACCTGCACCCGCACATCGTCCCCCTTCTGGAGGGTGGACGTGACGGTCGTTCCGCCACCTGGCGCAGCGCCCGGCCGCAGCTCGCACCCCGGGGACCCGTGCTGAAGTTCCTGCCCGACGGCCACCCCGTCGTCGACCGGCTGCGCAACGTCGCCGCGCGTTCCCCCGTCAGTCGAGGGTGAACTCCGCCCACACGACCTTGCCGCGGCCGGTGGGCTGCTGCCCCCAGTCCGTCGCGAGCGCGTCGACCAGCGTCAGACCGCGGCCACCCGTCGTGGTGCCCTCACGCGGCCGGGCCGGTGCCGGCTCGCCGTCCTCGACCTCGAACCGCAGCGAACCGGGTCGCAGCAGCAGGGTCAGCGTGCGCGGGGCCGCGCCGTGCCGCAGCGCGTTGGAGACCAGCTCGTCGGCGGCGAGCACCACGTCCTCCGCCTGGTCCGCGGTCAGCCCGGTGAGCTGCTCGCGCACCCAGTCCCTGGCGCGGCGCAGCTCGCTGACGTCGTCCTCGATCGCGAGGGTCCGCCGCGTGCCGGATCTGTCCGGCAGCACGTCTTCCGTCGTGGACACGTCGCCTCCAGTTCGTGGTCGGTGCGCAGAGCTGCCATCCGGACGTTCGTCGTGGGTTCGGACGCGGTTCGGGTCTTTTGTGGTTCCGTTCCGCCGAGGAGGCCGCCGCACCCCCGAGAATAGGGTGCGCGGGTGGACTTGCTCGCACGATTGCGCACAGAAACCCGCGGTGCGCACCATGCGCTGGAGGACGACCTGGGGTTGTCGGGCCGGCTCACCTCACCGGAGCGCTACGAGGAGGTGCTCGCGGTGTTCCTCGGTTTCCACGAACCGCTGGAGGAGGCGCTGGCCGCCGCCGTCACGGCACAGCGGCTGCCGTGGTCGGTCCTGCCGGGCGCCGGCCTGCTCGCCGCGGACCTGCGCGACTCCGGCTGGAGCCCGGCGCGCATCGCGTCGCTGCCGCGGTCGGCCGCGCTGGACGTCGAGTCGCTGCCCGCGCTGGTCGGCTCGCTCTACGTCGTCGAGGGCGCCCGGCTCGGCGGGCAGCTGATCACCCGCTGGGTCGCCGGCGCACTCGGCCCGGTGCCGGTGTCGTTCTTCGCGGGTGACGGGGACGCGCGCCGCCGGCTGCGGCGGTTCGGCGAGCTGGCCGGACAGGTCCTGCCGCCGCAGGACGTCCCGGCCGCCTGCGCGGCGGCGAACCGGCACTTCGAGCTGTTCCGCGACTGGGTGGTCGCGTCCGACCACCGTGCTGCGCCGTCCGCGCGGTGACCGCTGCTCTGCTCGCCGCAGCCGGTAGCGGACCCCTGACGCCGACACTGCCGCAGTCCCACCTCTGCACACCCACGGACAACGGCCACGACGGGCACCGGTCCGACACGCTGCGGGACTTCCAGGTCCCGGTCGACGGTGGCCAGACCTGGGGCGACGGGTACCGCACCGCCACCGTGCCGCTGGGCGGCGAGACCGGTGTCGAACAGGCGTTCCACACGATCGTCAGCCATGTCGTCACGTCGTGGAACCACGACCGCGCCAGCCGCGTGCGGTTGTGGCGCGGTGACGGCACGCTGCTCGCCGACCAGGCCGTCCCCGGCGCGTACGCCGACGCGTTCGCCACGCCGGTGCCGGTGGTGCCGGGGGTGGAGTACGTCGCCTCGCTCACCTCGCGCCACGGCCTGTACCGCGCGAGCACCGAGACGTTCCCGGCAACGGTCGTGCGCGCGCCGTTCGTGCTGCCCGCGCACGCCGGCGTGTACAGCTACGACGACGGGTTCCCGACCGAGACGTGGCGCGACAGCCACTACTGGGTCGCTCCGGAGCTCCAGGCCTGACCGCCCTGACACGGGACGGCACCGCCGTCCCGTAGCGGGGAACCGCTCACGGCAGTGGCAGGTCCGGCGGCAGCTGCAACGCGATCGTGATCAGGTTGTGCACCCGCGTCGCGATCACCGCGAGCAGGCCCTGCATCTCCGGCGACGCGCTGTCCGCGGCCTCCTGCAGCACCCGCAGGTCGGTGTCGATGCGGTCGAGCAGCAGCGTGACGTCGCCGGTCCGCGCCTGCAGTGCAGTGCCGATCTCCTCCAGGGGCAGGCCGTGCACCTCCAGGCGCTGCACCAGGTGGATGCGGTCGACGTCGGCGGGGGAGTACAGCCGGTAGTTGCCCGCGGTGCGCTGAGCTGGGCTGATGAGACCCAGGGTCGTGTAGTAGTCGACGGTGCGGATGCTCACGCCGGCGCGGGCGGCCAGCTCTCCGATCTTCAGCAGGGCCTCGGACACGCACACCTCCTCGTCCCCACAACCGTACAGTGTCACGTGCTACTGTGAAGCATGCCTTCCGAAGCCGATGTAGACGGCTGCAGTACTGCGCCGGGGCGAGCCCGGCGAACCTCTCCCTTCCGTGTCGCGGGTGCGACATGTTGATCTTCTCCGGCCTGCTGGTGATCGTGGCGCTGACCGCCGCCACCGGCTACTTCGTCGCCCAGGAGTTCGCCTACATGGCGGTCGACCGGGGCCGGTTGCAGCAGATGGCCGAGGCGGGCGACAAGGCCGCCGAGCGCGCCTACCGGGTGACCCAGAAGCTGTCGTTCATGTTGTCGGGCGCGCAGTTCGGCATCACGGTGACGGCGCTGCTCGTCGGGTACGTGGCCGAGCCGCTGCTCGGCACGGGTCTGGCGACCGTGCTGGGACTGCCCGAGTCCGTGGGCGTGCCGCTGGCCATGGCCGTAGCGCTGATCTTCGCCACCGCCGTGCAGATGGTGCTCGGCGAGCTGCTGCCGAAGAACCTCGCGATCGCCAAGCCGGAGGCGCTGGCGACGTGGCTGGCCTCGTCCACGCTGGTGTACCTCAAGATCGCCGGTCCGGTGATCCGGTTGTTCGACGCGACGGCGAACAAGCTGCTGCGCTCCCTCGGCATCGAGCCGGTGGAGGAGCTGCCGCAGGGCGCCACGCCCGAGGACCTCAAGCAGATCGTCGGGGACGCGCAGGAGCAGGGCCACCTCGAACCGGAGCTGGCCCGGCTGCTCGACCGCGGTCTCGACTTCCGCGAGCTGGTGGCCGAGCAGGCCATGACGCCGCGCGTGAACGTCCACTCGGTGCGGGCCGACGAGCCCGCCGCCCGCGTGGTCGAGCTGCTCGCCACGGGGCACTCGCGGTTCCCGGTGACCGGCACCGACCTGGACGACCTGCGCGGTGTCGTGGGCCTGGCCGAGGTGCTGACCCTCGCGCCGGAGCAGCGGCCGCACACGCCGATCGGTGACATCGCGTCGTCGGCGCTCGTGGTGCCCACGACGCTGCCGCTGCCCGCGGTCCTGGAGCGGCTGCGCACCGAGCGCCGCCAGCTCGCCTGCGTGGTCGACGAGTTCGGCGGGTTCGCCGGCGTCGTCTCGCTGGAGGACCTGGCGGAGGAGCTCGTCGGTGAGATCCACGACGAGGACGACATCGTCGAGGACGCGATCGAACCCCTCGGCGACCGCCGCTGGCAGGTGCCCGGCCGCATGCGGCTGGACGAGGTGGAGGACGCCACCGACGTGCCGCTGCCCGCGCACGACTCCTACGACACGGTGTCGGGCCTGGTGCTGCACCAGCTCGGCCGCACGGCGGAGGCCGGTGACGAGATCGAGCTCGGCGAGGTGACCCTGCTGGTCGCCGCGGTGGCCCGCAACGTGCCGGACACCGTGGTGCTCACGGCGCGCACCGCACAGCGGGAGGAGGCCCGATGAGCACGACCTGGTCCCTGCTCGTGTCGCTGGTGCTGCTGGCGGCCAACGCGTTCTTCGTCGCCGCCGAGTTCGCGCTCATCGCGGCGAAGCGGCACCGGCTGGAGCAGGAGGCGGAGACCTCCCGCGCCGCACGTGCCGCCGTGGCCGGTGTCCGCGAGCTGTCGCTCATGCTCGCTGGCGCACAGCTCGGCATCACGCTGTGCACGCTCGGCCTGGGTGCGCTGGCCAAGCCCGCGGTGACGGACCTGCTCGACCCGCTGCTGCAGCTGACCGGGATGCCCGACGCCGTGGCGTACGGCATCGCGTTCACGATCAGCCTCGTGCTGGTGGTGTTCCTGCACATGGTCGTCGGCGAGATGGCACCCAAGTCGTGGGCCATCGCCCACCCGGAGCGGTCGGCGCTGCTGCTGGCCGTGCCGTTCCGCGCGTTCGCCCACTCGGTCCGCTGGGTCCTGAGTGGACTGAACGGCACGACGAACGCCCTGCTGCGCCTGCTGAAGGTGGAACCGCAGGACGAGCTCGCCCAGGCACACCGCCCGGACGACCTGCGGCTGCTGGTGCGCCAGTCCGCCGAGCACGGCCTCATCCCGGAGAACCAGCAGCGGCTGCTCACCCGGATGCTGCAGGTGCAGAAGACGACGCTGCGCGAGGTGATGGTGCCGATCGCGGACGTCTCGACGGTGACCGAGCTGACGTCGGCGCGCGACGTCGAGCGCGCCAGCCTCCGCTGTGGACGGTCGCGCTTCCCGGTGAGGGACGAGCGCGGCGCCTACGTGGGCCTGGTGCACATCCGCGAGGCCATGCGGGCGACCGCCGGTGGGGCCGATCCCGCCGCGCGGGAGCTGATGGGCCCTGTGCTGACGTTGGCGCAGGGGATGCCGGTGGCGGCCGCGGTGACGGCGATGCGCGCCGACCGCGCCCAGCTCGCGCTGGTGGCCGGCGCCGACGAGGCCGTGGTCGGCATCGCCGCACTGGAAGACCTGCTCGAAGAACTGATCGGCGAGTTCGACGACGAGACCGACGCACCGCGCGCAGCGGTGCGTTCGAACTGATCCTCACCTAGTCCCCGCAGGAGGAGACTGTCCATGTTCAAGCGGATGCTGAGCGCCTTCGGTGTCGGTGGCCCGTCCGTCGACACAGTGCTCGACTCGCCGTACGCCACGCCCGGCCAGGTGGTCACGGGCCAGGTGCGCATCCAGGGTGGCAGCGCGGACGCCGAGATCGGCCAGGTCGTGCTGTCGCTGGTCACGCGCGTCGAGGTCGAGCACGGTGACCACGAGTACGCCGGTGTGTCCGAGTTCTTCCGGCTGGTGGTGCAGCAGGGCGTGCGCGTGCCCGCCGGTCAGCCGGTCTCGATCCCGTTCCAGCTGCCGCTGCCGTGGGAGACGCCGATCACCGCGGTCGGCGGTCAGCCGCTGCCGCGCATGACCGTCGGTGTGCGCACCGAGCTGGTGATCGCGGGCGCGCCGGACAAGGGCGACCTCGACCCGGTCCACGTGGGCCCGCTGCCGTCGCAGGACGCGGTGCTGAACGCCTTCGGGCAGCTGGGTTTCTCGTTCCGCAGCGCGGACGTCGAGGCCGGCCGCATCCACGGCGTGCACCAGGAGCTCGGGTTCTACCAGGAGATCGAGTTCTTCCCGCCGGCCCAGTTCGCGGGCCGCATCCAGGAGGTCGAGCTGACCTTCGTCGCCTCCCCGCACGAGCTGTACGTCGTGCTGGAGGCCGACAAGCGCGGCGGCATGTTCTCCTCCGGCGGTGACGCGTTCGGCCACTTCCGGATGTCGCACCAGGAGGCGCAGGTCGCCGACTGGGCGTCGGCGATCAACGGGTGGTTGTCGCAGATCTCCGACCGCGGCCACGGCGGCATGCCGTTCGGCGGCAACCCGGCGTTCGGCGGTCAGCCGGGTTATGGCGGCCAGCCGGGTTACGGCGGTCAGCCGGGGTACGGCCAGCCGCACCCCGGCCAGTACGGCTACGACCAGCACGGGCACCACGGCCACCACGGCCAGCACGGTCACCGCAGCGGGCCGGGCATGGGCGGCATGATCGCCGCCGGTGCGGCCGGTGTGGTCGGCGGCATGGTGCTGGGCGAGGTCGTCGAGGAGGTCTTCGAGGACGACGGCGGGGACTTCGCGTTCGGCGAGGAGTGACCTGATCGAACGACACGGCGGGCGGCCCTGCAGGGGGTCGCCCGCCGTTCGTCCGCCTCAGCCCGGCACGCGGTCGCGCATCGCCGCCAGCTCGGCCCGCAGCGACCGCACCTCGTCGAGGATCTGCAGCGTCGCGGCCATCTCCTCGCGGTCGTGCTCCTCGGTCATCTGCGTCTGCATGGCGCTGACCGCCACGGCGATGAACAGGTTGAGCACGGTGAACGTCGTGACCACCAGGTAGCCGACGAAGAAGATCCACGCGAACGGCTTCTCCGCCATGACGGTGCGCGCGACCTCCGACCACGCCTCCCCGGTCATCACCTGGAACAGCGTGAACAGCGAGTCCCCGAGGTCACCGAAGTACTCCGGCGCCACCGCGCTGAACAGCTTCGTGGCGATCACCGCGGACACGTAGAGCACCAGCGCCAGCAACGCGGTGATCGACGCCATCCCCGGCAACGCCGTGAGCAGCGCGGACACCACCCGCCGCATGCTCGGCACCACCGACACCAGCCGCAGCACGCGCAACACCCGCAGCGCCCGCAGCACCGAGAACGTGCCGGTGGCCGGCAGCAGCGTGATGCCCACGACCACCGTGTCGAACCAGTTCCACGGGTCGCGGAAGAACTCCCCGCCGTACGCGGCGAACCGCAGGGCGAGCTCGACCACGAACACCGCCAGCGCCAGCTGGTCGACCGCGTGCAGCACGGTGCCGTGGTCGGCCAGGAGCTGGGGCGAGGTCTCCAGACCGAGCGTGACCGCGTTGATCAGGATGACGGCGGTGATCACTCTGGTGAACCACGGCGCGTCGACCAGGACGCGCAAACGGGCACGGGCGGTCAACGGAGGGCTCCTGGTGCGAGAGGTCGACTGGTGATGATCAACCTGTCGAGTGACCGGAGCCTGTCGTGGATCAGCGTCTCCGTTGGTCCTGCAGCGCGGTCGTGGTGCGGGACAACCACTCGGTGAGCAACGTGCGCTCCCCGTCGCTGAGCGACGGCAGCTCCGGCAGCGCCTCCTCGAACGCCAGCACGAGCGCCAGCGGATCGGCCGCGGGCGGCGCCGGTGCCGTGGTGAGGACCTGCCTGAGCACCGCCTCCAGCAGCACGTCGGCGAGCTGAGGATCGCGCTGGTCCTCCGGCTTGCCCAGCAGCGCGAGCACGGCCCCGCTGCCCGCGGCGTGGACGAGGTCCACCGCGCGTGCGACGGACACGTTCAGCAGTCCCGCCGCCGCCAGCCGCGTGATCCGGGCCCGCAGCACCTCGGTGCCGCCGGTGGCGGCGGGGGAGCGCCGGCGGCCGGGGCCGGTCAGCAGCAGGAACACGTCGGGGTGGGCGAGGCTGAACGCGAGGTGGGTGCGCCAGGCGGCGCGCAGGTCTTCGACCGGGTCGCCGTCCTCCGCCGCGGCGCTGGCGGACTTCTCGGTGACGTGGTCGGCCATCAGCTGTTCCGCGACCGCCTCCAGCAGGCCGTCCTTGTCGCCGAACAGCCGGAAGATCGTCGGTGCCGGGACGCCTGCCTCCTGGGCGACGGCGCGGGTCGTCACGGCCTTGGCGCCGCCGGTGCGCAGCAGGTGGGCGGCCGCGGTGACGATCTTCACGCGAGCGTCGGCGCCGGTCTCCGTCATGGATCAACGATATCAGCATCGAGCTATCGCCGATCCGAATCAGTGATAGCGTGATTGTGAATCACTGGTTCAGGGAGGCTTTCATGATCATCGTCACCGGGGCGACCGGACGGCTCGGTCGCCAGGTCGTCGAGGAGCTGCTGGAGCGCGTTCCCGCCGGGACCGTCGGCGTGAGCGTGCGCGACCCCGGGAAGGCGGCGGACCTCGCCGCGCGGGGCGTGCGGGTTCGCGCGGGCGACTTCACCGAGCCCGCGACGCTGGACCGCGCGTTCGAGGGTGCGGACCAGGTGCTGCTCGTCTCGGCCGCGATCCGCGGGCCCCAGGCGGCTCAGGCGAGCCGTGCGGCGGTCGACGCGGCCGTGCGCGCGGGAGCGTCTCGGGTGCTCTACACGAGTCACCAGGCGGCCTCGCCGGACTCGTTGTTCGACCCGGGACGGCAGCACGCGGCGGTCGAGGAACACCTGGCGCAGCAGGACGTCCCGCACACGGCGCTGCGGCACGGCTTCTACGTCAGCACGCTGGAGCACTACGTACCCGATGCGCTGCGGACCGGTGAGCTCCGCCTGCCCGCGGACGGGCCGTTCTCGTGGACGGCGCACGCCGACCTCGCCGAGGCGGACGCCGCCGCGGTGACGAAGTCCGGGCTGTTCGACGGCGCGAGCCCGCCGCTCACCGCGCCCGGCCTGCTCGACTTCGCCGACGTGGCAAGGGTTCTGAGCGAGGTCACCGGGCGGACCATCAGGCGGGTCGTCGTCGACGACGAGGAGTGGAAGGCAACTGTGATCGGCCACGGCACGCCGGAAGGGCTGGCAGAGTTCACCCTCGGCATGTTCCGCGCGGCGCGGGCCGGCCAGTTCGCGGTCACCCACCCGGCGCTCGAAGAGCTGCTGGGGCGTCCGGCGACCGCGGCGCGCACGGTGGTCGAGGAGATCGCGCGCCGCTGACGACCGGAGGGGAACCGATGGGGGCGAGGGTTTCGGCCGTGCTGGCGGCGCTCGTGGTGGTGCTGGCGACGGCGGTGCCGGCGGCGGCCGCGGAACGGTTCTGGGCGTTGCAGCTCAACCTGTGCAACAGCGGGGTGGCCGGCTGCTACGCGCAGGGCCGCGCGGTCCCCGAGGCCGCCGACCTCATCCGGCGGGTGCGGCCGAACCTGGTGACGCTCAACGAGATCTGCGCCGGCGACCTCCCGGGCCACCTCGTGGCGGCGATGACGCAGGCGTGGCCGGGCGACGTCGTCTACCAGGTGTTCGCCCCGGCGCTGCGGCGGGACACCGGCACGCCGGTGAAGTGCACCAACGGCCAGGACTACGGCAACGCGGTGCTCGGCCGGGTCGCGGCAGCCGGTCATCAGGGCGTGCGGACGTACACGGGCCGGTACGCGAGCCAGGACGGCGGCAACGAGCAGCGGACCTACGCCTGCGCCTACGCCGTCGGCAACCACCTCGCGTGCACGACCCACCTGTCGGCGAGCAGTGAACCGGTCGCGCTCGCGCAGTGCCGGGCGCTGCTGTTCGACGTGGTCCCGGCCATCCGGTCGGCGGAGGGGCTGAGTGGCCGGACGGTCGTCGGCGGCGACTTCAACCTCGAGCACGACCCGTCCGACCCGGAGAACGCGCAGAACTGCGTTCCGCCCGGCCACGTCCGCAAGGGCGACGGCGACGTGCAGCACGTGGTGTTCTCCGGCGACCACACGTTCGTCAGCACCGCCAGGTACAGCCTGAGCCACACCGACCACGACGGGTTCCTGGTGCGCCTGACGACACCGTGATCACCCGATCGGCGTCCAGGCCCGCCGGGCGCCGATTAGGCTGCTGCGGTCGGCGGAACCCGCAGCGGTCTGCGCGCGTCGACTCGGACGGACAAGGCGCTCGGGAACACGGGGACGATGACGGAAGAGACGTTCGGGCCGTACCGCATCGAGCAGCTGCTCGGTCGCGGCGGAATGGGCGAGGTGCACCGGGCCTACGACACGGCGCACGACCGGTTCGTCGCGCTCAAGCGCCTGTCGCCCGGCTACCACGACGACCAGGAGTTCCGCGCCCGCTTCCGCCGCGAGGCGCAGATCGTGGCCCGGCTGCGCGAGCCGCACGTCATCCCCATCCACGCCTACGGCGAGATCGACGACCGCCTCTACCTCGACATGCGCCTGGTCGAGGGCGCCGACCTGTCCGACGTCATCGACCAGGGCACCCTCGAACCGGCCCGCGCCGTCCGCATCGTCGAACAGGTCGCGAGCGCCCTCGACGCCGCCCACGCCGACGGCCTCGTGCACCGCGACGTGAAGCCGTCGAACGTCCTCGTGACCTCCGGCGACTTCGTCTACCTGGTGGACTTCGGCATCGCCCGCAGCGCCTCCCCGTCCGTGACGGGCCTGACCGCCTCCGGTTCGGTGGTCGGCACCCTCGACTACATGGCCCCGGAACGCTTCGAGAGCGGCCCGGTCGACGGCCGTGCCGACGTGTACGCCCTGGCCTGCGTCCTGTTCGCGTGCCTGTCCGGCCGCCGCCCGTTCACCGCGGACGGCACCGCCGCCCAGATCTGGGCGCACATGAAGGAGGCCCCGCCCAAGGCCTCGCCGCTGAACCCGGCCGTGCCGCCTGCGCTGGACGACGTCATCGCGAAGGGCATGGCGAAGGACCCCGCCGACCGGTACGCGACGGCGGGGGAGCTGGCGCAGGCGGCAGCGTGGGCGTTGACAGCTCCGAGGATCGGGGCGCCGGGCGGTCACGGAACGCCCGCGGGCGGGTTCGCCGCAGCTCCCGGGCATGGCACGCCGCCTGGTGGGTTGCCCGCTCCGGCTCCAAGCGCGCCCGCCGGGCATGGCACGCCGCCTGGTGGGTTGTCCGCTCCGGCTCCAAACGCGCCCGCCGGGCATGGCACGCCGCCTGGTGGGCTGCCCGCTCCGGCCCCAAGCGCGCCCGTCGGCCACGGCACGCCGCCGGGTGGGTTGCCCGCTCCGGCCCAGGGCACGCCGCCCAGGCCCGCTGGCCACGGCGGTGCGGCCGGTCGCGGCGCGCTGCCCGGCGGTCCGGCGCCGGCTCACCCCACTCCGCCCGGCGCCCTCGCCGCGCACCCGACCCCACCTGCCGGGCAGCCCGCGCCCATGACACCGCCGGCCGGCCAGGCCACTCCCGGCCTCCCCGCCGCCCACCACTGGGCCCAACACCCCGGCCAGCCCCAGTTTCCCCGCGCGACCACCCCCGCCGCTCCGCCGTTCCCCTCCACCGGCCCCCAGCCGTTCACCGGCCAGCCGCCCCGGCGCACCTCACCGGCCAAACGGGCCGCGCTCGTCGGCGGCACGCTCGCGGTCGTGGTGGGCATCGTCGCGACGGCGCTGATCATCGCCAACGGGGACCGCACCCTCGGGTCCGGCTCGTCCAGCACCACCCCGACCAGCACCACGACGAGCACGACCACCTCGGCCACGCCGACGACCACCACCACGACCCGGACGCCGCAGGACGACGCCCTGCTGGCCGCGCTGCCCACCGTGTACCGCACGGCGAACTCGTGCGTGCGCAAGGAGCCGGACAGCGGTGCGGTCGCCGCGGTCCGGTGCACCACCGCGAACGCCGCCTACGACGGGCGGCTGGCGCAGCCGGACGAGGCGGAGTTCCGGCTGTTCGCCGATCAGGCCGCGCAGAACGCGTTCTTCATCGGGCTGGTGAACGCGCGGGGCATCCCGCGCATGGACGACCGCGGCGGGTGCCGGCCCAAGTCCGACCCGATCCACTACGCGCTCTACTACCGCTCCACCTCGGGACCGCTGCCCGGTGAGTTCACGACGTGCTTCCTCGCCGAGGGCAAGGCCGAGGTCTGGTGGGTCGACTCGCGCACGCTCACGATCGGCGTGCTGCGCAGGCCGGGCGACATCGACACCCTCGACAAGCTCGACCTGTGGTGGAACACCCAGATCCTGTCCAAGTTCTGAGCAGTTTGCCGGCTGTCGTGCCTTCGACGCCCCAAGTCCCCGCCCCTGGCTCTGCCGGCGTCTGCAATGAGGGGGAGAGGCGGGCAAGACTGCTGGCCAGGTGCCTAGTCGGCCAGGTGACCGCGCAGGAACCGGCGCACGACGGTCTCGGGGTCGGCGGGCGCCTGCGTGGCGCGCTGGTCGATGCGCCGTGCGATGCCGCGCATCATCACCGGGCCGACCAGGGCGAAGAACGTGTGCCGCGGCGGTTCCACGACCAGGGCGCCGCGCCGCTGGTGGTGCAGGACGACCGCGTCGACCTTCTCCAGCAGTGACTCCGGCTCGGCCAGCACGGCCGCGACCTCGGGGCTGAACTTCGCCTCCCGCATCAGGGTCAGCACCACGCCGCCGCGCGTCTCGTAGAGGCGCGCGTAGTAGTTGACGATCGTGAGCAGGTCGGCGGCCACGTCGTCGCCCGGCGTGTCGATGTCCAGGGAGAACCCGGCGAAGCTGCTGCGCACGGCCTGGCGCAGCAGGTCCTTCTTGGAGCCGAACCGGCGGAACAGGGTCGCCTCGTTGATCCCGGCGGCGTCGGCGATGGCACGGGTCGTCGCGCGCTCGTAGCCCTGCTCGGCGATCACCGCCAGCACCGCGTCGAACACCGCCGCGTCGGTCACCCGGCCAGCCACTCAACCCTCCCCGATCGTCCGATAATGCAAGTGGACACTTGCATTATCGGCGCCGGATGGCTACCTTCGTTTGCAAGTGACCGCTTGCAATTCAGCCTACCGAAGGACAGGGCCCATGGCCGACACCAGCCTCCCCGCACGCCCCGCAGGTCTCGCGCCCAGCACCGGTGAGGTCGTCGTCGGCCTCCTCGGCGCCGCGGTCATCTCGACCGTCGTCAACGCGGTGATCGCCCTGGTCGCGGCCAAGTTCATCCCCGAGGGCACCGAGCGGATGGGCCTCGCCCTGAACGAGTACGCGCCCGCCACGGTCATCGGCATCGCGCTCGGCACGCTGGGCTGGTACCTGGTGCGCCGCTTCGCCGGCAACCCGCGGCGCGTGCTGCGCGTGCTCGTCCCGGTCGCCGTCGTGGTCTCGTGGATTCCCGACCTCGGCATCCTCGCCGGGGGCGCGTCCGTGGTGAACTCGCTCGCGCTGATGGCGATGCACCTCGTGGTCGCCGCCGCCACCGTGCCGGTGCTGACCCGCATCCTGCCTCTCGGCGCCCGGTGAGCCGCTGAGGAGCGCGACGGGGACCGCGCCGACGCCGCTGCGGCGCAGGACCCCGGTCGCGTGGTCCCGGGCCGCACCGCCGCCGCGGCCCGGGACCGCACCGCCGTCCAGTCGGCGCAACGCCGTGACAGAAGCGGACAGGATCTTCTCCGGCACGGTCCGTGAGAGCGTTCCCGTGGTGCACTGCTGATCGGCTCCGGGCGGGTCCGGTGCCGAGGGAGGTGCGGCGGATGGGTCCCCGGCGGCGGATCGGACATGTCCTCCTGGCCCTGCTGGTGGTGAGCGGCGCGGTCACGGCCGCCACACCGGCCGCGGCGGTGGTCACACCGCCGTCACTGCGGTTCGCCAACCCGCACAGCCAGGCGCTGTACGGCAACGCCTACGCGACCGCGCTGGACAACCTGTTGCGCCGCAACACCATCGCCTACGACCCCCGCTACAACAAGAGCGGCCTGCTGGACCCCGGCACCGGCATCGTCCGCGCGGGCGGCGGGTACGAGCAGCCGTGGACGCGCGACGCGTCGATCAACAGCTGGAACGCGACGAGCCTGCTGGACCCGGCCCTCGCGGAGAACACGCTCTGGGCGGTGGTGGACAAGGACTCCACCGGTGCGCTGCGGGTGCAGCAGGACGACCAGCAGTGGGACCAGGTCGTCTGGGTCACCGCCGCGTGGCACCACTACCTCGTCACCGGCGACCGGGAGTTCCTCGCCCACGCCCACCGCACCGCCGCGAACACCCTCGCCATCCGGGAGAACGCGAGCAGCGCCGGCTTCAACCGCACCTACGGGCTGTTCACCGGCGCGTCGTTCTTCAACGACGGCATCGCCGGCTACCCCGCGCCGCCCGCCGACGCGACCGAGTCGGTCAGCACCGGCAGCATGCCGTGGCCGGGCATCGCGAGCGGCATGTACCTGAGCACCAACGAGGTCTACTACGCCGCCTACACCGGTGCCGCGGACATGGCCGACCGGCTGGGGCTGCCGCAGCAGGCCGCCGCGCACCGCGCCAAGGCCGTCGCGCTCAAGGCCGCGATCAACCGGCACTTCTGGAACCCGGCGACCGGCCGGTACGACTACCAGCTGCTCGCCGACGGCACCCGCGGCGCCCACCAGGAGGGCACCGGGCTCGCGTTCGCGATCCTCTTCGGCATCGCGAGCCCGGCGCAGGCGCGGTCGATCGTCGCGAACGCCCGCGGCATGACGTGGGGGATGCCCGACACGTTTCCGCACTGGGACCGCTACTCCGACGCCCAGCCCGGCCGCCACAACGCGATCGTCTGGCCGCTCGTGCAGGGCCTGTGGGCCAAGGCGCTGGCCCGGCAGGGCGACGCGAACCGGTTCGCCGCCGAGACCGCCCGCCTCGCGAAGCTCGCCGTGAACAACAGCGGCTTCTGGGAGGTCTACAACGGCACCACAGGTGTGGTGGACGGCGGCTACCAGCGGCTGGGGGACGCGGTGAAGTTCCACTGGGGCTCCGAACCCGACCAGACGTGGTCAGCCACGGCGTTCCTGGACATGGTCCACACCGGACTGTTCGGCCTCGGGTACACCGACCGGGGGCTCACGTTCGCGCCGAACCTGCCCGCGGGCTGGGGCGACGTGACCCTGCGCGACGTGCGCTACCGCGGCGCCGACCTCACGATCTCCCTGCGCGGCGCGGGTTCCACGATCCGCTCGGTCACGGTCGACGGCCGGCCGTCGCGCGCCGAGGTGCCCGCCACGCTCACGGGTGCGCACACCGTCGAGATCACGCTGACGGGAGCCACCGACGGCGACCGCGACGGTGACGGCGTCACCGACGCACGGGACCGCTGCGCCGACACCGCCGGCACGGTCTCCGGCTGCCCGGCACCCACCCGCCTGGAGGCCGAGGACGCCCACAACACCGGTGGCGTCAAGACGAACGTGAACCACACCGGCTACTCCGGCCGGGCGTTCCTCGACGGGCTGTGGGCCCAGGGCGCCGCGTCGTCGTTCACGTTGCACCGCACGACGGCGGAGCTGGGCTCGGGCGCGCTCACCCTGCGGTACGCGAACGCCCACGGCGACGCCCGCACGATGACGCTGTCGGTCGACGGGCGGGCCGTGCGCCAGGTGAGCTTCCCGAAGGTCTCCGACAGCTGGGACGCCTGGGGCACCGTGACGTTCGACGACGTCCCGCTGACCGGCCGCGACCCGGTGGTCACGCTCTCGTACGGCGCCGGCGACACCGGTGCGATCAACCTCGACTGGCTCGCCTGCCGCGGCGCCTGAGCGGAGGTGACCCACCGGCTGGGTGGGTGTGACGCACCCTGCCGGGCGCGCGTGCGCGGTCCTACCGTCGAGATCATGAACGCTGCACAGGTGATCGCGGACCAGCACGAGCGGTGGGTGTTCGGCTGGGACCGCCGCGAGGGGGACGAGCCCTTCGACTTCCGGCGCGTCTTCGGCGAGCTCTACGACTTCGGCTCATCGGACGTCCGCCTCTACGACGACTTCGACCCGGGCACCGAGTCGCCACCTCGGCCGCCGGGTACGGCGCGATCTGGGAACCCGCCTTCCGCACCACGACCTCGGCGCACCACGTGATCGACGACGGCCCGCACGTCATCGCCGACGGGAACCTGGCCGCGTCCACGCTGCGGTTCGTGGCGCGGATCGTGACGCACGAGCAGGTCACGCACATCCGCACCACGACCTCGCTGGTCTGGCGCCGGACACCGGACGGGTGGCGGATCGTCCGCGAGCACAACTCGACCGAGGTGCTGGACCCCGTCCAGGACGCCGAGGTGCTGGAACGGCTGGGATGACGGGAGCACCTGGTCCGAAGCGTGTCCTCACCCCGCACATCGCGGTGTCCGTGGCGGCCGGGCGGCTGAGCGGCAAGGCCGCTCAGCCGGGTGTCCGTCACTGCGCGGTCGGCACCGGGTGGCCCTCGGACGCCTGCACGACGACGATGCCCTGACCCGACAGCGCGAGCTGGTAGGCCTCACCCGAGCCGCGGCCGATGACCGCGCCGAGCTTGGCGGTCTTGCGGATCGACGACTGCAGCGAGGTCGACCACAGCACGGCGGACTGCATGTCGACGAACGTCGGCACGTCCACGTTCAGCACGACCGGCGTGCCGTAGGCGGTGACGGCCAGCGCACCGGTGCCGGTGAACGTGGTGTTGAACAGGCCGCCGCTGAGCATCGACGCGCCCTCGGTGCGGTTGATGTCCCACGTCAGCGTGCTGTCGAAGGCGAGGACGTTCTTGCCGTTGACGGTGACTGCCTCGTTCTCCAGGTACAGCACGAAGATCTCGTCGGCGTCCTGGGCGAGGAACACGTCCCCGCTGCCCGACACCTTCATCAGCGACATGCCCTCGCCGGTGAACGCCTTCTTGAACAGCTTGCCGAGGCCCCCTGCGCCCTCGTAGGCGAAGTCGACGTCGCCCTGGTAGGCGACCATGGAGCCCTGCTTGGCGAAGAAGTGACCGCCGCTGCCGGTGAGGTCCACCTTCAGCATGCGTTCGTTCTGCAGTTGGAAGCTTCCCGGCTCGACGGACCGTTCCTGGTGGTTGAACAGTGAGCTGCGCATGCGGGAATCATGCAGGTGATCATGGGCGCGTGCACGCCTTTCGGACGATTCCGCGTGCCATTGTGGCGAACACGATGTCGTGCAACGGTTTCTGCGCCACCCAGTACAGCCGGCCGAGCAGCCCGTCGGCGGTGAACGTGATCTTCTGCCGGTACCGGGTGCGGTCGCCCGCGCGGTCCACGCGCATGTCGAGCAGGGTGTGACCGGGCATCTTCATGTCCGCCCGCAGCACCAGCTGCCGCGCGTCGTCGTCGCGGTGCACGACGGTCCAGAAGTCGACCACGTCACCCTCGCCGACCTCGGGTGCCCGGCCGCGGTACAGGCCGATGCCGCCGAACAGGTGGTCGATCGCGCCCCGGACCGTCCACACGAGGGAAATGGTGTGCCAGCCGTCCTTGCCTCCGAGCGCGTTCACCGTGCGCCACACGTCCTCCGGTGCCGCGTCGGTCAGGACGGTCCGCTCCTCGGTGAACACCTCGCCGCCGGTGCGCTCGTCCACCGGGGTGGTCGCGGCCCGGATGGCGTTGTCCACACTGGTCAGACCGCCGGGCGGTGCGGGCAGCACGTCGGTGACCGGGGGAGAGGTCGCGGTGAGGTCGTGGTCGAGTGAGGCGAACAGCGGTTCCGCGACGGCCGCGGACACCGGTGTCACCAGCCCGGCGACCTGTGCGGCCAGCTTGTGCGACCACAGCGGTGCGGGCAGCGGCATGCGCACGGGCAGTCGCAGCACCCGCGCGCACCGCTGCACCAGCTCCAGGTAGCTGAGCTGCTCGGGCCCGAGGACGTCGAACACGCCGTCGACCGGTTCCGGCAGGTCAGCGGCGGCCCCGAGGAAGTGCACGACGTCGTGGACCGCGACGGGCCTGCTCGTGTTGTGCATCCACGACGGCACCGGCACCCACGGCGTGAGCCGCGCCGAGGACCGCAGCAGCTCGAAGCTCGCCGAACCGGCCCCGATGACCATGGACGCCTGCATGACGAGCGCGGGCACCGGTCCCGCGGCCACGACGTCACCGACCTCGGCCCGGGACGCGAGGTGCGCGGACAGGCCGGGGGAGTCGGGTCGCGGCCCGCCGACGTAGACGACCTGCCGCACGTCCGCGTCCGCCGCCGCGGTGACGAGCACCGCGGCGGCCTCGCGGTCGACCTCGGCGAAGTCGGGACGGTCCAGCGAGTGCACCAGGAAGTACACGACGTCACAGCCGGTCACGGCCTCCCCGACCACGTGCGGGTGCGTGGCGTCGCCGACGTGCACCAGCACGTTCGTGGGGAACCGGGCCGCCTGCGTGCCGTCGCGGACGAGCACCGCCACGTCGTGGCCGTGCCGCAGCAGCTCCGGCACGAGGCGCGACCCCAGGTGCCCGGTCGCGCCCATGACGAGGCACCTCACCGGATGCCGGTTCTGTTCTGCAACGCCCCGACCTTGATGCCGTACAGGAAGAACACCGCCATGAACACCTCGATCTGCTGCTGCGACGTGAGGCCGTCGAGGTCGACCGCGACCTCCGTCTCCCGCACGTCCGCCGGCTCGGCCAGCCGCCGGTTGAACACCGCGCGCGCCACGTCCTGGCTGCGTTCGTCCACTTCGGCGTGGAACAGCATGCGCAGGTCGCAGTCGGGCGGCAGCGGGTGGCGGACGAGCTCTGCGGGGTAGCGGGCGGTCGTGACCCGCGCCGCCGTGTTGAGCGCGTGGGCGATGAGCTCGGCCCCCTTGCCGAAGTGGTCGACCATCGCGACCAGCTCGTCGAGCGTCGCGACGTCGTCCTCGATGCTGACCGGTGTGGCGATGTCGAGGTCGAGGCGTTCCATGGCCATCGCGACGTTCGCGAGCACCTGCGCGGGGTCGACGACGAACCTGTCGCCGAGGTGGGCGCTCGCCCGGTGGTGGTGCGGATCCAGTAACTCCTGCGCCTCGCGGTCGAGGTGCGCGTGCAGGAGGTCATCGTGGTCGGTCGTCACGCGCAAGACGTGCCCACTTTCGGGTGAGCGCAATCGTCCCTCCACGAAGGAGCGACGGCGCGGTTGGCAGCCGGGACCATCGGGTACCTCCCACCGATGCGGGCCGCTGCTCCCGCAGATCGCCGCATCCCGCTGGCCGTGCCCCATCAACGAGGACGGCCTGTCCCGAACCGGTCAAATCACCGCCGACAACGTTGACAGCCCTCCACGTCTGCGGAACGTTCCGATACATGCGCAGCAGCGGAGTGGTGGGTCTGGCAGCCGCGTTCCTCCTGGTGGTCCCGCTGGCCGCGTCGGCGCAGCCCCAGCCCCCGCCACCGCTGGTCGCCGACCCGACCGCCCACGTCGACCCGTTCATCGGCACCGGGAAGGCCGGCGCCGCCGTCGGCGAGATCAACAACTTCCCCGGCCCGTCCGTGCCGTTCGGCATGGTGCAGTTCTCGCCGGACACCCTCGGCTCGTACGCCGGCTACCAGTACCACAGCGACAAGATCCGGGGGTTCAGCTTCACGCACGCCAGCGCGGGGTGCAGCGTGTTCGGTGACGTGCCGATCCTGCCGGTCACCGGCGCCGTGGGGGAGCAGCCCTGGGACCGGGTGGAGACCTTCCGGCACAGCAGCGAGCAGGCCGAACCCGGCCACTACGCGGTGACGCTGGAGGACTCGCGGGTCCGGGCCGAGCTGACCGCCACCACCCGCACCGCTCTCGCGACATTCACGCTCCCCGCCGACGGGCACGTGCTGGTCAAGGGCGGCGCGAGCCTCTCGGGCAACTCCGCGGCCGACCTCACCGTCGAGAACGACACCACGGTCACCGGTTCGGCCAGCACCGGCGGTTTCTGCGGCAAGGCCAACAAGTACACCGTCTACTACGCCATCACGTTCGACCGGCCGTTCACCGCGAAGGGCACCTGGGACGGCAGCACCGTCACGCCGGACAGCGGCAGCGTCCGGGCGCCGCGGGCCGGTGCCTACCTGAGCTTCCCCGCGGGGCAGGTGAAGGCCAAGGTCGCGCTGTCCTACGTCGACGTCGACGGCGCCAAGCGGAACATTGCGCAGGAGGTGCCCGGCTGGGACGCGGACCGGGTGCGAGCGGACACCAGGGCGCGGTGGCGCACCGAGCTCGGCAAGATCCGCGTCGCGGGCACGAACGCCGACGAGCTGAAGACGTTCTACACCGCGCTGTACCACTCGTTGATGCACCCCAACACGTTCAACGACGTGGACGGGCGCTACACCGGCTTCGACGACCAGGTCCACACGCTGCCCGCCGGCCGCACCCAGTACGCCAACTTCTCCGACTGGGACACCTACCGCAGCCTCGCGCCGTTGCACGCCATGCTGTGGCCGCGGCAGGCGAGCGACATGGCGCAGTCGCTGGTCAACGACGCGGTGCAGGGCGGCTGGTGGCCGCGCTGGCCGCTCGCCAACGACCACACCGCCCAGATGACCGGCGACAGCTCGGTCCCGCTGATCGCGAACCTGCACGCGTACGGCGCGCGCGACTTCGACCTCGCCACCGCGCTCAAGTACCTGGTCAAGGGCGCGACCAGCGTCGACACCACACCGGGCGGCTACCGGGAACGGCCGGGCATCGACGAGTACGTGCGGCGCGGCTACCTGCCCAACACCGACGTTGCCCGCGGCGACCACGCGCGGGCCGGTGCCTCGATCACCCTGGAGTGGTCGGTCGACGACTTCGCCATCGCCCAGCTCGCGCAGGCCGCCGGTGACCGCGCGACGGCCGCCGAGTTCGCGAGGCGGGGCCAGAACTGGCAGAACCTGTTCAACCCCGCCACCGCGCACGTCCAGCCGCGCGACGGCGCCGGCCGGTTCCCGGACGGTCCCGCGTGGCCCCCGTCGGCAGGCGGCTTCGGCCAGGACGGCTTCGACGAGGGCAACGCGGTGCAGTACACGTGGATGGTGCCGCACAACCCGACCGGCCTGATCACCGCGATGGGCGGCCGCGACGCCGCGGCGGCCCGCCTGGACGCGTTCACCACCAAGCTCAACGCCGGCCCGTCAGAGCCGTACATGTGGGCGGGCAACGAACCCGCGTTCGGCATCCCGTGGCTCTACAACCACACCGGCCGCCCGTGGCGCACCCAGCAGGTGGTCCGGCAGATCATGACGACGTTGTTCAACGCCACCCCGGACGGCGAGCCCGGCAACGACGACCTCGGCGCCCAGTCCTCCTGGTACGTCTGGGCCGCGCTGGGCCTGTACCCCGCGACACCCGGCACGTCCGACCTGGCCGTGCACAGCCCCCTGTTCCCGCGGATCGTGCTCGACCTGCCCGGCCGCGACCTGACCATCACCGCGCCCAAGGCCTCCGCCACCGCGCCGTACGTGCACGCCCTGCACCTCGACGGCCGCGACCACGAGCGCACCGGCCTGCCGCGCGACCTGCTCCGCACCGGCGGCCGGCTCGACTTCGACCTGGGCACCACCCCGGACCGCGGCTGGGCCACCGGCGCCGACGCGGCCCCACCGTCCTACCGCGACGGTGAGCACGACTTCCTCGCGAGCGCCGACAACCTGGTCACCGTGCGCCCCGGCGGCACCGCCGAGCTGACCGTGTCCGCGCGCAGGCTGGCCGGCGACGACCGCACGCTGTCCGTCACCAGCGCATCGCCCGCCGGCATCACCGTCACCGGCCCGCAGCGGTTCCCGCTCGCCGACGGCCAGGTGAAGCTCCAGGTGGGCGCAACCGCACCCGAGGGCTACCACGACGTCCCGCTGACCATCAGGGGTGAGCACCACACCGTGACCACCGCGGTCACCGTGCTCGTCGCCCCCGAAGGCAGCCTGGTCACCCGCTACGGCAACACCGGCGTCTCCGACGATGACGACAGGTCGCAGGCGAACCTGGACGGCGCCGGCAACAGCCACTCCCGCCAGGCCCTCGCCGAGGCGGGCCTGACCGGCGGCACACGCGCCGAGGTCGCCGGCACGACGTTCACCTGGCCCGCCACCCCGCCCGGCCGCCCGGACAACGTCGCCGCCGACGGCCAGACCGTGACCCTGACCGGCGGCCCGACACGGCTGACGTTCATCGGCGCCGCCACCAACGGCGACCACCGCGGCACGGCCACCGTCACGTTCACCGACGGCACCACGGCACCGGCGGACCTGTCGTTCGGTGACTGGGTCCTGCCCGGCGGCAAGCCCGACACCCCGGTGTTCGGCAACACCGTCGTCGCGCACCCCCGCTACCGCAACGTTCCGCGCGGCGCCACCGGACCGGCGTTCGTCTTCGCCACCGCGCCGTTCGCCGCGCCGGAGGGCAAGGTGATCGCGAGCGTGACCATGCCCGTGGACAGGCAGCTCCACGTGTTCGCCATCGGCACGGGGTGACGGTCTCGTAGCGCTGCAGCAGGTCCGCGAGCGGCGGGCAGCCGTCGCACGCCGCACCCGTGGCGGTGCCACCGGGCGTTCTCTCCACGGAGTGGGCTGCAGGTCGAGCAGGCCGTTGCGCAACGCGAACAGCGTCGCCGTCGACCGGGACGACGCGCCGGTCTTGGGTAGATCCGCTCGATGTGCGTGCCTGCGGTCTTGCGGGAGATGCCGAGCCGTTCGGCGACCTCACCTGCTCCATCGGCAGGCTCCACCCGCGCAGCGCAGCTCCGCGATCAGCGGGTCAGTATTGATGATTGCTTCAGTGTAGACTAAATTCAAATCACCGGTGTGATGACTGACTGGAACCCTGCTCAGACCCCAACACAAACGCGGGTAGCGTGAGAGCCGTGGTGCAGGTCTTCATCCAGCCCTCGTACGGCACACCCGGAGCGCGCAGGCACTGGGCCGACTCGCTGGAACGCGCGGTCGAGTTCCGCGCGTTCGACCCCGATCCGGCGGACTCGGCGCGGCTGGCGGCCGTGCACCCGAGTGGCCGGGCGCGGTTCTGGGGTGCGACGGCCAAGCACGACCGCAGGATGGACACCGTGACCACCGGTGACGTCGTGCTGCTCACCGGCCGCAAGCACGTGCTGGCCATCGGCGAGGTGGGGCACTCGTTCCGCGACCCGGCGTTCGCGCGCCGGCTGTGGCGGCCCGATCCCTCGAAGTGCTTGTGGAGCAACGTTTACAGCCTCCGACGGTACTGGCCGGTGCTGATGCCCTACGAGGAGATCTGGGCGTTGCCGGGTTTCAGCACCGGCGACAACTTCATGGGGTTGCGCTTCCTCGCGTCCGAGAAGGCCGCCGTCGTGCTGGCGCACACCGCTGCCGACCGGCGCCGCCGGGGCGCGGCGGAGAACGACGTGTGCCCGGCCGGGGTCTGACCGCGTCCACAAACGCTTGTCCTATCGCGACGGAGTCCACTCGGGACGGTTCGGAGCAGCGGAACCGGCCCACCACCCGGCCGCGCACATCACGAACGACCACACCACTGCGGTGACCAGCCCCAGCTGCGTGGCGAGGTCGTGGTCGGCCGGCCAGCCGGCCGTCCAGCCGAGCAGCGGGGCCAGGAACGCGACGCCCGCGAGCACCGCGGCGACACCGACCACCACGGCGCGACGCCGGGGCACGGAGTCCTGGACCAGGGTCAGGGTGACGCCGACCGCCGCCACGCCGAGCGCGTAGAGCAGCGGCGCGGGCGTGGTCTCGTCCGCCGTGGTGAAGAAGAAGCTCACCCAACCGGCGACCGGCAGGGACGACGCGAGCAGGGCGGCGAACGGCAGCAGCGCCTTGGGGCGGGTGCGGGACCGGCCGACGGCCACCGCCATGCCGAGCAGCAGGGCCAGTGCGGTGACCAGGCCGGCGTGCCGCACGTGGTCCCCGATGGCCTGGCCGAACCCGGTGAGCGGGGAGGGGCGGACGTCCAGTCCGGTCGCGGGGACCACGACCGGCACGGCGCGCCACGTGCCGTCGGTGCCGCGGACGGCCATGCCCTCGGCGCCGTTGGCCACGAACACCTCGTGCCCACCCGGCACCTGCCGGGCCAGCAAGTCCACGCTGGCGATCTTGGAGCTGCGGTCGACGCCGCTGGGGATCAGGTGCCGGCGTTCGATGAACGACCACCGCGCGGCCGGCACCTCCCAGGCGGTGCGCCAGGTCCGGCCGCCGTCGGTCGTCTCGTCGACGCCGAGCAGGCGGCCGCCGCGGGGCGGGGTCTCGTCGAGGTCCAGCTCGCCGCCGCCGTGCACGCGGTAGCAGTGTGCGGCGGTGCCGGGCACGCACGCCTCGGTCTGGAGCCGGTGTTCGGGCGGGGGCTGCGGCAGCGGGGTCCACTCGCCGAGGCCGGTGGGGGAGCCGTAGAACCGCTCCTCGATCTCGACCACGACCCGTCCGCCGTCCGCGGCCCGCACGGAGTCGACGGCCGGCAGCGAGACGTAGGGCGCCGAGGTCGCGCCGACCGCCAGCACCGCGAACGGGACGGCGAGCACCACCCGCAGCCGGTGCGCGAGGCCGTCGGGCAGCGGGGGAGCGGCCGCCGCACGCCGCCACGTCCACCAGGCGAGGCCGAGCGCCGGGAGCGCCACCAGGTCCGTCGGGTCGGCCAGCACCACCGACGGGCCGTTGACGAGCGACCACGCCGCCGACGCGACCTCCGCGCCCACCGCGGTCGTCTTGACCCACGCGAACCCGGCACCGGTCAGCACCACCGCGGCCGCCGCACCCGCCCGGCCCGCGCGGAACAGGCCGGCCAGCAGGCCCAGCACGGCCGGTGCCACCACCAGACCGGCGACGTCGCTCAGCTTGCCGGTGACGAGACCCGGCCACGCCCGCTTGAGCACGTGGTCGTTCAGCAGCAGGACCGCGGCGGCCCCGAGCGACACCGGATGCGCCACCCAGCGCAGGAATCCCCCAGCTCTCATGCCGGACAGCCTGCGTCCCCGTGATCACGGCAGCGACTCGGCCCGGCGTCGGATCAGCGCGGCGGACAGACGCGGGTTCGTCCGTCAGCCGGTCTCACCGGTCACCGAGGTGCCTGGTGAAGGTCGCCTGACCGGCAGCTCCGGCTGGGAACCACCACCTCACCGGCCGAGGAACGCCTTGATCTCCTCACGCGTGCGCCGGGAGACCCGGTGGTCCTCCGCCAGCTTCCGCAGCGCCTCCTTCCCGCGCTCCTCGTCCACCTCCACGGCCCTGCGCCCCGCCTCGAAGCGGACCGCGTCGGTGTCGAGGTCGCCGACGACGTGCAGCAACCACTTGAGCCGCTGCTCACCGGGCAGCAGGCAGGCGGCCTCGATGCGGACCTCGCCCGCACGGCGCTTCTTCACGATCTTGTCGATCACCTCGGCGGCGAACTTCCGGTCGATGCCCACGAGCGCCTTCGCGGCGTCCAGCCGGTGGTCCGCCGACTGCGCGAACAAGCCGATCTGCCGCAGCTTCCCCTTGCCCCGGCCGCCCGCCTCCCGCAGCAGGCTGACCTGGAAGGAGATGTCCGAGGGGAACAGCTCGGCGAGCCGCGCCATCAGCTGTTCGCCGGCGTCCTTCTTCATGCCCACGACCTTGCGGGCGGCCTTGAGCATCAGGTCCCTGTCCGAGGTGGTGGCGGTCGCGATGAGCTCGTAGAGCGTGATGGCCTTCGCCTTGTCGAACGCGCCGGACTCGACGGCGAGGATGCGCAGCTCCGCAGGCCTGCCGGTGTCCCGTGCGACCTTCTCCAGCGCCTCGGCGGCGGGGCCGGCCGCGAACTTGAGCGCCTCCAGGAGCAGCTCGACACCGGCGCGGTCCACCGCCCTGTGAGTCTTGGCGATGTCGATGAGCAGCAGGCCACCGGGCTTCGGTTCGGCCTCGCAGATCCTGCGGGCGCCGGCCAGCCGGCGCTCGCGGCTCTTCTTCGGGTTCGCGGCGAAGGCGTGCAGCGCGGTGACGGGGCCGCCATGGTTGACGATGGAGAGCGCGGCGGCGAGCTGGGTCTCCTCGTCCTCTGCCTCGCGGGAGAGCCGGGCGAGGTCGGAGAAGCGGCGGGACGGCACGAGGTCGCCGATCAGGTGCACCGCCTCGAGCCGCACGGGACCGGCGATCTTGCGCCGGGGCGGCCACGCGACCCCCTCCGCGATGCGCAGCGCCACCCGCGCGTCCCACGGGCGGACCGCCCTGGCGACCGCGACCGGTGTGGTCTCGGTGCTCGCGCTGTCCGCGAACCGTTCGGCGGTCCTGACGGCCTCGGCCTCGTCGGCCTCGGCCAGCTGCCCGAGGTGCGCCAGCCGTGCCGCATCGCTCAGGGTGCCATCGCGGCCGATCAGACCGGCCCACAGCGCGGTATCACCGCTGAGCCTCGCCGCGTCCAGCCGCCGGTCGCCCATGTCCGGGTCGGCCGCGAGGCAGCGGTAGGCGTGCAGGCCGAGTGCGGCCTCCTGGCGCCAGATCAGCCCGGCCACGTCCAGCCGTTCGGTCCGACCGCCGGTGAGCGTGCCCGCCAGCAGGCGCAGGCACTGCTCACCGCGCACCGGGTCCATCTCGGTCAGCACCTCGACGGCGTTGAACCGGCGCAGGGAGGGCGTGTCCCGGTTCTGCAGCCGGGCCAGCCGCTCCAGCGCGTCGGCGGTCTGCTCCGGTTCGAGCTCGCGCAGCGTGGCGACCGACGCCCGCCACGCGCCGGCCTCCCTGCGGAGGTCGGCGAGCTGCTCGTGCAGCACCCCGACGGTCTTCTCGCGCAGGTCGTCTGCGGGTACCAGGCGCCGGTGGAGCAGTTCGGCGACGAAGTGCACGTGGGTGTCGGCGTGCTTGGGGCTCAGCAGGGCGTCGAGCCGCTTGCGCAGCATCGCCTCGGCCGTGTCCCACCACAGCGCCACCTGGTACTGCGCGACCCCGCTGTTCTTCCGCCACGCGCCACCGGGACGCAGGAACGCCTTCTGGCGCAACCAGAAGCGGAGCCTGCCCCCGTCCTCGTGGACCGCGCGGCACGCGGCGAGGAAGTCGCCCATCCGGTCGGGGACGAACCGGACCACGCCGTTCCGCTCGGCCACGACCCCGTTGTCGGTCAGGAGCCGGTGCAGCGCGGCGATGTCGGCCGCGCCGTCGAGCCGGTGCTGTGCCGCGGTGTGCTTGAGCGCGTCGTGGAAGTCGTCGTCGAGACACCGGTCGGCGAGGTCTTCGAGGAACGGGCCCGCCTTGCCGTTGACCAGCGGGGAGCTCTGCACCGCGAGAACGTGTCGCCGCGCCGCCGCCTTCATGGTCTCGATCTCGTCGGCTGTCGTCACGCGAGAACATGCTAGGCGCGTCCAACGATCCGTTACAGGACAATAACTTGACAGTTCACATCGGTGAAAAATATGTCCACAGTGGACGTCGTTGCCCCCTGGGGGCCGGATCGGCCCTGAGGGTCGAATCAGGTGCGGATCAGGGGTAAACCCTGATGGCACCGCGCTCGCGCACGGGCACTCTGGAGTCGTCAGGGAAGACCCACGGTTCTAGGAGAGTCATGAGCGAGTCCAAGCCCGAGTCCGCCCGTTCCGCCGTCGACTCGGTGGTCGACGCCGTTCGCGGGCTGGTCAGCGAGGGCATCAACCGCCGCGTGGTCGTGCGCGACAGCAAGGACGACGTGGTGCTGGAGGTGCCGGTGGCTCTCGGGGTGGTAGCGGCGCTGGCCGCTCCGGTGGCCACGACGATCGGCGCCGGTGTCGCGCTGGTCGGCAAGTGCGACATCAAGCTGGAGGACCGCCGTCAGCCCGGCGCCCAGCCCGCCACGACGGCGGAGGCCGAGCGGGTGTAGCTCGGCCGGTCCGAGTGCGAGGCCGGTGCCGTCACCGACTGGTGGCGGCACCGGCCTGCGGTGTCCTACGGGGTGTGCTGCAGGTCGAGCCACATGATGCGAAGACCCACGAAGCCCTCGGTGGGGTGGCGGAAGGCCCCGGGAGCGACGCCGAGCGTGACGAACCCGAGGCTTTCGTAGAGGCGGACGGCGGCGGTGTTCGTGTCGACGACCGCGTTGAACTGGACGGCGGCGAAACCGGTGCGCCGGGCCCAGTCGACCAGGTCGGTGGTGAGCGCCCGCCCGACCCCGGCACCCCGCGCGTGCTCGGCGACCATCAGCGTGCCCGAGGCGACGTGGCTTCCCGGGCCCTGGCGGTTGGCGTACATGTTCGCCGTCCCGAGCACCTGACCCTCGCCGGCGGCCACGACCACGCGCGCGGGTGCGGGCAGCACCCACATCCGCCGGGCGTCGTCCTCGGTCATGGCGGGGTCGTACGGGATGGTCCGCTGGTCGGTGACGACGGACCGGATGATCGGCCAGATCCCCGGCCAGTCGTCGTCGTGCGCCTCGCGGACCGCGAACGCGGCGGAACCCCGGCCGGTGTGTGTCTGCACGACCTCATCCTGCAGACAGGAGCGTGCGGTGACCATCCATTTAGTCCTCAGTCCGCGAGCGCCCGCGGGTCCAGATGTCGTCGTCGGGCTTTTCGGGCGCTAAAATTTAGCCGCTCACAAATGCCGGAGTGCGATCCTCTGGCACTTCCGCCGAAGTTTCGAAACATTGTCGAAACTTCGCGGCAACCTTACGGAGTCGTGTCGGCACTGCTAGTGTCCGAAAAGGTTCGGCCACCGTCGACCTGGGTCTCCGCCGAATCCGGGCCGGCCGGTCGCAACCACGCAGTTGGCCATTTCCGACAAGGCCAGCACCGACGGCGGCCCCCAGCACGATCACCACTGCCCTCGCGGCTCGCATCGCGTTGCCCGGCTGCCGTGCCACCCTCGACGACGAGGAGTACTGCACATGGCTGAGGCCACTTCCCGCTCGTCCGGCCGCGTTCGCGGCCGCATGGCCACGCTCGTCCGCGGTGCCTGCATCGCGCTGGTCATGTCGCTGACACCCGGCGTCGCCGGCGCCGATGTCGGCATCACCGCCACGTGTTCGAGCCAGACGGGCAACAACGGCGGGTACTACTACTCGTTCTGGACCGACGGCGGCGGCCGGGTCTGCATGGAGCTCGGGTCCGGCGGCAACTACAGCACGTCGTGGAGCAACGTCGGCAACTTCGTCGGCGGCAAGGGCTGGAGCAACGGTTCCCGGCGCACGGTGAACTACTCCGGCAGCTTCAACCCGTCCGGCAACGCCTATCTCACCCTGTACGGCTGGACGTCGAATCCGCTCGTCGAGTACTACATCGTCGACAACTGGGGCGACTACCGGCCCACCGGCACCTACAAGGGCACGGTGACCACCGATGGCGGAACGTACGACATCTACCAGACGATGAGGTACAACGCGCCTTCCGTGGAAGGCAACAACAAGACCTTCCCGCAGTTCTGGAGCGTCCGTCAGCAAAGGCGCACCGGCGGTTCCATCACCACCGGGAACCACTTCGACGCGTGGAGCCGCGCGAACATGCGGCTGGGCAGCTTCAACTACTACATGATCATGGCGACCGAGGGGTACCGCAGCAGCGGCAACTCCAACATCACCGTGCGATGACCCCTCCCGCGGGCTGCGGTGAGCGCCGCAGCCCGCGGTGCGGGAACCCCCGTACCGGCTACTCCGGTGGTGCCCCCTCCTCGGCCTCGGCCAGGTGCCGCACCACGGCCGCCACGTAGTCCTCCGGCCCCTCGGCTCCGCGCGCCACGACGACGGCACCCCCGTCGTCGCCGAACGCCACCACCGCCCCGGCCCCCGGATCCGGTCCGACCCGGTAGCCGGAGTCGTCACCGAGAGCCGAGGCGAAGTCGGCCCACGTCTCGTGCGGGAACCCCTTGAGCAGGTTCACCCGCCGGGTCTGCCCCGCCCGCGCCGCCGGTGGCGTGAACACGAACAACCTGCGGTGCGCCCCGAGCTCCCTGATCACCCGGAGCTCGTACCGCAGCTCCGGCCAGTCGCCAGGGGCCATGATCACGCAGCGGGAGCCGGCCGCCAGCTCGGCGAACTGCTCGCGCCACGAGTCGTCGGTCGCGTAGTGGCGGTCGATGCCCTCGGGCGGGAGGTAGTCGCGCGGGTTGCCGAGGCCGTGGCCGCGGCCGAGGGTCCGTGCGATCGCCGGCGCGAAGTAGTCGTCGAACGCCATCGGTTCCGGGCGGCGGAACACCTTCCGCAGTTCCGGCCGGGCGCGCGTCTCGTCCGGTTCGCGGCGCCGGAAGGCGAACAGCCTGCGTTCGTTGCCGAAGCCGCGGATCCACACCACGGCCGGACGCGGATTGGCCGCGGGTGGGGCGTCGAGGCGGTCCGCGCGCCGGGCCGCCGCGTGGCACAGGACGTAGGCCATCGCCGTCGGCAGCATGGACTGCACCGCGAGGGTCACGGGTTTCCCGTTGAACGCCAGCAGCACGTACAGCAGCGGCGGGACCGCCACCGCCGCATTGCCCAGCACGCGGAACGGTGTGCGCGGCCGTCGCCGCCGGCCGGACCGGACAGGGCGTGCGGGCACCAGGCGCACGGCCAGTGCGAGACCGGCCAGCGTCACCGCGACGCCGAGCACGGCGACGGCGGTGAGGACCGGTCCGTCGCCGGACCGGACCACCAGGGCGACGAGGAGCGGCCAGCCCACCAGGCCGGCGAAGGTGGACGTCGCGAGCACGGCGGGCGTGAGCGGGCCGGTGTAGCCCTTCGCCTGCGCCCGCCGCCACACCCGCATGAACGCCGCGACCGCCAGGTAGGTCGCCGCCATCCCCGCGGCCAGCACGGCCACGCCGACGAGCAGGGCGAGCACCGCCCGGCCCGTCACGACGCACCGGCCCGCACGCGCGGCTCCACCGTCATCGCACCGCCCCTCCCCGTGGCCGCGGACGACTCCTGTCTATGCCCGCGGTACCGCACGCGGCACCGCCGAACAGGGGATCGGCCCGGTGGGGGTGGAGGGTCCGCGTCCACAAAGGACACGGACCCCCGGCGCGCTACTCGAACACCCCGTAGCCCTCGACGGCGTGGGCTCGCACGCCGTCCATGTCCAGCTCCACACCGATGCCGGGCGTGTCCGGAACGGTGATGTAGCCGTCCTTCACGATCGAGCCGCTCCCGTCCGGTGCCTGGACGTAGCTGTCCCACACCGCGCGTTCGTCGAGGGCGTGCCACTCCTGGACGAAGAAGTTGGGGATCGCCGCGCACTGGTGCGAGGTGGCCATCGTGCCCAACGGCGTCGACACCAGGTGGGGTGCGAAAGGGATGTAGTGCAGCTCCGCGAGGTTCGCGATCTTCTTGGCCTCGGCGAGACCACCGCACTTGGGCACGTCCGGCTCGATCACGTCCACCGCGCCGCGTTCGAGCAGCTCGCGGAAACCCCAGCGCAGGTACAGGTTCTCGCCCGCGCAGATCGGTGTGCGGGTCTGCGCGCGCACCCGCACCAGCGCGTCGACGTTCTCGGCGGGCAGCGGTTCCTCCAGCCACATCAGGTTGAACGGCTCGAGCTCCCACGAGATCCGGCACGCGCTCGGCACGTCGTAGCGGGCGTGCAGGTCGATGGCCAGGTCGACGTCCGGTCCGATCGCCTCCCGCACGGCCGCCACGCGGTCGACCATCGAGCGCAACTCGCCGGTGTTGACCGTGTGGTTGAACGCGTCGAACTTGTCCGGGTGGTGCAGGTCGTCGATGTCGAACTTCAGCGCGGTGAAGCCCTCGGCGACCATCCGCTGCGCGCGGTCGACGCAGCCGGAGACCGAGCCCGCCGGGTCGTCGCCGTCACCGCAGTCGGCGTAGAGGCGGATGCGGTCGCGGAACTTCCCGCCGAGCATCCGGTACACCGGCTGGCCCGCCGCCTTGCCCGCCAGGTCCCACAGCGCGAGCTCGATCCCGGACAGGGCGATGACGAACACCCCGCCCTGCGGGCCCGCGAAGACCTTGTTGCGGCGCAGCTTCTCCCAGCACCGCTCGACGTTGCGGGGGTCCTCGCCGATCAGGAGCGGGGTGAGTGAGTTGATCATTCCGACGACGGCTCCCGCGCCGGCGTCGGGGTTGGCCTCGCCGAAACCGCTGAGGCCCTCGTCGGTGTCGATCCGCACCAGCGTGGCCTCACCGTGGTAGGCCACCACTGCTGTCGTGACGTTCACGATCCGCATTGCTCTCCCGTCGCCGGGTGGTGCACAGGAACGGAGACTGTCGCGGTGTGCAACTTGTCCTATAAGCTGATGACATGCAAAGGGGACAGGAGTCCGCGGACGCTGTCAAGGTCCGGACCCTTCCGGTGCAGGTGGCCGCACACCTGACCCGGCGCATCGTCAGCGGTGACGTGGAGGACGGCCGGGCTCCGTCCGAACTCGACATCTCCCGCGAGTTCGGGGTGTCCAGGGTCGTGGCGCGGGAGACGCTGAAGATCCTCGCCTCGCTCGACATCGTCGAGGTCGCCCAGGGCCGCCGCGTGGTCGTGCGCCCTCCCGCCGAGTGGGACTACCTGAGCCCGTTGCTGATCGAGTGGCTGCCGCAGGAGATCGTCGGCGAGCTGCTGCAGGAACTGCACCAGATGCGCGTGCTGCTCGAACCCGAGCTCGCCGCCATGGCCGCGGCGAGCGTCACCGACGAGACGCTCGACCGGCTCAGGGACGAGGTCGGCCGCATGGCCTCGCTGGAGGCCGACCCCAACGCCTACCTCGCGGTGGACCACGAGTTCCACATGGAGATCTGCCGGGCTGCGGACAACCGCATCCTCGACCGGATCATGTACTCCGCCCGCTGGCTCGGCACGGCCAGCCGGCGCATCACCAACGAGGCACCGGCCGCGTTGCGCAAGGCCACCGCCGACCACACCGAGATCTACGAGGCGATCCTGGCGCGCGACCCGGCCCGTGCCCGCGACGCGATGCGCAGGCACCTCAGCAACAACTCCACGCTCCTCGCGGAGAAGGAGGAGCAGACCAGGCGCGCCACCCGGCGCCGCTAGGCCACCGCACGGACCGTTCCGCCGCAAGACCGCACCACCCCGCGATTGTTCCGCCGCCGTACCGCACCACCGCCGTACCGCAGGAAGTCCCACGCCGTCGCACCCCGTCCGCCCGGGGTGCCGCCGGTTGCCACCCCGTTCCGCCGTTCTTCGCCGCATGAACCCGGCAGCGCGGCCCTCGCCGTGCTGTCCCGCCGGTTGCAACGTCGCCCCGTCGGTACGCGTCCGCTCGACCGGACGCGAGAGGAGTGGTCTCATGGAAGAGAAAACGGACTTATCCAGGCGCACCTTCCTCGGGATGAGCGCGCTGGGCGTGCTCGGTCTCGCCGGCTGCGGCGGGGGAGGAGGCCCCGCGGCGCCCCAGGTCGACGTCCAGGTGCCCCAGGCCCTGCTCGACCAGGCCGCCTCGCTGCGCGGCGGGTCGGTCGGGATGCTGTCGCAGAAGCTCTACTCCGAGTCCGCCAACAAGGCGCTCGACAAGTCGCTGCAGGTCTTCGCGCAGGCGACCGGCACCACGGTCCGCAACGACCTGGTCTCCGGCGACGCCGGTGACATGGTCGCGAAGATGGACGCCGAGGTCAGGGCGGGCACCAGCCGCGACTTCGCGTTCGTGAGCGACCGGCGGTTCGTCGGCCAGCTGCACAACCTCGGCGCCCTCACCGACGTCACCGACGTGGTCGAGCAGATGCGCGAGCTCTACGGTGACCCCGCGACGGAGGCGACGAACTACTGCGTCTTCGACGGCCGCTGGTTCGCGATCCCGTACCACTTCATCGCGTCCGCGATGTACCTGCGCAAGGACTGGTACCAGGAGAAGGGCCTCCCGCTCAAACCCCACTACACCTGGGAAGAGCTGCGGGACAACGCCCTGGAGGTGTCCGACCCGGCGAAGAAGCGGTTCGGCTGGGGTCTCACGGTGAACCGCTCGGGCGACGCCAACGGGTTCATCGCGAACGTCATCAACACCTACGGCGGGGCCATCGCGGACAACACCGGCACGAAGGTGGTGTTCAACTCGCCGGAGACCGTCGCTGCCGTCACGTTCATCGGCGACATCTACACGAACCCGAAGTACACGCCGATGCTGCCGCCGGGCGTCGGCAGCTGGACCGACTCGAGCAACAACGAGAACTGGCTGGCCCAGATCCTGGGGCTCACGCTCAACCAGTTCAGCGTCTACGCCGACTCCAAGACCAAGAACAACCCGGTCTACGCCAACACCCACCCGTTCAACGGCGCCACCGGACCCGCGCTCGACAAACCGCTCGCGTTCGGCGAGTCCAACTCGTTCGTCGTGTTCAAGGGCGCGAAGAACCCCGACCTCGCCAAGCTGGTGGCGAAGTTCATGGTCAGCGGCAGCGCGCTGCTCGGTGTCGCGAAGGGAGCACCGTGCCTGGTGAACCCCTCGTGGGACAAGGTGTGGGACTCCGACCCCTACTACACCACCGGTGACCCGGCGTTCCCCGCTCTGCGGGAGCAGACCCGCACACCGCTGCCGGTGACCACGAAGACCGGGTTCGCGTTCCCCCAGGCCCCGAGCCCCGGCGAGCAGGCGGCGACCGCGGCGTACCTGCTGACCGACATGATGCAGTCGGTCATCCAGGGCACCAAGCCCGCCGACGCCGTGGCCTCGACCCACGCCCGGATCGTCCAGGTCTTCGAGCAGCAGGGCTACCGGCAGTGACCGACCTGCGCACCCGGCCGGCGCCGGTCCGCCCGGCGCCGAACCGGTCTCCCTCGCTGAGCTCGACGCAACGCGCGCTCGGGCGCGACTGGCGCCTCGCCGCGGTGTTCATCGGGCCGACGCTGGTGCTCGTGGCCGGGCTGATCCTGTTCCCGATCATCGACTCGGTCGTCACCAGCACCACCGAACGCCACGGCGAGGACACGGTCTTCGTCGGCCTGGACAACTACACCGCGCTCGCCGGCGACACCGTGTTCCACAAGGGCGTGCTGAACTCGTTCGTCTTCACCGCGTACGCCGAGATCTTCAAGGTGGTCCTCGGCCTCATCGCGGCGTTGATGCTGCACCACATGCGCCGCGGCCGGGCGGTCATCGCCGGCATCATCCTGCTGCCGTGGGTGGTGCCGACCGTCGTCACGGCGTTCACCTGGCGGTCGTTGCTCGACCCGATCTTCGGCAGCGTCAACGTCCTGCTCACCGACTCCGGCATCGGGCCCGCGCTCGCGGCGGTCGGGCTCGTCGACCGCTGGCCCGCGGAGTGGCTGTCCGACCCCGCGCTCGCGATGCCGGCGGTCATCCTGGTCAACGTGTGGAAGGGCATCCCGTTCTTCACGGTGACGTTCCTGGCCGGGCTCAAGGCCATCGACAGCGGCCTGTACGAGGCGGCCGTGGTGGACGGTGCGACGCCGTGGCAGCGCTTCGTGCACATCACGCTGCCGGGCCTGCGCAACATCATGATCGTGACGGTGCTGCTGTCGTCGATCTGGACGTTCAACAACTTCGACCTGATCTGGCTGATGACCCAGGGCGGACCGGGCGACGCCACCGCCCCGTACGTGATGGTGGCCTACTCCAAGGCCATCCAGCAGCTGCAGCTCGGGGCGGGTGCCGCGGTCACGCTGGTGATGCTGCCGGTCATCGCCGTCCTCGTCGTCATCCTGGTGCGGATGATGCGCCGCAGCGACCAGCCCGGCGCCGCGGACCTGGGGCGCCGGAGGCTCACCCCCGCTCAACGCACCGCGCTGCCGTGGGTGATCGTCGTGGCCTCGACGCTCGTGCTGATCTGGGCGTCGCCGCACATCGTGTGGAAGGCAGCACTGGTGCTGGGCGTGTTCGTGGTCCTCGCGGCCGCCGTCGGACGGGTCGTGTCCGTGCTCGCCGCACGCGGCAACCGGCTGGCCGCCCGCCTGGTCAGCGGGACGAGCAGCGGGATCGCACTGCTGGGGCTGCTGGGCTTCGTGCTCGCCCCGCTCTACTGGATGACGGTCACGGCGTTCAAGTCCGACGACCAGATCGTCGCGCGCACCGACGACCTCTGGCCGACGCCGTGGACGACCGAGCAGTTCACGAACCTGTTCTCCGGCAGGGCGTTCGGCACCTGGTACCTCAACACGGTCCTGGTGTCGCTGGCGTCCACCGCGATCGCGCTGGTCTGCGCGGCGCTGGCGGGATATGCGTTGGCACGGCTCAAGTTCCGCGGTTCGGAGAGCTTCACGGTGACGATCCTGCTCACCTACGTGATGCCGGGGGCGCTGCTGTTCATCCCGCTGTACCAGATGATGAGCGGCATCGGCCTCAACGACTCGCTGTGGTCGCTCGTGCTCGCCTACCCGACGTTCACCCTGCCGTTCGCGACGTGGCTGCTCGTCGGCTACTTCAAGTCGATCCCGGCGGATCTGGAGGAGGCCGCTTTGGTCGACGGCTGCACGCGGTTCGGCGCGTTCCTGCGGATCGTGCTGCCACTGGCCAAACCGGGACTGCTCGCGGTCGCGCTGTTCACGCTCACCAACGCGTGGAACGAGTTCCTGTTCGCGTTCGTGTTCATCACCAAGGACGACTACAAGACGCTGCCCGTCGGCATGCAGTCGATGATCTTCGGCGACGTCGTGCCGCAGGGCCAGCTGGCGGCGGCGTCGTTGCTGATCAGCATCCCGGTCGTGGTCATGTACGGCTTCGGGCAGCGGTTCCTGACCGAGGGCCTGACCGCGGGAGCCGTGAAGGGATGAGCGAGCCGTCCGCGATCACGGAGGAGCACGTCGCCACGGCGTCCCGGCCGAGCGACCTGCGCATCACCGACCTGCGGGTGGCCACCCTCGCCGGCGTGCCGTTCCGCTCGTCGATCATCCGGATCGACACCAACCAGGGCCTGGTCGGGTACGGGGAGGTGCGCGACCAGGCCAGCGCCACCTACGCGCTGGTGCTCAAGAGCCGGCTCGTGGGGGAGAACCCCTGCAACCTGGACAAGGTCTTCCGCAAGATCAAGCAGTTCGGACACCACGGCCGCCAGGGCGGCGGGGTCTCCGGCGTCGAGATGGCGCTCGTGGACCTCGCGGGCAAGGCTTACGGCGTGCCCGCGTACGCGCTGATCGGCGGCCGGTTCCGGGACGCGGTCCGCTGCTACGCCGACACCCCCACGCTGCCGGACCCGCACGCGATGGGCGCGCGGCTGCTGGAGCGCAAGCAGCGCGGGTTCACCATGCTCAAGATGGACGTCGGCATCGACCTGCTGTGGGACGTGCCCGGCGCGTTGATCGCTCCGGCGGGAGCCCGTGCGGACCAGACGACCATGCACCCGTTCACCGGCATCCAGGTCACGGCGAAGGGCGTCGAGCACCTGGCGTCCTATGTGGACGTCGTGCGCTCGGTCGTCGGCTACGACGTGGCGCTCGCCGCGGACCACTTCGGCCACATCGCCCTCGACTCGTGCATCCGCATCGGCCGCGCGCTGGAGCCGTTCACGCTGGCGTGGATCGAGGACCTGATCCCGTGGCAGCTGACCGACCAGTGGCGCCAGCTCACCACGTCCGTCGCCGTCCCGACCTGCACGGGGGAGGACATCTACCTGCTCGACGGGTTCAAGCCGCTGCTCGACGCGGGCGCCATCCGCGTCGTGCACCCCGACCCGGCGACCGCGGGCGGCATCGCGGAGACCAAGCGGCTCGGCGACTACGCCCAGGACCGCGGCATCCCGATGGCGCTGCACCTGGCGGCGTCCCCGATCGCGACGATGGCGTGCGTCCACCTGGCCGCCGCCACGGAGAACTTCCTCGCACTGGAGCACCACGCGGCCGAGGTGGACTTCTGGAGCGACCTCGTCACCGGCCTGCCCCGCCCGTTGATCCAGAACGGTCACATCACCGTGCCCGACGCACCGGGGCTCGGTTTCGGCGACCTCGACGAGGAACTGCTGCAACGGCACCTCGACCCGCGGGACCCGGTGTTCTTCGCCGAGACGACGCACTGGGACCGCGAGTCGAGCCACGACCGGCTGTGGAGCTGAGTCAGCGCCCCTGCTGCGCGCGCCACCGCTCGTACTCGGGACGGGCCTCGTCCGACAGGGGGTAGTACAGGCGCAGGTCGCCACCCTCGGAAAGCCTTTTCCGGGAGAACTCCTCCCATTCCGCGTGCTCCTGCGCGGCGGCCAGCACGGCGGGCGCGAGCTTGATCGGCACCACCACCGCCCCGTCGTCGTCGGCCACGACGATGTCGCCCGGCTCCACCAGCGTGCCACCGCAGGCCACCGGCACGTTGACGGCGGTCGGGACGATGTCGGTCTGCGCGTGGTAGTTCGGCGTGGCACCGCGGATCCACAGCCCGAGCCCGAGCGTCTTCGCCTCACCGGTGTCGCGCAGGCACCCGTCGACCACCACACCGGCACCGCCGCGGCCCTTGAAGTAGGTCAGCATCATCTCGCCGAACACCCCGCTGCCCATGTCCCCGCGCGCGTCGACGACGATCATGTCGCCGGCCTGGGCGTGGTACATGACGTGCCGGTGCAGCTGCTTCTCCGGGTCCTCGTACTCGTCGACGGGGTAGAGGTCCTCCCGCTTCGGCATGAACTGCAACGTCAACGCCGGTCCCGCCACCCGCAGACCGGGCGTCACCGACACCGGGCCGCGGATGGCGGCGCTGCGGATGCCCATGCGGCTGAGCTCACCACTGGCCGTGGCGCTGCCGATGGCCGCGAGCGCCGCGCTGAGCTCGGCGGGCGGGCGGGCGATGTCGTGCGTCTCGACCACGTCGGTGGCTCCCTCGGGTTCGCGTTGCGCTGTCGGGAAGTTCCGTGCCGTCCACCACCGAGCCTAGTCCGAAGACCCAGTGACAGCGCGGAAAATCGTTGCAGGAACGGGAAACCCTGTCGGGAAAGGACCGCCGGGCGCGGATCAGGCCTGCGGCACCGTGATGGGCGGCAGGGCCTGCTCGCTGTCGGCGACCTGGGTCACCTTGGCGGTCAACGGCGCGAGCAGCCGGGACGTGACCACCCTGTCCGCCAGGTGGCGCAACCGCAGGCCGCGTGCCGTCTGCGGGAAGGCAAACGGCAGGACCCAGCGCGGGAAGTTCTGCACGTCGTCCACGAGAGGCCGCATCCACTTGCCGTAGGCGGCGAGCCCGTCCTCGACGCCGTTCGCGGACAAGGCGGCCGCCAGCACGTAACCGCTGATGAGCGCCAGCGACGCGCCGCCTCCGCCCATCGGCGTGACGCACCACGCGGCGTCCCCGGCGAGGCACACCCGCCCGCGGTGCCAGGTGGTCATCCTGATCTGGGTGAGCTGGTCGACGTAGACGTCCCGCGACCGGTCGAGCTCGTCGAGCACCCGGCGCGCCTCCCATCCGGCGTCGGCGAAGCGCTCGCGGAACCGCCGCAACGCCTCACCGCGGTCGCGCACGGCGATGTTCCCGGTGCAGGCGAGCATCGCGCGCGTCGTGCCGTGGTTGTCGGGCCGCAGGTGGACCTGCCGTCCGCCGATCGTGGTGTACCAGCGCCACCGCGTGTCGTCGCCCGCCGTGCGGGGGATCGTGCCGAACACCATGGAGACGCCGAGATCGCGCCGCTCGACGTCGTCGCCGAAGAGCATGTCGCGCGTAGTGGACCGCACTCCCTCGGCGATGACGAGCAGGTCGGCCTTCAACGTCCGCCCGGCGGCGGTGGTCACCGTGACGTGCTCGCCCGCCTCCTCGTCCACCGCGGAGACGGTGTCGCCGTAGTGGATCTCCACCCCGGCGGGCAGGTTCCGCAGGATCGTGCTCGCGAAGTCGCCGCGCAGCACCTCCAGCTCGGCGGTGGCTCCGTCCGTCCCCGCCGGCATCTCGGCGCGCACCCTGCCCGACGAGTCGACGAACACCGTGGCGGTCTCGGTGGTGTTCTGCTCCTTGACCGCCTCGAACAACCCCATCCTGGTCAGCACCTCCCGGGCCGTGCCGCGCACGTCGACGTTCTGCCCGCCGTCCCGGAACTCCTCCGCGCGCTCCAGCACGGTCACCTCCCAGCCGGTGCGCCGCAACCAGAACGCCGCCGAGAGCCCGGCGATGCTCGCACCGGAAACCACCGCGTGCCGTGCCGTCATGTCCAACCCCTCGTTTGGTAGCTTTGCAGCAAAGCTACTTCGCTGTGAAGGGGTGTGCATGACAGCCGCGGACCCGCTGGTCGAAGACTGGTCCCCGGACCAGGTCGACGTGATGCACCGCCTGCGCGACTGGGTGGTGGCGTTCACGACCCTCAACCAGCACCTGGCCGCGTGGATGCGGCTCCCGGCCTCCGACGCGAACGCGCTGGGCCAGGTCATCTGGGCGGCCGAGGCCGGCAGCCCGCTCTCACCGGCGCAGCTGTCGCACCAGCTCGGCATGACGACCGGCGCCACCACGATCCTGCTCAACCGCCTGGAAGCCGCCGGCCACCTCATCCGCACCCGCGAGAGCACCGACCGCCGCCGCGTGACCCTGCGCCCGACCCCGGCCTCCCGCGACCACGCCCGGCGCTTCCTCGGCCTCGCCGGAACGGAGATCGCCGGTGTGCTGCGGGAGACGTCACCGGCCGAACTCCGGACCGTGGCGGCGTTCCTGGGGCGGATGACGAGTGCGGCGACGTCGGTGGACCAGCGGCTGACGGAGTCGCGGACCCGCTGAGCCGCTGGGTCTGTTCGCTGGTTCTCGGTCTTCACACCGGTTCCGGTGTCCGTTCACCTGCGGTGGCGGACCCCGGCGTACGCGAGCGTGCCCCCGGCCAGCGCGGCGGCGAGCCCGGCCCACCCGCGCTGGTTGGCCGCCATGGCCGCGTCGTACTCGTCCTCGTCCAGCTGCCGGACGACGGCACCGTCCTTCGACTCCACGTACTTCCCGTCCCGGTACTCGAAACTCCCCGCGGTGCGGTCCGTCAACAACGGGAACGCGAAGAGGAAACCCCCGCCGGCCACCGCGACCACCGCCACCCCGACCGCCCACGCCGGCAGCGTCGGGTTCTGGAGGTTGAACCCGCCGCCGGTCAGCGGCACCGCCGCCAGCATGAGGGCAAACGTGATCACCATCAGCACGACGTTCGCCGACCGCGGCAGCAGCGGGCTGCCGGTGACCAGTCCGGACAGGACGACGACGGCGTCGAGGAGGATCACGACGAGGGAGGCCCACTGCACCGGCACCAGTCTCATGGTGGTGCACAGTAGGGGTCTCGGGGTGGAACGGGATCTTCCGGTCCGCTCGCGTGCGGTGTGATCGCTACCCGCGGAAGACGGTGGTGCGGTGCCAGGTGAAGTAGGGCTGTGAGCCGGCGCGGTGTGCTCCGCAGGGACGACCGTCTGCTCCTTGGGTGGTGGCCACCGCGCTGCCGTCGAGCACGGCGAACTTGCGGACGCGGACCGGGAACTGCCTGTCGTGCAGGGTGATCACGGCCGGTCGGAGGGACACGACGGTGCCAGGGATGGACGCCAGTATGGCTTCTCGTTCATACAGCTTCTCCAGGCCGGCCGTGACGTCGCGCACCTCGACCCACTGGCGGCGTAGCCGAGCACCCGCGGCCTCAGCCGTATCTGCTTCGTGGCGTTCCCGTCCGGGTTCCTGCCGATCTTCCCCTGCGCGCGGCCCGACTCCTTGCGCGATGCCTCAGGCAGGTCCCTCACCACGCTGCTCTCCAGCACGGCGCCGCGTTCGCGCAGCCGGTGCAGCAGCAGCTCCAGAGCCGGGTTGTACTGGTGGTTGCGGCCGTGCGGGCTCCCGGTGACCCTGCCGCCCGCGCTCTTCACGACCAGCGCGAGGTGGTCACCGTCCGCCTCGACCTCGAACTCCGCGTTGAGCACGGCACCGGAGTCGTCTGTTGCACGCATGCCTTCATCATCGACCCTTGCCGGGACCGGGTTACCGCCGCCCATTGCCGGCGCCTCCGGGAAACCGCGACGGCGCCCTCCGGAGAGGTTCGGCGGAATAGGCTGAATATAGACCGAGTATCAGGTGTCCGGGGAACAGTGGCGTCCACAGTATTGTCGTGGAATCGAAGGGTAGTGGTCCGGATGGAAGACCACAGGATCTCCAACGTCGTCGTTCTCGGTGGTGGCACCGCCGGCTGGATGACCGCCAGCTATCTGGGGAAAGCGCTCGGTCGGCACGCGACCATCACGGTGCTGGAAGCGCCGTCGATTCCCCGGATCGGCGTCGGGGAGGCCACGGTCCCGAATCTGCACAAGACGTTCTTCGACTTCTTGGGGATTCCCGAGGAGGAGTGGATGCGGGAGTGCAACGCCAGTTTCAAGATGGCGGTGAAGTTCGTGAACTGGCGCACGCCCGGTGAAGGGGAGGCGGAGGGCAGGCCGTTGCGGGGCCGGCCGGACCACTTCTACCACCTGTTCGGGCTGCTGCCGACGCACGAGCACCTGCCGTTGTCGCACTACTGGGCGGCGAAGAGGCTCGACGGGCAGACGGACGAGCCGTTCGACTACGCGTGCTACCGCGAGTCGCCGATGATCGACGCGCGGTTGTCGCCGCGGTTCGCCGACGGTACCAAGTGGACGAACTACGCGTGGCACTTCGACGCGCAGCTGGTCGCGGACTTCCTGAAGCGGTTCGCGATCCAGAAGCAGGGGGTGGTGCACGTCCAGGACGAGATGGTGGACGCGACGATCGACCAGCGCGGGCACATCACCTCGTTGAAGACCAAGGAGGGGCGCACCATCGCCGGTGACCTCTTCGTGGACTGCTCCGGCTTCCGCGGGTTGTTGATCAACAAGCTGATGCGCGAGCCGTTCCTCGACATGGGGGACCACCTGCTCAACGACAGCGCGGTCGCCACGGCCGTGCCGCACGACGACGCCGCCCACGGGGTCGAGCCGGCCACGTCGGCGATCGCGATGAAGTCCGGCTGGACGTGGAAGATCCCGATGCTCGACCGGTTCGGCACCGGGTACGTCTACTCCAGCCGGTTCACCGACGGCGACGAGGCCGCCGAGGACCTCTGCGCGATGTGGGGGCTGGACCCCGACGAGCAGCCGCTCAACCACGTGAAGTTCCGCGTCGGGCGCAACCGGCGGACCTGGGTGCGCAACTGCGTGAGCATCGGGCTGTCGTCGTGCTTCCTCGAACCGCTGGAGTCGACCGGCATCTACTTCATCACCGCGGCGCTCTACCAGCTGGGCAAGCACTTCCCGGACAAGCGGTTCGACCCGGTGCTGATCGACTCGTTCAACCGCGAGATCGAGACGATGTTCGACGACTCGCGCGACTTCCTGCAGGCGCACTTCACGCTGGCGCCGCGCAACGACACGCCGTTCTGGCGGGCGTGCAAGGAGATCGTGCTGCCCGACGACATCCAGTTCAAGATCGCCCAGTACCGGGCGGGGCTCGCGGTCAACATGCCGATCACCGACGAGGCGACCTACTACGAGAACTTCGAGGCGGAGTTCCGCAACTTCTGGACCAACAGCAGCTACTACTGCATCTTCGCCGGTCTGGACGTGCTGCCCGAGCACCCGCTGCCGGCGCTGGCGTTCCGGCCGCACGCGGTCGAGGGGGCCGAGCCGGCGTTCGCGCAGATCAGGCAGAAGCAGGCCGAGCTGTTGAAGACACTGCCGACCGCCTACGACTACGTGCGTGAGCTCCACGGCCGTTGATCACCCGGACGGTGGCATGCCGACTCCTGGCGGCACCTGCTAAGTTTTATTTGCGGGTGCCGCCCAGGATCGGCCCCGCGAGGGGATCCCACAAGCCGGAAGGAGCTGCACCCGGTGCACCGGGCGCAGCCCCTTCCGGTCGGGGACTCAGATGAGGGACAGCTCCGACAACCCCTCGGCGAGCGCCGTCTCCCGCGCCGCGAGCCGGGCGAGCGGGTGGAACCGGTAGGCCGGTTCGCCCTCCGCGTCGACGTGGGCGAGCTCCAGCAGGTGGAGGTCGAGCAGCGACTCCGTGATCTGCTCGCCGTCGGCGTCGGACAGGCCCAGCAGCGAGCTCGTCACCGAGTGCGGGAATGACGGCAGGTCCAGCAGTGACAACCGCAGCAGCGCGCCGCGGGCCCGCGGGTCGAGCGAGCTGCTGCCGCCCGTGAGCCGTTCCCGCACGTCGAGGTCGCCGAGCCGCAGCTCGTCGAGCAGCCGGTCGGGATCGGCGAGCCGGTGGGCGAACCGGGCCAGCGGCCAGTGCCGCTTGGCCGCGACGCGCGCGCCGGCGATCCGGATGGCGAGCGGCAGACCGTGGCAGAAGTCCACGATCCCCGCCGCCGCACCGGACTCGGCGGCCGTGCGCTCCGGTCCCACGATCTTGGTGAACAGCGACAGCGCGGCCTCGTCGCCAAGGGGTGCGAGGTCGAGCGTGTACTGACCGGCCAGTGTCGTGAGTGAACGGCGGGTGGTGACGATCGTGCGGCAGTGCGTTCCCGCGGTGAGCAGCGGACGCACCTGCCGGTCGGTCGCGGCGTCGTCGAGCACGACGATCATCCGCCGATCGGCCAGCAAGCCCCGGTAGAGCAGCGCCCGCTGCTCCAGGCTCGTCGGCAGTGACGCCTCGTCGAGGCCCAGTGCGGTGAGCAGTGCGCCGAGTGCCTCACCCGGCGGCAGCGGCGTGCGGTCGCTGCCGCGCAGGTCGACGAGCAGCTGGCCGTCGGGGAAGTCCGCGCGCAGGCCGCCCGCGACCCTCGACGCGAACGCGGTCTTGCCGACGCCCGCCATGCCGGTGATCGTCAGCGGCGCGGACCTGTGGCGCAGCCGGTCCGCGGCGAGCGTCAGCTCGGCGGCGCGGCCGGTGAAGTCCGGGGTGTCGGCGGCCAGCGCCACCGGTCTCGGCGCCGCGGTCATCGCGTGGCGCTGCTGGGGGAACGCCGACGGCACCTCGTTGGTCAGGATCGCCTGGTAGGCGCCCTTCAACGTCGGTCCGGGGTCGACACCGAGCTCGTCGGACAGCAGCCTGCTGCCCTCGTGGAACGTGGCGAACGCCTCTGCCTGCCGATCCGCCCGGTACAGCGCGACCATCAGCTGGGCTCTGAACCGTTCGCGCAACGGGTTGGCGTTCACCAGCCCGACCAGTTCGGAGGTGAGCTCGTGGTGCCGGCCGAGTGCGAGCTCGGCGTCGATCCGGAGTTCCAGCGTCTTCATCCGGACCTCCTCGATCCGCGGCCGCTCGGTCTCGGCCAGCAGGTCGGTCACGTCCGTGAGCGTCGGGCCGCGCCACAGGTCGAGCGCACCGCGCAACGTCTCGGAGGCGTGGTCGAACCGGCCGGCCCGCAACGCCTCGCGGCCGGTGCCCGCGAGCTCCTCGAACTCGTGGAAGTCGAACCGGGACGCCCCGATCCGCATGAAGTAGCCCGGTCCCTGCCGGATCAGCGCCATGCTGCCCTGCAGGTGCCTGCGCAGCCGGGAGGCGTAGGTGTAGATCTGGGCCTGATAGGTCGCGGGCGGGTGCTTGCCCCACAGCACCTCGCCGAGCTGGGCGTCGGAGAGCACCTTCTCCCTGGCGAGCAGCAGTGCCGCCAGGATCGTGCGCTGCTTGGAACCCTTCAGCGGAAGCTCAGCACCGTCCAGCCACAGGCCGACCGGTCCCAGTATTCGGAACTCCAAAGGACACTTCCCCCATTCGAAGTGTGCACCTTTCAGCAGTTCAGGATTGGTGCATACCCTGAAGAACCGAGCTCAGGACCTGATCGGACCAGGATTGTGCGTTCCGGCCGTGAGCTCGGTCGTCGTGCGCGCCAAATCCGCTCGCCGGTGTTCCCCTGGGCGAGCGCATTCCTCACCAGTTGTCGCGCGATCTCGTTGGTTAATCCCCAAACAAGGCCAACGTACCGAGACGCCCCGGGGGGCGTCAACTGTGGTGGGTGGTTCATGTACCTTTCATCCACATCGGCTGATACGTGTAGGGTCGACGGGCCCACCGGTGGCGGGTGTGCTGACAGCGGAGGTAGTGGATGGCCGATGCGGACGGGCCGCCGGAGGGCTCCCTGGCGGCGAAGGTCGACCACCTGTTCCGGACCGTGCGCCCGCGTGCCGGGCGCGAGTACTCGTTCGACGAGGTCGCCGAGACGATCAAGGCCCGTGGCGGGCCGACCATCTCCGCCACCTACGTGTGGCAGCTGCGCCGGGGCCTGCGGGACAACCCCACCAAGCGGCACCTCGAGGCGCTCGCCGGGTTCTTCGGCGTGCCGCCCGCCTACTTCTTCGACGACGCGGTCACCGAGATGATCGACTCCGAGCTCGCGCTGCTGATCGCGCTGCGCGACAGCTCGGTGCGCCGGATGGCGTTGCGGGCGTCGGGTTTGTCGGCCAAGAGCTTGCACGCGCTCACCGCTATGGTGGAACGGGCGCGGGAGCTCGAAGGCCTTTCCGAGGGGTCGGAGGAGGAAGCGGGCTCGTGACCCGCCGGTGGGGGGTGTCGTGTTCGGTGGGGGACTGAGCCTGCGGCGGTTGCGCCGCCGGTGTGCCGCACGGGTGCGGGAGCTGCCGATGCCCGACCCGTTCGACGTCCGCGCGCTCTGCGCCCTCGTCGCCGGGCAGCGCGATCGGCCCATCACGCTGCTCCCGATGACCGGACGGCACGGCGTGCTCGGGTTGTGGGTCGCCACCGACGACAGCGACCTGATCTTCTACGAAGAGGCGACCACGCGGCCGCACCAGGACCACATCATCCTGCACGAGCTGTGCCACCTGCTCTGCGACCACTACGCGGCACCGCTGCCCGCGGCGAACCTGATGCCCCACCTCGACCCGGACATGGTCCGCTCGGTGCTGGAGCGCACCGGGTACTCGGCGGTGGAGGAGCAGGAGGCCGAGCTGCTCGCGTCGCTGATCCTGCAGCAGGCCGGTCATCCGGCCGCACCGCCCGCCGAAGGGCTCGCGCACCGGATCTCCGAGGCGCTGAACTGGCCAGACCCGCGCTGATGCTGGACGCACTCCGGTTCTACCTGCCGCCCCTGCTGGTGATCAGCTTCTTCGTGGCCATGCTGGTCAACGGCGAGTACCGGCCGCGCACCGACGCCCAGCGCGCGGTGCGCCTCGGCCTGCTGGCGCTCGGCATCTCGCTGATCGTGCTGACCCCCGCCGGCTACGCGTTCGCGGCGCGGGTGACCGGCGTTCCCAACATCGGCCGGCTCATCGGGCACGGCACGATGCTCGTGGTGGCGTGGGCGGGGCTGGCGTTCGTCGCCTGGCTGACCGCGCCGCTCACCGCCCGGCGCCGGTCCAGGCGCGTCGCGTGGTGGCTGCTCGCCGGGTTCGCGGTGCTGGTGGTCCTGTTCGTGCTGGCCCCGGTCGACGTGGACGACGTCCGCTTCTCCACGCGGTACGCGCGCACGCCGTGGGTGCTGGAGTACTGGGTCTTCTACGCGGCGTGCCTGACCCCCGCGTTCGCCACGGTCGTGCGCGAGTCGTGGCGGTTCGCGCGGGTGACGCCGGATGCCGTGCTGCGCCTGGGGTTGCGGTTCGTGGCGGCCGGCGGGTTCTGCGCACTGGCCTATCACGTCCACAAAGGACTGCTGTTCGCGGCGGCCAGGTTCGGCCTCCCGTACCTGTCCGTCCCGTTCGTGGACAAGTACTTCCCGCTCGCGGCGAACGTGTTCGCCTTCGGCGGCGCCACGATCCGCTGGTGGGCGCCCCGGATCGGGCTGACCGCGCTGGTGGCGCGGATGAAGCAGTACCGCACGTACCGGTGGCTGCGGCCGCTGTGGGTCGACCTGCACCGGGTCAGCCCGCACATCGCGCTGCACCCGCCGCGCAGCGCCGCCGTCGACCTGCTGCCCGACGACCTGGGGCTGCGGCTGTACCGGCGGGTGATCGAGATCCGGGACGGCCGGGTCGCGCTCCAGCCCTACCTCGACCCGGAGGTCGCCGCGCGGGCCCGGCGCACCGCCGAGCACGACGGGGTGCGCGGAACGGACGTCGACGCGCACGTGGAGGCGGCGGTGCTGGCGGACGCGGTGCAGGCCGCGTCACGAGGCCGGGTGTTCACCGCGGAGGCGCAGGTCGGCGTGCCCGGCGGTGGCGACCTCGACAGCGACACGGCGTTCCTCGTCGCGGTGGCCAGGGCGTATCGCAGGCTCGCCTGACACCTGCTAACATTTCTTGGCATGTGCAGGGTTCAGTTGTGACAGGGGATGAGCTGCTGCGCATCCTCGCGACGCTGGCCAACCCGCACCGGTTGCGGGTGCTGGCGGTGCTCACGAGGGAGCGCACCTACGTCAGCGCGCTCGCCCGCGAGCTCGGGATCAGCCGCGCGCTGCTGCAGGTGCACCTGCGCAAGCTGGAGTCGGCCGGTCTGGTGCGCGCGCACCTGGAGCTGTCCGAGGACGGCAAGGCGATGAAGTTCTACGAGGTCGAACCGTTCGCCGTCGAGCTGTCACCGGAGTCGGTGGCGGTCGCCGTGCGGACTCTCACGGAGAAGGAAGCGCAGGCATGAGCCCCTACGACTGGCAGGAGATCATCGGCGTCGTCGGGGTGTTCGTCCTGATCACCGCGGTGACGACCGTCCTCATCTGGCAGCTGGCCGCGACCTGGCGGGCGAAGGCGGCGCTGGCGCGGGAGAACGAGTACCGGGCGCTCGCCGAACGGGCGGTCCAGGCGCAGGAGAGCTCCGAGCGCAAGCTCGACGAGCTGCAGGAGCGGATGCGGTCGGTCGAACGCATCCTCAAGGAAGTCGAGTAGGGGAAGTGCTGGGCCGGCGAGCGGCAACTCGGCGGCCCAGCGGAAGAAGCGGCTCTCGCCCGAGGGCGAGTTCTGGTGAGCACTCCTTCGAGGAAGGACTTTAGTCGATGCTGCCTGCGCGCAGGTCGAAGGTCGCACTGGTGGAACGGGTGGCCGCGTGGTCGGTCCGGCACCGGGGCGTGGCGGTGGCCGGATGGCTCCTGGTCGTGTTGCTGGCCGTGCTGGCCGGTGCGCTGGCGGGACAGGGGGCGTCCGCACGGGACCCCGGTGAGTCCGGCGTGGCGGGAGAGGTGCTGGACCGGCAACGGACCTACGCCCCCGTCCGGGAGAACGTGCTGGTCGAGGGGGCGGGGACCGAGGACCTCGTCGCCGCCCTGCGCGGCAGCGGCGCGGTCACCGAGCTGACCACCACCGGTGGGACGCCCTCGCTCGTGACGTTCCACGTCGCCGGTCCCGACGACCGGATCGCCGGCAACTACGACACGGTGGTCCGCGTCGTGTCCGAGGTGTCGTCCCGGCACCCGGACACGCGGTTCTCCCAGGCGGGCGACCGCAGTCTGGCCAAAGCCGTCGACCAGGCGGTGAAGGACGACTTCCAGCGCTCGGAGCTCATCTCCCTGCCGATCACCGTGCTCATCCTGCTGGTCGTGTTCGGTTCGCTGATCGCGGCGTCGGTGCCGTTGCTGCTGGCCGGGACCACGGTGGTCGCCGCGTTCGGGCTGCTGGGGCTGGTCGGCACCTGGGTACCGGTGAACAGCGCGACGTCGTCGATGATCCTGCTGATCGGCATCGCCGTCGGGATCGACTACTCGCTGTTCTACCTGCGCCGCGAACGCGAGGAACGCGCGGCGGGCCGGTCGGTGGCCGAGGCGCTGCGGATCAGCGCCCGCACCTCCGGTCGGGTCGTCCTGGTGGCCGGGCTGACCGTGATGCTGTGCGTCGCGGGCCTGCTGTTCACCGGTCTGGACAACTTCCGCGGCCTCACCGTCGGCACCGCGCTGGTGGTGGGCCTGGCCGTGCTCGGATCGGTCACCGCCCTACCCGCATTGCTGTCGCTGCTGGGCCCGTGGGTGGACCGGGTGCGCGTGCCGTTCCTGCGCCGCACGCACGTGCGCGAGTCACGGCTGTGGACCGCCGTCGCGCGCGTGGTGGTGCGCCGCCCGTGGCTGTGGGGCGGGCTCGCCGCGCTGTCGCTGGTGGTGCTGACGATTCCCGCGCTGGACATGCGGTTGCAGGACGCGGGCGCGGTGAACAGCCTGCCGCGCACGGTCGCCGCGGTCGACGGCGCGATCCGCATGCAGGAGGCGTTCCCCGGCACCCCGACGCCCGCGCAGGTCGTGCTGTGGGGGCAGGTGGACGACGTGGACGTCGCCGCGTTGCGCCGGGAGATCGCGGCCAGCGGAGGGCTGCTGCACGAGCCGCTCACCGCGGCACGGGTGGACTCCGCGCTGGTGGTGCGGGTGCCGCTCGCCGGCACCGGGACCGACGACCTGTCCAACCGGGCCCTGGAGCACCTGCGGTCCCAGGCGCTGCCCGCCGCGTTCGGCGACGTGCCCGGAGTGTCGTACGCGGTCTCGGGGAAGACGGCGTTCGCCCACGACTTCACCGCGCAGATCCGGTCCACCACACCGCTGGTGTTCGGGTTCGTGCTGCTGCTCGCGTTCGTGCTGCTGGTCGTGGCGTTCCGCGCGCTGGCCATCCCGCTGATCTCCATCGGCCTGAACGTGCTGTCGATCGGCGCGGCCTACGGGGTGCTCACGTGGGTGTTCCAGGACGGGCACCTGGAGTCGGCGCTCGGCTTCACGTCCTACGGCGGCGTGGTCGGGTGGCTGCCGCTGTTCATGTTCGTGCTGCTGTTCGGGCTGAGCATGGACTACCACATCTTCATCCTCAGCCGGATTCGCGAGCGCTGGTTCGGTGGTGCCGACGCGCGCGCCGCCGTCGTTGGGGGAGTGGGCAGCAGCGCCGGGGTGGTCACCAGCGCCGCGGTGATCATGACCGCAGTGTTCGCCGTCTTCGTCACGCTCAGCGCCATCGAGTACAAGATGCTCGGCGTCGGGATGGCCGTGGCGATCCTCGTCGACGCCACCGTCGTGCGCGGCGTGCTGCTGCCCGCGGCCATGGCGGTGCTGGGCGAGCGCGCCTGGGTGCTGCCCGGTGGCCTGGGGCGGTTCTCGCACGTTCCCCGGCTGGCCGGCGGCGCTTCGCCGCAGCCGGTGGCCGCGCGCCTCGGCTCCGGATAGTTCGCGTATAGACGCAGTATTGGGCCCGCGAGAACTGTTCAGGCGACCGGAGACGATCACCTGAGGAGTTCTCGTGGCCGAGGAACAGGACGACAAGCAGACCTACCGCGTCGTGCTCAACGACGAGGAGCAGTACTCGATCTGGCCTGCCGACCGGGACCTGCCCGCCGGATGGCGCGCGGACGGCACCGAGGGTTCTCGGACCGACTGCCTCGCGCACATCGGTGAGGTGTGGACGGACATGCGCCCGCTCAGCCTCCGCCGCCGCATGGCGGAAGCAGCGCACTAGTCCACACGATCGGGAGGACAGGTCGACCATGAGCACCGGCGAGATCGAGCACACGAGCACCTCCGCCGACAGGGACGAGCTCCTGCGCCGGTGGCTCAGCGGCGGCGTGCGGGGCAGGCGGCGGACGATGGGGCGGGCGGACCGGTCCGCGCTGCTGCCGCTGTCGCACGGGCAGCGGCAGATGTGGTTCCTCAACCGGCTGGACCCCGGCAGCGCCGAGTACCTGGTGCCGCTGGCGTTCCGGTTGCGCGGGCCGCTGGACGTCACCGCGCTGGAACGGGCCTGGGAGCACGTCGTCGCCCGGCACGAGGTCCTGCGCACGCGGTACGCGGTGAACGGCACCGAGCCCGTGCAGGTGATCGACCCGCCCGCGCCGGTCGCGCTGCCGGTCACGCGGGTGTCCGATGTGGACGAGGCGGTGGGCGAGGAGGCCGTCGCGCCGTTCGACCTCGAACACGACTGGCCGGTGCGCGCGAAGCTGTGGCGCACCGGGCCCGAGGACCACGTGCTGACGCTCGTCTTCCACCACGTGGCGTTCGACGCCTGGTCCACGCGCGTCGTCGGCGAGGAGCTGGAGGCGCTCTACACGGCGTTCACGCGCGGTGAGCCCGCGCCGTTGCCGCCGGTGCCGACCCAGTACGCGGACTACGCCGTGTGGCAGCGCGAGGACCCGGCCCTGGAGCAGCAACTCGCCTACTGGCACGAGCAGCTCGCCGGCATCGAGGTGGCCGACCTGCCCGCCGACCTGTCGCGGCCCGCGGTGCGCGACGCCGCCGGTGACGCCGTGGAGTTCGCGGTGCCGGCCGAGGTCGCCGGCAGGATCAGGGCGGTGGCCAAGGAGTACGGCACGACGCCGTTCGTCGTGCTCCTCACGGCCTTCCAGGTGCTGATGGCCCGCTACACCGGCCGCTCCGACGTGCCGGTCGGCACCACCGTGTCCGGCCGGACCCGGCCGGAGCTGCAGGGCATGATCGGCTACGGCGTCAACAACCTCGTGCTGCGCGCGCGGTGGGAGGGCGACCCGTCCTTCCGCGACCTGCTCGTCCAGGCACGCGGCACGCTCGCCGACGCCTACGACCACCAGGCAGTGCCCTTCGCCCGGCTCGTCGACGACCTGCAGCCCGAGCGGGACATGTCCCGCACCCCGCTGTACCAGGTCGCGTTCACCATGCACGACCGCGGCGGCGCGCCGTTCGGGCTGCCCGGCGTCACCGTCGAGCCGCGCACCGCCACCGGGCGGGTGGCCAAGTGCGACCTCGAACTGCAGATCAACGACCTGCCCGACGCCTCGTTCGCGGGGCAGCTGGTGTACGCGACGTCGGTGTTCCACGAGGAGACCGTGCAGCGCGCCGCCGGGCACCTGGTGCGGTTGCTGGAGTCCGCGCTGGCCGACACCGCGCTTCCGGTGTCCCGCCTGAACATCCTTGACGACGCGGAGTACGCGCTCGTCACCGGCGTGGTGCCCGGTCTGGGCAGCCCGGTGACCGACTGCGTGCACACCCTGTTCGAGGAGCAGGCCGCCCGCACGCCGAACGCCGTGGCGATCGTCGCCGGCTGCACCAGGCTGACCTACGCCGAGCTCAACGCCCGCGCCAACCGGCTGGCGCACCACCTGCGCGACCTCGGCGCCGGGCCGGAGACGCTGGTCGGCGTGCGCCTGGAACGCGGGCCTGACCTGCTGCCGGCCCTGCTCGGCGTGCTGAAGTCCGGCGCGGGCTACCTGCCGCTGGACCCGGTGAACCCGGAGGACCGGCTGCGGTACGTGCAGGCCGACGCGGACGTGTCCGTCGTGGTCGACGAGGAGCTGCTCGCCGCACTGCCGGACGGGCCAGACACCAACCCCGTGAACCGGTCCGCTCCCGACAACGTCGTCTACACGATCTACACCTCCGGCTCCACCGGCAAGCCCAAGGGCTGCGTGCTCACCCACGCCAACGTCGTGCGGCTCATGCGCACCGCCCAGGAGCACTACGAGTTCAACGAGTCCGACGTGTGGTCGATGTTCCACTCCTATGCGTTCGACGTGTCGGTGTTCGAGATGTGGGGCGCGCTGCTGCACGGCGGCACCCTCGTCGTCGTGCCGCGGGAGGTGACGCGGTCACCGGAGGACTTCCTGGACCTGCTGGTGGACAACGAGGTCACGGTGCTGAGCCAGACGCCGTCGGCGTTCCGCTCGCTCGTGTCCGCCGCCGCCGACGGCGACTCGCGCATCGACCGGCTGGTGCTGCGGGCGGTGATCTTCGCGGGCGAGAAGCTGGAGATGCCCGAGCTGCGGCCGTGGACCGACCGGCGCGGCCTGGACGAGCCGGTGCTCGCCAACATGTACGGCATCACCGAGACCACCGTGCACACCACGTTCTACGAGGTGCGGCCGGGAGACCTGGAGCTGTCGGCCGGCAACCCGATCGGGCGGCCGCTGGGCGACCTGAACGTGTACCTGCTCGACGCGCACGGCGGGCTGGTCCCCGTCGGCGTGCCCGGTGAGATCCACGTCGGCGGCCCCGGAGTCGCCCGCGGGTACCTCAACCGGCCGGAGCTGACCGCCGAGCGGTTCGTGCCGAACCCGTTCGGGCCGCCCGGCTCGCGGCTGTACCGCAGCGGTGACCTCGCACGGCGCCGCCCGGACGGCAGCCTGGACTTCCTCGGACGCGCCGACCACCAGGTCAAGATCCGCGGCTACCGCATCGAGCTCGGCGAGGTCGAGCTCGCGCTGACGGCACTGGACGACGTGCGCGACGCCGTGGTGATCGCACGCGACGAACGCCTCGTCGCCTACGTCGTGCCGGTCGCCGGAGAGCTGGACACCGCGTCGGTGCGGACGGCGCTCGGCCGCGACCTGCCGGACTACATGGTGCCGGCCGCGTTCGTGCGGCTCGACTCGATCCCGTTGACCCCCAACGGGAAGCTCGACCGCCGCGCACTGCCCGCACCCGACCTCGGCGCGTTCGCCCACGGCGAGTACGTGGCGCCGCGCACGCCGGTCGAGGAGCAGGTGGCCGCGGTGTGGGCGACGGCGCTGGAGGTGGAGCGCGTCGGTGTCCACGACGGGTTCTTCGACCTCGGCGGCGACTCGATCCGGGCGGTCGCGCTGGTGGGCGCGCTGCGGGCGGAGGGCTTCGACCTCGCCGTGCGCGACGTGTTCGAGCGCCGCACGGTCGCCGAGCTGTGCGAGCTGCTGACCGGCCGCACCGCCCTGGTCGCCGCGGACGACGCGCTGGTGGAACCGTTCGCGCTGATCTCGGCGCAGGACCGGGCCGCCCTGCCGGACGGCGTCGTCGACGCCTACCCGCTGTCGCAGATCCAGACCGGCATGGTCATCGAGATGCTGGCCGACGACAGCAAGAACAACTACCACAACTGCTCCTGCTTCCGGATCCTCGACGACCGCCCGTTCTCGTGGGAGGCCTTCGAACGCGCCGCGCGGATCGTGGTGGAGCGCCACGACATGCTGCGCACGAGCGTGCACCTCACCGACTACTCGGTGCCGCTGCAGCTGGTCCACGCCACCGCGACCATGGAGGTCGGTCAGCGCGACCTCGGCCACCTCGACGAGGAGGGCCAGCTCGCGACGCTGCGGGAGTGGGTGCGCGAGCAGCGCGCCACGCCGTTCGACCTCACCGAGCCCACGCTCATGCGGTTCCACGCCCACCTCACCGGCACCGACCGGTGGTGGATCTCCATCACCGAGTGCCACCCGGTGATGGAGGGCTGGAGCTACCACTCGCTGCTGATGGAGCTGCTGCGGTTGTACCGCTCGATCCGCGACGGCGTGGAACCCGAGCCCCACGACCGCCCCGGCGTGCGGTTCGCCGACTCGGTCGCGGCGGAGCTGGACTCGCTGGAGTCCGGTGTGGACGGTGCGTACTGGCGCTCCGTCGTCACCCGCTACCCGAAGGTCACGCTGCCGGCGGGCTGGGGCGAGGAGCCGGGGACGACGCACCACGTGCGGGTCTCGTGGGAGGACCTGGAGCCCGGTCTGCGGGCGCTGGCCGCGGACGCCGGTGCCTCGCTCAAGGCCGTCATGCTGTCGGCCTACCTCAAGGTGATGAGCCAGCTGACCGACCTGCCGTCGTTCCACGGCGGCCTGGTCTACGACGTGCGGCCCGAGGTGCTCGGCGCCGACCGGGTGTTCGGCATGTACCTCAACACGCTGCCGCTGCCGTTCGACCGCGGCGCGCCCTCGTGGCTCGACCTGGTGCGGCAGGTGTTCGCGCAGGAGGTCGAGTCCTGGGAGCACCGCCGGTACCCGCTGCCCGCGGTGCAACGCGAGTACGGCGCGGCCCAGCTGATCGACGTCTTCTTCAACTACCAGGACTTCCGCCAGGTGGACACCGGGCTGGTGGACGCCTCCGTCGGCATCGACGACAGCCCCACCGAGTTCCCGCTCACGATCTCCTCGCGCAACAAGCACATCTTCCTCACCGCCGCCTCGTCGTCGCTGAGCCTCGCCAACACCGAGCGCATCGCGGCGATGTTCCGCGCGGTGCTCGCGGACATGGCCGCTGACCCGGCGCGCGACGCCCAGAAGACGTTCGTCGCACCGGAGGAGACCGCGCGGACGCTGGGGGAGTGGGCGGTCAACCCCGCCCCCGCGGTCGAGAAGTGCACCTACGAGCTGTTCGAGGACCAGGTCGCCCGCACGCCGGACGCCGTCGCCGTCACCGACGGAACCCGGCAACTGTCCTACGTGGAGCTGGACGCGCTCGCCAACCGGTACGCGCACCGGCTGCGCGGCATGGGCGTCGGTACCGAGTCCGTGGTCGGCGTGCTGCTCGACCGCGGCCCCGACCTGCTGGCGTGCCTGCTGGGCGTGTGGAAGGCGGGTGCGGCGTACCTGCCGATGGACCCGTCGTTCCCGGCCGGCCGCGTCACCGGCGCGCTCGCCGACGCCGAGGCCGCCGCGTTCGTCACGCAACCCGGGTACACCAACGACTTCGCCGGCCCGACGCTCCTCGTCGGCGTGGACGACGTCTCGGCCGAACCGGCGACCGCTCCCCAGCGGGTCGCCGACCTCGACCGGCTCGCCTACGTGATCTACACGTCCGGCTCGACCGGCCGGCCCAAGGGCGTCCAGGTGCCGCACCGCGGCCTGGTCAACCACGTGTGGTGGGCCGTGCAGGAGCTGGCGTCGCAGGGCACCGGTGGCGCGCCGCTGTTCTCGTCGATCGCCTTCGACCTCGTGGTGCCGAACCTGTGGGCGCCGGTGCTGGCCGGTCAGGCCGTGCACATGGTGCCGCAGGACACCGACCTGGCCGCGCTGGGTGAGGCGTTGTCCGGCCCGTACAGCTTCATCAAGCTCACGCCCGCGCACCTGGAGGTGCTGACCCACCAGCTGCCGCCCGAGCAGGCCAACGCGCTCGCGTCGGTGCTGGTGGTCGCGGGTGAGGCGCTGACCCGCCGGGTCGTCACGGCGTGGCGCGAGCTGGCGCCGGACGTGCGGCTGGTCAACGAGTACGGCCCGACCGAAACGTCCGTCGGAACGTGCACCCACCCCGTCGAGGGCCCGATCACCGCGGAGGTCCAGCCCATCGGGCGGCCGCTGCCCAACGTGACGATGTACGTGCTGGACCACCGGCTGGAGCCGGTGCCCGTGGGCGTGCCCGGCGAGCTGTACGTCGGCGGCACGGGTGTCGCACGCGGCTACGCCGACCGGCCGGAGCTCACCGCGGAACGCTTCCTGCCCGACCCGTACGGGTCGCCGGGAGCGCGGCTGTACCGCAGCGGCGACGTGGTCCGCGTGCTGCCCACCGGTGACGTGGACTTCCTGGGCCGCGGCGACGGCCAGGTCAAGATCCGCGGCTACCGGGTGGAGCTCGGCGAGATCGAGGCCAGGATCGCCGAGGACCCGCGCGTCACGGACGTGCGCGTGGTGCTGCGCGAGGACAACCCAGGTGAGAAGCAGCTCGTGGCCTACCTGGTCGGCGCGGACGCCGACCCGCAGGAGCTGCGCGCGCTGCTGGAACCCGTGCTGCCCACCTACATGGTGCCGTCGGCGTTCGTCCAGCTCGACGCCATCCCGTTGAACGCCAACGGCAAGGTCGACCGGGCCGCGCTGCCCGCACCCGGCGCGGACGCGTTCGCGCGGGCAGTGAGCGTGGCACCCAGGACACCGCTGGAGGAGCGGGTCGCCGCGGTGTGGCACGACGTGCTCGGCGCCGACTTCGGCGTGCACGACGACTTCTTCGACCTGGGCGGCGACTCGATCCGCGCGGTCGCGCTGATCGGCGCACTCCGGGCCTCCGGGTTCGACGTGTCCGTGAAGGACGTGTTCGGGCACCGCACGGTCGCGGCGCTGTGCGAGCGGCTGTCCGGCCGCGCCGCGGTGTCGGAGGAGACCTTCGTCGAGCCGTTCGCGCTGATCAGCGCGGAGGACAGGGCGGCGCTGCCGGACGGCGTCGTCGACGCGTACCCGTTGTCGCAGGTGCAGACCGGCATGCTGGTCGAGATGCTGGCCGACCCCGGTCGCAGCAACTACCACAACGTCAACGTCTACACCGTGCACGACGACCGGCCGTTCGACGTGCTGGCGTTCGCCCGCGCGGTGCGGATCGTCGTGGCACGGCACGACGTGCTGCGCACCAGCGTGCACCTGACCGGTTTCTCGGTGCCGCTGCAGCTCGTGCACTGGGTCACCGAGACGCCGATCGGCCGGTTCGACCTGCGCCACCTCGACGTGCGCGACCGGCGGGCCGCGGTGTCGGACTTCGTCGCCGCCGAACGCGCGGACGTGTTCGACCTCGCCGCCGGCACGCCGCTGCTGCGGGTCAGTGCGCACCTCATGACCGACGACGAGTGGCTGTGCTCGTTCACCCAGAACCACGCGGTGATGGACGGCTGGAGCAACCAGCTGTTCCTGATGGAGCTCGTCGAGGTCTACCGGCGGGTCCGCGACGGCCAGGAGCCCGACCGGTACGAGCCGGTCCCGGTGCGGTACGCGGACTTCGTGGCGGCCGAGCTGAGGTCGCTGGAGTCGCGGGAGGACGCCGGGTACTGGCAGCGGCTCGTCGACGAGCACGCCAAGTTCGAGATCCCCGCCGGCTGGCACGGTGACCGCACCGCGCCGGTGGCACCCGTGCGCGCCGGCACCGACTTCGGCGACCTCGCGGACGGGCTGCGCGCTCTGGCGTCGGCGGCGAAGGTGTCGATGAAGAGCGTGCTCGTCGCCGCGCACGTCAAGGTGATGAGCCAGCTCACCGGCGAGACCGCGTTCCACACCGGGCTCGTCACGCACTCCCGGCCGGAGGCGCCCGGCGCGGACCGGCTGTACGGCAACTTCCTCAACACCCTGCCGTTCCCCGCCGACCGCTCCGCGCGCACCTGGCGCGAGCTGGTGCGGCAGGTGTCCGACCGGGAGATCGAGGCCTGGGCGCACCGGCACTACCCGATGCCCGCCATCCGCGGGCACGGCGGCCGGCTCGTGGACGTGTTCTTCGGGTTCCTCGACTTCCACCGGCTGGACGCGCGGGTCGCCGAGGACGGCTGGGGCTTCAACGACGCGCCCAACGAGTTCGCGCTCGCGATCACGACGCTCGGCGGTCTGCTCGCCATCACCACGAACTCGCACGTCCTCAGCCAGGACAACGCCGACCGCGTGGCCGGGATGTTCCGCGCCGTGCTGACGTCCATGGCGGCCGAAGTGGACGGCGACGCACGGGCGGTGTACCTGCCGGAGGGCGAGCGGGACCGGCTCCTGGAGCTCGGCGGCACCAGCCCGGTGCCCGTGGTGAAGTGCGTGCACGAACTGTTCGAGGACCAGGTCGCGCGCACGCCGGACGCGGTGGCCGTGGTCGCCGGCGAGGTGTCGCTGACCTACGCGGAGCTCAACGCGCGGGCCAACCGGTGGGCGTACCACCTGCGTTCGCTCGGCGCGGGACCGGAGCAGCTGGTGGGCGTCTCGCTCGACCGCGGCCCCGGCCTGCTGCCCGCACTGCTGGGCGTGCTGAAGTCCGGTGCGGGCTACCTGCCGCTGGACCCGGTGAACCCGCCGGAGCGGCTGGAGCACATCCGCGAGGACGCCGGCGTCTCCATCGTGATCACCTCGCCCGAGGTGCCGGAGGGACCGGAGACCAACCCCGTCAGCACGTCCGGCCCGGACAACGTCATCTACACGATCTACACCTCCGGGTCGACCGGCAAGCCCAAGGGCTGCGTGCTGACCCACCGCAACGTGGTGCGGTTGATGGCGACGGCGCAGGAGCACTACGCGTTCGACGAGTCGGATGTGTTCTCGTTGTTCCACTCGTATGCGTTCGACGTGTCGGTGTTCGAGATGTGGGGGGCGTTGCTGCACGGCGGCACGCTTGTGGTGGTGCCGCGTGAGGTGACGCGCTCGCCGGAGGACTTCCTGGACCTGTTGGTGGACACCGGGGTCACGGTGCTGAGCCAGACGCCGTCGGCGTTCCGGTCCATCGACCCCGAGGACCCGCGCACCGGCCGGTGGTCGGTGCGGACGGTGGTCTTCGCCGGTGAGAAGCTGGAGATCGGCGAGCTGCGGCCGTGGCTGGACCGGGTCGCCCTGGTCAACATGTACGGCATCACCGAGACGACCGTGCACACGACCCACCACCGCGTCGCCGCGGCCGATCTGGCCGGTGGCAACGCCATCGGCTCGCCGTTGCGCGACCTGTCGGTGCACCTGCTGGACCCGCACGGGCAGCTCGTGCCGTTCGGGGTGCCGGGCGAGATCCACGTCGGCGGTCCCGGTGTGGCCCGCGGGTACCTGAACCGGCCGGAGCTGACCGCCGAGCGGTTCGTGCCGGACCCCTTCGGTGCGCCCGGCTCGCGGCTGTACCGCAGCGGTGACCTCGCGCGGCGCCGCCCGGACGGCAGCCTGGACTTCCTCGGACGCGCCGACCACCAGGTCAAGATCCGCGGCTACCGCGTGGAGCTGGGCGAGATCGAGGTCGCGCTCAGCTCGCTGCCCGGCGTGCGGGAGGCCGTCGTGGTCGTGCGCGACGACCGGCTCGTCGCCTACGTCGTCGGTGCGGACGGGACCGACCTGCGCCCGGCGCTGGCCAGGAACCTGCCGGACTACATGGTGCCGTCGGCGTTCGTGCCGCTCGACGCCATCCCGTTGACCGCCAACGGCAAGCTCGACCGGCGCGCACTGCCGGACCCGGACGCCGGCGCGTTCGCGGGCACCGGTCACGTCGCCCCGCGCACCCCCGTGGAGGAGCGGATCGCCGCGGTGTGGCGGGACGTGCTGAAGCTCGACCGGGTGGGCGTCCACGACGGGTTCTTCGAGGTGGGCGGCGACTCGATCCGCGCGGTGCGGCTGGTGGGCGCGCTGCGTGCGGGAGGCGTCGACCTGTCCGTGCCCGAGGTGTTCGAGCACCGCACGATCGCCGGCCTCGCCTCGATCGCGTCCGGACGCGCGGACGTCACCGCACGCGGACCGGTCGAGCCGTTCGAGCTGGTCAGCGCGGCGGACCGGGCGAAGGTGCCCGCGGGTGCCGCCGACGCGTACCCGATGTCGCAGGTGCAGACCGGCATGGTCGTCGAGCTGCTGACCGAGGACGACGCCTACCGCAGCTTCGCCTCCTACCGGATCGCCGGGCCGTTCTCGGCGGACGCCCTGCGCGCGGCGGCGCGGATCGTGGTGGCACGGCACGACCTGCTGCGGACCTCGTTCGACCTCTACACGTACTCCGTCCCGATGCAGGTCGTGCACGCCGAGGTCGACGTCCCGGTGACCGTGCACGAGGTGCACGGCGAGGACGCGTTGATGGAGTCGCTGCTCGCCCAGCGCAACGCGACCTTCGACCTGGACTCGGCGCCGCTGCTGAAGATCGCCGCGCACCTCACCGGTGACGACGGCTGGTGGCTCTCGCTGTGCCGGCCGCACGCGATCGTCGAGGGCTGGAGCCACAACTGGCTGCTCGCCGAGCTGGTCGACTGCTACCGGCGGCTGCGCGACGGCCTCGCGCCGGCACCGCACACCCCGCCCGGTGTGCGGTACGCCGACTACATCGCCGCCGAGCTGGCGTCACTGGAGTCCGAAGAGGACGCCGCCTTCTGGCGTGACGTCGTGCACGCGCACGCCCCGGTGACGCTGCCGGAGCCGTGGCGCGGCGAGGAACCCGGCGAGAGCTACGACGTGCCGGTGGCGCTGGACGAGCAGGCGCTGACGGCGGTCGCGGCCGAGCTGCGCGTGTCGGTGAAGACCGTGCTGCTCGCCGCGCACGTCAAGGTGATGGGGCAGCTGACCGGGGCACCGGCGTTCCACGTCGGCCTGGTGTGCGACGCGCGGCCGGAGCTCGACGGCGCCGACCGCGTCTACGGCATGCACCTCAACACCGTGCCGTTCCCGGCGGACCGGTCCGCGACGACGTGGCGCGAGCTGGTGCTGCGGGTGTTCGACCGCGAGGTCGAGCTGTGGCCGCACCGCCGCTACCCGATGCCCGCGATCCAGCGCGCCTGGCCGGGCGGACGGCTCGTGGACGTCGCGTTCAACTACGTCGACCTGCGGCACGAGGAGTCCGCCGGCGAGGACGTCGAGTCCCGGTACTCGGTGTCGCAGACCGAGTTCGGCCTCACGCTGCACTGCCGCCCGAACCGCCTGAACCTCACCGCGAACACCGCCGTGCTGTCCCGTGCGGACGGTGCGCGGCTCGGCGAGATGTACGCGGCGGTGCTCGACGCGATGACCGCCGACCTCGACGGCGACGCCCGCACGACCCACCTGCCCACCGGGGAACGCGCCCGCCTGCTCATCGAGGCGTCGGCGACCGAGCGGGAACCGGTCGACCTGTGCGTGCAGCAGGAGTTCGAGCGCCGGGTCGCGCTCGCCCCGGACGCCATCGCCCTGACCTCCGACGACTACGCGGCGACCTACGCCGACCTCAACGCACGCGTCAACCGGCTGGCGCACCACCTGACCGGCCTCGGCGTCGGTCCCGAGACGGTCGTCGCGATCTGCCTGGAGCGCTCACCGGAGCTGGTCACCGCCGTGCTCGCGGTGCTCAAGGCGGGCGGCGCCTACCTGCCGCTCGACCCGGAGACCCCGCCCGCGCGCCTGGAGTTCATGCACTCCGACGCCGGCGCGCGGCTCCTGGTCACGCGGAGCTCCCTGCTGGACCGGGTGTCGCACGAGACGGTCGTCCTGGTCGACGAGCCCGCACTGCAGGACCTGCCCGACACCGACCCCGCCCCGCGGGCCACGCAGGACAACCTCGCGTACGTCATCTACACGTCCGGGTCCACCGGCCGGCCCAAGGGCGTCATGGTGCGCCGCGGCGGCATGGGCAACCACCTGCTCGCCAAGGTCGAGGACCTCGGGCTCACCGAGCGGGACAGCGTGGTGCAGAACGCCTCGCCGTCGTTCGACATCTCGGTGTGGCAGATGCTCGCACCTCTGGTCGTCGGCGGCGAGGTCCGGGTCGTGGACGGCGACACGGCGCTCGACCCGGACGCGCTGTTCGGCCTCGTGGCGCAGGAGCGGATCACCGTGCTGGAGGTCGTGCCCTCGCTGCTGCGCACCGCGCTGGACAGCACGGGCGCGGACGGCACCGGGCTGCCCCCGCTGCCGCACCTGCGGTGGCTGATGGTGACCGGTGAGGCGCTGCCGGCGGAGCTGTGCCCGCGGTGGTTCACCCGGTACCCGCGCATCCCGCTGGTCAACGCCTACGGCCCGACCGAGTGCTCGGACGACGTGACGCACGCGTTCCTGACCCAGCGGCTGCACGGACGGCGCGTGCCGATCGGCGAGGCCGTCCGCAACACCCGCCTCTACGTGCTGGACGCCCGGCTGGAGCCGGTGCCCTCCGGTGTCGCGGGCGAGCTGTACGTCGGCGGGCTCGGCGTCGGTCGCGGCTACCTGAACCGGCCGGACCTCACCGCGGAGAAGTTCGTGCCCGACCCGTTCGGCCCGGCGGGCGCGCGGCTCTACCGCACCGGTGACCTCGCGAGCTGGCGGCCGGACGGCGCACTGGACTTCCTCGGCCGGATCGACGACCAGGTGAAGGTGCGCGGCCACCGGATCGAGCTGGGCGAGATCGAGGCGGAGCTCTCGGCGTTCGACGAGGTCCGCGAGGCGCTGGTGGTCGTGCGCGACGACCGGCTGGTGGCCTACTACACCGGTGGGTCACCGGCGCGGGAGGAGCTGCGCGACCGGCTCGCCCGCACGTTGCCCGACTACATGGTGCCGGCGGCGTTCGTGCGGCTCGACGAGTTCCCGTTGACGCCCAACGGCAAGCACGACCGCAAGGCGCTGCCCGAACCCGGTGACGACGCGTTCGCCCGCGGCGAGCACCTCGCGCCGCGCACGGAGACCGAGGCCCGCGTCGCCGAGATCTGGCGGACCGCGCTCGGACTCGACCGAGTAGGCGTGCGGGACGGGTTCTTCGACATCGGTGGTGACTCGATCCGCGCGGTCGGCCTGGTCGGCGCGTTGCGGGCCGAGGGCTTCGACGTCGCCGTGCGGGACGTCTTCGAGGCGCGCACGGTCGAGAACCTGTGCCGGCTGTTCACCGGTCGCGGGGTGGCGGCCGAGCAGGAGTACGTCGAGCCGTTCGCGCTGGTCTCGGCGGAGGACCGGGCGTTGCTGCCCGCGGACGTCGTCGACGCCTACCCGGTGGGCCGCACCCAGCTCGGCATGATCATCGAGATGCTGGCCGACGACGGCAGGCACCCGTACCACATCATCAACACGTTCCGGGTGACCGAACCCGAGCCGCTCGACCACGCCGCGCTCACGGCGGCCGCCCGCGTGCTGGCCGACCGGCACGAGGTGCTGCGCACGTCGTTCCGGCTCACCGGCTTCTCCGAGCCGCTGCAGCTCGTGCACGGCAGCGCCGACCTGCCGGTCGAGCTCCGCGACGTGCGCGGACTGTCCGAAGAGGACCTGGTCGGCGTCAGGCAGGAGCTGGCGGCCGAGCAGCGCGCCGCGGTGTTCGACGTCGCGAGGGCACCGCTCATGCGGATCATCGCGCACGTCGAGGCCGACGACGCGTGGTGGGTGACGTTCACCCAGTCGCACGCGATCACCGAGGGCTGGAGCTACCACCTGCTGCTCATGGAGCTGCTGGACGTCTACCGGGCGATCCGCGACGGCGCCGAACCCGAGCCGTACGACCGGCCGCGGGTGCGGTTCGCCGACACGATCGCCGGTGAGCTGGCGGCACTGGGCTCCGCGGCGGACCGGGCCTACTGGCAGCGCGTCACCGGCACGCAGGCGCCGGTGGTCATGCCACCGGAGTGGGCCGGCGACTCCGACGAGCGCGTCTACGTCGAGGTGCCGTTCGACGACCTCGGCGCCGCCCTGCGCTCGGCGGCCAGCGCCGCCGGTGTGTCGATGAAGAGCGTGCTGCTGGCCGCGCACCTCAAGGTGATGGGCCAGGTCACCGACGAACCGGCGTACCACACCGGCCTGGTGTGCGACGTCCGCCCGGAGGTGCTCGGCGCGGACCGGGTGCCCGGCATGTACCTCAACACCCTGCCGATGGGCGTCGACCGGTCGGCGCGGACGTGGCGCGAGCTGCTGACGCAGGTGTTCGACGCCGAGGTCGAGCTGTGGGCGCACCGGCGGTACCCGATGCCCGCGGTCCAGCACGACTGGGGCGGCGGCCGGCTGATCAACGTGCTGTTCAACTACCTCGACTTCCACCACGTCGACACCGACCGCGTCGCGACCGGCACCCGGATGAACATCGGCCCCAACGAGTTCGACCTGTCGATCTTCAACCGCGGCGACCGGCTCTGGGTGAACTCGCACGAACGCGTGCTCAGCCGCGCCAACACCGAACGCCTCGCCGGCATGTACCGCGCGGTGCTCGAAGCCATCGCGTCCGACGTGGACGGTGATGCGCGGGCCGTGCACCTGCCGGCCGGTGAACGGGAACGGCTGCTCGGCTTCACCGACGCCGTCGCGGAACCGGTGTCGTCCTGCGTGCACGAGCTGTTCGAGCAGCAGGCGGCGCGCACCCCCGACGCGGTGGCCGTGGTCGCCGGCGGGGTGTCGCTGACCTACGCCGAGCTCAACGCGCAGGCCAACCGCCTGGCGCACCACCTGCGTTCCCTGGGCGCCGGGCCGGAGCAGCTCGTCGGCGTGTGCCTCGACCGCGGCCCCGACCTGCTGCCCGCACTGCTGGGCGTGCTCAAGTCGGGTGCGGGCTACCTGCCGCTGGACCCGGTGAACCCACCGGAGCGGTTGAAGTACGTCCGCGAGGACGCCGGCGTCTCGATCGTGGTGGACGCGGAGGTGCTGGCCGCTCTGCCCGAGGGGCCGGACGCGAACCCCGTGTCGCTGACGGTGCCGGACAACCTGATCTACACGATCTACACCTCGGGTTCGACCGGCAAGCCGAAGGGCGTCTGCCTGACCCACAGCAACGTCGTGCGGTTGATGGCGACGGCCCAGGAGCACTACGCGTTCGACGAGTCGGATGTGTTCTCGTTGTTCCACTCGTATGCGTTCGACGTGTCGGTGTTCGAGATGTGGGGGGCGTTGCTGCACGGCGGCACGCTTGTGGTGGTGCCGCGTGAGGTGACGCGGTCGCCGGAGGACTTCCTGGACCTGTTGGTGGACACCGGGGTCACGGTGCTGAGCCAGACGCCGTCGGCGTTCCGGTCCATCGTCGCGTTCGCGGACGACCCGCGGATCACGCGGCTGTCGGTGCGCGCGGTGGTCTTCGCCGGTGAGAAGCTGGAGATCGGCGAGCTGCGGCCGTGGGTCGAGCGCGTCGGGCTCGGGCGGGTCGCGCTGGTGAACATGTACGGCATCACCGAGACGACCGTGCACACGACCTACCACCGGCTGTCCAAGAAGGACACGCTGCCCGGCGCGGGCAACCCCATCGGCCGGCCGCTGAGCGACCTCGCCGTGCACCTGCTGGACGCGCACGGCAACCTCGTGCCGATCGGCACCCGCGGCGAGATCCACGTCGGTGGCCCCGGCGTGGCCCGCGGCTACCTGAACCGGCCGGAGCTGACCGCGGAGCGGTTCGTGCCGGACCCGTTCGGGCCGCCCGGCTCGCGGCTGTACCGCAGCGGCGACCTGGCCCTGCGGCGACCGGACGGCAGCCTCGGCTTCGCCGGCCGGGCCGACGACCAGGTCAAGATCCGCGGCTACCGGGTCGAGCTGGGCGAGATCGAGGCGGCACTGGTCGCTCACCCGGACGTGCGTGACGCGGTGGTCGTGCTGCGCGACGAGTCGCTGGTCGGCTACGTCGTGCCCGCGGGTGACCCGGCCGGACTGGACGCTGCCGCAGACCCGGCCGGGCCGGACTCCGCCGGGCCGAACCCCACCGGCCTCGACCCCGCCGACCTGCGGGCCTGGCTCGACCGCACGTTGCCGGACTACATGGTCCCGGCCGCCTACCCGGTGCTCGACCGGATTCCGCTGACCCCCAACGGGAAGCTGGACAAGCGGGCACTGCCCGCACCGGACCGGGGCGCGTTCGCCGGTGCCGAGTTCGTCGCCCCGCGCACGCCGGTCGAGGAACGGGTCGTGGCGATCTGGCGCGCGGTGCTCGGCGTCGACCGGGTCGGGCTGGCCGACAGCTTCTTCGACCTGGGCGGGGACTCGATCCGCGCCGTGATGGTCGTGGGGGAGATGAAGGCCGCCGGGATCGCGGTGACCGCCCTCGACGTGCTGCGGCACCAGACGATCGCCGCGGTGCTGGCGCTGTCGTCCCACGACGCCGGTGCCGAGCCGGTCGAACCGTTCGCGTTGCTCTCCGAGGCCGACCGGGCGCTGCTGCCGGACGGGCTGGTGGACGCCTACCCGCTGACCCAGCCGCAGACCGGCATGCTGGTGGAGATGCTGGCCGGGGACGGCCCGCGCAGCTACCACCGGGTGGCGTCGGCGCGGATCAGCGAACCGTTCTCCCGCGACGCCCTGCACCGCGCCCTGCACCTGCTCGTGTCACGGCACGAGGCGCTGCGGACGTCGGTGGACCTCGACCGGTGCTCGGTGCCGGTGCAGCTGGTGCACGCCTCGGCCGAGGTGCCGTTGAAGGTGGTGGACCTGACCACGGCCGCTGACGCGGACGAGCAGGTGCGCGCGGCGTTGCGCGGTGAGGCGGAGACCGCGATCCCGCACTCCGCGGCACCGTTGCTGCGGCTGACCGTGCACCGGCTCGCCGGCGGGCAGTGGCAGCTGACGATCACCCAGTCGCACGTGGTCATCGACGGCTGGACGTTCAGCACCCTGCGCGCCGAGCTGCTGGAGACCTACCGCGCCGTGCGCGACGGTGCCGACCTGCCCGCGTTCACGCCGTCCCGGCTGCGGTTCGCGGACACCGTCGCGGCGGAGCTGCGTGCGCTGCGGTCCACTGAGGACCGCGCGTACTGGCAGGACGTCGTCGACGGGTTCGAACCGTTCGCGCTGCCCGACGGATGGGGCGGTTCCGGTGAGGACAGCCACCTCCGCGTGCCGCTCGACGACCTGTCGGAGGGGCTGCGCGCGGTCGCCGCGGCGGCCGGGGTGCCGGTGAAGAGCGTGCTGCTGGCCGCACACCTCAAGGTGCTCAGCCAGCTCACGCCCGCGCGGCGGTTCCACTCGGGGCTCGTCACGCACTGCCGCCCGGACGGCGGCGACCGCGTCTACGGCACGCACCTCAACACCGTGCCGTTCCCGGTGGAGGTCACCTCGTCCTGGACGGACCTCGCCCGGCAGGTGTTCGACCGCGAGCTGGGGATGTGGCCGCACCGGCACTTCCCGATGCCCGCGATCCAGCACGAGCTGGCGGGCGGCGGGCGGCTCGTGCAGGTCTACTTCAGCTACGAGGACTTCGGCACGCCCGACGTGGCCGCCGATCCCGCGGAGGGCTTCAGCCACGACGAGTTCCCGCTCGCCGTGACGGCCTCCGACACCTGCCTGTTCCTGGCGTGCGATGGCGCGGTCCTCAGCCGGGCCAACGCCGAGCGGCTCGCCCAGATGTACCGGGCGGCGCTGGCGTCGGTCGTCGCGGGTGAGGACTGCGGGACCTACCTGCCCGAGGGCGAACCGGTGCTGCCGGTCGGCCCGGAGCCGGCGGTGTCCAGGCCGGCCCCCGACATGTTCGAGTCGCACGTCCGGGCAACACCGGACGCACCTGCGGTGACGTTCGAGGGCGCCACCGTGTCGTACGCCGAGCTCGACGCGCGGGCCAACCGCGTCGCCCACCTGCTCCGCGCGAAGGGCGTGGGCACCGAGTCCCTCGTGGGCGTGCTGCTGGACCGCGGGGTGGACCTCGTCGCGGCGCTGCTGGGCGTGTGGAAGGCGGGCGCGGCCTACGTGCCGGTGGACCCGTCGTTCCCGGCGGCGCGGTCGGAGGAGATGCTGCGCGGCTGTGCGGCGGTGCTCGACGCGCCGGCGCTCGACGGGCTCGACGCCTTCCCGGCGACCACGCCGGATCGTGCGACGGACCCCGGCCACCTGGCGTACGTGATCTACACGTCCGGGTCGACCGGCCGTCCCAAGGGCGTGCAGGTCACCCACGGCGGCCTGGCGAACTTCCTGGCCTACGTGCGGGCCGAGTACGTGCGCGACCGCGGTGCGCCGCTGTTCGCGTCGATCGCCTACGACATGGTCGTGTCCAACGTGCACGGACCGCTGACCGCCGGTGCGCCGCTGCACCTGGCGCCGCGCGACCTCCCGCTCGACGAGCTGGGCGACTGGCTGGTCCGGCAGGGCCCGTTCGACTTCGTCGAGCTGACCCGCAGCCACCTGGAGCTGGTCACCGGGCAGGTGCCGGGCGTGCTCGCCCGCGACCTGGTCGTCGGCGGCGAGGCCGTGTCCGGTCACGTGGTGGCGTCGGCGCGCGGCCTGGTCACCGGTCGGATCGTCAACTCCTACGGACCGACCGAGACCACGGTGACGTCCAACGAGTTCGTCGTGCCGGACGGCGCCGACGCCGTGCCGATCGGCACGCCGCTGCCCGGTGTCTCGACCTACGTCCTGGACTCCGCGCTGCGACCGGTGCCCGTCGGCGTGCCCGGCGAGCTGTACGTCGGCGGTGCCGGGGTGGCCCGCGGCTACCGGGACGAGCCCGCGATGACCGCGGACCGGTTCGTACCGGACCCGTTCGGCGCGCCCGGTTCCCGGCTCTACCGCACCGGCGACCTCGCCCGCGTGCTGCCCTCCGGTGACGTCGACTTCCTCGGCCGCGACGACGGCCAGGTGAAGATCCGCGGGTTCCGGGTGGAGCTCGGCGAGATCGAGTCGGTCCTGCGGGAACGGCTCGACGACGCCCGCGTCGTCGTGGACTCCGGCCGGCTCGTCGCCTACGTGGTGGGGGAGCGGGACGACCTGCGCCCGTGGCTCGCCTCCCGCCTGCCCGCCCACCTGGTGCCGGCCGCGTTCGTGCCGGTACCGGAGATCCCGTTGACCGCCAACGGGAAGCTCGACCTCCGCGCGTTGCCCGCGCTGGACGGGTCGGCGTTCGCGCAGCGGTCCTACCAGGAACCGATCACCGACACCGAGCAGTGGCTCGCCGACGTGTGGGCCGAGGTGCTCGGCCTGGAGCGGGTCGGTGCCGCCGACCGGTTCTTCGAGCTCGGTGGCCACTCGATCCTGGTCTTCCAGGTGATCGCGGCGGCCCGGCGCGCGGGACGGGCGCTGTCGTTGCTGGCGATGTACGCCGACGACCGCCTTTCGGCCGTGGCCGCGGCGATCGACCAGGCACGGCCGGCGCCGGTCGAACACAGCGTGGCGGACGTGAGCGTGACAGACGTGAGCGTGGCGGTGATCCGCGGTGGTGAGCTCGCCGAGGCCCGCACTCGCGGCGCGGTCAGCGCGGACACGGTGTTCCAGGTCGGTTCGCTGAGCAAGCCGGTCACCGCGTTCACCGCGCTGCGGCTGGTCCAGCAGGGCGTGCTCGACCTCGACGCGGACGTGAACACCCACCTGACGAGCTGGTCGGTCCCCGCCGACGGCCGCGTCACCCTGCGGCAGCTGCTCAGCCACCTGTCCGGGCTCGCCCCGGCGCCCAACCCGGGCTACGCCGAGCTGCCCGGACTGGCGGAATTGCTGCGGGACGTCCGGCTCGAAACGCCGCCCGGCGCGATGTTCCGCAAGGCGGACGTCAACTACACGGTCGTCGAGCAGCTCCTGGAGGACGTCACCGGCCGGCCGTTCGCCGAGCTGGTGCGGGAGCTGGTGTTCGCACCGCTCGGCATGGCGCGCAGCGGCTACGGCCCGGCGACCGGACCGGCGGCCCAGGGGCACGACCAGGACGGCAAGCCCGTCCCGTGGCTGCTGTGGCCCGCCGCGGCGAGCGGTCTGTGGACCACGGCGGGCGACCTCGCGTCGTTCCTGCTGGAGGTCCGCCGGTCGCGCCTCGGCCACGCCGGTGCGCTGCTGTCACCGGAGCTGGCCGGGGAGATGGTGACACCGCAGCACCGGCACAGCGCGTACGGGCTCGGCGTGGTCGTGGACGACCTCGGCACCGACGTCCAGTTCGGGCACGGCGGCACGGGCGGTGGCTTCCACGCCATGGCGATGTGCCGCATCGGCCAGGGCACCGGGTTCGTCGCGCTCACCGGTTCCGACGCGGGCGCCGACGTGGTGAAGCAGTACACCTCCCTGCTCGAAGGCGACCGATGAGCGCGGGGGTGCTGCGGCACAACCGGGACTTCCGGCTGCTGTGGACCGGCGCGGGCATCTCCGCGCTGGGCGGCACGGTCACGACGGTCACCTACCCGCTGCTGATGATCTGGCACGACGGGTCACCGGTGCGGGCCGGGCTCGTCGGGTTCGCGGCGCTGCTGCCGATGCTGCTGCTCCAGCTGCCCGCAGGGGTGTTCGTCGACCGCTGGGACCGGCGCCGCGTGATGATCACGTGCGACGCGGTGTCGTTCCTGTCGATCGGCAGCGTCGCGATCTCGTTGCTGCTCGGGCACCTGTGGCTGCCGCACCTGCTCGCCGTGGCGTTCCTGGAGGGCAGTGCGCAGATCTTCTACCGGCTGTCGGAACGCGCGGCGGTGCGCAACGTCGTGCACCCCGACCACCTGCCGGCCGCGCTGTCGCAGAACGAGGCGCGCGGCCGTGCGGCGGGGTTGCTGGGCCAGCCGCTGGGCAGCGTCCTGTTCGCGCTGGTGCGGTGGGCGCCGTTCGTGTTCACCGCGCTCGGGCACCTCGTCGCGCTGGTCACGCTGCTGCTGATCCGCAAGGACTTCCAGACCGAGCGGGGTCAGCGCAAGAACATCAGGGCCGAGATCGCCGAGGGCGTCGGCTGGCTGCTGCGGCAGCGGTTCCTGCGCTCCGCCGTGCTCCTGGTGGCCGTGACCAACGTGCTGTTCCAGGTCCTGTCCCTGAGCCTGGCGCTGATCATCAAGGAGAACGGCGGCTCGCCCGCGGTGATCGGCGTCATCGGCGCCGCGTCCGGCGTCGGCGGCGTGCTGGGCGCGATGAGCGGCTCGTGGTTCGTCCGCAGGCTCCGGCCGGGCATGGTGATCATCACCGTGTTCGCGGTGTGGGCGCTGCTGATGCCGATGGTCGCGCTGACCTCCAGCCCGGTCGTCCTCGGCGGCCTGTTCGCCGGCATGTCGTTCGCCGGTGCCCTGGTCAACGTGATGGCCGGCGTCTACCAGGTGCAGGTCACGCCCGACGAGATGCAGGGCCGGGTCGGCAGCGTGGCCGGCCTGCTCAGCTCGGGTGCCAACTCGTTCGGCGCGCTGGCCGCCGGGTTCCTGCTGGCGTTCTGGGGGACCGGGCACACGGTGCTCGGCGTCGGCGCGGTGATGGCCGCCGTCGCCGTGACCGCCTGGCTGATGCCCGCCGTCCGCACCACCGAGTACCGGGAAAGGGTGACCGCATGACCAAGGCGATCGAGAGCCTGTTCAGCCAGTACGGGGAAACCGACCCGTACGCGCTGTACCGGCGGCTGCGCGAGCTCGGCCCGGTGCACTGGGACCAGTGGATGCGCACCTGGATCGTGCTCGACCACGAGGAGATCACCCGGCTGTCCAAGGACCCCCGGCTCTCCGGCGCCCGGATCGAGCAGTTCTACGAACAGCTCCCCGAGGGGGCGCGCACCGGGCTGGCGACGCTGAAGGACGCGCTGGCGCCGATGATGCTGTTCAACGAGCCGCCCCGGCACACCCGGCTGCGGCAGCTGTTGCGCCCCGGGCTTACCCCGCGGTTCGTCAAGGAGATCCGGTCGGTCATCTCCGACCGGGTGGAGTCGCTGCTCGACGAGGCCGCTGCCCGCGGCGGGATGGACGTGATCGCGGACTTCTCCGAACCGCTCACGCGGGACGTGGTCGGGCAGCTCGCCGGCGTTCCCGAACGCGGCGCGCACCTGCTGGAGAGCTGGCAGGGGCTGCTGCACGAGTTCTTCACCCAGTCCCGGCGCGAGGTGCCGCGGGTCGCCGCGCTGCGCGGCCTGTTCGACGAGGGCGCGCAGGCCCGCCGCGACGGCACCGGCACCGACCTGTTCACCAGGATGGTGTCCGGGCAGCTCGCCAAGGACGACTACACCGAGGACGAGGTCTTCGCGAACTTCCTGCTGCTCATCGACGCGGGCCAGGCGACGACCACGCACCTGATCGGCAACGCCGTGCTCGCCCTGGTCGAACACCCCGACCAGCAGCAGCTCCTGCGGTCCAGGCCCGAGCTGGCGGCGAACGCGGCGCACGAGTTCCTGCGCTACGACAGCTCCGTGCAGTTCACCAGCCGGGTGGCGCTGGAGGACATCGAGATCGCCGGGCAGCGCATCGAACGCGACCAGTCCGTGGCGCTCGTGCTCGGCGCGGGCAACCGGGACCCCAAGCGCTACGCCGACCCCGACCGGCTCGACGTGACCCGCAGGGCGCACGACCAGCTGTCGTTCGGGCACGGCATCCACTACTGCCTCGGCGCCTCGCTGGCGCTGGCCGAGATCGAGATCGCCGTCTCCCGGCTGCTCGGCCGGTTCTCCACCATCGAGCTGCTGGACCGGTCGCCTGCCTGGCTGGAGAGCATCAACTTCCGGTTCCTGCGGCACCTGCGGATCGAGGTCCGGTGACGGGCCGCTGGTTCCGCGCGTTCGTGCCCCGTCCGCAGGCACCGCGGCAGCTGGTGTGCTTCCCGCACGCCGGTGGCGCTGCCAGCGCGTTCCGCGGCTGGGCCGAGCTGCTCGGACCGGCCGTCGAGGTGGTGGCCGTGCAGTACCCCGGACGGCAGGACCGCATCGGCGACCCGCTGCCCGCCGACCTCGCGGAGCTCGCGACGTGGGTGGCCGAGCAGGTCGAACCGCGGCTCACGCGCCCGACCGCGTTCTTCGGGCACAGCATGGGCGCCGCGGTAGCGTTCGAGACCGCACGGCGGCTGCGGCCGCGGTTCCCGTCGCGGCTCGCCCGGCTCTACGCGTCCGCCTGCGACGCCCCACCCGCGCACCGCCGCCGCACGACCGACCACAGCGACGCCGAGATCCGCGAGTACGTCCGGTTCCTCGGCGGTTCCGGCGCGGCGCTGCTCGACGACGCCGAGCTGTGGCAGCTGTCGTTGCCCGCGCTGCGCAACGACTTCCGCCTCATCGAGTCCTACCGGTACACGGCGGGCGCACCGCTCACGTGCCCGGTGACGGCGATCGCCGGCGACCGCGACGAGTCGGTGGCGCTCGCGGACGTCCTGCGGTGGCAGGAGATCACCATCGGACGGTTCGAGGCGACCACCCAGCCCGGCGGGCACTTCTACTTCGACGACTCCGCGGCGGGACTCGCCGAGCTGATCAGGGCCGAGGAGAACTGGGCCACCGGTATGGCCGCGATATAGCCCGAGTATCGGGACCGGCGGGAGTTTCGGGACGGCAACCGTCCCAACGCGCACACAGTGGAGAGACGAATGAACAGCGTGCCCCACGCATGGATCGCGCGGCGGGCGGCCGGCGAACCGGACGCGGTAGCGCTCGTCGAAGGCACCCGCCGGATCACCTACCGCGCGCTGGACCGGTCGGCCAACCAGCTCGCGAACCTGTTGCGCGCCAACGGTGTCCGGCCCGGTGATCTCGTCGCCGTGCGGCTGCCCCGAGGCGTGCGCCTCGTCGTCGCGCTGCTCGCGGTGTGGAAGGCGGGCGCGGCTTACACGCCGCTGGACCCCGCCCACCCGGCCGAGCGGAACGCGGCGGTGCTCGCGGCCGCGCAGCCCCGCCTGGTCGTCTCGGATGCGGCAGCGGACGTCGTGCTCGACCCCGACCTGACCGTGCTGCACGACCAGGACCCGGCCGCACCGGACGTGCCACTCAGCGGCGACCACCCGGCGTACGTGCTCCACACCTCCGGTTCCACCGGCACCCCGAAGGGCGTGGTCGTCACGCTCGCCGGCATCGGCAACCAGCTGCGGTGGCTGACCCGCACCCACGGTCTCGCGGCCGGGGACCGGGTGCTGCAGAAGACCGCGCTCACGTTCGACGCGGCGGGCTGGGAGGTCTGGGCGCCGCTGATCAGCGGAGCGACCGTCGTGCTGGCACCGCCCGGGGCGGAACGGGACCCCGCCGCCATCGTGCGCGCGGTCGCCGACCACGGGATCACGGTGCTGCAGGTGGTGCCCTCGATGCTGCGCGCGCTGGTCGAGGAGCCGGGGTGGGACCGCTGCACGACGTTGCGCGTCCTCTCCTCCGGCGGCGAGCAGCTGCACGCCGAGCTCGTGCAGCGGTTCCTGCGGGTGGCGGAGAACTGCCCCGTCACGGTCTGGAACACCTACGGGCCGACCGAGGCGGCCATCGACGTGACCGCGCACCGGTTCGACGACCTGCAGCGGTCCGGCCCGGTTCCGATCGGCACACCGATCGACGACATGCGCGTGGAGATCGCCGAGGACGGCGAGCTGCTCATCGGCGGACCAGGCGTCGCCCAGGGATACCTCGCCGACCCCGCGCTGACCGCGGAGCGGTTCGTCCCGGGTCCCGGCGGCACCCGGTGGTACCGCAGCGGCGACCGCGTCCGCCGGCGCGCGGACGGCACCCTGGAGCACCTCGGCCGACTCGACCACCAGGTCAAGGTCAACGGCGTGCGGATCGAGCCCGGCGAGGTCGAAGCCGTCCTCAACGCCCACCCCGACGTGCGCGAGGCCGTCGTCGCGCCCTACACCGCGGCCAGCGGTGCCACCCGGCTCGCCGCCTACGCGCGGCTGGGCTCAGCGGTCGACCTGGCCGCCTACCTCGCCGCCCGGCTGCCCGAGACCCACGTGCCCGCCGCGTTCGTCGAGCTCGACGACTTCCCGCGCACGTCCAGCGGCAAGGTCGACCGCACCGCCCTGCCCGCGCCCGGCACCGCCGGACCCGCCGTGAGCACCGAGGCCGAGGAGCTGGTCGCCGGGGTGTGGCGTGAGCTGCTGGGCGTCGAGCAGGTCGGTGCGCACGACGACTTCTTCCGGCTCGGCGGCTCCTCGCTGCAGCTGACCAGGCTCGGCAACAGGCTGCGCGCGGCCACCGGTGTGGACGTCCCGCTGGCCGCGCTGCTCACCTCCACCACCGTGGCCGCGCAGGCCCGGCTGATCGACCCGCGGCCGGCGTCCGCGGTACCGGTGCGCCCGGTGCCGCGCGACGGCGCGCTGCCGCTGTCGTTCGGCCAGCAGCGGTTGTGGCTGCTCGACCGGATCCACCCCGCCGCACGCGAGTGGGTCTCCGGGCTGTTCCTGCGCACCGACGCCGGTGAAACCGCCGTGCGCACCGCACTGGACGCCCTGATCGCACGGCACGAGTCGCTGCGCACCCGGTTCGTCGTCGAGGATGACGAACCACGCCAGGTCGTCGACCCGCCGCGGCCGGTGGAGCTGCGCGTGCTCGACGTCCCGGCCGACCGGATCGCGGCCGTCCTCGACGAGGACGCCCGGCGCGGCTTCGACCTCGCCACCGGCCCCGTCGTGCGAGCGCTGCTGTTCCCGGCTGCGGGACGGCTCGTCGTGCTGATGCACCACATCGTCTGCGACGGCTGGTCCTCCGCGGTGCTGGAACGGGAGTTCCACGAGGTCCTGGCCGGCCGCACACCGTCCACACCGGACGTCCAGTACGCGGACTACGCGGTGTGGCAACGGGACCGCCTCACCGAGGAGGTCCTCGCCCGCGAGCTGGCGCACTGGGGCGAGGAGCTGGCGGGTGCCACGCCGCTGGCGTTGCGCACCGACCACCCGCGGCCCGCCGCGCGCGACGCCCGTGGCGCGGTCGTCGGCTTCACCGTCCCGGCCGCGGTCTCGCGGCAGCTGGAGGAGCTCGGCAGGCGCAGCGACGCGACCCCGTTCATGGTGCTGCTCACCGCCTACGCCACGCTGCTCGCCCGCTACACCGCCCAGTGGGACGTGGTCGTCGGCAGCCCCGTCGCCGGCCGCGACCGCCCCGAGATCGAGAACGTCGTCGGGTTCTTCCTCAACAGCATCGTGCTGCGCTGCCGCCTGGACGGCGACCTGACCTTCGAACAGGCACTCGACTCCGTGCGCAACACGTGCAAGCAGGCGTTCGCGCACCAGGAGCTGCCGTTCGAACGGCTCGTCGCCGCCCTGGCCCCGGAACGGGACCTGTCCCGCACGCCGCTCTACCAGGTGGCGTTCGACTTCCACGGCGACGAGCTGACCGGCGCACCCTCCGACGACGCCGAGCTGACCACCCTGCTCGAAGCGTCCCAGGTCGCCAAGACCGACCTCACGCTCTACCTGCGCAAGCAGTCCGACGGCTCGATGACGGGGATGCTGGAGTACGCGACCTCGTTGTTCGACCGGTCGACCGTCGAGCGGATGGCACGGCACCTCGGGCAGCTGCTGGCGTCCGTCACGGGCGACACGCTGCTCGGCACCGCGGACCTGCTGCCCGCGGACGAGCGCCGCGACGTGCTGTCGTGGAGCGGCAACCCGGTCGAGCCGGTCACGTCGTCGGTCCTCGACGGGTTCGAGCGGCAGGCCGCGGCGACCCCCGACGCGACCGCGCTGGTCGTGGCCGGCGCGACCGTCACGTTCCGCGAGCTCGACGCGCACGCCAACCGCCTGGCCCGGCGGCTGAGGGACGCGGGCGTCGGACCGGAGTCGGTCGTCGGCGTGCTGCTGGACCGCGGCGCGGACCTGCCGGCGGCGTTCCTGGCGGTGTGGAAGGCGGGCGGCGCGTACGTGCCGCTCGACCCGGACTTCCCGGCCGACCGCGTCCGGTACGTGCTGGCCGACGCCGGGGCCGACGTCCTGATCACCCACCGCGACGGCTTCGGCGGCCTGCGGCCCGACGTCCACGACGGCGACGCGAGCCCGTTGCCGCGTTCGACGGACCTGGACGCGCTGGCGTACGTCATCTACACCTCCGGCTCGACCGGGCGGCCCAAGGGCGTGCAGGTGCCGCACCGCGGCCTCGCGAACCACGTCCGCTGGGCGGTCGGCGAGCTCGCCGCAACCGGTGGTGCGCCGGTGTTCTCGTCGGTCGCGTTCGACCTGGTCGTGCCCAACGTGTGGGCGCCGCTGCTGGCCGGGCACCCGACGCACCTGCTGCCGCAGGACCTCGACCTCACCGAGCTCGGCGCGCGGTTGCTGGCCGCGGCACCGTTCGGGTTCCTCAAGCTCACACCCGGCCACCTCGACGTGCTCACCCAGCAGCTGGAGCCCGCGCAGCGCGCAGGGCTCGCCGACGTGGTCGTCGTGGCGGGCGAGGCGCTCCCGCCCCGGCTCGCCGCGCAGTGGGACGGCCTGGTCGACCTGGTCAACGAGTACGGCCCCACCGAGACCTCGGTCGGCACGTGCACCCACCCGGTGCGCTCGCCGCTCGGCGACTCGGTGCCGATCGGGACACCGCTGCCCGGCGTCACGATGCACGTGCTCGACACCCGGTTGGAGCCGGTGCCGGTCGGCGTGGTGGGGGAGCTGTTCGTCGGCGGCGCCGGCGTGGCCCGCGGCTACGCGAACCGGCCGGACCTCACCGCGGAGCGCTTCCTGCCCGATCCCTTCGGCGCGCCGGGAGCGCGGTTCTACCGCACCGGCGACCTCGTGCGGCTGCTGCCCGGCGGCGCCGTCGACTTCGTCGGCCGGCGCGACCAGCAGGTGAAGATCCGCGGCTACCGGGTGGAGCTGGGCGAGATCACCGCGGTGCTCACCGAGCACCCCGGCGTGCGCGACGCGGTCGTGGTCGCCGGGGACGGCGTGCTGACCGCGTACTACGTACCGGTGGCCGGTGACGTGGAGCTCGGCGGGTGGTGCGCCGGGAAGCTGCCCGCCTACATGGTGCCCGCCACGTTCACCTCGCTCCCGGCGTTCCCCCTGAACGCCAACGGAAAGCTCGACCGCGCCGCACTGCCCGCGCCCGGCCCCGCCGCCGAGACCCTGGTCGCACCACGCGGTGTCGTCGAGGAACGGGTTGCCGAGGTGTTCACCGCGCTGCTCGGCGTCCCCGTCGGCGCGCACAGCCACTTCTTCTCGATCGGCGGCAACTCGATCCTCGCGATCCGGCTGATCGCGACGATCCAGTCTGAGTTCGAGGTGACCGTGCCGATGCGCGCGGTCTTCGAAGGCGGCACGGTCGCCGACCTCGCCGCCGTGGTCGAGGAGCAGGTGCGGGCCGAGCTCGACCGGATGTCCGACGAAGAACTGGCCCTGCTCGACGAGAGTGAGAACCGATGACCGAGGAAGAATACGTCTCCGCACTGCTCGCCTTCGTGCGACGGGAGTTCCTGTCGGACTCCGACGACGTGGAGCTGACGGCGGCCACGCCGCTGATCGAGTCGGGCGTCCTCGACTCGCTGCGCATCGCCGTGCTGATGGCGTTCATCCGCGACGAGTTCGCCGTGCAGGTGCCGCTGACCAAGATCGACGCGCGGCACTTCGCGGACATCAGCACCATCGCCGCGATGCTGCACGAGGAGCAGGGGGTGCGCGCATGAGCACCGACTACGACGTCGCGATCATCGGCGGCGGCCCGGCCGGCTCGACGATGGCGTCCTACCTGGCCAGGGCCGGTCTGAACGTGGTCGTGTTCGAGGGCGAGACCTTCCCACGCGAACACGTCGGCGAGTCCCTGGTCCCCGCCACCACACCGGTGCTGGCTGAGATCGGCGCGCTGGAGAAGGTCGACGAGGCCGGGTTCCCGAAGAAGTACGGGGCGTCCTGGACGTCCGCGGAGTCGCGCGACATCCCGAAGATGGGCTACAGCGGCCTGAGCCACGGCTGGACCGCGGACATCCAGTTCGTGGAGCGCAACCAGCCCGGTGTGGACCGCGACTACACCTTCCACGTCGACCGCGGCCGCTTCGACGCGATCCTGCTCAAGCACGCCCAGGAGCAGGGCGCCACGGTCTTCAACGGCGTCCGCGTGCGCGACGTCGACTTCTCCTCTCCGTCGGAGGTGCGCCTGACCTGCCGCGTCGGCCCGCGCGACGTCCCGTTCACCGCGCGCATGGTGGTCGACGCCTCCGGCCGCTCGACGCTGCTGGGCAAGCAGCTCAAGGTGAAGGTCAGCGACCCGGTGTTCGACCAGTACGCGGTGCACACCTGGTTCGAGGGCCTCGACCGCGGTGCGCTGGCGGGGGACGCGTCGCAGGTGGACCACATCTTCGTGCACTTCCTGCCCATCAAGGACACCTGGGTGTGGCAGATCCCGATCACCGACACCATCACGTCCATCGGGGTGGTGACCCAGAAGAAGCGCTTCCGCGAGAGCTCCGGCGACCGCGAGGAGTTCTTCTGGGACTTCGTGGGAAGCCGCCCGGAGCTGGCCGACGCGCTGAAGAACTCGCAGCGGCTGCGCCCGTTCAAGGTCGAGGGCGACTACAGCTACGCGATGGAGAAGATCTGCGGCGACCGGTTCGTGCTGATCGGTGACGCGGCCCGGTTCGTCGACCCGATCTTCTCCAGCGGTGTGAGCGTGGCGCTCAACAGCGCGCGGATCGCGGCCCAGGACATCATCGCCGCGCACGCCGCCGGCTCGTACGAGAAGGAGCGCTTCGGCACCTATGAGTCGAAGCTGCGGCGGGCGGTGAAGTACTGGTACGAGTTCATCTCCATCTACTACCGGCTCAACGTGCTGTTCACCGCGTTCGTGCAGGACCACCGGTATCGCGTGGACGTGCTCAAGATGTTGCAGGGCGACGTGTACGACGGCGAGGAACCCAAGGCGCTCAAGGCGATGAAGGAGGTGGTCGCCGCCGTCGAGGCGAACCCCGACCACCTCTGGCACCCGTACCTGGGCACGCTCAAGGCACCCACCTCGGCACCCAGCTTCTGACGGTTCGACCCCAGCGGGCCGGCTCCTCCGGGAGCCGGCCCGCTGTCGTGTGCGCCGATGGCTTTCGGCGCGACGAAAGGGGTGCCCGGACCGTGGCCCGAACACCCCTTGTTGTTCCGTCCTACGGGCTAAGCCCCTTGGCCAGCAGTCTTGTCCGCCCCTTCCTCTCGTTGCTGCCCAGGGCGTCTGCAAGTAGAGCCAGGGGCGGGAACGCGGGGCGGCAGAGGCACGACAGCCGGCAACCTGCCTAGCTGGCTCCGAGGTGCTCTGCCAGGTGGTCGGCGATCGCGGTGACACTGGGCTGGTGCCACAGCAGCGTGGACGGCAGCTTGTGGCCGAACCGCTTCTCCAGCCGCTTGCGCACGACGATCGTCATCACCGAGTCGAGCCCCTGCTCCACCAACGACCTGCGCACGTCGAGCGAGGCCGCCGGCAGCCGCATCTCGCCGGCGATCTGCGCCCCGATCACCTCGATGAGCCGGGCCTGGAGCTGGTCGGAGCCGAGCCCCTGGAAGTCGTCCGGCGCGGTGTCCTCGGCGGCGACGGCCTCGACGGTGGCGAGCTCGCTGAGCAGCGGAGGCCGGTCGGCGTCGGCCGCGGCGACCACCCGCAGGACCGGGTAGTGGCCGGGGCCCCGCGCCGCCGCGTAGTCCCACGCGCGGAACGCCTCGGCGGCGGAGATGTCGCCCACGCCGCGTGCGGCGAGCTGGCGGTCGACGGAGGCGTTGACCGCCATGCCCTGGCCGCGCCACGACGTCCAGCCCAGGCTGGTGACGTCGGGTCGGTGGGCGGCCAGCGCGTCGAGGAACGCGTTGGCCGCACCGTACGTCGCCTGGCCGGGGAGGCCGAGCAGCTGGCCGCACGACGAGAACAGGACGAAGAAGTCGAGGCTCCCCACCGGGAACGCCTGGTGCAGGTTCCACGCACCGGTGACCTTCGGGGCCAGCACCGCCCGCATCGAGGCGAGGTCGACGTCGGCGGCCATGCGGTTGTCCAGCACACCCGCGGCGTGCACGATCCCGCTGATCGGCGGCAGGTCCAGCTCCCGCAACGACGTCACGGCCGCGGGATCGGTGATGTCCAGTGCGACGCAGTGGACGGTCACGCCGGCGCTCTCGAGCCCGCGGATCGCCTCGACCTGGCGCTGGTCGGGGTGCGCTGCCCAGTCCCGGCGCGCGGGGAACGGGGTGCGGCCCACGAGCACGAGCCGCCGCGCGCCGCGCTCGGCCAGCCACCGGGCGACCTCCAGACCCAGCACGCCCAGACCGCCGGTGACCAGGTACGTGCCGTCCGGGCGGCACGTCAGCGGGGTGTGGGAGGGTTCCCGGGTGGTCGGCAGCAGCGTGGCCGTCTCGACCCCGGACCGCAGCGAGATGACGTCCGCGGCCGGCGCCGAGCCGATCACCTCGTGCAGCCGCGCGGTGGAGCCGTCGGCGGGCAGGTCGACGACGCCGCCCCACAGCTCCTCGTACTCGCTCGCGAGCACCCGGCCCAGCCCCCACAGCACGGACTGCGCGAGTGCCTGCGGTGTCGCGCTTTCCCGCACCCCGGTCGTGACGCACCACAACCGCGGCGGGCTGTCCATCGTGGACAGCCGGTGGGCCTCCTCCAGCAGCTTCCAGGCGATGGCGGCCGGCTCCCCGTCGCTCGGGGCGAAGAACAGCTCGTCCGTGACGCCGGGCACCACCTCGCGGGAGGGGCCGAGCTCCAGGGGTCGCCAGCCGATCTCGTGCACCAGGTCCGCCGGGGCGGCCTGCTCGGTCATGCCGCCGTACCGCAGACCGGTCAGCTGCGCCCGCACGGTCCCACCGCTGTCGGCGACGAGGACGTCGACGGTGTCGGCCGACGTGACGGACACCTGGACGTCCACCGCGGCCGTCGGCGTGCCGGAGACCTGGACGGAGCCGATCCCGGCGACCATCCGCAGCTCGGCGGGACCGGGGAACGCGGCGGGGGCGATGGACAGCGCGGCGTCGAGCACCGCCGGCCACGAGCCGTCGGCCAGCACGCGTGCGCGCAGGACGGTGTCGGTGCGCAGCAGCTCCTCGACGGTCCACTCGAACGCCATGTCCGGGACGCCCACCGAACGCAGGTGGGCGCGGACGTGGCCGGGCGGCAGCGGTGCGGAGCCCCTGGGCAGCTTCGGCAGCCGGGCCGGGAGGCCGGCGACCGGGCCGAGCGCGGCGGTGCAGTGGGTGAGCCAGCTGTCCGAGGCCTTGGCGGCGATCCGCAGGCCGTTGCCGTCGCGCACGACCTGGATCTCCCCGCCGCGCACCGGCAGCCGCAGGTCGACGTCGCGGACCGCCGTCACGCCCGCTGCCAGGAAGAAGGTGTTGACCAGCACCGCGGCCGGGACGATCTCGGTGCCGTGGATGGTGTGGCTGCCGGGGTACGGGCGGTTGGCGTCGTCGAGCGCGGTGCGCCACAGCGTCAGGTCCGGGCGGCCCGCCACCGGCACGGGGGCACCGAGCAGGGCGTGGTCGGCCGGGTCGTGCTGCTGCGGTGCGCCGCTGACCGAGGACTCGTGCCAGTGCGGCGTGTGCTGCCAGGCGCGCACGGGCAGGTCGGCGAGGTCGCCGGCGGGGTGCAGGCGGTCCCAGTCGACGTCGACACCGGCGCAGAACGCGGCACCGACCGCCGTGAGCACCGAGACCTGCTCGGGCTTGTTGCGCCGCAACGTGATCCCGACGAACGCCTCCTCGTCGCCGAGCGTCTCGGTGAGCGAGTGCGCGACGACCGGGTGGGCCGAGACCTCGACGAACCGCCGGTAGCCGTCCTCGATCGCGGCACGGGTCGCGTCCAGCAGGCGCACCGGGTTGCGCAGGTTCGCGGCCCAGTAGTCGCCGTGCAGCAGCCCGGTCGACCGCGGGTCGGGCAGAGCGGTGGAGTACATGGGGATCTGCGGTTCGCGGGGCTCCAGGTCGCTCGCGGCCGCGGCGAGGCCGGCGGTGAGCGCGTCCATCTGCGGGCTGTGGAACGCCACGTCGGAGGCGACCCGCCGGACCTGGACGTCGTCCCACTCGGCGATGAGGGCGTCGATCGCGGCGGGCGAGCCGGAGACCACGGACGAGGACGGCGAGGCGGAGATGCCGGCGACGACGTCCGTGCGGCCACCGAGGCGCTCACCCGCCTCCTCGAACGACAGCGACGTCATCGCCATCGCACCCTGCCCGGCGACGCGGCGCAGCAGCGCGGAACGGCGGCAGCTCAGCCGGGCACCGTCCTGCGGGGTCAGCGCGCCGCAGGCGACCGCGGCCGCGATCTCGCCGACCGAGTGGCCGATCACCGCGTCCGGTGTGACGCCGTACGACCGCCACACCGCGGACAGGCCCACCTGGACCACGAAGATCATCGTCTGGATGCGGTCGATCGTGTCGAAGTCGCCGTCGCGCAGCACCTGGGTGGGGGAGAAGCCGATCTCCTCCAGGAAGACCGGTTCCAGCTCGGCGACGGCCGCGGCGAACTCCGGTGAGCTGTCGAGCAGTTCCCTGCCCATGCCCGGCCACTGCGCGCCGTGCCCGGAGAACACCCACACCAGCCCGGTGCCGGGGTTCGACGGGACCGGGTTCGGCAGTCGTTCACCGGCCGCGACCTCGCGCAGGCCCTCGGCCAGCTCCTCGGCGGTCTGGGCGACCACGGTGGCGCGGTGCGGGAGGTGCGACCGGCGGTGGGCGAGGGTGTGGCCGGCCGCGGTGAGGTCGCCGTGCCCGGCGAGCCGGTCGGCGAAGGCACGCAGGGCGTCCTGGGAGGCGGCGGACACGGGGAACAGCCGGGGCGCGTCGTCCGGTGCGGCCACCGCCGCACGCACGGGTGCCTCCTCCAGCACGACGTGCCCGATGGTGCCGCCGTACCCGAACCCGGAGACTCCGGCGCGGCGCACCCGGTCCCCGCGCCGCCACGGCGTGCGGGTGGTGTTGACCAGCAGTCCGGACGTGGCCCAGTCGATCGCCGGGTTGGGGGTGGCGCAGTTGAGGCTCGGCGGCAGCTCGCCGTGGTGCAGGGCGAGCGAGGCCTTGATGAGGCTCGCGATCCCGGCGCCCGCCTCCAGGTGCCCGATGTTGGGCTTGACCGACCCGATCCGCACCGGCTCGGTCCGCCCGGCCCCGTAGACGGCCGCCAGCGCGCCGGCCTCCAGCGGGTCGCCGAGCCGGGTGCCGGTGCCGTGCGCCTCGACGTAGTCCACGGAGGACGGTTCGACGCCCGCGCGGGAGCAGGCCTCCCGCAGCAGCGCCTCCTGCGCGGAACCGGACGGCGCCATGATGCCGTTGGTGCGCCCGTCCTGGTGCACGGCCGACCCGCGGATCACCGACAGGACCCGGTCGCCGTCGCGCAGCGCGTCGTCGAGCAGCTTGAGCACGAGGACGCCGCCGCCCTCGCCGCGCCCGTAACCGTTGGCGTCGGCGGAGAACGGCTTGCACCGGCCGTCGGGCGAGGTCGCCCCGGCGGCGTCGAGGGTGAGCGTCAGCCCCGGACCGATGATCAGGTTCACACCGCCGACCAGCGCGATGCCGCACTCCCCGTCGGCCAGCGCCCTGCTCGCCAGGTGCGTCGCGACCAGCGACGCCGAGCACGCGGTGTCGACGGCGAGGCTCGGCCCGTGCAGGTCGAGCGCGTAGGAGATGCGGTTGGCCGCCGCGCACAGCGCGCTGCCGATGCCGGTCCACGCCTCGATCGAGGGCAGGTCCTCCAGCATCCGGCGGCCGTAGTCGTCGGACCCGATGCCGACGAACACGCCGGTGTCGCCGCCCGCGAGCGACCGCGGCGGGATGCCGGCGTGCTCCAGCGCCTCCCACGCCACCTCCAGCAGCAGCCGCTGCTGCGGGTCCATCAGCTCGGCCTCGCGCGGGGTGAGCCCGAAGAAGCCGGAGTCGAACCCGGAGACGTCGTCCAGGAAGCCGCCGGGAACGGCGGCGCGGCGCAGCTCCGCGGGGAACGAGCCGTCGTAGGCGCGCCACCGGCCCTCCGGCAGGTCGCCGACACCGTCCCGGCCGGAGACCAGCATGTCCCAGAACGCGGCCGGGCCATCGGCGCCGCCCGCGAACCTGCAGCCGACGCCGATCACGGCCACCGGTGGTGTGCTCATGACTTTCCTCGCATTCTCGATCCCGACGGCGGAGGGCGTGACCGCGGGACCGAGCCGCCGGTCACGGCCCACCGGTGGTGTGCTCACGGTTGTTCCGGCGAGTCCAGCCAGGGGGCGGGGTGGTCGATGCCGACCACCGCGGCGGACAGCGTCACGCCGGGACCGACCCCGAGCATCAGCAGGTGGTCGCCCGGTCCGAGCTCGCCCGCGGACAGCAGGTGGTCGAGCGACACGACCTGGTCGCTCGCGCCGAGGTGGCCGACCGTGCGGCCGAACTCCCAGGTGGAGCGGGACATGCCGAGCCCGAGCGCGGCCATGCACCGCTGCTCGACGATCTCCCGCGAGTAGTTCATGTACGCCACGCGCGTGACGTCGCCGAGACCGATGCCGGCCTCGTCGAGCACGCGCTCCACGACGGACAGCGTCTGCTGGTGGATGCGGATCAGCGCGCCGGTGCCCTCCCCGGAGGAGACCATCCGGCTCTTGTACGCGGCGTTGCGCGCCACGAAGTCGAGCGGTGCGCCGACCGTCGGTCCCGGCGGGAACAGCGGCTCGTCGCCCCGGTGCATCTGCTCCGCCTCGGGCACGGCCACCGAGGCGACCGCGAGGAGCCGGGCGAAACCCGGTTCCCGCGACAGGATCACGGCCGACGCCGCGTCACCCGCGACGTAGCCGGGGCCCATCCGCCACCGGTCCATCATCGGGGTGCCGAAGTTGTCCGACGCCACCAGCAAGGCGTTCCCGCGGCCGGCCAGCACGTGCGCCGCACCCAGCTCCAGCGCGCCGAACATCCCGTTGCACCCCATGCGCACCTCGACCGCGAGCACGTCACCGCCGAGCAGGTGCCGTTGCAGGTGGTACTGCGGTTGCCAGCCGTCCGGGCCCTGGTGCCACGAGTCGGCGTACAGCAGCACACCGACGTCGTGCGGGTCGTGGCCGGTGCGCTTGAACGCGTCCTGCGCCGCGAGCAGGGCCATCTCCGGCGCGGGCACCTCACCCGCCACGGCGGCGCCGGCGAGCTGGTGCAGGTCCACCTCCTCCGCGGGGTAGAGCCCCTGCGCGACGGCCGACTCGATGCCGACCACCGGCGGCAGGTGGACGCCGATTCCCTTGATGTACACGTCGCGCACGGGGTGTCCCCTCAGTCGGCGAAGGTGCCGAGCACGTGGACCAGGCGGTCGAGCAACCGCCGTGCCTCGGCCGGGCGGAACAGGTCGGGCCGGTAGCCGAGCCGCAGGTGCAGCCGTTCACCGGGCACCGCGGCGAGCCGCAGCGGGTAGTGGGTCTCGTCCTCGACCTCGAACCCGGTCAGCCGCAGCGGGTTCGGCAGCGCGTCCGCCCACTCGGCGCGGTCGAAGGAGTAGTTGACGAACATGATCGCCGTGTCGAACAGGTCGCGGCCGATGTCGGCCAGCCCCAGGTGGTGGTGCGGGATCAGGGCCGCCTGCTCGGCCTGCAGCCGGGTCAGCAGGTCGGGGCCCAGCCGCACGCGCACGGGGACCGTGTTGGTCAGCAGCCCGACCATCCGCTCGATGCCCGGGAGGTGCGGCGGCCGGCCCGACACCGAGCAGCCGAACGCCACGTCGTCGCGCCCGGTCACCTGGCCCAGCACGGTCGCCCACGCCGCCTGCACCACCGTGTTGAGCGTGACACCGGGGATGCGGGCGAGCGCGGCCGTCGTCGTGGCGTCGAGGTCGGTCCTGACCTGTTCCTGCCGTTCGCGGGCAGGCGGTGCGCCGGGTGCCACGAGCGTCGGCGCGGAGAAGCCCTCCAGCGCCGCGACCCAGGCCCGGCGCGACTCGTCGAGGTCCTGGCCGGCCAGCCACCGCAGGTAGTCGGAGTAGGGCGGGCCGGGACGGGGTTCGGTGTCGTGCGCGTACCGCTCGAACAGCTCGCGCACGATCAGCCCGGTCGACCAGCCGTCCCACAGCACGTGGTGGGCGGTCAGCAGCAGCCGGTGGTGGTGCTCGCCGAAGCGCAGCACGTGGAACCGGACCAGCGGCGGGCGGGTGAGGTCGAACCCCTCGGCGCGCTCCCGGGCCGCGATCCGGTCGGCGTCGCCGGCCGTGCACGCGGTCTCGCGCCACGGCAGCGTGACGTCCGAGCACACGATCTGGACGTCGTCGCGGAAGGCCGCCCGCAGGTTCGGGTGCCGCCGCAGCAACGCCGTGGCCGCCGCCCGCATCCGTGCGGCGTCGAACGGGCCCTCCAGGTCGAACCGCAGCTGCGAGACGTAGGAGTCCGCGTGCTGCCCGGACACCGCGTGCAGGAACACGAACCCCGCCTGCAGCGGCGACACCGGCAGCACGTCGGTCACGTCCGGGTGCGCGGCGGTGATCGCGTCGAGCTCGGCCTGGGTGAGGCCGGTGAGCGGCACGTCCGCCGGCGTCAGCGCGGCCCGGCCCCGCAACGCGGCCAGGTCGCCGAGCGCGGCACGCCACTGGTCGGCGAACTCGTGCACGTCCGCCTCCGAGAACGCGGACTCGCGCCACGCCAGCTGTGCGCGCAGCACGCCACCGACGGAGAACGTGGTGCACGCCAGGGCGTGTCCCGGATCGGGGGTGCAGGTGAACGACTCGACCGGCAGCTCGCCGAGGTCGCGGAACGCGATCCGCGGGTGCGCGTCGGCGCCGCCGCCCCGCCGCTGTTCCTTGACCTGCCGCAACGCCTTCTCCGCCGGCGCCCACGCGCAGTGCACGGGCACTTGGGCGGCGATCCGCCCGAGGGGCCCGGTGGAGCGCGGCGCCTCGGCGAGGCACGGTTCGGTCACCGCCTGGGTGAGCCCTGCCAGCACGACGTCGGCCCGGTCCACCCGGTACCGCTCGGCCAGCGAGTCCCAGTCGGCGTCGGGCAGCGTGATCTCCACCGTCCGCACGGGACCCGCGTCCACCGGCCCGCCCGGCGTGCCCGACACGTGGTCGCGCAACGGGACGGCGGCGGGCAGCGCGGCCCCGGACCACAGCGCGTCCAGGTCGGACAGCAAGGTCCGCCACGACTCGCCGTCGGCGAGCAGGTGGTGCAGCACCAGCAGCAACCGACCGGGGTGCGCGGGACCGGAGTCGAACCACACCGCCTGGACGACCCGTCCGTCGGCTGGGGAGAGGCGCTCGGCGGCCGCCGCCCGTTCGGCGTCCACGACCTCCGGCTCGGGGTCACCGACGAGCAGCACGCGGCTCAGGCAGTCGGCAGCGGCGTCGGCGACCTCCCACGTCCCGTCCGCCAGCACGCGCATCCGCAGCGCCTCGTGGTGCGCGACGAGGGTGTCGACGACCGAGGTCACCGCCTTCAGCCGGGTGCCGAGCGGCACCGGCACGACCACCGACTGGTGCAGGCCGTCCAACCGGGTGCCCAGCCGCGCGAGCTCGGGGGTCGGAGGGAACGGGCCGGTGCCCGCCGCGGTCAGGACGTCCCTGGCCACCCGCGCGAGCCGGGCCGGCGTCGGGTGCTGGAACACCTCCCGCGCGGTGAACTCCAGTCCCGCCGCGGCCGCGTTCGCCACCAGCGGGAACACCATGATGCTGTCGCCGCCGTGGTCGAAGAACGAGTCCTGCGGACCCACGCGGGCCACCCCGAGCGCCTGCGCGAACAGCCCGCACAGCAGGGCCTCCCGCCCGTCCTCGGGGGTGGCGTCGTCGGTCGAGGAGAAGTCCGGCGCGACCAGGAGCCTGCGGTCCACCTTGCCGTTCGGGGTGACCGGCAGCTCGTCCAGCAGCACCACGGCGGCCGGCACCATGAAGTCGGGCACCAGGCGCGCGGCGTGCTCGCGCAGCTCCTCCGCGGTGACCGCACCGTCCGGCACCACGTACGCGACGAGCCGTTTGCGCCCCTCGTCCAGCCGCACCACGGCGACCGCGGACCGGACCGCGCGATGACCGAGCAGCACGGCCTCCAGCTCGCCGAGCTCGACCCGGAACCCGCGGATCTTGACCTGGTCGTCGGCGCGGACGCGGTACTCCAGGTTGCCGTCCGGCCGCCACCGCACCAGGTCGCCGGTGCGGTACATCCGCGCACCCGGCGGCCCGAACGGGCACGGCACGAACCGCTCGGCCGTCAACGCGGCCCGGCGCAGGTACCCGCGCGCCAGCCCGTCCCCGGCGAGGTACAGCTCGCCCTCGACACCGGGCAGGGCGGGTTCCAGCCGCGAGTCCAGCACGTACACCCGCGTGTTCGCGACGGGCTTGCCGATCGGCGCCCCGTCTCCCGGGGTGAGCGGGCAGGTCGTGCTGGCCACCGCGGCCTCGGTGACGCCGTAGACGTTCACCATCCGCCGGCCCGACGCCCACCGCCGCACCACGTCCTGGTCGGGCGGCTCCCCGCCGGTGATCAGCAACCGCAGGTCGGGCAGCCCGTCGGACGGCAGCTGCGCGAGCATGACCGGCGGGATGGTGGCGTGCGTGACACGCTCCGACCGCAGCAGCCCGGCGAGGTCCTGCCCGTCCGGTGCGAGCACCAGGCAGCCACCCGACACGAGCGTCGGCCAGATGTCGCCCACGGCCACGTCGAAGCTGGGCGAGACGAACTGGAGCACCCGGCTGCGTTCGGTCACGCCGAAGCGTTCGGCGTGGTCCAGCACGAAGTTGCGCATCGCGTCGTGCGGTACGACGACACCCTTCGGGGCACCGGTCGACCCGGACGTGTAGACGACGTAGGCCGCGTGTTCGCCGCGAGGGGCGGGCGGGGTCGCCGTGGAGGGACCGCTGAACCCGGGATCGTCGAACGCGGCGTCGTCGATGACCACCGCCGGCTGGAGGTCGCCGAGCAGGTACGCGACGCGTTCGGCCGGGTACTCGGGGTCGACCGGCACGTACGCGGCACCGGCCCGCAGCACCCCGAGCATCGCCACGACCAGCTCGGGTGAGCGGCGCAGCGCGACCGCCACGAGGTCCTCGGCGCCGATCCCGCGTGCGACCAGCCCGGCGGCGAGCGCCGACGCGCATGCGCTGAGCTCGCCGTAGGTGAGGGTGCGGTCGCCGAACCGCACGGCCGGTGCGCCGGGGGTGCGAGCGGCCTGGCGGGCCACGAGCTCGGGCACGGTCTCGCCCGGCAGGTCGCGCGCGGTGGCGTTGCGGTCGACGAGCAGGTCGCGTCGTTCCACGTCGGACAGCAGCGACACGGCACCGATCGGCCGCGCCGGGTCCGCGGTCACCGCACGGAGGAACGCGGACAGCCGGTCGCGGTGGGCCAGGAACCCGGACAGGCTGTGGTGCTGGGGGTTCGCCTCGAACACGAGCGACATCTGGCCGCCCACCTGACCGCGCACGCCCAGCGAGAGGTCCACGATCGGGCCCGACGCCAGGTTGTGCGTCGTGGCCGTCGCGGCACCGAACCGCAGCGTGCGGTCGTACGGCATGAAGTTGACCATCGGTCCGATGAACGCCTGCTCGCTGCCGTCGAGCCCGAGGTCGCGGCGCAGGTCCTCCGCGCGGTAGCGCTCGTGCCGCAGCGCCGCGCGCACGACCTCGGCCATGCGGGGCACCAGGTCCGTGAGGCTCTCGGCCGCGGAGACGTCCATCCGCAGCGCGACGGAGTTCGTCGCCATGCCGGGCGCACGCCGCGACACCGTGCTGCGCCGCCCCGCGACCGGCATGCCGATGACCACGTCCCTGCGGTCGGTGACGCGGTGCACGTAGGCCGCGACCGCGGCGAGCACGACCACCTGCCACGTCGACCCCGTCGCCGCGGCGGCCTGCTGCAACGCCGAGACGTGCGCGGGTGCCAGCTCCGCGACCCGGCTGAGCCGCAGCGGCAGCGACGCGGGATCGGCGCCGGGCGGCACGTCGCCGAGCACCCGCATCTGCGCGGGCTGGTCGCCGAACCGCTTCATCCAGTACTCGCGGTCCTGCTCGAACTGCGCGGAGGCCCGGTAGGCCAGGTCCTCGGTGAGGATGTGCTCGAACGACGTGCAGGGCGTCCCGCCGTCCACATCGGACACCAGTGACGTGTAGAGCTCCGCGAGCCGGGTGCCGATCAGCTGCACCCCGTACCCGTCGACGACCGCGTGGTGCATGCGGTAGTAGAAGAGGAAGCGCGAGTCGGACACCTTGAACAGCGCGAACGCCGAGATCGGCGGCACGGCCAGGTCGACCGCACCGGTCGTGTCCGCGCGCATCCACCGCAGCGCGTCGCCCTCGGGATCGGCGTGGCCGGTGTGGTCGAAGAACGGCAGCGGCGCGTCGCCGCCGGGTGCGACGAACTGCCAGAGCTCGCCGTCGGCCCGGTCGAGCGCGGTGATCCGCAGCGCGTCGGCCTCGGCGCGCAGCCGGTTCCACGCCGCGGTGAACACGCCGACGTCCAGCTGACCGTCCACGGCCAGGTACTCGGCGCAGTTGAACAGCTGCCCGGTCGGGTCCAGCTGGTGCGCGAACCACACACCCCGTTGTGCCGCCGACAGCGGCAGTCGCTCGGTCATGCCTCCCCCTCAGCCGTGGCGCTTCAGCTCGTCGAAGAACCCGTCCACGACGAGCCCGCCCGCGTGCTCGTGGACGTGCACCGCCACCGCGAGGTCCAGCACGCCCAGCCCGAACGGCGAGAAGACCACCGGCCGGTTCGCTGGCACGTCGATCTCGCCCGCCAGCAGCGCGCGCATGTCGCCCGCCATGAAGGAGCGGTCCCCGGTGCGCTGCTCGGTCAGGTGCGGTGAGGTGTTCGCCTTCATGCAGTGCTCGACGTCGTCGGCGACGTTGCAGGACGCGAGGACCACCTCGGGCGACAGGTCCCGCAGCGACAGGTGCAGCACCAGCGGGTTGTGCGCGAACCACGCCGGGTCGTGCACGTGCGGTTCGCCGGCCACCGTCGCGAACACGACGAGGTCCGACGAGCGGATGAGGTCCTCGGACCGGTCGTGCACCACGACCGGTCCGGACCGGCGCAGGTAGGCGGCGAACCCGTCGGCGTGCTCGGGGGACAGGTCGTGCACACCGGCCTCGTCGAACGCGAACCCGTTGGCCAGCAGGTAGGTGTGCACGTACCGCGCGATCAGCCCCGCGCCGACGAAACCCACGCGGGTGGGCCGGACACCGCGCGCGGCGCTGAGCCGCACGGCCGCGAGGGCGGCGGACGCGGCGGTGCGGGCGGCGCTGATGACCGACGCCTCCACGCAGGCGAACGGGTACCCGGTCTCGGCGTCGTTGAGGATCAGCACTGCGGAGGCGCGCGGAAGTCCGCCCGCGACGTTCTCCGGGAAGCTGGAGATCCACTTGATGCCGTGCACCGCGCCCAGCGACGCGGGCAGCGCGATGATCCGCGCTGACGGCCGGTCGGGGAAGCGCAGGAAGTACGAGTCCGGGTTCACCGTCCGGCCGTCGCCGTGCAGCCGGTACGCGGCCTCGACCACGTCGGTGACCTGTTTCTCGGCACCGGTCAGGACCTTGCGGACCTGCGCGCCGGAGATGACGGTGAAGGGGGGAGGCAGCACGGGGTGTCCTTCCTCAGGCGGGGTCGGCGGCGGGTTGCTGCCGCGACGGGGGCTCGTACTCGCTCAACCGCAGCCGCTCGCTCGCGGTCACCTCGATGCGGGCGGCCGCGGCACGCAGGATCGGCGGGCTCATCAGCGACGTGACGATCGCGATCAGCACGACGATCGTGTACATCTCGGTGCTGAGCACGCCCAGCCGCAGCCCGACCATCGCGACCACGACCTCGACGACACCGCGCGCGTTCATGCCGGCGCCGATCCCCAGCGCCTCCCAGCGGTTGAGGCCGCTCAGCCACGCGCCGAGGAACGCGCCGGCGAACTTGCCGAGGACCGCGATCAGCAGCAGGACCACGGCGGCGACGAGCACGGACGGCTGGACGAGGGCGGTGAGGTCCATGCGCAGCCCGGCCATCGCGAAGAAGACCGGCGCGAGGAACGTCATGACGACCGTCCGGAGCGGGAGCAGCTTCTCCAGCACGTCGCCGCCCGCGTTGCGGATCAGCATGCCGCCGACGAGCGCGCCGAGCACCGCTTCGAGGCCGAGGAGGTGGCTGGCGGCGCTCATCGTCAGCAGGACCACGACCGCGGCACCGATCGTGGCGCCGTCGCTCACCCGCCGCATCACCGCGCGCACGACCGGCCTGCCGACGACGACCGAGACCACGACGAACAGCACGAGGAACCCGACGGACCGCGCGACCGTGCCCGCGTGCAGGCCGGTCGTGGCCATCGCCGTGACCAGCGACAGGCCGAGCCAGCCGACCATGTCGTCGACCGTGCCGGAGATGAGGATCAGCTGGCCCACGTTGCGGTGCAACAGCTTCAGGTCGATCAGGGTCTTGGCGATCACCGGGATCGCGCTGACGCACATGGCGATGCCGAGGAACAACGCGAACACCGCGCGCTGGTCACCGGAGCCGGCCAGCAGCGCCGACGGCACCAGGAATCCCGCGCCGACGCCGAGGCCCAGCGGGATCACCAGACCGGGGATGCTGATCTTCGCCGCGGTGCTGCCGCGCTTGCGGATGAGCTTGAGGTCGAGCGACACCCCGGTCACGCCGACCAGCAGCAGCACCCCGATCTGCCCGAACGCGTCGAGCACGTGGAACTGCTCCGCCTGGTGCGGGAACAGCCACTCCGCCCAGCCGGGCGCCACCGCGCCGAGCAGCGACGGGCCGAGCAGGATGCCCGTGAGCAGCTCGCCGACGATCGCGGGCATCCCGAACCGCATCGCGAGCCTGCCCGTCAGCAGCGCCAGCAGGAGCAGCACCGCGACCTGGACCAGGAACAGGAACAGGGAGTGGCCGCCGAAGGGCGGTACCGGGGTCATGTCAGGTGGCTCCAGTCAGCTGAACTTGCCGTCGAGGAAGATGAGCGGCGCGCGTTCCTCGCTGACCACGCGGCTCTCGACCACCGAGCCGATGATCAGGTCGTGGTCGCCGACCGGGTGCGTGTGCGCGAACTCGCAGACGAAGTAGGCGACGCAGCCCGGCACGACCGGCGCGGGCACGCTGCCCAGCGTGCGCAGCACGAGGTGGTCGGGAGCACCGGCGCGGCCGCGGCTCGCGTAGTGCCGCGCGTACTCCTCCTGGCCGGCGTCGAGGACGCTGATGCCGAAGTAGCGGGCGCGTTCGGCGAGCAGGCGCATCCGGCCACCCGTCGTGACCGACACGCCCACGAGGGCCGGCTGCAGCGACAGCGTGACGAACGAGTTGGCGGTCAGCGCGTGGTCACGACCCTCGTCGCTCACCGCCACCACCGTCACGCCGGTGGCGAACCGGCGGGCGGCGCGGCGCAGCGACTCGGCCTGGTGCTCGTGGTGGAGCTGGGTGCTCGACACGGGTCAGTCCGACATCGCGACGAGGATGCGGCGCGGCCCGGTGAACGACCGCCTGCCGTGGCCGACCGCCACGTTGTCGATCAGCAGCACGTCGCCCGCGCGCCAGCTCACGTCGACCGCCTCGGACAGGCCGCGGTCGCGGATCTGCCGCACGTGCTCCGCCGGGATGGGGGAGCCGTCGGCGAACGTCACCGACTGCGGCAGGTCCTCTTCGGACATGATCTGGTACAGCGCCGCCGCGGTCTCGTCGCCGAGCCCGGCCGCGTGCCACTGGTCGGCCTGGTTGAACCAGACCTCGTCACCGGTCACCGGGTGCTCGACGGTCGAGGGCCGCACCTGGCTGACCCGCAGCCCGCCGTCGGCACGCCACGAGAACTCGCTGCCGGAGGTGCCGAGGAACTCCTCGACCACGTCCCGGTCGCCGGTCTCGAACGTGTCCTGCCAGCTCTTGCCGAACCCCTTGCCACCGTGCAGGTTCTGCGTGTACCGCACGCCTTTCGCGAACGCCTCGCGCACCTCGTCGTCGAGGGAACCCAGCCAGCGCACCCCGTCCACCACGGGGGTCGCGCCACCCGTTTCCGGTGCCACGTCGCAGAAGAACATCAGCCGTTCCGGCCATTGATGGGCGTACGACATCTCGTTGTGCATGGAGATGTCGAATTCCGGCGGGTATTCCGTGGACGTGTACACGTTCTGACCGACCTTCGTGCGCGGCGAGTTGCCGTGGACGTAGGCGAGCCGGTTGGGCAGCAGCAGGTCCATCACCTCGTCGAGCTCCGCGGTGGTGACCTGGAAACCGCGGAAGACCAGGGCCTTGTTCGCCGTCAGCAGTCCGGCCAGGTCGGCCCGTCCGCGCAGATGGTCGACCAGCCCGTGTGGACCTGGCTCGGCTCCGATGCCTGCCGGGTCGAGCTCGAGTGGAGCCCAGTGTCCCATCTGCCTCTCCCTCCGGTTCGTCGTGAAAACGACCCTGCGGAGAGCGCCTATATTTCATCGGTATCGCACCTATGGCCGTCCGTATAGCGGAAATATGGCGTCCCTGGAAAGGATTTGCGCGTCGGCTACGAGATGGGATTTCGGTGTGGCAGCTGTCATCACGAGTCCGCTGGAGTTCAACGTCGCGGACTTGTACGTGGACCTGCGGCCGGTCGTCGGACGGCGGCTGCTGCTCAAGTGCGAGGGCTTCAACTTCGCGGGCTCGATCAAGCTGAAGGCCGCGGTGGAGATGGTCGGGGCGATGGAACGCGACGGCCGCATCACCCCCGGCTCGACCCTGGTCGAGTCCTCCTCCGGCAACATGGGCGTCGCCCTCAGCCTCGTGGCGGCCAGCAAGGGGTACCGGTTCATCTGCGTCACCGACGTCCGCTGCACCGGTGCGGCCCGCCGCGCGATGGAGACGCTGGGCAGCGAGGTGCACGTGGTGTCCGAGCCGGACCCGTCCGGTGCGTTCCTCGGCACCCGGATCGCGCACGTGCAGGCGCTGTGCCGCGACAACCCCGGCTTCGTCTGGCTCAACCAGTACGCCAACCCCGGCAACTGGACGGGCCACTACCGCTCCACGGCGCCCGAGATCGCCAAGGAGTTCCCCGACCTGGACGTGCTGTTCATCGGCGCGGGCACCACCGGCACCCTGATGGGCTGTGCGCGGTACTTCCGCGAGACCCAGCCGGCCGTGCGCATCGTCGCCGTCGACAGCGTCGGCTCGGTCACCTTCGGCACGCCCGCGGCCACCCGGCTGATCCCGGGCCTGGGCACGAGCGTCCGCCCGCAGATCCTGGACGAGTCGCTCGTCGACGACGTCGTGCACGTCGAGGAGAGCGACACCGTCCGGACGTGCCACGAGCTGGTGCGGCACGGTTACCTGTTCGGCGGGTCGACCGGCACCGTCGTCAGCGGCGCGCTGCGGTGGCTGGAGTCCAGGGACGAGGACCTGACGTGCGTGGCGATCGCACCGGACCTGGGCAGCAACTACCTGGAGTCGCTCTACGACGACAGGTGGCTCGCGGACTCCGGTCTGCTGCCCGGCTGAGTCCTCACGCGCGCGACGACACGAGTCCGCGCACCTCGTCCCCGACCAGGCCGGTGATGCGGGGCCACTGGTCCTCCAAGAAGAAGTGGCCGCCCGGCAGCACGTGCAGCTCCGTCGTCCCGGTGGTGTGCCGCTGCCAGGCGCGGGCCTCGTCCAGCGTCACCAGCGGGTCGTCGTCGCCGACCAGCACGGTGACGGGCGCGGTGAGGTCCGGGCCCTCGGCGTACCGGTAGGTCTCCGCGGCCCGGTAGTCCGCGCGCACCGCGGGGAGCACCATGCGGAGGATCTTCTCGTGCTGCAGCAGCGCGGAGCTCGTGCCGTTCAGCGCGCGCATCTCGGCGATCAGGCCGTCGTCGTCGCGCTGGTGCACGCGTTCGTCGCGCCAGCACGACGGCGCACGCCGGCCGGACGCGAAGAGGTGCGCCGCGGTCGTCCTGCGGGCGACCTCGAACGCGAGCGTCGCGCCCATGCTGTGTCCGAAGTAGATGGTCGGGCGGTCCAGGTGCGGTGCGAGGACCTCGGCGACCCGGTCCGCCAGCACGGCGATGTCGTCGATGCACGGCTCGTGCCTGCGGTCCTGCCGGCCCGGGTACTGCACGGCCAGCACGTCGGCCACCGGGGACAGCTGCTCGGCGAACGGCACGTAGTAGCTCGCCGAACCACCGGCGTGCGGGAAGCAGACGACCCGGACCTCGCTGTCCGGGCTGGGCGAGAAGCCGCGCAGCCAGGCGTCCTGACCGGGCCGGCTCATCGACCGGCTCCTGCGCCGCGGCCGGCCAGCGGATCGGCGGTCACGAGGGGGTCCGCCAGGCGGCGCTGCAGCACGGTGATGACCGGTGCCGCCATGAACGTGGTGGCCAGCGCCATCAGGACCATGATCGTGAACAGGGAGGAGGAGACCACGCCCAGCTGCACGCCGACGGTCAGGATCACCACCTCCGTCAGCCCGCGCGTGTTCATGAGCACGCCGATCAGCAGCGACTCCGTCCACCGGTCACCGGTCAGGCGCGCGGCGATCGCCGCGCCGCCGAGCTTGCCGACCGTGGCGACCACGACGACCAGCAGCGCGGTCAGCCAGAGGGCGGCGGTGGTGAGCTGGTCGATCCGGGTGGACAGCCCCACCAGGCCGAAGAACATCGGCAGCAGCAGCACGGAGATCATGCTCTCGAGCTTCGCCTCGACGCCGCGCTGCCACTCGGGGTCGCGCGGCATCACGGCACCGGCCAGGAAACCGCCGAAGATCGCGTGGATGCCGATCTGGTCGGTCGTCCAGGCGCTCAGGATCGCCACCGCGACCATCACCCACATCGACGGGTGGCCCAGGCGCCGCAACAGGGGCCGGACCACGGCGAACATCACGACGAGGTAGCCGGTCGACAGGGCGAGCGTCAGCAGCACGTCCCCGAGGCCCGTCGACTTGGCCACGGCGACCACGACGGCCAGCATGATCCACGCGTAGACGTCGTTGATCGCCGCGCACACCAGGCTGATCACGCCCACGCGGGTGGGCATCAGGCCGGACTCCCGCAACAGCCGGGAGAGCACGGGGAACGCGGTGATCGCCATGGCCGCGGCGAAGAACAGGCAGAACGCCAGCCGGTCGGTCTGCGCACCGAACCGGGGGTACAGCCACAGCGCCAGCGGCACCGCGAGCGCGATCGGCACCAGCAGCGACGCGTGGCTGATGACCGTGACCTTGCGCCCCTGCCCGCGCAGCGACCTCAGGTCGATCTCCAGGCCGATCAGGAACATGAACATCACCAGGCCGGTCTGGGCCAGCACGTTCAGCCCCGCGATCACCTGCTGCGGGAAGAGGTGGGCCATCATCTCCGGCCACACCAGTCCCAGCACGCTGGGTCCCAGCAGGATGCCGGCGACGATCTCCCCGAGCACCCGCGGCTGGCCGATCTTGCTCACCGCCCAGCCGACGACCCGCACCGCGACCGTGAGCACGGCCATGGCGAGCAGCAGGCGGCCGCTCACCGTCGCGGCGTCCAAGTTCCCCATGTCTCCACTCCTCATCGCCCCGACTCGAAGATCAAGTCACGCATGAGCTCGCTCGCGCCGGCCGCGATGGTCCCCGCCATCGCGTCGCGGTACAGGCGGGCCGGCGCGGAGTCGTCGAGATACCCCCGCGCCCCGTGGAACTGCACGCACGCCTGTGCGGCCGCGACCGCCAGCTCGGTCGCCGTGAGCTTGAGAACGGCAGCGGCCTTGGTGTCCAGCCGCCCGGCGCAGTGCTCCTCCGCCAGCCGGTGGGCGAAGGCCCGCACGAGCTCGAACTGGGCGTCCAGGTCGGCCAGGCGGTGCCGCACCGCCTGGTTGGCGCTCAGCGCCTCACCGCGCACCCGGTGCGACCGCACGAACGACCGCAGCAGGTCGAGGCAGTGCCGGACGCCGCCGACCGCCAGCAGACCGGCGACCAGCCGTTCGAAGTCCAGCGCCGGCATCAGCTGCAGCAGCGCCCGGTCCGGCCGGCCGATCACCCCGTCCGCGACCACCCCGTCGAACGACACCCGGCACGTGCCGGCCGCGCGCCAGCCGAGCGTCCGCTGCGGGTGCCGGGTGATGCCGGGGGAGCGGCCGTCCACCACGAACAGGCTCGCCCCGGACAGCACGCGGGTGGTGCCGCCCTCACGGGTCTTGGCCAGCACGACGAAGTAGTCCGCGGTGGAACCGTTGGCCACGTAGAACTTCTCCCCGGTCAGCCGGTGACCGGCACCGTCCGGTTTGGCCACTGTGGACAGCGAGGACAGGTCCGTTCCCGCGTTCTGCTCGGTGATGGCCAGCGCGGCGATCCGGTCCGGCCTGAGCCAGGCCGCCCGCTGGGCGTCGGTGCCGAACATCCGCAGGTAGGCGGGTGCCATGTAGGCGTGGACACCGATGGCCGCGCGGACGCCGGCGTACCCGGTGCCGCCGAGCTCCTCCAGGAACACGGCGCTGCGCAGGAAGCCTGGGCCCTCGTGCGGCAGGGAGAGCAGACCGGTCTCCGCCAGCGCACGCCACCCGTCGGCCGGGATGTGCCCCTGCTCCTCCCAGCTGTCGGCGTGCGGCAGCACGACCGCGTCCAAGACGGACCGGATCTCTTGGCGGATGTCGTCGCTCATGACCCGGACCGCAGTGACGACAGGAGGGCCTCGCGGTCCACCTTCCCGTGCGCCGACAGGGGGAGCGACGCGCGGACCTCGATCACCGCGGGCACCATGTACGGCGGCAGGCGGTGCGCCAGGTGCTCCCGCAACGCCTCCGCCGGCGCGTCCGAGACGGCGAAAGCCATGAGCACCCGTTCGCCGGTGCCGGTGACGTGCACGGTGACGAAGGCCTGGCGCACGTCCGGGTGCCCGGTCAGCACGTGCTGGACCTCGCCCAGCTCGATGCGATGACCGTTGACCTTGACCTGGTCGTCGTCACGGCCCTGGAACACGAGCACGCCGTCCGCCTCGAAGTACGCGAGGTCACCGGTGCGGTACAGGCGTTCGGTGACGCCGTCGACCTCGCAGTCCACGAACCGCCGCGCGGTCTCCTCCGGCATCCCGAGGTAACCGGGGGACAGGCCGGGACCCGACAGGCACACCTCACCCGTCTCACCCGGCTCGCACAGCCTGTCGTCGCGGACGAGGTGCACGCGGGTGTTCTGGATCGGCCGCCCGATCGGCAGCGGCCGGTCCTCCGGCTGCGGCCCGGTGAGCGGGTAGTAGGTGGCGAACGTGGTGCATTCGGTGGGGCCGTAGACGCTGACGATCCGGCCCGCGCCGTAGTACGCCAGCGCCTTTTCGACGTGCGGCAACGAGTGCGCCTCACCGCCGGTGAGAACGGTGTCGACGGTGCCGAGGGCGTCGACGTCCTCGTCGACCATCGTGTTGAACAGCGCCGTGGTCAGGAAGACCGTGCTGACCACGTGCCGGCGGACCACCCGGCGCAGCTCGGACAGCCGGACGAAACCACCGGGGTAGACCACGCACGTGCCGCCGTTGAGCAGCGCTCCCCAGATCTCGAACGTGGCCGCGTCGAAGGTGACCGGCGCGAGGAACAGGGTGACGGCCCTGTCGTCGAGCCGGGTGTAGCGGGCGTCGTGGACCAGCCGGACGACCGACCGGTGCTGGATCGGCACGCCCTTGGGCCGCCCGGTCGACCCCGAGGTGAAGTTGACGTACGCGATGTCCGTGGGCAGCACGGCGACCGCGGGGTCCGCGGCACCGTCACCGTCCGAAGAGGACACATCGGTCACCTGGCACCGCGGCAGCCGCGCCGCCAGGACCTCCTGCCGGTCGGTGACCACCCGGTCGCAGTCGGCGATGCCGAACATCACGTGCAGGCGCTCGTCCGGCCAGGACGGGTCGAACGGCAGGTACACCGCCCCGCACTTGACGATCGCGAGCAGCGCGACGACGAGCTCGCACGACCGCCGCACGCACACGCCCACCACGTCACCGCGCCGGCACCCCTGTCGGACGAGGTGCCCCGCCAGCCGATTGGCCGCCGCGTTCAGCTCCGCGTAGGTCATCCGCCGGTCGCCGTGCACGAGCGCGGTCGCCTCGCCGTTCCGCCGGGCACGGTGTTCGAACAGCTCCTTCATGCTGCTGTCCGACGGAAAGGGAACCGACGTGTCCACATTGGCCAGAGCGTGCACATCGCGCGCTCTGGGTCCGGCGGTGAGCCGTTTCATGCGCTTCCCCTCGACATCTGCTCCCTGCTTCCGGGTGGACGGCGTGGAGGGGTGACCCCCGGCAGGCACACCGGGGGCCACCCCTCATCGCGGTGCGCCTACGCCGGTGACGCGTCGGCCTGCTGCCCGTTGCGGGCGATGCTCTCGGCGATCTCGCGGACGCTGCTGTTGCTGAACAGGTCGTCCGGCGGCAGCGCGTCCTCGCCGTAGGCCTCCTCGGCCCTGGCGATCAGCTTGACCGCCGTCAGCGAGGACCCGCCGGACCGGAAGAAGTCGGACTCCGCGTCCACGCTCAGCCCGAGGTCCTGACAGGTGGTCACGACCCACTTCTGGATGGTGTCGATGTCGTCGGTCGCCATCAGGCCGGCACCCCGTCCCTGACGGGGAAGCGGAAGCCGTTCACGGTGGTCTCGACGAACTTGTTGTGCCCGAAGTTGTCCCGGCCCGAGGTGAGCACGTTGCCGAACTTCTCCAGGCTGGCCGCACCGCCGAACTCGGCGAGCGCGTCGGAGTGCGGGTAGACGCGCACGGAGGTCGGCAGGTAACGCCCCGCGAAGCCGAGTCGCATCTGGTCGGTCTTGCCCGCGTGCGGGTGCGAGGCGTGCATCAGCGTGGACCAGAAGATGATGAACTGGCCCTGCCTCATCGCCTGCGAGACCGCTTTGGACTCGTCCGGGGACCAGTTGGGGTCCTTCTGCAGCTGCCGGTAGTCGTAGCCGAAGAACCCGCGGCGCACCCCGCCCTTCTCCTGGTTGTTGATCAGCTCCGGGTTGTAGTCCATGACCTTGGACTCGTCGTAGTTCATCGACTTGTGGGAGCCGGGGATGAACTGCAGGCAGCCCATGTCCACCGACGCGTCGGTGAACGCCGTCCACACCGTGATGGTGCCGCCGAAGTCCGCGTCCTCCGGCCACACGATCTGCGGGTGCTTCGAGCCGGCCACGTTGGAGAAGTTGTCGGCCTGGTGCCAGTCCGTACCCTCGTCACCGGGGTACTTGGGGAAGAACTCCGAGCGCCAGCACAGCGTGTCCGGCCCGAGGATGCTCGACACCCGGTCCACGATCTCCGGCCGGGTGATGTGCTCGGCCAGGAAGTCGACGTCCAGGTGCCGGTCGTAGTTCGACAGGTTGGTCACGCCGGAGATGGTCTTGCCGCCGCCGTACACGGCCTTTTTCGTGTTGATCAGTTTCGGCCGCAGGGCCTGCAAATGCGCGGCCATCTCCTCGGGCTCGTAGAGGTCGAATGGACCTATGTATCCGTCGCGGTGGAACTTCGCGAGTTCCTCGTCGCTCAGTGTGAACGCCTTGCTTTCGGATACCATGATTACCCCTGCCGTTCCGAAAATTTGCACGTCGAATTTGCGCGGAAGTGGTCTTGTCGGTGAACAATCAATCGAACGCGGGCAGCACGAATGGAGCCGGCCGGACGGCTCGGCGTCAACTGTCAGGTTCGTGAGATCAACGGTCGCGTGCTACCTCGCCAGCGACGATCAGGTCAGGCCTGCGCTCTGCCGGTGGAAGGCCTGCGCGGATGTCTGGTATTTCCAGTTCGCGACATGTCAACCCCCCGGTCGGCCCCCAGTGCCATTTCTGGGTCACAGCCCCCATGTCGCTGGACCCGAAGCGAACGTAACCAAATCTCCGCAGGCGTGTCAAGGTTCCCCCTGACGTGCGCCGGATTAGCCAGACTTGCCGCCGTGTGGTGTGCGGGTAATACTGACAGGCGGGTACTGGGGTCTATTCGTGCAGATTCATACACGCATGGGTGTATGCCGATGCGCACACGAGTGCGTACGGCGTGCACGCACTGGTGCGCGCCTGCGGGTGTGCGCCAACGGCGGTATGTCTCTGTCGAGGAGGGAGCCGTCGATGCTCGGGGGCGGGCTTGGCAGGACGGGAGAGTTGTCCGGGCAGTCGGTCTTGAGGGGCAGGACGCGGGAGCTCGAGTTCTTCGACCACCTGTTGGGAACCTTCGGCGGGAGCCCGGTCAGGGTGCTGGAGCTGGCCGGTGAGCCCGGCATGGGCAAGACCCGGCTGCTGGCCGCGTTCCGGGAACGGGCGGAACGCGCGGGTGTGCTGGTGGCGCACGGCGAGGCCGTGGGCAAGCCGCTGATGACGGAGTTCGCGGTGTTCGCCGACGCACTGGACGACCTGCTGGCGGCAGGCGGTGCGCGTCTGCTGTCCGGAATGGACCCGCGGGCGGCAGTCCGGTTGCCGGAGATGTTCCCCGTGCTGCACGCGTCCGGCGCCACCCGGACACAGCCGCAGGAACGGCGGTACTGGGCCTGTCAGGGCATCCGCGCGTTGCTGGGGAAGCTGAGCGAGGACGCACCGCTCGTGCTGCTGCTCGACGACGTGCACAACGCGCAGCAGAGCTCCGTCGAGATGATCCTCAACCTGGTGCGCCGCCCGCTGGCCGCACCCGTGCTGCTCGTGCTGACCCACCGTCCCCGGCAGACGCCGGTCGACCTGGTCAGCGCGCTGGGCACGGCGGCGGAGACCGGTGCGGTGCGGCGGATCGAGCTGGGACCGCTGGACCCGGCCGACTCGGCGCGGCTGCTGCCCGCCACCATGCGGCCGGGTCGCCGCAGGGTGCTGCACCGGCTCAGCGGCGGGCAGCCAGGACTGCTGAGCGCGCTGGCCGCCGGTGCGCACGACGACACGGCGGTCGTGGACGACCTGCCGTCGCCGCACCCGGTCGCGGCGGCCGTGGGCGTGGACCTGCAGGCGCTGGGACCGGAGGGGCGGTTGTTCGCCCAGGCCGCCGCCGTCGTCGGCGACGCGATCGACCCGGTGCTGGTGGCCGAGGTCGCCGAGCTCGAACACGACCGCGCGTTGGCCGGCCTGGACGAGCTGATCGCCCAGGACCTGGTGCGCACCAGGGACAACCGGCTCGGTTTCCGCGACGGCGTGGTCAGGGCGATCTGCTACCGGCAGTCGGGTGGCGGGTGGCGGATCGGTGCTCACGCCAGGGCCTACGAGGCGCTGTGGAAGCGCGGCGCACCGCTGGCCGACCAGGCGCACCACCTCGAACGGTCCGGCAAACCGGCGACCGAGCGGGACGCCGAGACGCTCCTGGCCGCGGTCAGGAGCACCGGTGACCGCATGCCCGGCGCGGTGTCGCGCTGGCTGCGGGCGTTGCTGGAGCGGCACGACCTGCACCGCGGCGAGCTGGTCACCCGGCTCGCGAGGGCCACCGCGCTGTCCGGGCGGCTGGCCGAGAGCCTGCCGGAGCACCAGCAGGCGTGGCGGCACCACGACGAGCTGGACCCGGCGACCCTCACCGGCCTGGCCGAGTCCCACGTCCGGGCGCTGCGCCTGCTCGGCAGGTTCGACGACGCGGCGGAGGTGGTCCGCACGGCCGTCCGGCACGTCGAGGTGCCGCTCGCCCTCGCCGAGATCGCACTGGACAGCGGCGGTGACGTGGCCGGTCTGCTGGACACCGTCGCACCACTGGCGCAGGCCGATCCGCGCGCGGCGGCCGTGCACAGCGCGATGCTCGCCACACTGGGCCGCGGCACCGAGGCGGCGGCAGTGGCCGACAGCACCGCCGAGGCGCTCGACCGACTGGGTGATGACGTCACGTCGACGTGTGAAGCGCTCGACTGGCTCGGCTGGGCGAACATCTGGTCCGGCCGCACCGCGCACGCGCTGACCGAGTTCACCCGCGGGCTGGAGCTCGCCGAGCGGCACCAGCAGGTCCACGTCCTCGGCCGGCTCCACCTCGGCCTGGCCACCGCACACCTGCGCGACGGCGCGCTGGGACTGGCGGTGGAACACGCGCAGGACGCGAGTGCGCTCGCCTCCTCGACCGGCTCGGCCGGGGTCGCGGTGCGGACGAAACGGCTGTGCGCCGAGATCCGGCACGTGATCGCGAGCGGCGGCACGGCGGTGCCGGGGTCGCTGTGCGCGGTGCTGGCCGGGCTCAGCTCGGCGGTGGGCAGGAACGACGAGGCGCGGTTCTGGCACGCGCTGGAGGACGAGCTGCTGTCCCGGCGCGGTCCGGCCGACCAGCTGGGGCTGACCCTGCTGGCGCTGGCGTGCCTGGAGTCGGTGACCGAGCAGAAGCAGGCGCGGCAGCTGGTGCGCGCGGCCGTCGCCGTGCTGTCCGCCCGGTCGCACCCGGTCCTGCTCGCCGTGCTGCACCTGGACGGGGCACCCGTGCGCGCGGCGGGGGAGGCCGAGGTCGAGGACTTCGAGAAGGCCGTCGTGGAGCGGCTGAGCCTGTTGAGCGTGCGGGAGAACCAGGTGGCCGAGCTCGTGGCGAGGGGACGGACCAACCAGCAGATCGCGCGGGCGTTGACGTTGAGCCACAAGACGGTGGAGACCTACCTGCGCCGGATCTTCGACAAGCTGGAGGTCTCGTCCCGCTCGGAGGTCGCGGCACTCACCGGCACCATGCGCCGGATCGCGTGACAGCGTTCTCCCCCGGTCGGTTCGCCGGCCGGGGGAGACATGTCTCTCAGGCGAGGGTGACGCGGGTGCCGGCGCCGTCGAGCGCCCGGCTCACCGGCGACTCCGCCCTGCCGTCGGAGATCAGCACCGTCCGCACGCCGCCCTGCAACGCCTCGCGCGCCCCGATCAGCTTCACCGACATGCCACCGGACACGGTGGACGCGCTGGCCGCGGTGAGCGGGTAGCTGCTCAGCAGCGACGTGGGATCGCACAGGTCCGCGAGCAGTCCGGGGGCGGCGGTGAGGAACACCAGCGTGTCCGCCTTGAGCTCGGCGGCCACCGCGGCGGCGACCCGGTCCGCGTTGACGTTCACCGGGCGGCCGTCCTCGGCGACCGCCGGCGGCGAAATCACCGGGGTGTACCCGTTGTCCAGCAGCAACTCCAGCAGCGCCCCGGACACCGAGGTGATCCGTCCGCTGTGGTCGTCGCGGACCAGGACGCGCTTGCCGTCCACCACGGCGCGGACGGCGGCGCGGCGTTCGGCCCGCAGCAGACCGGCGTCCAGCCCGGAGAGTCCGATCGCGCGGATGCCGCGCTCGCCCAGCGCACCGAGCACGGCCGGGCGGACCTGGCCGAGCAGCGCCAGTTGCAGCACCTCCAGGGTGGCCGCGTCCGTGTGCCGGGTCGTGACACCGCTGGCGGAGGTGAGGTGACGTTGGGGCACGTCGAGCCGGTCCGCCAGTGAGTCGACCGTCGCCGAGCCGCCGTGCACCAGCACGACCCGCCGACCGGCGTGGACCAGGTCCGACACGTCCGCGCAGACCCCGGTGGCGTCGACACCGGCCGCCCCGCCGACCTTGACCACGAGCACGCCGTCCATGTCTCTCCTGCCTGTGTCGGTGCCGCGCCGGCGGTCTCAGGCCGGTCGCGGTGCTAGATCGGGTGCAGCCCGACGAAGCCGAGGCCGGTGCTCTCCGCCCAGCCCATGCGGATGTTCAGGCACTGCACGGCGTTGCTCGCGCCGCCCTTGCCGAGGTTGTCCAGCGCCGCGACGGCCAGCACGCGGTCACCGTCCACGGCGAACCCGACATCGCAGAAGTTGGTCCCGGCCAGGATCTTCGGCTCCGGCAGCCGGTACAGGCCACGCCGTTGCGCGACGATCCGCACGAACGGCTCGTTCCCGTAGGCGGTGCGGTAGGCGCGGCGCAGGTCGTTCTCGGTGACACCGGAGGCCGTGGCGTGACACAGGACCTGAGCCCCGCGCACCGCCTCGACGCCGGTCGCCGTCATCCGCACCCGCAGCCCGGTCTCCTGCTCGACCTCGGCCTCGTGCCGGTGCCGGACCGCCGCGAACACCCGCATCGCCCCGCTGCGCTCGGAGTGCAGGTTCATCCCGGTCGCGGTCGCGCCGGAACCGCTGGAGCCGATCTTGGCGTCGATCGTCACGTCCTGGTCGACGATCCCGGCCAGCGGTGCCAGCGCCAGGATCGCCGCGTTCGCCATGCACCCCGGCACGCTGATCCGCGCCGCCGTCCGCAGCGCGTCCCGGTGGCGTTCCGGCAGTCCCGGCGTGAACCCGGCCAGCAGGTCCGGCGCCGGGTGCGCCGAGCCGTAGTACGTCTCGTAGACCGCGGGGTCCTTCAACCGGAAGTCCGCGGTGAGGTCGACGACGAGCGGTGCGGCCGGGCCGATCGCCTGGACCAGCTCGGCGGCCTTCCCGTGCGACACGGCGATGAACAGCACGTCGTGGGAGCCGAGCTCGTCCGGGTGCGTGAAGGTCAGCGAGGTGTGGCCGCGCAGGTTGGGGTGCAGGCTGTCGACCCGCTTGCCCTGCTGGCTCGCGGAGTAGGCGCGCGTCACCTCGACCTCGGGGTGGGCGGTGAGCAGCCGGAGCAGCTCACCGCCGATGTACCCGGCCGCGCCGACGACGCCGGCGGAGATCGAGGTCACCTACTCGCCCCAGTCCTCGTCCATCTCGGGAGCCAGCGCCAGCACCAGCGGCTCGGCGGTGACGACCTCGAGCTCGCTCATGCAGTCGGGGCACTCCACGATCTCGTTCTGCGTCACCGAGCTCGTGATCTCGATCGCGCCCTCGCACTCGGGGCACGCCGTCGCGGTGGTCATGGCTCCTCCTCTGATGTCCAGCCGAGCATGTGGTCCGTGCACTCCCCGAAGTAGTCCGGAGAGTCCCCTACAGCAGGGCCTCGGCCGCCGCGACGACGGCTTCCGCGCTGACCCCGGTCGCCGCCAGCAGTTCCAGCTCGTCGCCGACGACGTCGAAGAACGAGGTGGGGACACCGATGCGGCGAACCCGGCACGGCGCGGTCTCGGCGAGCACCTCGCAGACCGCGCTGCTCATGCCGCCCTCCAGCACGTGGTCCTCGACCGTGACGATGCCGCGGGTCTGCTCGGACGCCGCCACGATCGCGTCGCGGTCGATGGGCTTGACGGTGTGCATGTCCAGCACGCGCGCGCTGACCCCGGCCGCGGCGAGCAGGTCGTGCGCCTGCAGGGCCAGCACGGCCGGGTACGGCCCGGTGGCGATGATCGTCACGTCGTCGCCGTCGCGCAGCCGCGTGGCCTTGCCGAGCACGAAGTCGTCCGGCGACTCGTGCACGAGCGGGGTGGCCGCCCGGCCCAGCCGCAGGAACAGCGGACCGGGCAGGTCCGCGGTCGCCCACACGGCCGCCTCGGTCGACACCGAGTCCGACGGCACGACGACGGTCATGTTCGGCATGGTGCGGGCGATGGCGATGTCCTCCAGCGCGTGGTGCGTGGGACCGTAGTGCCCCGCGGAGAACCCGGCGTGCGTGACGACGATCCGCACCGGCAGGTTGTTGCCCGCGACGTCGACCTTCATCTGCTCGCACGCCCGGCACGCGGCGAACGTGCTGATGGTGTTGGCGTAGGGCAGGAAGCCCGCGGAGGCCAGTCCGGCGCTGACGCCCATCATGTTCGCCTCGGCGATGCCCACGTTGGTGTACCGGTCGGGGAACCGCTCGCCGAAACCGGTCTCCAGCCCGCCCATGTCGGAGTCCACGCAGAACACCCGCGGGTCCCGCTTGGCCAGCTCGCCGAGGACCCGGCGGTAGACCTCGCGGGTGGGCACCAGGACGCCGGGGGCTGTCTCGACGCTCATGACGTCCTCCTCGACCGCGCCCGCAGACCCGCCTGCGCCCTGGTGAGCAACGCGGGGGTCAGCGTGACGTGGTGGCTCTTCTTCTTGTCCTCGAACAGCGGAACGCCCTTGCCCTTGACCGTTCGCGCGATGACGGCCGTGGGACGACCCGGCTCCAGCGACGCGAAGACCTCGCGCAGCGCGTCCAGGTCGTGGCCGTCCACCTCCACGGCGGTCCAGCCGAAGCTGCGCCACCGGTCGGCGAGCGGTTCGAGGCCCAGGTCCTCGGTGCGGCCGGTGATCTGCCAGCCGTTGCGGTCCACGATGGCGACCAGGTTGTCCAGACCCGCCGCGGGCGCGAACTGGGCCGCCTCCCACACCGAGCCCTCCTGCAGCTCACCGTCGCCCATCAGCACGAAGGCCCGGTACGGGTGCCCCGCGCGTTTGGCGGCCAGCGCCACGCCCGCGCCGAGCGACAACCCGTGGCCCAGCGAGCCGCTGGGGAACTCGACGCCGGGCAGGCGGCGCAACGGGTGCCCCGCGAGCCGGCCACCGCTGGCGGCGTAGGTGTCCAGTTCGGACTCGGGTAGGAAGCCGTTGGCGGCCAGCACGGCGTAGAGGGCGGCGCTGGCGTGGCCCTTGCTGAGGATGAACCGGTCCCGCTGCGGCCAGTCCGGCTCGTCCGGCCGCAGGTCGAGCACCTCGTCGTAGAGCACGGTGAGCAGGTCGACGCAGGACAGGCTGCCGCCGACGTGCGTGCCGGACGGCGAGGAGCCCATCCGCAGGATCTGCTCGCGGTTGCGCAGCGCCTTGGCGGCGAGCGGGGTGGTCATACGGCCGCCTTCGACTGGTGGTCCACGCTGCGTGCGATCGGGATCAGGGTGTCGAGGTTGTCCCACACCTTGCGGATCGCCTCGGCGCACCGCAGCAGCACCGGGCCGCTGTGCGGGTTCAGGTGCCAGCGCTGCAACGTCAGCGACGACTCGATGACCGCCGTGGTCTCCGGGTACTCCCCGCCGCGGACGTCCCCGCCGAGCTTCCACGGGTACCCGCCGAACCCGGCACGGGTCTGGAACGCCTCCTGCATCGGCAGCGGCACCAGCTGGTACGGCTGCAACGGCACGCCCTCGGCGCGCAGTGCGCGGTGCAGGATCGACCGCAGTGCACCGGGACGCACGTCCGGGTGGCCCGTGGCCGCCGGGTCGAAGCGCAACCGCAGGATGTGCCAGGCGTGCGTCCGGTCGGCCGGCACCTCCGGCAGCACGAGCCCCGGCAGGCCGGCCAGCGCGGCGAGCATCGCCTCGACGTTGCGCTTGCGGGCGGCGTCGTACTCCGGCAGGCGCGCGAGCTGGGCGCGGGTGAACGCCGCCTGGATGGCGCTGAGCTTCGCGTTCCCCGCCAGCACGCGGGAGACGTAGTCCCGTTCCCGGCCGCCGCGCAGGTCCTCGCCGAACTGCCGGTGCAGCACGACCTTCCGGTGCAGCTCCGGGTCCGCGGTGGTGATCAGGCCGCCTTCGCCGCACGTGGGCAGGTTCTTGACCACGTTGAGGCTGAACGTGGCGATGTCGCCGAGCGTGCCGGTGCGCCTGCCCCGGTAGGTGGCACCGTGCGACTGCGCGGCGTCCTCGACCAGCAGCAGGTCGTGCCGGTCGGCCAGCGCGCGCAACGCGGTCATGTCGGCGGGCAGGCCGTGCAGGTGCACCACGAGGATCGCGCGGGTCCGCGGGGTGATCGCCGCCGCCGCGGCCTCCGGTGACATGTTGTACGTGACCGGGTCGATGTCTACGAACACCGGCACGAGCATCCGCTGCACGGCACCGATGGCGCTCGCGATGAAGCTCAGCGCGGGCACCAGGACCTCCGCGCCCGGCTCGATCCCGGCCGCGGCGAGCGCCAGCTCGATGGCCGCGGTCCCGTTGACCACCGCCGCGCAGTGCGGGGCACCGACGAACTCGGCCCACTCCGCCTCCAGCGCGGCCACCTCACCGCCGCCGGTGCTGTTGGACGTGAACTGCCCGCTGTCCAGCACGCGCCGGGTCGCCTCGTGCTCGGCGTCCGTGATCACCGGCCACCGGACCTGCTCGGGAGGGACGCTGCCCTTCCCGATCACCCTGGTGCCGCCGAACATCGCCAGCTTGTCGCTCATGCCGCCGCACCGATGCCGAGCTTGCGGGTCGCGAAGTCCACGTAGGCCCCGACCAGGTCCACCGACAGCACCTCGAGTGCGCCGTGGAACTCCGGCGTGTGGTTGACCTCGTTGACGAGGTAGCCGTCGTGCTCGGACTCCAGCACGTCGATGCCGAGGATGCCGTCGCCCACCGCGTCGGCCGTGGCCCGCAGGAGCTTGGTCAGCTCCTCGTCGGGGTCGCAGCGCATCGTCGTGCCACCGCGTGCGGTGTTCGTGCGCCACTCGTCGGACATCTTGTAGATCACGCCGACGACCTCACCGCCCATGACGTAGGCCTTGATGTCGCGGCCGGGTTTGTCGACGTACTCCTGCACGTAGACGACCTGGTGGTGCAGGCCGGGCAGCGCGCTGCGGTGCTCCAGCATGATCTCGGCGGAGTTGCGGTCGGTGGGCCGTGCGGCCAGGTGCCCCCACGACCCGTTCACCGGCTTGGACACCAGCGGGAACCCGAAGTCCTCCAGGTGGTCCAGCGCGTGCTCCGGCGACAGGCTCACGGCCGCCCGCGGCACCGGCAGCCCGGCGGCGTGCAGGGTGAGGGTGGTGAGCAGCTTGTCCCCGCACAGCGCGACGACGTCGGCGCTGTTGACCACGGTGAGGCCGGAGTGCTCCAGCAACCGCGCCGCGTAGACGTTGCGGGTGTGGGAGATCTCGCGGCTGATCACGCCCGCGTAGGCGGGTGTGGGCGCCTGCACCTCGAACAGCGCCCGGCGGGTGTCGATCACTTCCACCGGCACCCCGCGCCGGGCCAGCTCGGCGAGGATCAGCTTCTCCTCGAGCCGGATGCGCGATGCCAGTACGGCGACAGGCAGGTCCATCAGGTCATCCCCTGGTCAGCTCGGTGACATCAGATCGGTGGCGAGCCGGCCGACGGCGTCGGTCAGGACCGTCACCGCCAGCAGGTACTCGGACAGGTCGACGTGCTCGGTGGGCGTGTGGTCCAGGTGCGGGTCACCGGGACCGTACGTGGCGATCGGCACCTGCCACGCCGGACCCAGGACGTTCATGTCCGAGGTGCCGAGCTTCAGCTTGAACTCGGCGCCGCCGGTGTGCTCCCGCACCGCGGCGGCCAGCGCCCTGGCCACCGGGTCGGCGCGGGACCGGCGGATCGCCGGCGTCGTCTCCAGCACCCGGATCTGCGCGTCACCGGCGAGATCGCGCACCTCGGCCAGGAAGGCGGCGGTGTCGAAGTCCAGCGGTGTGCGGCAGGAGACCACCAGGTCGGCGTGGACGAGGTCGCCCGACGTGCTGACCAGGGTGGGGGACAGCTGGTCGAACACCCGGCCACCGGCCACCGCGTACCGCGCGCGCAGCGCCTCCCAGAAGGCCGCGGCGACCTCGCTCGCGTTGGGGTCCGGCGAGCTGGTGTGCGCCTGCGGCCGGTCGACGGAGCAGGTGAACCGCAGCACGCCCTTGTAGCCGACCACGACCGTGCCCACACCGCTCGGTTCGCCGATCACCACGGCGTCCGCGCGCTGGGTGACCGCGACGTAGTGCGCGCCGACGGAGTCGCGTTCCTCGTCGACCGCGCCGACGACCACGATCCGCGCACCGGCCGCCCGTGCCCGTGCCGCGGCGACGATCATCGTCGCGAGCGGTCCCTTGGCGTCCACGGAACCACGCCCGTACAGCTTGTCGCCGTCGAGCCGGACCGGTGGCCCGCCCGGCACCGTGTCCAGGTGGCCGAGCAGCATGATCGTGGGACCGTCGGCGGCGCCGATCACACCGACGGCGTTGCCGGCGTCGTCCACGTGCGCCTCGAAACCCAGCTCGGTCATGGCGCCGACGACGAACCGGGCCAGCTCGCCCTCCTGGCCGGACACCGACGGGATGGCCACCATCCGGTGCAGGAGGTCGACCGCTCTGCCGTCGGAGACCGCGGCGGTGGGCACGGTGTTCGCGGAGGTGGGGGAGGTGCGGGTCATCAGCCGCGCCCTTCCGGGGCCAGCTCGGCCAGCTCCTCGATCGTGTGCCGGCCGAGCAGCACCTGCAGGGGGAAGTCCAGGCCGAGCTCACGGGTGCGCTGCAACAGGTTCACCGCGCGCAGCGAGTCGCCGCCGAGCTCGTAGAAGTCGTCGCGGATGCCGACCTCGGGCACGCCCAGCACGTCGGCCCACAGCTTCACCAGCAGCGTCTCCACGGGCGTCCTGGGCGGCACGCGGACCGACTCCACCAGGTCCGCCGGTGGCAGCGGCAGCGCGGCGTGGTCGACCTTCCCGTTGTCGTTCACCGGGAACGACGGCACGGTCACGAACCGGCCGGGCACCATGGCGGCGGGCAGCCGGTCGGCGAGGTGGCGCCGCAGCTCGTCCACGGCCACGTCGCCGTCGGTCACGAGGTAGCCGACGAGCCGAGGGCCGCCGTGCTCGTCCGGCCGGACGACCACGACCGCGTCGGTGACCGCCGGGTGCGTGCGCATCGCACTGGCGATCTCCGCCGGTTCGACGCGCTGGCCGCGGATCTTGACCTGGTGGTCGGTGCGGCCGAGGAAGACCAGCTGCCCGTGCGAGTTCCAGTACGCCCGGTCGCCGGTCCTGTAGATCCGCGTGCCGTTCTCGTGCGGCAGGAAGGCGGCCGCGGTCGCCCGCGGCTGGCCGAGGTAGGCGCGGGCGGTCTGCACGCCCGCGATGTGCAGCTCACCGGGAACACCGACGGGCACGGGCTGCCCGTGCGCGTCGAGCAGCAGCAGCTGCACGCCCGGCAACGGGTCGCCGATCGGCACCCGGCTGCTGTCCGCCGCCGTGTCGACCCGGAAGTGCGTCACCTCGACCGCGGCCTCGGCCGGGCCGTACATGTTGTGCAGCTCGACGCCGGGGAACGCGGCGAGGAAGTCCGCCGCCAGCCTTGCCGGCAGCTCCTCGCCGCTGCACTGCACCCGCCGGAGCGAGGGCACGTCGGCGGCGGTGATGCCGTAGTCGAGGAACAGGCGCAGCATCGACGGCACGAAGTGCGTGTGCGTGACGCCGTGCCGGGTGAAGAACTCCTTGAGGTAACGAGGATCGCGGTGACCGCCCGGTGCGGCGAACACCAGCCGGGCGCCCACGAGCAACGGCCAGAGGATCTCGGGCACGGCCACGTCGAAGCCGATCGGGGTCTTCTGGGCGACCACGTCGCCGGTGCCCAGCGGCATCCGCGCCTCCGCCGCGCGCAGCCGGTTGGCCAGGCCCGCGACGGTGTTGACCGCACCCTTGGGCACGCCCGTCGAACCGGACGTGAAGACCACGTAGGACGCGCTGTCCCCGGGCACCTCCACCGGCGCCGCCGGTTCTCCCGTGACCTCGGCGACGTCCACGACGCGGGTGCCGCCGGAGACCCGGGACCGCGTCGCGGCCGAGGCGAGCACGATGCCCGGCTTCGCACCGGCCAGCACCGCCGCCAGCCGTCCATCGGGGTAGTCCGGGTCGAGCGGCAGGTACGCGCCGCCCGCCTTCAGCACCGCCAGCACCGCGACGGCCAGGTCGAGGCCGCGTTCGAGGCACACGCCGACGCAGTCGCCCACCCGGACGCCGTTGGCCCGCAACCACGACGCGACCTCCGCCGCGCGGATGTCCAGCTCGCGGTAGGTCATCGAGTCACCGGTGGCGTCCGCGACGACCGCGACCGCGTCCGGTGTGCGTGCGGCGGTCCGCCCGAACCACTCCGTGATCGACGGCAGCGGCTCGGCGAGCTCGGTCGACCCGGTCATCGCCTCGACCCGCGCCCGTTCGGCCGCGGACAGCACCGGGAGCGTCCACAGCGGAGCGTCCAGGTGCTCGGTGAACTCGGTCAGCACGGTCACGAACGCGTCCAGCACGCGTTGCGCGGACGCCTCCTCGAACAGACCGGTGGAGTACGCCACCTCGGCGGCGAGACCGTCGTCGGCCGGCGCGAGGTACAGCCCCACGTCGAACTGCGCACCGCCGCTGTGCACCGCGACCGGCTGCACCTGCACGCCGGGGAGGCTGAGGTCGCCGCTCGGGGTGTTCTGCAGGGCCAGCACGGTCTGCGGGATCTTCGGGCCGTCACCGCGCGCCTGCTTGATCCACTCGAACGGCACGTCCTGGTGGGCCAGCGCGGTCAGGCAGACCGACCGGCACCGCACCAGCGCCTGCCGCAGCGTCTCCAGCGGGTCGAGCCGCACCCGCAGCGGCAGCGTGTTGACGAAGAACCCGACCACGCCGTCGAGCTCGTCACTGGGCCGGCCGGCGACCGGTGTGCCGATGACGAGGTCGTCCTGGCCGCTCCACCGCGCCAGCACGATCGACCACGCGGCCACGAACACCATGAACTCGGTGGCGTTCTCGCTCTGCGCGGCCGTGGCCAGCCGCTTCACCAGCACGTCCGGCAGTACCGCGCGGACCGTGCCGCCCCGGTAGCCGGTGGCCGAGCCGCGCGGGTGGTCGGTCACCAGGTCGAGCGCGGTCGCACCGGCCAGGGTGGTCCGCCAGAACTCCAGCTGCCCCGCGACCTCGTCGCCAGCCAGGAAGTCCCGCTGCCACAGGGCGAAGTCGGCGTACTGCATCTCCGGTTCTGGCCACCGCGGCGGGGTGCCGCCCGCCAGTGCGGCGTACGCGGCGCCCAGCTCGGCCATCAGGATGCCCAGCGACCAGCCGTCGACCACGATGTGGTGCACGCACAGCACGAGCACCCACTGCGGCTCCGGCGCGTCGGTGATCCGCAGCAACCGCGCCCGCAGCAACGGCGGCGCGGACAGGGTGAACGGCGGCTCCACGACGGCCCGGACCGCGTCGTCCAGCCCGGCTTCGGCCGTGTCCCCGGTGCTGAACGGGACGGTCAGCTCGGAGATCGCGACCTGCGTGACCGCGCCGCCCTCGCCGATCTCGACACCGGTGCGCAGCGCCTCGTGCCGGTCGACGAGCAGCTGCAGCGCCTGGCGCAGGAAGTCCGCGTTCAGGTCGCCGGTCAGCCGCAGCGCGCCGCTGACGTGGTAGGCGCTGCCCGCGCCCATCTCGTGCAGCATCCACAGCCGTTCCTGGCCGAAGGACGCCGGGAAGACGTACGTGTCGGTCACCGGAGCCCTCCCGGGGTGGCGGGGACGCCGGGCTGCCACACCAGCCGCAGCCGGTCCGCGGTGAACGATTCCACGACACCTCCCAATCCTGATCTGCAGACGTTGCCGGTCCCGCGGTGTCCGGGACAGTCGGGGATCTCCCCGGCTCACCCCCGCGGCCGCACCCGCACGTCGTCGTCGGCAGCGGTCACGACGGCCTCGCCTGGCGGGTCCGCCCACGGCGCCGGCAGCGCGGCCCGGTCGAGCTTTCCGCTGGGCAGCAGCGGGAACCGGTCGAGCACCACGTACACCGACGGCACCATGTGCTCGGGCAGCAGCGCGGCCAGGTAGCCGCGCAGCTCGGCGGTGGACGGGCGGTGGTTGCCGCGCAGCAGCACGTACGCGGCCAGCCTGCGTTCGCCGCCGGCGTCGTCGAAGGCGATCACCACCGGTTCGCGCACCGCCGGGTGCGTCGCCAGCTCCGCCTCGACCTCGCCGGGCTCCACCAGGAACCCGCGGACCTTGATCTGCTGGTCCAGCCGGCCGAGGAACTCGACGTCACCGTTGGACAGGAACCGCGCGTGGTCACCGGTGGCGTACATCCGGCCGCCGGGCTCCTGGCCGTACGGGTCGGGCCGGAACCGGTCCGCGGTCAGCCCCGGCCGCCGCCAGTAGCCGCGGCCGGGACCCGCTCCGCCGATGAACAGCTCACCCGGCACGCCGACGGGTGCGGGCCGGCCGTGCCGGTCGAGGATGTAGATGCGGTGGTTCGCGAACGGCCTGCCCCACGGCACGCCGCCCGCGTAGCTGCGGCGGGTCAGCCGGTGGGCGAGGCTGCAGTACGACGTCTCGGTCATGCCGGCCAGGTTGAGCAGCCGGATGCCGGGGAGCAGGTCCGTGAGCTGGCGGGGCAGCGTGGGCGGCATCCGGTCACCGCCCAGGCCGACCGCGCGCAACACGACACCGGGCATGCCGCCGCGCCGGCCGGCGTGACCGACCAGAGCGTCCAGCAGCGCCGGCGCCGAGCTCCACGCCGTGACCTCCTGGCGCACCAGCAGGTCCAACAGCCGGTCGAGGTCCGCGGTCTCCTCGTCGCTCGGCACGACGACGGTCGCGCCCGCCGCGAGCGTGCCGAAGACCTCGTAGACCGACATGTCGTAGTTCAGCGACGAGACCGCCAGCACGCGGTCTTCCTGCGTGAGGTCGTAGGCGTTGTTGACGCCGTGCAGCGTGTTCACCACACGGGCGTGCTCGTTGGCCGAGCCCTTCGGCTGGCCGGTCGAACCGGACGTGTAGATCACGTAGGCGAGCCCCGCGCCGTGCACGGGGACGTCCGGCCGGGAGACGGGCTCGTCCGCGGGCCACTCGGTGTCCAGGCGGAGGAACCGGACCGGGCCGTCGAGGTCCCCGGTCTCGACCGAGGAGTGCGTCAGGACCACCGGCGCGGCCGCGTCCTGCACCATGTGCGCCACCCGCGACCGCGGGTAGCCGGGGTCCAGCGGCAGGTAGGCCGCACCGGCCTTCAGGATGCCGAGCACCGCGACGACCACCAGCTCCGACCGCGGCAGCGAGACGCCGACGAGCTGCTCGGACGTCAGCCCCAGCGCCCGCAGCCGGTGCGCGAGCTGGTTGGCGCGCGCGTCCAGCTCGGCGTAGGTGAGCGTGCGGTCCCCGAAGACGACGGCGGGTGCGTCCGGAGTCCGCTCCACCCACTGCTCGACCACGCCGTGCACGGTCAGCGGGCCCTCGAACGGCGCGGCGGAGCTGTGACCGCTGAGCTCGCCGGTGATCCGGGTGCTCTCGGCCGGCGCGATCAGCGGCAGCGCCGACACGGCCTCGTCCGGCCGGGACACGCCGTGCCGCAGCAGCCGCACGAAGGCGTCGGCCATCCGGGCCGCGGTGTCGCGGGTGAACAGGTCCGCGCTGAACTCCAGGCGCCCGTCCACACCGCCGTCCGCGCTGGGCACGAGGTCGAGCGCCACGTCGAACTTCGTGGCCACCGACCGGACCGGGAGCTCCTCGACGACCAGCCCGCCGAGCCGCACCGGCGCGGGCGGTGCGTCGCGCAGCGCCAGCACCACCTGGACCAGCGGCGCCAGCCCGTCCGTGCGGCCGGCGCCGACGTCGGTGACCACGAGGTCGAACGGGTAGTCCTGGTTGGCCAGGGCCGCGCGGTGCTCCTCACCGGCCGCGGCGACCAGGTCGGCGAACGCCGGGTCGCCGGACAGGTCCAGGCGCAGCGGGAGGGTGTTGGCGAGGAGCCCGACCACCGGCTCGGTCTCGGCCGCGCACCGGCCGGCGACGGGGGAGCCGACCACCACCTCGTCCTGGCCGCTCCACCGCGACAGCACGGCCGTGAACGCGGCCAGCAGCACCGCGAACCGGGTCGTCCCCGCCGTGGCCGCCACGGCGCCGACGGACGTGACGAGGTCCGGTGACAACCGGAACGCCATGGTGTCACCGCGTGCGGTCCGGGCGGCGGACCGCGAGCCGTCCGCCGGCAGCAGCAGCTCACCCGCACCGGCCAGCGCCGTCCGCCAGTGCTCCCGCTGGGCGTCCAGCTCGCCGCGGCGGAGCCGGTCGCGCTGCCACACCACGACGTCGCCGTACTGCACCGGCAGCTCCGGCAGCGGGGACGGCCGGCCGTCGCGGAACGCCTCGTACAACGCGGTCAGCTCCGCGCGGAGCACGCCGATCGACCAGCCGTCGCACGCGACGTGGTGGATGCTCAGCAGCAGCACGTGCACGCGATCGTCGACGCGCAGCAGACTCGCCCGCAGCATCGGCGCCGTCGCCAGGTCGAACGCGGTCGCGGCCTCGCGCAGCACCGCCCGTTCGACGTCGGGCGCGTCCCTGATGTCCCGCACCGGCAACGGCACCGGCGCCGGCGGGCTCACCACCTGGTACGGCACGCCGGCGCGCTCGACGATGTTGGTGCGCAGCACCTCGTGCCGCCGCACGACCTCGTCCAGGCACCGGCTCAGCACGGGCACGTCGAGGTCGCCGGTGAACCGCACCGCGACCGGGACGACGTGCGCCGGCGAGCCTGGGTCCACCTGTTCGAGGAACCACAGCCGTTCCTGCGCCGGTGAGCAGGGCAGCCGTCCGTCACCGCGACCGGCGCGCGGCACCCGGCGCGGTGGGGCCGGCGCCCATCCGTCTGCTGTGGACTCAAGTCGCATGCGGCCGCCCTTCGCCAATCGGTCCCGAGAATCGCGGCCGGCGCACGGGACCCTCAAGTCGGGGACATACCTGGCTTGTCCCGCCCGCGCGGCCTGGGGGACCGTGAGCACCCCAGGAAGGAAGCCACATGATCATCGCCTTGTGGGCGGCCCCGCGCTCCCGGTCGACCGCGCTCTTCCGCTCGATGGTCGAGCACGACGGGCTCCTCGCGCTGCACGAGCCGTTCTGCAACATCTCCGACTACGGCTCGACCACCGTCGGGTCCTGCGAGGTGCACACCCACACCGACCTGATCGCGGCGATCCGGGAGGAGTCGGCTACCCGCACGGTGTTCTTCAAGGACACCACGGACCTCCGTTACGACGCGGTCCTGGCCGACCGCCGGTTCCTGGCCGAGGTGCGGCACACGTTCCTGATCCGCCGCCCCGACGAGATCGCGGCGTCGTTCTACGCGCTCAAGCCGGACATGGTGTGCTCGGACATCGGCATCGAGGGCCAGTACGAGATCTACCGGGCCGTGCTCGACGCGGGCGGGCAGGTGCCCGTCGTGCTCGACGCCGCGGACCTGGTCAGCGCGCCGTCGGAGGTGCTGCGCGCGTACTGCGACCGCGTGGGGATCACCTACCGCGCCGAGGCGACGACGTGGTCCTCCGGCGACCGCTCCGAATGGTCCCGTTCCGCGCGGTGGCACACGGCGGTCAGCAACAGCACCGGGTTCACCGCCACGTCGACCGCGTACGCGGACACGGTGGACAACAACGAGGCGCTCGCGGCGTTCAGCAAGCACCACGAGCCGTTCTACGACCTGCTGTCCACCCACCGCCTGCTTCCCTGACGCGTCTGCAAGTACTGCCAACACCTGTGTTGGCAGTACTTGCAGACGCCGTGGGCACGGCAGGGGAGCAGGTCAGGCGCTCAGCGCCGCGAGCAGTTCGGCGCGGAGGGCGGTTGCCGTCCCGTACCACTGGGCGTCGACCGCCGCGCGCCGGTAGAACAGCTGCGCGTCGCTGTACTCGGTCATGCCGCGCGCGCCGTGCAGGTGCACCGCCTCCTCCGCGCTCTGCCGGGCGACCGCGCCGGCCAGCAGCACCGCCTGCGCTCCCGTCCGCGGGCTCGGTTCCGTGCCGACCAGCGCACGGACGGCCTCGGCTTCCGCGTGCAACGCCGCCAAGCGGTACGCCAGGGCCGTGGACTTGGCCAGGGGCTGACCGAAGACCTTGCGCTCCCGCAGGTGGTCCGCGGTCAGCCGGATCGCCGCCTGCGCCGCGCCGACCAGGTACGCGGCGTGCCGCAGCCGGGCCCTGGCCAGCACCGCCGGGTAGTCGGCCGTCACGTCCCGCACCTGCGCCACCGCGTCCTGGAGCTCGACGGTGTGCAGGTCGCCACGGCCGACATCGTCCTGCCGGCGGGTCCGCACACCGGGCTGCTCGACGGGAACCAGCGCGGCCGCGGTGCCACCGACGACGAGCAGGTCGTCCACATCGGACGCGAACGCCACGAACCGCCGCACGGCCGTGACCCTGCCGTCCCGCAGCACGAACGGCGCGGGCGTGGCGGGGTTGTCGGTGCCGTTCTCCCGCAACGCCAGCGCGACGGTGCGGCCGGGGGAGAGCGGGAACAGCTCCGCGGCCGCGACGGTGTCCAGGAACGGGCTCTGGTACAGCGCGGCGCCCATCAGCTCGGCGGCCCGCAGCACCTCCGCCGGGGACTGCTCGGAGTCCGCGAGCGCGGCCAGCACCTGCCGGCGCGTCTCCTCGTCCTGCGGTGCCCCGCCGCCCCGCGGCCGTTCGCCCAGCCTGCGCAGCAGCGGGGTGGTGTCGTCGTCGAACAGGTCGGTCAGCATCACAGCAGTCCCAGTTCCCCGGTCGCGATGAGGTACAGCATGACTTCGGAGGTGCCGGAGGCCAGGCGCAGGCTCGGCCCGGTCCGGTAGGCCGACTCGACGCTCCCGTGCGCGGGTGCGCCGCCGTCCCACGAGGTGAGCACGGAGTCCAGGCCGTCGACCTCCGCCGCGGCCCGCAGGATCGGCCGGAAGTGCTCGGAGGCGTACCACTTGGCCATGGCCGACCCGCCCGGTGACGGCCGGTCCGCCGCGAGGTTGTGCACCTGCTGCCACGCCAGCGCGTGCGCCGCGGCCAGCCGTGCGTCCAGCTCGGCCAGCTCCGGTGATAGGCGGCCGGTGGCGCGGGCGCGGTCGAGGACGGTGTCCAGCAGGACCCGCGCCTTGGCGTGGAAGTCGATGCCGGTGCGTTCCAGCAGCAGCAACGAGTTCATCAACGTCCAGCCGTCGTGCACCGAGCCGACGACGGCGTCCTCGGTGAGCAGCAGCCCGTCGATGACGACCTGGGTGAACCGGTCGTTGCCCATCGACGCGACGGTGGACACGTGCACGCCCGCGGAGTCGAGGGGCACGAGGAACAGCGTGATGCCGTCCATGCCGACACCGCTGTCCCTGGTGCGGGCCGCGCACAGGGCCATCTCGGCGAACTGCGACTTCTGGTTGTAGATCTTCGTGCCGTGCAGGCGCCAGCCGGCACCGTCGGGGCGTGCCTCGGTGCGCAGGGCGGCCAGGTCGGAGCCGCACGACGGTTCGGTGAACAGCACGGTGGCCATCCGGTCACCGCGCGCCAGTGCGGGCAGGTGCTCCTGCTTCTGCGCCTCCGTCCCGCTGTGCAGCAGGAACGTGCCCACGATGCCGATGCTCAACGTGTGCAGGTCGTCCGGGACGCCCGCGTACAGCATCTCCTCGGTGAGCGCCGCCGCCTCCGCCACACCGAGGCCGAGGCCGCCGTAGCGCTCCGGCCAGTGCGGGGCGAGCCAGCCGCGTTCACCCAGCCACGAGTAGACGGCGAGCCGCCCTGTCTCCGCCTCCGGTGGCAGGGCGCGGATCGCGGCGACCTCGTCCTGAACGCGCCGGGAGGCGAAGAACGCGCGGATCTCCTCGCGGAAGTTCACGACGACCGCCCGTCGACGGCGTCCAGCAACGCGGCCAGCTCGTCGGGGGAGACGTCCGCCAGCTCCCGTTCCTCCACGAGCGCCGCGAGCCCGCCGAGGGTGGCGTGCAGGAAGAGGTCCCGCAGCTCCAGCCGGACCCCGAAGCGCTCCTGGACCCTGGTGGCCACCTGGGTGATCTTCAACGACGTGCCGCCGATGGCGAAGAAGTTGTCCTGCACCGAGATCGACTCGGTACCGAGCAGCTCCTGCCAGATCTCGGCGAGCGCCACCTCGGTCGCCGTCGTGGGCGGGGAGGTCTCCGGCACGTGCGCCGCGCCCGGCCTGGGCAGCTGGGCGCGGTCGAGCTTGCCGCTCGCCGCACGGGGCAGCGACGGCAGCACGACGAAGGTCGACGGCACCAGGTAGACCGGCAGCGACTCGCTCAGCTCGGACCGCAGCACCGCCGTGTCCACGGTCGCACCGGCCGCGGGCGCGACGTACGCCACGAGCTGGGCGTCACCGCCACTGCCGGACACCACCACGGCCGCGTCCTCGACCTGGCGCAACGCCATCACGGCGTGCTCGATCTCGGCGGGCTCCACCCGCAGGCCGCGGATCTTGACCTGGTTGTCGATCCGGCCGACGAACTCCAGGTTGCCGTCCGCGCGCCGGCGCACCAGGTCGCCCGTGCGGTACAGCCGGCCGCCGGGTGCGCCGAACGGGTCCGGCACGAACTTCTCCGCGGTCAGGTCCGGCCGCCCCGCGTACCCGCGCGCCACGCCCACCCCGCCGATCAGCAGCTCACCCGGCACGCCCACCGGCACCGGCTCGCCGAACCGGTCGACGACATAGGCCTGGTAGTTGGCCATCGGCACGCCGATCGGCGGCATCGCGTCGTGGTGCTCGTGCGGGCAGAGGTAGTCGACGCACGCCACCGTCGCCTCGGTGGGGCCGTAGCCGTTGTGGAACATCCGGTTGCCGGTGTTCCAGGCGTTGACCAGCTCACCGGGGAACGACTCCAGGCCGACGAACAACGCCCGCAGGTCCGGCAGGGCCGCCGGGTCGAGCAGCCGCAGCACCGCCGGTGGCAGGTCGGTGACGGTGACCCGCTCGGACCGCATCAGCTCGGTCAGCCGCACCGGGTCCAGCAGGTCCGCGCGGGGTGCCTGCACGAGGGTCGCGCCGCTGCACAGCGCGCCGAAGAAGTCGAAGAGGCTCACGTCGAACGCCGGGTTGGCGAACTGGAGCACGCGGTCGCCGACCTCCAGTCCGAACAGCTCGATCACCGCCGGGGTGAAGCCCGCGATCGACCGGTGGGAGACCTGCACGCCCTTCGGCCGCCCGGTCGAGCCGGAGGTGAAGATCACGTACGCCAGGTTGTCCTGATGCACGGGGAGGTTGGGCCGCGCGGTGTCCTGCGCCGCGACCGCCGGGTCGTCCAGGCACACCGCCCGCACGCCCTCGGGCACGCCCCCGGCCAGGTCGGTGGTCGTCACGACCACGGCCGCGCCCGCGTCGCCGAGCACCAGCTCCCGCCGGGCCACGGGGTGGTCGGGGTCCAGCGGCAGGTACGCGCCGCCCGCCTTCAGCACACCCAGGAACGCCGTCGGCAGCGCGGGCCCGCGCTCCAGCAGGACGCCGACCACCGACTCCGGCCCCACCCCGAGCGAGGACAGGTGCCGGGCCAGTTGGTTGGCCCGCTCGTCGAGCTCCCGGTAGGTCAGCGACGCGCCCGCGAACCGGCTGGCGACCGCGTCCGGCGCCGTGTCCACAACGGACTCGAACAGGTGGTGCAGGCAGCGCTCCTGCGGGCCGTACGACCGCTCCGTCCGGTTGGCCTCGACCACCACCGAGTCGTACTCGTCGTCGGTGAGCAGCCGCACCCGGCCCAGTGGCGTCTCGGGGGCGTCGAGCACGAGTTCGAGCACGCGCCGGTAGTGCGCGAACAGCCGCCGGATCCGGTCGGCGTCGAACAGCTCCGTGGAGTACTCCGCCCACAGCCGCAGCCCGCTCCCGGCCACCTGGGTGACCTGGAACGCGAGGTCGAAGCGGGCGGTTCCGATGTCGGGCGAGTACACCTCGGCGGTCAGGTCGCCGACGGTCGCGGACTCCACCGACGCGTGCTGCAGGGTGAACGACACCTGGAACAGCGGGTTGCGGCTCGGGTCGCGCTCGGGGCTCAGCTCGTCGACCAGCCGGCCGAACGGCAGGTCCTGGTTGAGGTGCGCGTCGATCACGGTCTTGCCGGTGCGCGCCACCAGCTCCCGGAACGTCGGGTTGCCCGCGGTGGAGGTGCGCAGCACCAGGGTGTTGGCGAAGAACCCGATCAGCGGCTCGATCTCGGGCCGGGTGCGGCCGGAGAAGATCGACCCCACCACGATGTCGTCCTGGCCGCTGTAGCGCGCCATCACGACGTTGAACGCGGCCAGCGCGACGGTCAGCACGGTGGCCCGTTCGGCGATGGCGAACGCGGACAGCTTCTCCGCGAGCGGGCCCGGCAGCATGACCTCCTCGATCGACCCCGCCTGCGTGCGGTGCGCCGGCCGCGGCCGGTCCGTCGGCAGGTCGAGCGTCGGCAGGTCGCGCAGCTGCTCCCGCCAGTACCGCAGCTGGTCCTGCGGTGCCTCGCCGGCCAGCCAGTCCCGTTGCCACACCGCGTAGTCGGCGAACTGCACGGCCAGCGGCACGGCGTCGACGGGCGCGCCGATCGCGCGCTGGTAGCTCGTGATCAGCTCGCGCAGCATGATCTCGACGGACCAGCCGTCGGTGGCGATGTGGTGCATGGCGAGCACCAGGACGTACTCCGTGGCGCTCACCCGGCCCAGCGCCGGCCGGAACACCGGGCCGGTGCCCAGGTCGAACGGCTCCCGCACGAGGTCGCCGACGAACGCGTCCACGTCCCCGGCGGCGATGTCGGTGACCGGCAGCGGAACCCGGTCCGGTGCGGGCTCGACCTGCTGGTACGGCACGCCGTTCTCGCTCGGGTAGCGCGTGCGCAGGACCTCGTGCCTCGTGAGGACCTCGGTGAGCGCGCGTTGCAACGCGTCCACGTCGAGGTCGGCCTTGAGCCGCAGCACCATCGGCGCGTTGTAGACCGGCTGGCCCTGCGACCACTGGTCGAGGAACCACAGCCGTTGCTGGGCGAACGACAACGGCAGCCGCCGGTCCCGCGCGGCGGGTTCGATCCGGGTGCCGCCGCCGTGGCTCGCGGTGTGCTGCCGGGTGCGCAGCGCCAGTACCGCTTTGCGCGCTTCGGCGAGTCCACTCGCGGCCGGTCGGGATGGCGGGTTCGGCATGCTCGGCTCCTCGACTGCGCGTCCTCGGCTGCCCGTGGGCGAGCCTCCACCCTGTCCAGACCGCGGGAGCCGGACGAGTCCGGCAATACCCCTACAGGTCCGGCACGGTCCCGGCGTGCCACTCTGCGGCGGGGGAGGTGCCGTGTGTCCACATCAGACACTCTGACCGTCGCGGAGGCCCTGCGACCGGCCGACCGGCTGGCCGATGAGGTCGCCGCCGTGACCAGGGCCGCCTACTGGGCGGGAGACCTGGTGCCGGGCCTGCCGGTCGCGGACGGCGCCCGGGAGACGGCGGACGACGTGCGCGCCGACCTGGCCGCCGGGTACCACCTGTGGACCGCGACGGCCGGTGGCCGGGTCGTCGGCGCGGTGCGGGCGCACAGCCGGGACTGGTGCGTGCGCCGGCTCGCCGTGTCACCCGAAGCCCGCGGGCTCGGCGTGGGCAGGCGGCTGCTGCGGGCGCTCGAAGCCGGTGCGCGCGCCGAGGGGGCGGCGCGAGTGGTGCTCGACGCCGTGGTCGAACGCGGCAACCCGGCGTTCTACGCCCGCGCGGGCTACCGGACGGTCCACCACTTCCCCGCCGACGACAAGCCGTTGTCCGAAGTGCACATGGAGCTGCTGCTCGGCGAACCGGTGAGGGCGCAGGACTACCCGGAACCCGACCACACGCCCGGAACCGTCCGGTCCTGGTGGTCGGTGGCCGGCGGCACGGTGTGCGTCACGGCGCCGGCGCCCGACGGGATCTCCGTCGAGGTGGACAGGAACCGCCACCTGGGGGTGCTGCGGGGCGCTGACTGGGCCCCGCTCGCCGACGTCGCGCCGGTGCGGCGGAGCTGGTCGGAGCCCGCCGCGGTGATCGGCTCGTTCGCCCAGCCCAGGCTGGACCGGCCGGAGTTCCTGGCCTGGTGGCGGGTAGGGGAATCCCCGGACTGGCCGGGGTGTCCGCCCGCAGGACAGTCTGCCTGGGCAGGGCGGCCGAGCTGTGAGGAGCGCGATGCACGAGAGCACTGAAGAGCGGCTGGGAAACCTCACGGCCCAGCAGCGCGCCGCACTCGTGGCCGAGCTCCGCGCCCAGCGCGCCGCCGCCCGCGAGGCCGACCGGATTCCCGCCGTCGGACGGGACGAGCCGCTGCCGCTGTCGTTCGCGCAGCAGCGGCTGTGGTTCCTGCACCAGTGGGCGGACGGGAAGCCGATCTACAACACGCCGCTGGCCATGCGCCTGCGCGGCGAGCTCGACGTGCCGCTGCTGCGGAACGCGGTCGCCGAGCTGGTCGCCCGGCACGAGAGCCTGCGCACCCGGTACGTCAACACGTCCGACGGCCCGCGCCAGCTCGTCGGCCCACCCGGAACCGGCCTGTTCACCGCGACGGACCTGCGGGAGTTCGAGGACCGCGAACGCCGGGCGGCCGACCTGCTGGCCGCGGCCGGGCGCCGCCGGTTCGACCTGGAGCGCGACCCGCTGCTGCGTGCCGACCTCGTGCGGCTGGCGGCCGACGACCACCTGCTCGTCCTCGCCCTGCACCACATCGCCACCGACGCGTGGTCCACCGAGATCCTCACCAGGGAGCTGATCGAGCTCTACAGCGCCGCCCGCGCGGGCCGGCCCGCCGTGCTGGCGGAGCTGCCGATCCAGTACGCCGACTTCGCCGCCTGGCAGCACGGCCAGGAGGCCACTGCGCGGCGCGCCGCGTCGCTGGAGTACTGGCGCACGGCCCTGGCGGACCTGGACACCCTGCGGTTCCCGGCCGACCGGCCGCGACCGGCGGCCCCGACCTGGGCGGGCGACACCGTCCACCACGTCCTGCCCGCACGGCTGCACCGCGAGCTGCAAGCCCTGGGCGGCCCCGAACCGACCAGGGTGCTGCCGCTGATGCTCGCCGCGCTGGCGGCGGTGTCCTCCCGGTACACCGGCCAGCACGACATCGTCGCCGGAACCGCGTTCTCCGGTCGCACCAGGCCGGAGCTGGAGCGGCTGATCGGCTACTTCGCGAACACGGTGGTGCTGCGGGTGTCCACCGCGGGCGACCCGAACTTCCGCGAGCTGCTGGCGCGCGCCCAGGAGACCGTCTACTCCGCGCACCCGCACCAGGACATGCCGTTCGACCAGCTGGTCAACGAGCTGCGGCCGGACCGCGACGCGGGCGCCAACCCGCTGTTCCAGGTGGCGTTGCTGCAGGTCGACGAGCACCTCAAGTCCGTGCGGATGGGCGACGTCGAGGTCGAGGGCGTCGCCCTGCACACCGGCACCGCGCGCTTCGACCTCACCCTCAGCGTCGCCGAGCGGTCCGCGGGCGGCGTCGAGCTGGGCCTGGAGTACGCCACCGAGCTGTTCGACCGCGACCGGATGGACCGGTTCCTGCAGCACACCCGCCAGCTCCTGGAGTCCGCGGTCTCCCGCCCGGACGCCCGGCTGTCCGAGCTGGAGCTCCTGCCGCTGTCGGAACGCGTCCGGCTGACCGTGCACTGGAACGACACGAGCGCACCCGTCCCCGCGGGCACCGTGCACGAGGCCTTCGACGCCCAGGCCGAGCGCACCCCGGACGCGACCGCCGTGGTGAGCGGGGAGGACTCGCTGACCTACGCGCAGCTGCGGTGCCGGGCGAACCAGGTCGCGCACCGGCTGCTCGCCGCCGGCGCCGGACCGGGCAGCCTGGTCGGGGTCGCCGTGGGCCGGTCGGTCGACACCACCGCCGCGCTGCTCGGCGTGCTCAAGGCCGGTGCGGCGTACGTGCCGCTGGACCCGAGGTACCCGGCCGCCCGGCTCGGGTTCGTCCTCCAGGACGCGGCCCCCGTCGCCGTCCTCGTCGACGAGCAGAGCAAGACCGCGATGTCCGAGCACGGCGTCCCGCTGGTCGACGTGGCCGAGGTCAGCGGCGAACCCGACACGGCGCCGGAGACCGCGGTGGCGCCGGAGATGCTGGCGTACGTCTGCTACACCTCAGGCTCGACCGGTCAGCCCAAGGGCGTGATGGTCGACCACCGCGAGGTCATGACCCTGTACGGGGAGCTGGACCGGCGGCTGGGCACCCGCGATCCGGGCGTGTGGCTCGCGGTCAGCAGCATCTCGTTCGACATCTCCGTGGTCGAGCTGCTGTGGACGCTGGCCAGGGGCTACACCGTCGTGGTCGCCGAGGCGAACACCGACACCATGCTGGGCGGGCAGACCGCGCGGCCCACGCGCAAGCTCGACTTCGGCCTGTTCTACTTCGCGAGCGACGACTCCAGCACGCCCGGCAGCGAGCGCTACCGGCTGCTGCTGGAAGGCGCGAAGTACGCGGACCGCAACGGGTTCAGCTCGGTCTGGACGCCCGAACGGCACTTCCACGCCTTCGGCGGGCTCTACCCGGCGCCGTCGGTCATGGCGGCGGCGCTGGCCGTGGCGACCGACCGGATCTCGATCCGCGCGGGCAGCGTGGTGCTGCCGCTGCACAACCCGGTGCGGGTGGCCGAGGAGTGGTCCGTCGTCGACAACCTGTCCGACGGCCGCGTGGGCATCTCGGTGGCGTCCGGCTGGCACCGCAACGACTTCGTGTTCGCGCCGGAGAACTACGGCGAACGCAAGAAGATCATGCTCGACGGCGTCGAGACCGTGCGGTCGCTGTGGCGCGGGGAGAGCGTGCGCATGCCCGCCGGCGAGGGTGCCGAGGTCGACGTCCGCATCCGGCCCGCGCCCGTGCAGGCCGAGCTGCCGATGTGGCTGAGCGCCGCGGGCAGCCCGGAGACGTTCCGCGCGGCGGGGCACGCCGGACTCGGCCTGCTCACCCACATGCTCGGCCAGGACCTCGACGCGCTCGCCGGGAAGATCGCCGTCTACCGCGAAGCCTGGCGGGAACGCCACGGCACCGACGGCGGGCACGTGGCGCTGATGCTGCACACGTTCATCGACCCGGACCGAGACCGCGCGCTGGACGTGGCCCGCGGCCCGTTCACCCGGTACCTGAGCACCTCGCTGGACCTGCTGCGCGGCCTGGCCAAGCAGATGGGCCTGGAGTTCGACACGCTCAGCGAGGACGACCGGCTGGCGTTGCTCGAACACGCCGCCGACCGGTACATGGAGTCCGGTGGCCTGTTCGGCACCCCGGAGGAGTGCGTGCGGTTCGCCGAGCGGCTCGCGGAGCTGGGCGTCGACGAGATCGCGTGCCTGGTCGACTTCGGCATCGCGACCGACGACGTCCTCGCGGCCCTGCCGCACGTCGACACCGTCCGCCGCGCCTTCACCGGTGCCCGGCGCGACGACAGCCTCGCCTCGCTGATCCGCGCGCACGACGTGACCCACCTGCAGTGCACGCCGACGCTGGCGGGGCTGCTCGCCGGTGCGCAGGACGCGGCCGAGGCCCTGGCGTCGCTGAAGGTGCTGTTCGTCGGCGGTGAGGCGCTGACCGCCGACCTGGCCCGCAGGCTGCGCGAGATCACCCCCGCCGAGCTGCACAACATGTACGGCCCGACGGAGACGACGGTGTGGTCGACCGCGGACCGCGTCGTGGACGAGGTGACCATCGGGACGCCGCTGGCGAACGAGGCCGCCTACGTGCTGGACCACCGGTTGCAGCCGCAGCCCATCGGCGTGGCGGGGGAGCTGTTCCTCGGCGGCGACGGCGTCACGGCCGGGTACCACCGCCGGCCCGGTCTCACCGCGGAGCGGTTCGTCCCCGACCCCTTCGCCGGGGGCGGCCGGCGCCTCTACCGCACGGGTGACCTGGCCCGCCGCCGTGCCGACGGCAAGCTGGAGTTCCTCGGCCGGGCCGACGACCAGGTCAAGATCCGCGGCCACCGGCTGGAGCTCGGCGAGGTCGAGGCCGCGCTGCTCGACCACCCCGCGGTCCGCTCGGCCGCCGTCGCCGCCAGGGGCGAGGCAGGACGCCAGTACCTCGCGGCCTACCTGGTGCCCGAGAACGGCACGCGGCCGACGGACGCCCAGGTGCGGCGCCACCTGAGGGACCTGCTGCCCGAGCACATGGTCCCGGCCCGGTTCACCTGGCTCGACGCGTTCCCCCTGACGCCCAACGGGAAGGTCGACCGCAAGCGGCTGCCCGACCCCGGCGCGGCCGGACCGGACGTGACCTACGAGCCGCCCGCCACCGCGACGGAGCGGGTGCTCGCCGAGATCTGGCAGGAGGTGCTCGGCGGGGGACCGGTCGGTGTCCTGACGGGCTTCTTCGACCTCGGCGGCAACTCGATCTCCGTGGTGCTGGTGGTGGACAAGGCGAACCGGCGAGGCGTGCCGATCACCGCGCGCCAGCTGTTCCAGCACCAGACCGTCCGCGAGCTCGCCGGCGTCGCCGCGGGCACCGCCGAGGACGGTGGCGCGATCGTGCCCCTGAACGAGTCCGGCACCCGCAGGCCGTTGATCTGCCTGCACGCGAGCACCGGGTCGTCCCTGCCGTACGTGCCGGTGAGCAAGCACCTGGGCGACCGGCCGTGCTACGCGATCGAGCTGCCCGAGGGCGCCTCGCCCGACGTGGCGGAGCTGGCCCGCGGCTACGCGTCGGCGATCCGGCAGCGGTGGCCGGAGGGCCCGTACCACCTCGTCGGCTGGTCACTGGGCGGCAGCCTCGCGGTGGCCGTGGCGGCCGAGCTCGGCGACGTCGGACTGCTGGCCCTGCTCGACACGGTCGCCCCCGCGGACACCGGTGTCGCCGTTCCGCTGCCGTTCGCGGTCGACGGGTTCGTGCGCAGCGTGGCGGCGGCCTCGGGCGCCGAGGTGACCCTGGACGTCGCCGAGCTCAGCGCACTCGAACCCGATGCCCAGTACGCCAGGGCGTTGGACGCCCTGGCGGAGGCCGGGTTGCTGCCGGACGGGCAGCGCGCCGAGATGCTGGCCAGGGCGAAGACCTTCACCGACCTGACCACGGCCGTGTCGGTGTGGCGACCGGAACGCCACCGCGGCGTCGTGGACCTCCTGGTGCCGCACGGCTCCGGCACCACCGCGGCGGGCTGGGAGTCCGTTGTGGACGGCGAGGTCCGGACCACGGCCGTGCGGGGCGACCACTTCAGCATGATGCAGACCGCTCACGCCGCCGAGCTGGCGGCGGTCCTGCGGTCGCTGGCTGACCAGCGGGAAACCGAGATGGAGGATGGACATGCGTGACGAGGACGAGGACGGCACCCGCTTCACCGTGGTGGTCAACCACGAGGAGCAGTACTCGATCTGGCCGACGTACCGCGAGGTGCCGTCCGGGTGGCGCGAGGTCGGCGTCACCGGCACCAAGAGCGAGTGCCTCGCGCACGTCGAGACCGTCTGGACGGACATGCGGCCGCTGAGCCTGCGCCGCGCGATGGGGGTGTAGTGGCCGTCGCGGAGGACTACGTGCTGTCGCACCTGGACGCGGTCGAGGCCGAGGCGGTGCACGTGCTGCGCGAGGTGGTCGCGACCGTCGAGCGGCCTGCGCTGCTGTTCTCCGGCGGCAAGGACTCCATGGTGATGCTGCACGTGGCGGTCAAGGCGTTCTGGCCGGCGCCGCCACCGTTCCCCCTGGTCCACATCGACACCGGGCACAACTTCGACGAGGTGGTCGAGTTCCGCGACGAGGTGGTGCGCCGGACCGGCGTGCGGCTGGTGGTGGGCCGCGTGCAGGACGACATCGACGCGGGCCGGGTGGTGGAGGGCTCCGGCGGGCGCAACCGCCTGCAGACCACGACCCTGCTGCGGACCACCGCCGAACACCGGTTCGGCGCGTTGTTCGGCGGTGCCCGCCGTGACGAGGAGAAGGCCCGCGCCAAGGAACGCGTCTTCAGCCTGCGCGACGACCACGGCCAGTGGGACCCCCGCAACCAGCGGCCCGAGCTGTGGAACCTCTACAACGCCCGCCACCGCAGGGGCGAGCACCTGCGGGTGTTCCCGCTGTCGAACTGGACCGAGCTCGACATCTGGTCCTACATCGCCCGCGAGGGCATCGACCTGCCGTCGCTGTACTACTCCCACCGCCGCGAGGTGGTCGAACGCGACGGGATGCTGCTGGCGCACACCCGGTTCCTGCGGCTGGAGGCGGGGGAGCGGCCGTACGAGGCCACGGTCCGGTTCCGCACGGTCGGCGACGCCACCTGCACCGGCTGCGTGGAGTCCACAGCGGACACACCGGCCGCGGTGGTCGCGGAGACCGAGGTCACCCGCGTGACCGAACGCGGCGCGACCCGCGCCGACGACCGGATCTCCGAAGCCGGCATGGAGGATCGCAAACGGGAGGGGTACTTCTGATGGACCCCCAGCTGTTGCGCCTGGCCACGGCAGGCAGCGTGGACGACGGCAAGTCGACCCTCATCGGGCGGCTGCTCTACGACGTGAAGGCGATCTTCACCGACCAGCTGGCGTCGATCGAGCGCGCCAGCGAGGCCCGCGGCACGGCGATGGACCTGGCGCTGCTCACCGACGGCCTGCGCGCCGAACGCGAGCAGGGCATCACCATCGACGTCGCCTACCGGCACTTCGCCACGCCCCGGCGCCGGTTCATCATCGCCGACACCCCGGGTCACCTGCAGTACACCCGCAACATGGTCACGGGCGCGTCCACGGCGGACCTCGCGCTGGTCCTGGTGGACGCCCGCAAGGGGCTGCTGGACCAGTCCCGCAGGCACGCGTTCGTCGCGAGCCTGCTGGGCATCCCGCACCTGGTCGTGTGCGTGAACAAGATGGACCTGGTGGACTTCTCCGCCGCCCGGTTCGCCGAGATCCGCGCGGAGTTCGAGCAGTTCGCGTCCCGGCTCGACGTCGCGGACGTCACGTTCATCCCGGTCTCGGCGCTGCACGGCGACAACGTGGTGCAGCGGAGCACGCAGATGCCCTGGTACGAGGGCACCCCGCTGCTGCACCACCTGGAGAACGTGCACATCGCGTCCGACCGCAACCTCGTCGACGCCCGGCTGCCCGTGCAGTACGTGGTGCGCCACGGCGACTTCCGCGGTTACGCGGGCACCGTCGGCGGCGGCACGTTCCGCGAGGGTGACGAGGTCGTCGTGCTGCCCTCCGGCGTGACCTCGACGATCTCGGCCATCCACCGGCCCGGCGGTGGAGCGCTGCCGTACGCGTTCGCGCCCCAGGCGGTCACCGTGCGGCTGGCCGACGACGTGGACGTGCGGCGCGGCGACATGATCTGCAAGCCCGGCAACCGGCCCGAGGTCGGCAGGGACGTCGAGGCCATGGTCTGCTGGCTCGGCGACCGGTCCGCGCTCTCACCCGGTTCGCGGCTGCTCGTCCAGCACACCACGCAGGAGGTCCGCGCCACGGTGCAGGCCCTGCGCTACCGGCTCGACATCACCACCCTGCACCGCGACGAGTCCGCGGAGTCGTTGTCGCTCAACGAGATCGGCCGCGTCACGCTGCACACGCACGCCCCGCTGGCCTACGACGTGTACCGGCGCAACCGGGCGACCGGCAGCTTCGTGCTCATCGACGAGGCCACCAACGACACCGTCGGCGCCGGCATGGTCCTGCGGCCCGCCGCACCCACCGTCGTCTGGCACCGCACCGACGTGGCCCGCACGACGCCGGGGTGCACGGTGTGGCTGACCGGTCTGTCGGCCGCGGGCAAGTCCACGATCGCCGCGGAGGTCGAGCGCCTGCTGGTCGCGGCCGGCCGGCCCGCCTACCTGCTCGACGGCGACAACCTGCGCCACGGCCTGAACTCGGACCTGGGCTTCAGCGCGCAGGACCGCGCGGAGAACGTCCGCCGGGTCGGCGAGGTCGCCCGGTTGTTCGCCGACGCGGGCGTGGTCGCGATCGTCGCGCTGATCAGCCCGTACCGAGCCGACCGCGACCAGGTGCGGTCCCGGCACGCCGACACCGGTCTGGCGTTCCGGGAAGTGCACGTCGACACCCCCGTCGAAGTGTGCGAGTCCCGCGACCCCAAGGGCATGTACGCGCGCGCTCGCCGTGGCGAGATCACGGGGTTCACCGGCGTGGACGACCCGTACGAACCGCCGGAGCACCCCGAGCTGGTGCTGCGGCCCGACGACGGCGACGTCCAGGAACTGGCCGCACGCGTGGTCGCCCTGCTCACCTGACGAAGAAGGACGGACCTCCCATGTCGTTCGCCGACGAACCGGTGCCGCTGCTGCGGGACCTGATCAGGATCGACACCACCAACCCGCCCGGCAGGGAGACCGCCGTCGTCGACCACCTGCGGCGGCTGCTCGCCGGCGTGGACGTGGACCTGAAGGTGCTCGGCCCGGACCCCGAGCGGTTGAACCTCGTCGCGCGGTTCCCCGGCCGCGGCGAGGCACCGCCGTTGCTGCTGCACGCGCACTCCGACGTCGTGCCGGTGGACGGCCAGCAGTGGACGCACCCGCCGTTCGAGGCGCGGATCGTCGACGGGCACGTCTGGGGCCGGGGCGCGATCGACATGAAGGGCGGCCTGGCGATGATGCTGTCCGCCCTGTCCCGCCTGACGGCCGCGGGCGAGCGCCCCGCCGGTGACGTCCTGCTGGCCGTGGTGGCCGACGAGGAGGCGGGCAGCGCGGTCGGCGCCCGCTACCTCGTGAACGAGCACCCGGAGCTGTTCGACGGCGTGGAGTACGCGATCGGCGAGGAGGGCGGTGCCGGCATCGACCTCCCCGGCCACCGGTTCCACCCGATCGTGGTGGCCGAGAAGCGGGCCTGCTGGTTGCGCCTGACGTTGCGCGGTCCGGGCGGGCACGGTTCCCGGCTGGCACCGCCGGACTCGCCGATGGCACGCCTGGGCCGGCTGCTCGCCACGCTGACCGGGACCCGGATGCCGCGGCACCAGACCTCGGCCGCGGACCGCATGCTGGAGGTGCTCGCGGGCGCGCTGCCGTCACCGCTGTCGGAGCAGGTGGCCCGGTACCGCGCGGACCAGACCGGCGACCCCCGCCCGGAGGGCCTGCCGTTGCGGGAGGCGCTGCGGCTGGACTCGGTGCTGCGGCACACCGCGAACCCCACGATCGTCCGCACGACCGAGAAGATCAACGTCGTGCCCAGCGAGATCACCGTCGACCTGGACGGCCGGATCCTGCCCGGCAACTTCACCGTCGAGGACTTCGTCGGTGAGCTGCGCGAGCTCGCCGTCGAGGACTTCGAGCACGAGCTGCTGCTGGAGGGTTCGATGGTCCGGCCGGAACGGATCCGGCAACCCGAGTTCGGCGGCTTCTACGACACGATGGCCGAGATCCTCGCCAAGGCCGACCCGGACGCCGTGCCGTTGCCCATGGTCTCGCCGGCCTCGACCGACGCCCGCCTGTTCGCCCAGCTCGGCATCCGCTGCTACGGCTGGCTCCCGTTGCGGCTCCCGGCGGGCACCGACTACCGCGGCCTGCTGCACACGGTCGACGAGCGCGTTCCCGTGGACGCACTGGAGTTCGGCACGACCTGCCTCACCGACCTCCTGCGCTCCTACCGCTGATCGTGACGTGAGGGCGGCCCGGTGCGCCGGGCCGCCCTCACGTCAGTCCAGGTGGCGGATCGTGCGGATCGGCCGGCTGGCCGCGGGGATGGCGGACAACAGCAGCAGGATCGGCGCGATGACCAGAGTGGTGCGCGCGCCAACCCCGTCGACCAGGAAACCCGCGACCACCGAACCCAGCGACAGCATGCCGAACGCGAACAGCCGGTAGCTGGCGTTCATCCGTGCGAGCAGCTCGGGCGGCGTGGTCTTCTGCCGCACGGTCAACGCGACCACGGTCCCGCCCGCGGCACCGGCCGAGCCGAGGAAGTAGGCCAGGCCGCACAGCACCGAGTCCAGACGGCCGCCGTCGGCCAGCGGCAGCAGGAAGTACGACGACGTGGAGAACACGAGCACGACCAGCATCGAACGCCCGTAGCCGAGCCGCCTGATCAACGCGGGCGTGGTCAGCGCGCCGCAGATGCCGCCGAGCCCGCCGCACAGCATGATCAGCCCGTACGCGGCGGAGCTGTGCCCGAGCTCGCGCACGAAGTAGATCAGGAACGCCACGGTCGTCATCGCGGTGGCGGCGTTGTAGATCCCGGCGTGGACGGCGAACGCCCGGACCGGCGGGTTGTGCAGCACCGCGCGGAGCCCTTCGGTCACCTCACGCCGGAGGTTGCGCGGGGACGGCGGCGGGACCTGCTCGCGGTGGCGGATCAGCAGCAACGCGTTCGCCGAGGTCAGGTACGACAACGCGTCGAACACGAGGGTCGCTGCCGGGCCGAACAGGGCGCTGAGCCAGCCCGCGAGACCGGGTCCGCCGGTCGCACCGGCGGCTTGGCCTGCCAGGACCCTGCTGTTGGCCGACGCGAGCGCACCGCCCCGCACGAGCAGGGGCAGGTAGCTGGTCGCCGCGATGTCGTAGAGCACCGTCATCGTGCCGCCGACCACCGCGATCACGTACAGCAGCGGCAGCGTCAGCAGGCCGAGCAGGGCCAGCACCGGCACGGACAGCACGACCACGAACCGGACGAGGTCCGCGGCGATCATGACCGGCCGCTTCGCGCGCCGCTCCAGCCAGACGCCAGCGAGCAGCGGCAGCAGGAAGAACGGGCACAGGTACAGGCCCTGCAACAGGCCGACCTGCGTGCCCGATCCGTCCAGGGTGGTCACGACGAGCAGCGGCAGCACGAACTCGGTGATCCGGGAACCGAACTGGGAGACCACGTCACCGGCCCAGAACCGCCGGAAGTCGCGGCCGGGTCCGGTGCGCACGGCGGTGTCGGTAGCCACGCCGCGAGCCTTCCACCCGCGCGGACACCGGTTAAGTCAGGAGAACCCCTCACTTTGCCCCGCACGCGGGCGCGGCGATGCTCCACGGGTGGTAGATGTGGCGAGCACCCCGGACACCGCGGCCGAGACCGTCCCGCCGGCGCGACCGAGATCGACGTGGCTGCGACGGCTGCGGATCACCGCCTGGTGCCTCGTGGTGGTCCTGGTCGTGGTGGCGTCCGCGGCGGGCCTCTTCGTCACCTGGACCGTGCGGAACTCGTTCCCGACGACGGACGGCGAGCTGGCCGTGCCCGGTCTGCGCGCACCGGTCGAGGTGCTGCGCGACCAGTACGGCGTGCCGCAGGTCTACGCGGACAACCCCTACGACCTGTTCCTCGCGCAGGGCTACACGCACGCGCAGGACCGGTTCTGGGAGATGGACGTCCGCCGCCACATCACCGCGGGGCGGCTCTCCGAGCTGTTCGGCGCCGACCAGGTGACCGTGGACGCGACCGTGCGGACGATGGGCTGGCGCCGGGTCGCCGAGCAGGAGTACGGCATGCTCTCGGCGAGCACGCGCGAGCACCTGCAGGCCTACGCCGACGGCGTGAACGCCTACCTCGCCGAGCACTCCGGGTCCGAGCTGAGCGTGGAGTACGCGGTCCTCGGGGTGATCACGCCGGGGTACGTGCCGGAGCAGTGGACCCCGGTGGACTCGGTGGCCTGGCTCAAGGCCATGGCCTGGGACCTCAGCGGCACGGTCACCTACCAGACCAGGCGCGCGATGCTGTCCGCGAGCCTGCCCGCGGACACCGTGGCGCGGCTGTTCCCCGAGTACGACTACAGCCGCTGGGAGCCCAGCGTGCCCGCCGCCTCCGACGCGACCGTGCCGCAGGGCGCCGGACGTGCCGAGAAGGCGGCCTTCACGGCGGCGCTGGACAACGCGGCCGACGCCGCGAGCTCGCTCGACGGCGTCCTCGGGCCGCGCGGCCAGGGCATCGGGTCCAACGCCTGGGTGGTGTCGGGCAAGCTCACCAAGTCCGGCAAACCGCTGCTGGCCAACGATCCCCACCTCGGACCGGCGATGCCGAGCATCTGGTACCAGATGGGCCTGCACTGCCGTTCGGTCGGCCAGGAGTGCCCGTTCGACGTCAGCGGCTTCACGTTCTCCGGCATGCCCGGTGTGGTCATCGGCCACAACCGGGACGTCTCGTGGGGCCTGACGAACCTCGACCCCGCGGTCACGGACCTGTACCTGGAACGCGTCACCGGCTCGACCTACGAGTACGACGGCGTGCAGAAGCCCCTGGAGACCAGGCAGGAGGTCATCAAGGTCGCGGGGGCCCAACCCCGGACGATCACGGTCCGGTCCACCGGGCACGGCCCGCTGCTGTCCGACGTGGTGGACCGGCTGAAGAACGCCGGCGCGCAGGGCAGGGTGCCCGGCGTCGAGGCCGGTGAGCACGCCGTCGCGATCAAGTGGACCGCGCTGCAACCGGCCAGGACCCTGGACGCGGTGTTCCAGCTGGCGCTCGCCCGCAACTGGACCTCGTTCCGCGAGGCCGCGTCGCTGTTCGCGGCACCGGCGCAGAACATGCTCTACGCCGACCGTGAGGGCCACATCGGCTACCAGGTGCCCGGGCTCATCCCGGTTCGCAAGCAGGGCGACGGGCGGTTCCCGGTGCCCGGCTGGACCAGCGCCACCGAGTGGGCCGGGTACCTGCCGTTCGAGCAGCTGCCCAGCGCGCTCGACCCCGCGGGCGGGTACTTCGTGAACGCCAACAACGCCGTGACCGACCCGTCCTACCCGCACCTGATCACCAAGGACTGGGGTGACGGCAACCGCAGCCAGCGGATCACCGACCTGATCAAGCAGGGCGGCAAGCTGGACGCGGCCGCGATGCAGCGGATCCAGCTCGACACCCGCAACGCCAATGCCGCGAACCTGACCCCGCACCTGTTGCGGGTGCCCGTCGAGGGTGACACGGCGAAGGCGCGGGACCTGTTGCGCGGCTGGGACTTCACCCAGCCCGCCGACTCCGCCGCGGCCGCCTACTTCAACGCCGTCTGGCGCAACCTGCTGCAGCTGATGTTCGTGGACAAGCTCACCAACGGCGCGCCCAAGGTCGACGTGGACGGCGGCGGCCAGTGGTTCGAGGTCGTCCGCGACCTGCTGAACCGCCCCGACGACGACTTCTGGCACAACACCAAGCGCGCCCTCACCGGCCGGGACGCCGTGCTGCGCGCGGCCATGGACGACGCGAACGCCGAGCTGCGCGACCGGCTCGGCGCCGACCCGGCCGCGTGGAGGTGGGGCGACCTGCACCAGCTGACGGTGCGCAACCAGACGCTGGGCACCGGCCCCGCGCCGGTCCAGTGGCTGCTCAACCGCGAACCGGGCGGTGTCGCGGGCGGACCCGCCACGGTGAACGCGACCGGCTGGAACGCGAAGAAGACCTACCAGGTGAACTGGGTGCCGTCCATGCGGATGGTCGTGGACTGGGCCGACCTGGACGCCTCCCGGTGGGTCAACCTCACCGGCGCCTCCGGCCACGCGTTCGACGACCACTACGACGACCAGCTGCCGCTGTGGCAGCGCGGGGAGACCACCGCGTGGCCGTTCAGCCGCGACGCCGTGACGGCGGCGGCACGGCAGCACCTCACCCTGAAGCCGGCCTGAGCCCTGTGGGACAGTGTTCGAGCTCAAAGGACATCGACGGACAAGGGCGTTGTACATGACGAGCAGGCTGGAATGGACGACGATCGACAGCGTGGACCCGCGGCGGCTGGCCGAGTTCTGGTGCGGCGTCCTGGGTTACGTCGTCTACGAGGACAAGAACGGCACCGTGGTCGAGATCGGCCCCGACCCCGAGGCGCCGGACGCGGAACGGCTCGCTGACCTGCGCCGCGCGCCCGCCGTGCCGAGCATGTCCTTCGTCCAGGTGCCCGAGGGCAAGGACGGCGGCAAGAACAGGGTGCACTTCGAGATCACCCCGATCGACAGCGACCAGCGGACCGAGCTGGACCGGCTGCTCGCGCTCGGTGCGTCCACTGTGGATGTCGGCCAGGGCGACGGCCGCTCCTGGGTCGTGCTGGCCGACCCGGAGGGCAACGAGTTCTGCCTGGCCCGCAGCCTCGCGCCGGGGGAGTTCGACCTGTAACACCGGGCCTGTCGGGAACGTCACCGACTTGTCCGGACATCCGGACCGGATGAACCTCGACACGTGACGGAATGGCTGCAGCGCTTCTCGCCACCTGGGCGGGCAAAGGCGAGGTTGGTGTGCTTACCGCCCGGTGGCGGGTCCGCTCAGCTCTACCACCGGTGGCCCGCGGTCCTGGGCCCCGAGGTCGAGGTCGTCGCGGTGGAGCTGCCCGGCCGCGGCGCGCGGAGCCTGCAGCCACCGCTGACGGACATGGGCGCCCTGGTACCGGTCCTGGTCGCCGAGCTCGGGCGGCTCGACGACCTGCCGCTGGTGGTGTTCGGCCACAGCATGGGCGGCATCGTCGGCTGGGAGCTCTGCCGCAGGCTGCCGCGGGAACCGCGGGGCCTGGTCGTGGCAGCGGCCGCGGCGCCGACCCGCCTGCGTTCACCGCGGTGGTACAGCGAGACCACGGATGAGGGCCTGCACGAGCTGATCACCCGCTCCGAGGGCCTCCCGGCGCAGACCGCGCTCGACCCGCTGTTCCTCGAGTACTTCCTGCCGATGCTGCGCGCGGACCTCACGCTGGTCAACACCTTCGAACCGGAACCGCTGCCACCGCTGCGCTGCCCGCTGCGGGTGTACCGCGGCGCGGCGGACCCGCTGGTGGGCGACGACGAAGCGGACGCGTGGCTGGCGGAGACCGAGGGCGACGCGCGCGTCCACACCTTCGACGGCGGCCACTTCTTCCCCCGCGACCTCCCCGACGTGGTGCTCGCCCAGCTGCGCGCCGACGTGCTGGCGGCCGTGGAGGTGCCGTCGCTGTGACGTCCCCAGCGCCGCCGGCGGCAGCGAGGTACCCGGCAGCACCGTCCGACGAGTCCCACCGCGCCCGCATCCGGGTCGACCACTGAGGAGGGCCAGTGCCCGAGAACGTTCGCACAACCGGGCCGGCCACGGCGGAGCTCGTCGCGGGCCTGGCCGCCGAGGGCTTCGTCCGCCTGTCCGGCACGGACTTCCCGGTCGACACCGGCGGCGCCGAGTTCGCCGAGTTCCGCGCCGGCTGGGAGGACCTGATCCGGGACGACGCGCTGGTCGACGGCGGCAGCTACCGGTACCGCCGGTACGGCCGGCTCGCGGCAGCGCCGGTGGGCGAGGGCTTCGAGCTGACCCCGTTGCCGCACCGGGCGTTCCGCCAGGACAGCATCCCGATGTGGCGGTCGAACGAGCGCCTGTTCGCCCCGATCGAGCCCGCTTTCCTCACCAACCCGTGCCTGCACGACCTGATCTCGACCGACCTCGCCCTCGCGGCTCTGGTCCGGTCTTGTCCGGAGTGGACGGTGGGCCTGCACATGATCCGGATCGTGGCCGTGCCGGGTGAACCCGGCCTGCCCACGCCGGAGGGACGGCACCGCGACGGGCACTCGTTCGTCGGCATGCACCTGGTGCGCAGGGAGAACAGCGCGGGCGGGGAGTCGACGATCTACCGGGACGGCCTGCCGGAGGTCCGCTTCACCCTGCGCGACCCGCTGGAGTCGGTGCTGGTCGACGACACGGCCATCTGGCACGAGGCGTCGCCGATCTCGATCCTCGACCCGGCCGGTGGGCGCACCGTGCGGGACATGCTCCTCGTCGACGTGAACCCGGCATGACCGCCGCACAGCTCACGTTCAGCCCGTGCGACCTGCCGCTCGACGGCAGGCTGGTCGAGGTCGGACCCGGCCGGTACGACTGGGTGCACCTCCACCTGTCGGCACCGGTCGGGGAGGCCGCGGTGTGGCTGCACTACCGCGACGCCGTCGACCCCGAGTTCCTGCGCTCGCTGCCCGGCACGCCGGTCGCCCGCATCGGGGTGCCCCGGCGCGCCGAGCTGCTCGCCGTGGAACTGCCGGTGCTGCCGGGCGTCCGCCTGCTGGGGACGGCCCTGTCATGATGCGACCGCTTTCCCTTGCACCGCACCTGAACAACACCGGGCTGACCGGCGAGGACAGGCTCGACGGCGGCGGCTTCAACATCTGGGGCAACACCTTCCCTGCGGCCGAGCTCCCACCCGCCGGTGGCACGGCGGTGGTCGGCGAGGTGCCGTTCCTGTTCCCGGTCGCGGGTGCGGACAACGTCCGCTGCCGCGGCCAGCGCGTCGACGTCCCCGCCGGCGACTGGGACTGGGTGCACGTGCTCGGTGCCGCGGAACGCCGGACCGAGGACCTCGTCGAGGTCCACTACGCGGACGGCTCGGTGCGCGGCCAGTGGCTGCGGATGTCGGACTTCTGGCCGCAGACCGAACCCCGCTTCGGCGAGGTGCTCGCGTTCCGCTGCCGGCACATGCACTACCCCCGGCACGTGCAGCGCACGACGTCGCCCGCCATCTGGGCCCAGCGCGTCCCGCTGACGGTCCCGTCGGGCGTCGTCGCGCTCGTCCTGCCGGACAACCCCGCGTTGCACGTCTTCGCCCTCACCCTGCAGGCGGTCGGATGAAAGCCTCGTTGCCGGGCATCGCGCACTGGCGCCACGACCTCGGTCATTGCCTGCACGCCACCGCGGGCGTGCTGCTGGGCTTCCACGGCGCGGACCCGCTGGACCTGCTGGGCGCGGCCTGGGGGTTCGACTACACCGCGGGTGACATGCGCCGCGAGGAGTACTACTTCCCCTGCGGGCAGCGGTCGTTGTTCGCGAGCCTCGCGCCGTTCCACGACGTGACGTCCACCTGGCACGCACCGTCCTCGCCCGAGCAGGGCTGGGACGAGGTGCGGGCCAGGGTGCTGGCGGGCACACCGGTCGCGGTGGCCGCGGACAACTACTTCCTCCCGTTCCGCCCGGCCTACCAGGACGTCCACACCAACCACCTGCTCGTGGTGCACGGCTTCGACGAGGAGCGCGGCACGGTGTCGGTGTGCGACCCGGTGCCGCCCAGGTTCCTGGGGGAGATCCGGATCGAGGAGCTGACCGCGGCACGTGACTCGGCCAACCCGGTCCGGCACAGCCGCGACATGTTCTTCACCGCCAACCCGATCGGCAACCGCTGGCTGGACGTGACCGTCAGCGGCCACACCGGTCCCGCGTCCCGCGAGCGCCTCCGCGAGATCATGACGGCGAACCTGGAGGGCCTGCGAGGCGCGGACGACGGGTCGTCGGACCACCGCGGTCTGCCCGGTCAGGAACGCTTCCTGCGCGAGGCGGCCGCACGTCTGTCCGGCGGTGACGCGTCCGTCGTGGACGAGGTGTTCGTCGTGGCCGGTGTCGCCCTCGCGGTGACCGGCCTGCACGGCGACTACCTCGCTGCGGCCGGTCGCCGGCTCGGTGAGCGACCGCTGCTCACGCTCGCCCGCGAGGTCGACCGGATCGCCCACCACTGGTCCGCCGTCCGCATCATGGTCGCCACCGGCCGCGACGACCCGGCCACCGCGGGCAGGGCGCTGGCCGGGCGGACGACCGCGCTGCTGGCGGACCAACTGGCCACAGTGGACCGGATGGCCGCCGTCGCCGCGGCGCTCTGACCCCGGCAGTCGGGAGAATCCCCGTCTTCCCGGAAGGGTCGCGCGAACCCGATCCTGCGTGAATGGCAGATGTGGTGGGCGAGTACGACGCGGCGGACATCGACCTGGAGGAGGTGCTGCGCGGCCTGTCACCGGAGAAGCGGTTGCTGGTCGGTGCGGAGCTGGCGCGCAGGGCCGCGTCGGCGGCGGGCATCCCGGCTATCCCGCGGACCGGTGACCCGCTGCCGTGCTCGTTCGCGCAGGAACGGCTGTGGTACCTCGACCAGGCCGATCCCGGGTCCGTGGCCTACGTGGTGCCGGCGGCGGTGCGGTTCACCGGACGGCTGGACGTCGGCGCGCTGCGCCGGTCGCTCGACGAGATCGTGCGCAGGCACGAGGTGCTGCGGACGGTGTTCGTCGAACGGGACGGCCTGCCGCACCAGGTGGTGCTGCCCGCCGAACCGCTGAGCATCCCCCTGGTGGAGCTGGGCGGGGAGGCCGCGGAAGCCGAGGTGCGCGAGCGCTACCAGCAGGAGGTCCGGCTGCCGTTCGACCTCGCGCGCGGACCGCTGATCAGGGCCAGCGTCCTGCGGGTCGCCGACGACGAGCACGTGCTGCTGCTGAGCCTGCACCACATCGTGTCCGACGGCTGGTCGCTCGGCGTCCTGCAGCACGAGCTGACGACGCTCTACCGGGCGTTCGCGGCCGGCGAGCCGTCGCCGCTGCCGGAGCTGGCCGTGCAGTACGCGGACTTCGCGGTCTGGCAGCGCAACCGGCCCGGCGCCGGTCAGCTGGAGTACTGGCGGGACCTCCTCGCGGGGGCACCCGTCCTGGAGCTGCCCGCGGACAAACCCCGTCCCGCACAACGGACCTCGCACGGCGCCTCGGTCCCCCTGCACCTGACCGCGGACACCGTCCGCGCCGTGGACCGGCTGGCCGAGACCGAGCAGGCCACCCAGTACATGGTGCTGCTCGCCGCGTACGCCCTGCTGCTGCGGCGGTGGAGCGGCCAGCCGGAGATGATCATCGGCTCCCCGGTGGCCAACCGCGTGCACGTGGACGTCGAGCCGCTGGTCGGGTTCTTCGTGAACACCCTGCCGCTGCGCGTGGACACGTCCGGGGACCCGACCTTCCGCGAACTGGTCCGCACGGCCCGCGAGATCTGCCTCGCCGCGTACGCCAACCAGGACCTGCCGTTCGAGCGGATGGTCGCCGAGACCGTCGCCGACCGGTCCGCGGGCACCGTCCCCCTGGTGCAGACGCTGCTGGTGCTGCGGAACGTGCCGATGTCCGCGCTGGAGCTGCCCGGCGTCCGGGTGGAGGTGCTGGACCTGCACACCGAGTCGACCAAGTTCGACCTGTCCCTCGACCTCGTGCCGGACGCGGACGGCGGCATCGCCGGTCGCGCCGAGTTCAGCCTCGACCTGTTCGAGGCCGGCACCGTGCGGCGCATGATGACGGCGTTCGACCTGCTGCTGGCGGCCGGGCTGCGCGCTCCGGACACCCGGATCTCGCGGTTGCCGATCGCCACCGAGCAGGAACGCGCCCGCGTGGTGGCGGAGTTCAGCGGTGGCGGCTCGGCGGCACCGGCGCGGACCGCGGGCACCCTGCACGGGCTCTTCGAGCAGCAGGCCGACCGCGCGCCCGACGCTCCGGCGGTGGTCTTCGGCGACCGGACGCTGTCCTACCGCGAGCTGGACGAGCGGGCGAACCAGCTCGCCCGGTTCCTGCGCGCCGAGGGCGTCGGACCGGAGCAGCTGGTCGGCGTCTCCCTGCCGCGCTCGGAGCTGATGATCGTCGCGGTGCTCGGCATCCTGAAGGCCGGTGCGGGCTACGTGCCCCTCGACCCGTTCTACCCCCGCCAGCGGGTCGCCTACATGGCCGAGGACGCCCGGGCGGAGCTCGTGCTCACCCACGCCTCGGTGGCCGACCCCGACCGCATGCGGGTCGGCGACGACACCGCCGGACCCCGGCTGGTGTGCCTCGACACCGAGGCCACCCGCATCGAGGAGCTGTCGCGGGAACGACCCGAGCCCGTCGTCACCGAGGCGAACCTCGCCTACGTCATCTACACCTCGGGCTCCACCGGCCGCCCCAAGGGTTCGGCGAACGAGCACGGCCGGGTGGCCAACACCCTGCACGGCGTCAACGGGGCCTACGGGCTCCAGCCCGCTGACCGGATGCTGGCGATCTCCTCGCTGAACTACGACATGTCCGTCTACGAGGTCTTCGGCACGCTGGCCGCGGGCGCGACGATCGTCGTGCCCGGTGACATCGAGACCACCGACCCGGAGCAGCTGCTGGAGCTGTTGCAGCGGCAGCGGGTGACCGCGTGGAGCTCGGCGCCGGCGTTGCTGGACATGCTGGTCAACCACACCTACGGGCGCGGCGGCATGCCCGGTGTCGTGTTGCGGGCGGTCGGTCTGGGCGGTGACCGGATGCCGCCCGCGCTGCCCGCCCGGCTGGCCGAGCTCGTCCCCGGTGTGCGCCTGCTCAACCTCGCGGGCATGACCGAGGTGTCCTACTGCAGCACGTCCCACCCGGTGACCGGGCGCAGTCCGGCCGGTGTGCCCTGGGGCAGGCCGTTGCCCAACCACCGGCTCTACGTCCTCGACGAGCACGGCGAACCGGTCCCGGTCGGGGTGGCGGGGGAGCTGTTCGTCGGCGGAGCCGGTCCCGGCCGCGGGTACTGGCGGCGGCCGGGGCTGACCGCCGAGCGGTTCGTGCCCGACCCGTTCAGCCCGGAGCCGGGCGGCCGGATGTACGGCACCGGCGACCACGCGCGGTTCCTCCCCAACGGGGACCTCGACTTCCTCGGCCGGCTGGACCTCCAGGTGAAGATCCGCGGGTTCCGGATCGAGCTGGGGGAGATCGAGAACGCGCTCGCCGGCCACCCCGGGGTGAACGAGCCGGTGGTGCTGGCCTACACCGACTCCGTCGGCGAGCGGAGGCTCGCGGCCTACGTGACGCCGCGCGGTGATGAGCGGCCGGAGGCGAACGCGTTGCGCGACTACCTCTCCGAACGCCTGCCGGACCACATGGTGCCGTCGGCCTACGTCGTGCTCGACCGGCTTCCCCTGCTGCCCAGCGGGAAGCTGAACCGCGCGGCGCTGCCGGTGCCCGGTGCGGGCGCCGCGCGGAGCGACTACACCCCGCCCGAGGGGAACCTGGAGCAGGTGCTCGCCGACCTGTGGTCGGGACTGCTCGCGGCACCGCGGATCGGCGCGGTGGACGACTTCTTCGAGCTGGGCGGTCACTCCCTGCTGGCCACCCAGGCGGTGTCGCGGATCAGGGAGCTGTTCCGCATCAAGCTGGACATCCCCGGCTTCCTCGCGGCGCGGACGGTGCGCGCGCTCGCCGCCTACATGCGCCAGCTCGGCGCGACCGAAGGCATCGACGTGGACGCGGTCGCCGAGCTCGTCGTCGAGGTGAGCGCCCTGTCCGACGAGCAGGCGCGCACCGAGGTGCAGAACGGAACGAGGACCTGATGAGCAGCATTCCGCTGGTGTGCCTGCCGTTCGCCGGCAGCGGCAGCGCGTTCTTCCGGCAGTGGCGCGCGGTGGCCCCGGCCGGCCTGGAGATCGTCCCGGTGCGGCTGCCCGGCCGCGAGCGGCTGGTCAGGCAGGAGCCGTACCGCGACGTCCACGTGGCGGCGCGCGGTGTGCTGCCCGACGTGCTGGCCGACATCGGGGGCGGCGGCCCGGTCGCGCTCTTCGGCCACAGCCTGGGCGCCGTCCTGGCCTACGAGCTGGCCCACCTGCTCGCGGACACCACGCCCGCCGAGGTCGTGAGCCTGGTCGTCAGCGGCTCACCGGGACCGTGGACGCAGCGCACGCGGCGGGCGACCGGGTTGCCCGACGACGAGTTCGCCGACCGGGTCGCCGAGCTCGCCGGGCACCGCGACGACGCGCTCGGCAACCCCGACGTGCGCCGCATGGTGCTGCCGACGTTGCGGGCGGACGTGGAGATGCACGAGGACTACCGGCCCAGCACCGACGTGCCGCTCGCGGCACCGATCACCGCGGTGCGGGGCGAGCACGACGCCCTGGTGTCCGCCGAGCTGGCCAGCGAGTGGGAAAAGGCGACCAGCCGCGGGTTCACGCTGCGGGAGCTGCCCGGTGAGCACATGTACCTCCTGACCTCCGCCGACCGGGTGCTGCGCGTGGTCGAGGAGTCGCTCGGCGGGCGGTGACGCCGTGCACTGTCGGGGGACTCACCGACTTGTTGGCGGTGCCGGGCAGGGCAAACGTGATGACGTGACTGCTCGGCTGCGGCGTTCGTCGCCACCACAGGGGAGGTGCCGGCGTTTTGGCTCCAGGACCACTCTCGGCTGACCAGCTGCGACTGCTCCAGCGGCGACTGGACGAGGCGGGTGTCGGCGCGGCGCCCGCACCGATCCCGCGCCGCCCCGCCGGGGAGACGCGGAGCCCGGCATCCCCTGCCCAGGAACGGCTTTTCTTCTTCGAGCGGATGAACCCCGGCAGCCCGCTCTACGTCGTGGCCGGTGCGCTCAGGATGCACGGCGAGCTCGACCTCGCCGTGCTGCGGGAGACGGTGCGCCGGCTGGTCGACCGGCACGAGGCCCTGCGCACGGGCCTTGAGGTCGACACCGACGGCGCTGTCGTCCAGGTCGTGCACCCGCCGGAGGCAGTTCCGGTCGAGCTGCCGGTCCGCGAGGTGACCGCGGACGAGCTGTGGGACGAGGTCGGCCACACCTGCCGCCGGCCCTTCGACCTCGCCGGGCCGAGCCTGCTGCGGCCGGCGCTGTTCCGGGTAGGACCGGCCGAGTGGTACCTGGTGCTGTGCGTGCACCACATCGTCGTGGACGGCTGGTCCCTCGGCGTCCTCGCGGAGGAGTTCGCCGTCGTGTACGGCGCGCTGCGCGGCGGACAGCTCCCGGTGCTGCGGCCGCTGCCGATCCGGTACGCGGACTTCGCCGCCTGGCATCGCGACCACGTGTCCGGTGACGCGCTCGCCGGGCAGGTCGAGTACTGGCGCGAGCAACTCGCCGGTGTGCGGCCCTTCGCTCTGCCGGCCGACGTCACGTCCGGCCCAGGACGGCCGTTCTCCGGCGGAGACGTGCCGATGTCGCTGCCCGCGGACCTCGTGGACGGCATGCGGCGGCTCGGTGAGGCCGAGGGCGCCACGCTCTACATGGTGCTGGCCACGGCCTGGGCGGTCGTGCTGTCGCGGTGGGCGGACCGCTCGGACGTGGTGTGGGGCACCGCCATCGCCGCGCGCACCAGGACGGAGCTCGAAGGGCTCGTCGGGTTCTTCGTGAACACGCTGGCGCTGCGGGTGGACGTGCGGGCCCCGCTGACGTTCCGGGAGCTGCTCGGCCGGGTGCGCCGGACGTGCCTCGACGCCTACGCGCACCAGGACCTGCCGTTCGACCAGCTCGTCAAGGTGGTCCGGCCGGACAGGGACGCCACGGGCCGCTCGCCGGTCGTGCGGCACCTGCTGGTGCTGCACAACACCCCGCCCGCCACGGCGCAGCTGCCCGGTATCAGCATGGACGTGGTCCCGGTGCACACCGGCACCGCCAAGTTCGAGCTGGAGATCGAGCTGTCCCCGGCTGCCGACGGCGGGCTGACCGGGTTCGTGGAGTTCGCCGCGGACGTCCTGGCGGAGTCCTCGGTCCGGCGGCTGGTGGGCGCGCTGACCGAGGTGCTGCGCGCCGGCGTGGCCGACGCCGGGTGTCCGGTGTGGAGACTGCCGCTGGCCCCGGTGGAACGGCACGCCCAGGCCGGTCGCATGCACCTGCTCGACCGGTCGCTGACCGAGGTGCCAGCGGGTGTGGTCGGCCAGGTGTTCGTCAGCGCGGCCGAGGCGGGCGAGGGGTTCGCGGGACGTCCCGGCCGCACGGCCGAGCGGTTCGTGCCGGACCCGACCGGGTCGGGCACCCGGTTGTACGCGACCGGGCTGCGGGCCCGGCGCACCGCGGCGGGAGCACTGGAGTTCCTGGCACCCGCCGTGGACGACGAGCCGCGGCGGGCGGTGGAACACCCGGTCGAGCCGCGTCAGGAGAAGGTCGCCACCCGCACCGAGACCGAGCGCGTGGTCGCGGGCATCTGGGCGGAGCTGCTGGACGCCGACGACTTCGGCGTGCACGACGACTTCTTCGACCTCGGCGGACATTCGCTGCTCGCCGTGCGGATCCTGCACCGGATCCACGCGGCCTGCCACGTGGAGCTGGAGCTCGTCGACTTCTTCGAAGCGGGCACCGTCGCGAACGTGGCGGCCCTGGTGGAGAAGGCGACCCCGGCCAGGCCCACGAGATCCATTCCCAAGCTGGACCGCGCGCGGTTCCGGGCGGATGACGACAGGAGCGACCATGGGGCTGAGTGACCCCGCAGATCTCGTCGAGCTGCTGCTCGCGCGGGCGACCGGGCGACCGGACGCCGTCGGCTACGTGTTCACCGACGGCGACGGCTCCGAGCTCGCGCTGACCTACCGCGAACTGGACGCCGCCGCGCGGGGCGCCGCCGCCGCGCTGCAGTCCGCCGGGGTGGCACCCGGCGACCGGGTGATGCTGCTGCACCCGCCCGGCGCGAGCTACGTCACCGCCTTCTTCGGCTGCCTGTACGCCGGGGCGGTCGCGGTCCCCGTGTACCCGCCGACGAACCGCGCGGGCATCGCGCGGGTGCTCGCCGTGGCCGAGGACTGCGCCGCGACCGTCGCCACGACCGACGAGGCGATCCTGCCCGCGGTGCGGGAGCGCCTGGGCGACCTGCCGTTGCGCTGGCTGGTGCCCACCGGCGAGCCGGCGGGCTGGTCCAGGCCCGCGCTCACCCCGGACACCGTCGCCTTCCTCCAGTACACCTCGGGCTCCACGGCGACGCCGAAGGGCGTGCTGCTGAGCCACGGCAACCTGCTGCACAACTCGGCGGTGATCTCCGGCGTGCTCGAACCGGACGAGCACACCCGCAGCGTCAGCTGGTTGCCGCCCTACCACGACATGGGCCTGATCGGCGGAATCCTGCAGCCGCTCCACAGTGGATTCCCGGGCATGCTCATGTCCCCCATGGCCTTCCTGCACCACCCCGTCCGGTGGTTGCGCGCCATCAGCGAGTTCGGCGCCTCGGCCAGTGCCGCACCGGACTTCGCGTACGCGGAGTGCGTGCGCCGGGTCAGCGACGAGGACCTGGCCGGGCTCGACCTGAGCGCCTGGCGGCTGGCCCTGGTCGGCGCGGAACCCGTGCGCGCCCCGACGTTGCGCGCGTTCGCCGAGCGCTTCGGGCCGGCCGGCTTCCGCGCGGAGGCGTTCCTGCCCTGCTACGGCCTCGCGGAGGCGACGCTGTTCGTGGCCGGTGCCGCCGCGTCGGCGCTGCCGGTGGAGCTCACCGTGGACCGTGCCGAACTGGCCAGGGGCAGCGTCGTGCCGGCCGGGTCCGGGGCGACGCTGGTGGGCTGCGGCACCGCCAGGGGCACGGACCTCGTCGCCGTGGTGGACCCGGCCACCGGCCGGGAACGCGCGGCCGGTGAGGTCGGTGAGATCTGGGTCAGCGGTCCCACGGTCGGCGCGGGCTACTGGGCCAACGAGGACGAGACGCAGCGCGTCTTCCGCGCCCGCCTCGACGGGTCCGACCGGGACTGGCTGCGCACCGGCGACCTCGGGTTCCGGCGCGACGGCGAGCTGTTCGTGACCGGGCGGCTCAAGGAGCTGATCGTCATCCGGGGCGCCAACCACTACCCGGCCGACATCGAGCAGTCCGCCGCCACCGCCGGTCCCGGTCTGGCCGCCGGCCGGGCCGCCGCGTTCGCCGTGGACGACGGCGAGACCGAACGCGTCGTCCTGGTGCACGAGGTGGCCAGGGGGTTCACGACCGACCAGCCGGCCGAGGTGGCGGCGTTGAGCCGCGCGGTGCGCGAGGCCGTCACCCGCGACCACCTGCTCGAACTGGCCGATGTGGTGCTGGTGCGACCGGGTTCGGTGCCCAGGACCTCCAGCGGCAAGGTCCGCCGGACCGCGTGCCGCGAGCAGTACCTCGCCGGGACGCTGGCGGCCCTCGCCGCGGAACCCGCCGGACCGGCCCAGCCGAGCGAGCCCGCGCCCGGCGCCGCGGACCCGATCACCCGGCTCGTCGCCGAGGCGCTCCAGCTCGACCACGCGTCGCTGGACCCCGACCGGCCGCTCGTCGGCCAGGGCCTGGACTCCCTGCGCGCGATCCGGCTGCGGTCCGCGCTGTTGTCCGGCCACGACACCGATGTCGAGCTGGAGTGGCTGCTGAGCGAGGCGACCCCCGCGGCGGTCGCCTCCGCGTCCCGCGGCCTGCGGGAAAACACCCCCGTTTCCCGGCTCGCCGACGGCGTGGTGGCACCGGCGTCGTTCGGGCAGGAGCGCCTGTGGCTGCTCGACCAGATCGGCGCCGGGGCCGCGTACCACATCGCCGGCCGGGTCGACTGGGACGACGAACCCGATGTCGAGGCCGTGCGTTCCGCGCTGCGTGCACTCGTGGCCCGGCACGACGCCCTGCGCACCGGGTTCCGCCTGACGTCGGAAGGCCGCCTGGAACAGGTCGTGCACGCCGACGTCGAGTTCGACGTGGCGGTCCGGCAGGTGCCGGACGAGACGGCGCTCGACGAGGAGTGCCGGCGGGTGGCCGAGGAGGAGTTCGACCTCGCCGCACCCCCGTTGGTGCGGGCGACGTTGGTCCAGGTCACCGCGACCGGTCGGTGGGTGCTCGCGCTCTGCGTGCACCACACGGTCGCCGACGGCGAGTCGGCCGGTGTTCTGGCGCGCGAGCTGAACACCCTCCTCGCCGCCGGCCCGTCGGCGTTGCCGGAGCTGCCGGTCCGGTACGCGGACTTCGCGGCCTGGCAACGGGACCAGGTCTCAGGTGACGCGGTGGCCGGGCAGGTGGCGCACTGGCGGGAACGACTGGCCGGTGCCGTGCCGCTGGAGCTGCCGTCCGACGCCGCGGCGGGTGCCGACCGCTCGTTCGAGGGCAGCGCGCTGCCCCTCATCGTTCCCGCCGGGCTGATGGCACAGGTGCGGCAGCTGGCCGCCGCCGAGCAGGTGACGCCGTTCATGGTGCTCGCCGCGGCCTGGGCGGCGGTGCTGTCGCGGTGGGCTGACCAGAAGGACGTGGTCATCGGCACGGTCACCGCCGGTCGCTCGCGCCCCGAACTGGCCGGGGTCGTCGGTTTCTTCGCCAACACCGTGCCGCTGCGCGTGGACCTGGGCGGCGAGCCGACGTTCCGGGAGCTGCTCGGCCGCGTCCGCGAGACGTGCCTGGCCGCCTACGCGCACCAGGACCTGCCGTTCGACCAGATCGTCCGCGCTGCCCGCCAGGACCAGGACTTCTCCGACCGGCTGTCGATCGTGCGCACCATGCTCGTGCTGCGGGAGGAGCTGCCGCCGGTGGTCCCGGCGGGCCGGATCTCCCAGCTGCACACCGGGACGGCGCAGTTCGACGTGCGGATCGAGCTGGCGGCGGCCCCCGGCGGTGACCTGAGCGGCCGGCTGGAGTACTCCACCGACGTGCTGGGCGAGCTGACCGCGACCGGCCTCGGAGAGGCACTGGTGGAGCTGCTGCGCGCCGGGACCGCCGACGCCGGGCAGCCCGTGTCACGACTGCCGGTCATGTCGGCTGCGGCGTTGTCCCGCACCACCTCGCTGGGCGACGGCGGTCCGTTGCGGCCCGAGTTCGACACGGCCGTCAGCTGGTTCGAGGCGGTGGTGGACCGGTGGGGCGACGGCATCGCCGTCGTCGAGGACGGCGGTGACCAGCTGTCGTTCCTGGACGTGGAGCGGCGCGCGAACCAGCTGGCCCGGTGGCTGGGCGACCACGGCGTCGGGCGCGGCTCCCGCGTCGGCGTCTGCCTGGAACGCGGGCAGCACCTCGTGATCGGGGTGTGGGCCATCTGGAAGGCCGGGGGCGTCTACCTGCCCCTGGACCCGGACAGCCCGGCCGAGCGGCTGGCGGGCATGATCGCCGACGCCCGCCCGGCCGTCGTGCTGACCTCCTCGGCGGCGCGGAAGGTGGTGCCGCCGGACATCCGCTCGGTGTGCCTGGACGACCCGGCGGTGAGTGCCGAGGTGGCCGCACGGCCCACCACCCCGCCCGGGGTGGTGATCGGCCCGCTCGACGTGGCGTACGTGCTGTTCACGTCCGGCTCGACCGGGAAGCCCAAGGGCGCCACCAACACCCACGGCGCACTGGTGAACCGGCTGGAGTCCTACCGGCACCGGCTCGGACTGGACTCCAGCCAGGTGCTGGCGACCAAGACCCCGATCGGGTTCGACGTCTCGGTGCCCGAGCTGGTGTGGCCGCTGCTGCACGGGGCGCGGCTGGTGCTGGTCCAGCCGGGCGGGCACCGCGACGCGGCGCACCTGCACGAGGTCTTCGACCGCCACGGCGTGACGATGTCCAACTTCGTCCCGTCGATGCTGCGGCCGTTCCTGGAGCACGAGCACCCCGGCGGGCACCCGGCGCTGCGGCTGGTGGTGTCCTGCGGCGAGGAGCTGCCCACCGCGCTGGCCACCGACTTCCTCCGCACGTTCCCCGGTGTGCGGCTCCTGAACACCTACGGGCCCGCCGAGGCCGCGGTCGAGGTGATCACGCACGAGGCCACCGGACCGTTCGGCGCGCGCGTGCCGCTGGGCCGTCCGCTGGCGGGCGTCACGCTGTTCGTGCTCGACCGGTCGATGTCGCCGGTGCCGCAGGGCATGGTGGGCGAGCTGTACGTCGGCGGCGTGCAGGTCGGGCACGGCTACGAGGGCCGGCCGGACCTGACGGCGGCGCGGTACGTGCCGAGCCCGTTCGGCGACGGCGAGCGGCTGTACGCGACGGGCGACCGCGCGCGGTGGACCGACGGCGGGCTGCTGGAGTACTGGGGGCGCAACGACTTCCAGGTGAAGGTGCACGGCCAGCGGGTGGAGCTGGGCGAGATCGAGGTGGTGCTGCGGGAGTGCGAGGGCGTCGCCGACGCCGTCGTCGTCGCGGTGCCCGACCAGTACGGCGACCGGTTCCTCGCGGCCTACCTCGTCGCGAAGGCCGAACGCCCTGCCACCGAGCAGCTGCGCGCGGTCCTCGGTGAGACCCTGCCCAAGCACATGGTGCCGGCCGTGTTCACGTGGCTGGACGCGATCCCGTTGTCGCCCAACGAGAAGGTCGACCGGGCCGCGCTGCCGCCGGTCAGCCTGGAACGCAGCGCCGAGACCGCCTACGTCGAGCCGAGGGACGCCCTGGAGGGCCAGCTGGCCGAGATCTGGGCGGAGGTCCTGGGCGTCCCGCGCATCGGCGTGCGGGACAGCTTCTTCGACCTCGGCGGGCACTCGCTGCTCGCGACCAGGGTCGTCACCCGGATCAGGTCGGCCCTGCGGGTGGAGCTGCCGCTGGCGGACCTGCTCACGACCGACCCCACGGTGGAGCGCCTCGCCGACCGCATCCGCGAACGCCGGGTGCAGCAGGCGTCCAGGGACGACCTGCGCGAGGTCCTCGCCATGGTCGCCACGCTGTCGGACGAGGAAGTGGCCGCGCGGCTGGCCGAGGAGCAGGGGAGCGTCGGATGAGCCCCGGACGGTGGCGGGTGGACGGTGGTGTCGGGAGCGTGCCGGACTTGTGGGGTGCCTCCGGGCGCGATGACGATGCCGTGAGCACATCGGACCGGCCTGTCTGGGGTGAGCGATGACCGGGCGATCACGTGAGGTGGCGGCCGAACCCGCCACGACGTTCCAACGTGGACTGTGGTTCCTCGCGCGGATGGACCCGGGCAGTCCCGCCCACAGCTTCTCGGCCGGCTGGCGGCTGAACGGGGCCCTCGACGTCGAGGCGCTGCGGAAAGCGTTTTCCGCGCTGCGGTCGCGGCACCGGGCGCTGCGCACGCGGTTCGCCGAGGTGGCCGGTGCGCCGATGCAGGTCGTCGACGAACCCGCCGCGGACTTCGCGCTCACGCACGAGGTGGTGGACTCGGAGGACGAGGCCGCCGAGGTGCTGCGGGCGTTCGCCCGGCAGCCGGTCGACCTCGCCGACGGCCCGGTCCTGCGGGCCGCCGTGGTGCGGTGCGGTCCGGACACCCACCTCCTCGCTGTCGTGGTCCACCGGATCGCCTTCGACCAGTGGTCCGAGCACCTGCTGACCCGCGACCTCGCCGCGCTGTACGCGGCGGAGGTGACCGGTGCGGCACCGGCGCTGCCACCGATCGCGGAACGCGGGCACGAGGAGCCCGGTGACCACGAGGAGGCGCGGCGGTACTGGGAGGACCGGCTGGCCGAGTGCCCCGTGGGGCTCGACCTGCCGCGGCTGAGCCAGGAGAGCGGCGACCGCGCGGCCACCCACGGCATCGACGTCCCCGCCGTGGTCGTGGCCGCGGTGGCCCGCCAGGCCGGATGCCCGGCGAGCAGCGCACTCCTGGCCGTGTGGGCGTTGCTGTTGCGCCGCTACAGCAGGCAGACCGACATCATGGTCGGCACGAGCTCACCGGACCGCGACGGCACCGACGACATCGGCTGCCACCAGCACGTCCTCGCGCTGCGCCTCGACGTCACCGGCGACCCGGTGTTCCGCGACCTGGCCGAGCGGGTGCACGGCACGCTGGGCGAGGCCGCCGCCCACCGCGCGCTCGGGTTCGACGAGGTGGTCAAGGTGGCCAGGCCGAGCCGCCGCGGCCGCCGCGACTCCCTGTTCGAGGTGTGGTTCGAGGCCACCGGCGAGGACTCGGCCCTGGCACTGCCGGGGGTGCGGGCCGAGCGGCTCGCGCTCGACCCGGCCGCCGTCAGGTACCCGCTGGCACTGACCGCCCGCCGCGAGGGTGACGTGTGGCGGCTGACGTTCGACTACGCGGCGGGGGAGTTCTCCGCCGGCACGATCACGGCGATGGCGAGGCACCTCGACCGGCAGCTCGCACAGATCGCGGCGGGCGCGCAGGTGCCGGTGACGCGCATCCCGTTGCTGACCGGCGAGGAGCGCGCCGCGCTGATCGCAGGCCGCAGCGCCGGACCCGTCCAGCCGGAGCCGGGCACCACGCTGCTCGACCTGTTCGAGGCGCAGGTGGTGGCCGCACCGGACCGGGTCGCGGTGCGCCTCGGCGAGACCGCCCTGACCTACGCCGGGCTCGACGCGAGCGCCAACCTGCTGGCCCACCGCCTGCGCGCGGCGGGCGTGCGGCCCGACGTCCGCGTCGCCCTGTACCTGGAACGCGGCCTGGAGATGGTCGTGGCCGTGCTGGGGGTGCTCAAGGCCGGCGGCGCCTACGTGGCCATCGACCAGCGCAACCCGGCGGACCGGATCGGCACCGTGCTGTCCGAGGTGGCCGCCCCGGTCGTGCTGACGACGCTGCGGTCGCAACACCGGCTGCCCGCGACCACCGCCGAGGTCTGGCCGTTGGACGGCATCCACGCCGAGGCGGGCAAGCCGACCGGCCCCGGCAGCGGCCTCGACCCGCAGGACGTGGCCTACGTGACGTACACGTCGGGCTCGACCGGGGGGCCGAAGGGGATCGCCATGCCCCACCGGGCCGTGGTCAACCTGCTGGCCTGGCAGGCCGGCCACTACCGGATGACCACGGACGACCCGCCGCGGACGCTGCAGTTCGCGTCACTGGCCTTCGACGTCTCGGTGCAGGACATGTTCTCGACCTGGCTGGTGGGCGGCGAGGTCGTCCTGATCACCGACGACGAACGGCTCGACCTCGCACGGCTGCACGGCGTCCTGGACGCCCAGGGCGTCCGGCGCCTGTTCATCCCGGCACCCGCCCTGCACCAGGTGGCGGCGGGCTACCGGGAGGCCGGCACGACACCGGCCGCGCTGCGCACCGTCATCTCCGGGTCGGAGCAGTTCATGGCCACCCCGGACGTCCGGCAGCTGAGCACCGTCCCCGGCATGTCCCTGCACAACGAGTACGGGCCGTCCGAGACCCACGTCGTCACGTGCTACGACCTGCCGCGGGACCACGAGCAGTGGCCCACGCCCGTACCGGTCGGCACACCGATCGCCAACGCGAGCGTGTACCTCCTCGACGAGCACGGCGAGGTCGTCCCGGACGGCGTGATCGGCGAGATCCACATCGGCGGCGCCGGCCTGGCCCGCGGCTACGTCGGCAAGCCCGGCGTCACGGCCGAGAAGTTCGTGCCCGACCCGTTCGCCCGTGAACCCGGCCGCCGCATGTACCGCACCGGCGACCTGGGCCGCTGGCGGCCGGGCGGCGAGCTGGAGTTCCTCGGCAGGGCCGACTTCCAGGTCAAGGTCCGCGGCTTCCGCGTGGAGCTCGCCGAGGTCGAGAGCGCCCTGGAGACCCATCCCCAGGTCGGTGAGGCGGTGGTGCTGGTGCGCACCGCCCCGGCCGGTGACGCCCGCCTGGTCGGCTACGTGAGCCGCGTCGGCCCCGGCACCCCGGACCTCGCCCGGCTGCTGCGGACCCACGCCGCGACCAAGGTCCCGGACTACATGGTGCCCTCCAGCGTGGTGGTGCTGGAACGGCTGCCGCTCACGGCGAACGGCAAGGTCGACCGCCGCGCCCTGCCCGACCCCGACTGGGACGCACCGCAACGCCCCGCGCGCGCACCGCTGAGCACCCCGACCCAGCGACGGGTGGCCGAGATCTGGTCGGCGGCGCTCGGCGTGGCGGAGATCGGCGCCGACGAGGACTTCTTCGACCTCGGCGGCCACTCCCTGCTCGCCGCGCAGGTGCTCGCGCAGGTGTGCTCGTCGTTCGCCGTCGACATCCCGCTGCACGCGCTCTTCGAACACCCCACCACCGCCGAGTTCGCCGAGGTGGTGGAGACAGCCGCTGCGAGCCAACGACAAGGAGGCGTGTCCGTGACCCTGTCAACCGAGGTGTCCAGGCAGTACGCCGAGGACGGGTACTTCCTGCGCGAACGCCTCTTCACGGTGGACGAACTCGCGGTGCTGCGCGACCAGGCCGAGGCGGAGTTCGGCCGTCCCGGCCCGCACCGGACGATGGAGGAGGCCTCCGGAAGGGTCCGCGCGGTGCACGGCGTGCACCTGACGAACGAGGTGTTCCACGACCTCGTCCGCGACCCCCGCCTGCTCGGCCCGGCGAGCGAGCTGCTCGGCGACGACGTCTACGTCCACCAGTTCAAGATCAACGCGAAACACGGCCTCGGCGGCGGCATCTGGGAGTGGCACCAGGACTTCATGTTCTGGCAGCGCGAGGACGGCATGCCCCGCCCCGACGCGCTCAGCGCCGTGGTGTTCCTCGACCCCGTGACGGAGTTCAACGGCCCCCTCTACCTCGTCCCCGGCTCGCACCAGGGCCTCCTGCCGGTCACCTTCGACGAGGAGGAGGACTGGGCGTCCACGCTGTCGGCGTCGCTGAAGTACCAGATCGACCCAGTGGCCCTCGGCAAGAGCATGAACGACAACGGCATCGTCGCCCCGCTCGGCGACATGGGCTCTGTCCTGTTCTTCCACGGGCAGCTGCTGCACGGCTCGCCGCCCAACATGTCCGCGACCGACCGCAGGCTGCTGATCATCACGTTCAACTCGGTCCGCAACGCCCCGCGCCCGCAGGACCAGACCCGGCCGGAGTTCCTCTCCGCACGGGACGCGACACCGCTGCGCCCGGTCGTGCCGGTCTCGTCCTAGCCCGTCCCGCCGCTGGAGCGGGGGAGCGGCCACCGCCGTTCCCCGTTCCAGCGGTGTTCTACGCGTCGCGGTCCCCGAGGAGGTCCAGCAGGCCGCTGCCCCGCTCGGTCAGCCGGTAGACGACGTGCCGCCCGGACCGCGTCCGGCTCACCACGCCCGCCTGGCGCAGCACCGCCAGATGCGCGCTCACGGTGCCGAGCGAGAGGTCCAGCACCGCCGCCAGCTGAGTGCTCGTCGCGGGCGTCCTGAGCTCCACGGCCACCCGTGCCCGACCGGCTCCCAGCAGCACGGACACCGGGTCCGAGTGGGCGCGCTCGGGCTGGACAGCGGCCCCGCGCGCGGGGTACACCAGCGCGTACCGGCCGGGACGCTCACAGGTCCACGAGCCCTGCCGGGCCGTGTACGGGACGAAGACCAGGCCGTGGTCGCCGATGTCCCGATCGCTCCAGCTCTGGTTGCTGAACCGGATCGCGTCGGGCTCGACCCACACCGAACGCCGGGTCATGCCCTTCACCGCGCGCTGCCAGCCGTGCGCGGCGACGAGCTCTGCGCGGTAGGTGATCTCCCGTTCGATCACCGCGTGCCTGCGCGGCCAGTCGCGTTCGACGAACCGGTGCCAGCCCTCCTCCAGCACCGCGGCGATCCGGGACCCGGCACCGCCGGCCGGCAGCCACGCGCCGGTCGTGGAGCAGCCCGTGGAGGCCGCGGCGTCCTCGATCGTGGCCAGCACCTCGGCGTCGGACTGAGCGGCCACCTCGGCGAGCTCGTCGGCCAGGCGGGTGTCCACACCGCCGGACGGCGGGACCGAGACCACGTCGGGGAACCACTTCGTGGCGGAGACCAGGCCCAGGAGCCCCGCGGCGACCGCGTTGCCCGCGAGCCACGAGCGGTAGGCGGGCAGGTTCTCCGAGTGCCACCGCGCGAGCCACGGCCAGGCGCAGGGCCGGTGCAGCGCGATCAGCGACCCCACGGTCTCCGCGAGCGGCGACACGGCGAAGTGCGAGCGCGCCAAGCCGGTGGCGCTGAGGCGCAGGAGCGTCAACGTTGCGCCTTTCGTCGCAGAGCTGGAGATCCCGGAACCGGCACTGCGAGCCTCGCCCGGTGAAGATGATCGACTCTACCGTCCTCCGGCCACCGTTCAGGGGGTTCCTCGCCGCCCGCACCGTCTCCCTCCTGGGCTCCTCGATGTCGTCCGTCGCGCTGGCGCTCGGCGTTCTCGGGGCCACCGGACGCGCCACCGACCTCGGCATCGTGCTGGCGGCCGGGATCGGTCCTCAGCTCGTGCTCCTGCTCGTCGGCGGTGCCGTGGCCGACCGGTTCTCGCGCAGGACCCTGCTGGTCCACGCCAACCTCGGGGCCGGACTGACGCAGGCGGGCGTCGCCGCGATCCTGCTGTCCGGCACGTTCGACCTGCTCCCCGTGTCCCTGCTCGCGGTGGCGCACGGCGCACTCGAGGCGTTCGCGTCGCCCGCCCTGCGCGGCATCGTCCCCGAGCTCGTCGCACCGGAGGACCTGCACCGCGCCAACTCCGCGCTGTCCCTGAGCCGCAACGTCAGCCGGGTCGCGGGCCCCGCCCTCGCCGGCGTCATCACGGCCGTCGCCGGCGGCGGCTGGGCCGTGGCCGCCGACGCGCTGAGCTTCCTCATCGCGGCCGCGCTGCTGTCCCGGTTGCCGAGGTCCGGACGGGTCAGCGGCGCGCGCGGCAGCCTGCTGCCCGACATCCGGGCGGGCTGGCGGGAGTTCAGGTCGACCACCTGGGTGTGGGTCACGTCGCTGGCGTTCTTCGTCGTCAACCTCGCGAACGTCGGCCCCTGGCAGGTGCTCGGCCCGACGCTCACCAGGGAGGACGGCGGCGACGCGGCGTGGGGTCTGGTGCTGAGCGTGCGCGCGGCCGGCCTCGTCGCCATGAGCCTGCTGATGTACCGCCTCGTGCTGCGCAGGCCGTTGCGTGCGGGAATGGTCGCGGCGGCCTTCGGCGCGCTCCCGCTGTTCGCGCTGGGCGCGGACGCCGGTCTGCCGGTGCTGCTGGTCTGCGTCTTCGTCGGCGCGATGGGGTTCACGGTGTCCGGGGTCACCTGGGACACCGCGTTGCAGCAGAACGTGCGCCCCGAAGTCCTCTCCAGGGTGTCTTCCTACGACGACCTGCTGTCCTTCGGCGCGATTCCGATCGGGCTGCTCGTGGTGGGACGAGCAGCGGCCGAGTGGGGTGCGCGGACGGTGGCGCTCGCCGGCGGGGTCGCGTTCGTGGCCGCGGCGCTCGTTCCCCTGCTCAGCCGGTCGGTCCGCGACCTGCGCGCGACCCCAGCAGACCGCGGCCGGCGAGGTTTTCCATCAGCGCGGTGATGCCGAACGCCCAGTCCTCCGCGTCCTCGGCCGTGTTCACGACGTTCGTCAACGCCCCCAGCCGTGGCGAGGAGATGCGCACGACGTCCCCGACCTTGTGCGTGAACCCCTCACCGGGCTGGTCCCGGTCCTCGGTCGGGGCGAACATCGTGCCGGTGAACAGCACGAACCCGTCGGGGTAGCGGTGATGGGCACCGAAGGCGTGGGACACGAGGTCCTCCAGCTCCCGGCTGATCTCGGAGACCGGGTTCACGCCGTGCAGCTCGAACCCGTCGGGCCCGGTGATGTCCAGGGCGATCTCGGTGGCCTTGGCGTCCGCGAGCGTGAACCCGTCGTCGAACAGCCGGAGGAACGGCCCGACGGCGCAGGAGCCGTTGTTGTCCTTCGCCTCGGTGAGCAGCAGGGCACTGCGCCCCTCGAAGTCGCGCAGGTTGACGTCGTTGCCGAGCGTCGCGCCGACCGGCTTCCCGCGCGAGTCCACGACCAGGACGAGCTCGGGCTCGGGGTTGTTCCACTCCGAGCGGGCGAGAACGCCGACGTCGGCGCCCAGCCCCACCGCCGAGAGCACCGGCGCCTTGGTGAAGATCTCGGGGTCGGGCCCGATGCCGACCTCCAGGTACTGCGACCACAGCCCCTCCGCCTGCAGCACCCCCTTCACCTCCGCGGCCTGGGCGGACCCCGGCCGCAGGTGGGAGATGTGGCCCCGCACGGCCGCACCCACCTTCGCGCGCACCTCCTCGGCCCGCGCCGGGTCCCCGTCGGCGCGCTCCTCGATGACCCGTTCGAGCATGCTGCGCACGAACGTCACGCCGGCGGCCTTGAGCACCTGCAGGTCGACCGGCGCCAGGAACCGGGGGACGGCACCGGCGGCCCGGCTCGCCGTGGCCGCCAGCACCTCCGCGAGCGGCCACGACGTGCCACCGGGGTGCGTCCTGACGACCTCCACCGCGTCCGGCCGTTCGAGCAGCGCCGACACGGTCGGCGCCACCGGCGACAGGTCGACGACCTCCTCACCGCGGACCGCCACGACCGAAGGGCCGCTCACGGACGGGTCGAAGACCCTCCCGGCCAGCGTGGCGTCCGCTGCGTCGCCGGGGAGGACGTCGGCTGCGGTGAGCGAGATCCCCATGGGAACCCTTCCTGCTGCGGTGGCCGGGTCTCTGCCGTCGTGACGGCGTGATCGCGGGTGTGGCGCTGCGACTGTTGTACCCCATCGCTGACCGGTCAGGTGGCCGCTGCGCTGTTCACCGCCGCACCGGACCCCCTGACCCGTGCCCCGGGGGACTGGGTCGGGACCGCACTGGCCCGGGGAGGTTGAAAGCACCGCGCACACCGGCTGACACAATGGACGAATGGCTCTGGGTTACGTCCTCGCTGTGTTGGCGACCCTGGCGTCAGGCAGTGGTTCGATCTTGGAGTCGATGGGTGTCCGGCGTGTCGCCGCGCACGGCGGATCGTCTCGCGATCTCATCGCTCTCTGGCGCCAGTGGCGGTACTTCCTCGGTCTCGGCGTGAACCTGCTGGGGTTCGCGTGCGCGTCCGCGGCCCTGCACCGCCTGCCGCTGTTCCTCGTCCAGTCGATGCTCGCGTTCAGCGTCGGCGTGACCGCCATGATCAGCGCCTTCATGGGCACCCGCCTGCGCAGGTCGGGGTGGGTGGCACTGGCCGTCGGCGCGATCGGCCTGGTCCTGTTGGGCGTCTCCGCGGAGCCGGGCAGGGCCCAGGCCCTGCCGCCGCAGTGGCGGTGGGTCCTCGTGGCCGTGGCACTCCCGGTGGCGGCGATCGCCGTCTACGCCCGCCGCCACAACCACGTCTGGGCCACCGTCGCACTGGCCTTCGGCTCCGGCATCGCCTACAGCGTCGTCGGCATCTCGGCCAGGACCCTCCACCTCCCCGACACCGCGTGGCGACTGGTCCTCGAACCGGCGGCCTGGGCCATCGTCCTCAACGGCCTCGTCGCGGCAGTGCTGTTCGCGATGGCCCTGCAGAAGGGCGGCCCGACCGGTGTCACCGCGATCATGTTCACCACGAACACGGCGCTCTCGTCGTTCGTCGGCCTGGTCTACCTCGGTGACACCGTCCGCGACGGGTACCTGACCGCCGCGACCATCGGGTTCGTGCTGGCGTTCGCCGGGGCCATCGCCGTCGCCCACTACTCGGCGAACACCCAGCAGAAGGAAGGCACAGCGCCCGCCGGCCGTGCGCCGGCGAAGCACACGATCTCCTCGCTGGACCAGCGGTAGCGCCCGGCGCGCTCCGGCGACGTCACCTCCGTGAGACGAAGCCGCCGAGTGCGGAGGACAGCTGGGTCCGGCGGCGCACACCGAGCTTGCGGTAGATGCTCGTGAGGTGGAACTCGACGGTGCGCCGGGTGACGTTGAGCTTGTGCGCGACCTCGTCGTTCGACCTCCCCTCCAGCACCAGGCTCGCCACGCGGTACTCGTGCGGCGTCAGCAGCGCGGTGGACGAGGGGCCCGGTGGCGGCACGCTCGCCGGCTCGGCACGAGGCCGCACCAGCTCACTCCCCGCGGCGCCGACCCCCAGACCCGCGAGCCGCTGTCCTGGCTCCACGACGACGCCGCACTGCTCGCCCAGCATCCGCGCCTCCGCGAGGTGGCGCCGTGCCGCGTCGCGGTGGCCCTTCTCCCACTGGGTGACGGCGAGCTCGAGCAGCACCCTGGCGTGCAGCATCCGCGCGGGCGACCCCCTCAGCAGCGCGTCGGCCTCGGACAGCCAGGGCGCGGCGGCGGCACCGCCGGTCACGATGCCCACGGTCAGCAACGCGCGGGCCACGACGGTCGGCGCGCCCCACTTCCGTGCCAGCGTCAGCTCTTCGAGCGCCAGGTCCAGTGCCTGCCTGCGCTGCCCCAGTCGGAGCCTGGCCAGCGCCGCGTAGGAGCGCCAGGGGCGCACGGCCGGACTGCCCATGCCCCAGGACACCAGGCGCTCACCGCATTCGAGCTGGTCGGCGAGCGCTCCTGCGGCGTCACCGCGCTCCATGCGCAACGCACCCCTCGCGTGCAGGAGCGCGGTGTGCGGCCAGGTCTGCGGCAGCGTCCGCGTCCTGCCGAGGAGCAGGAGGGCCTCCTCCGCGTCGTCGAGGGCGCCGAGCTCCATGTGTGCGCGCATCAGCGCTTCGACGGCGTAGACGTTCCCGAAGTGGTCGGGCGGCAGCTCCGCCTTCCTCGCCGCGGACAACGCGAGCCTGGCGTCCGCGACCGCTTCGGTGAAGGACCCGCAGTGGTAGTGCGCCCGGGAACGGACGGTGTGGCCGAGCAGCTCGATCAGCGACAACCCCTCCCGGTGCGCTTCGAGCAGGACGTCGTTGCAGTAGCGCATCACCAGTTCGAGGTCATCGGTGCGGATGAAGGCGTTGAGCACGCCGAGGAGCCGCTGCGGGTGCTGCAGCATGGCGGCCGCGCCGTTCTGCATCGCCGCGACGGCCGCCTCGCGGCACAGGTGCAGGTCGGTTCCCCGGTTGCCGGCGTCCTCGGCGATCAGCGCCGCGAGCCTGCGACCACGTGCGTCGCGACTGCGCCACTCCCGCTCGTCGAAGCGGGTGAGGTCCACCTGGCCGGTCGAGGGGTCCCGCGACGGCACCGTGAGCTTTCTCAGCAGCTGCAGCATGTCGACCGCCGCGGGGATCTTGGGCCCGATCTCGTCCACGGCGCGGCTCAGCACCTCGTCCGCCTTGTCGTAGGCACCGTCGAGGTACAGGACCTGGGCGAGCCGGCAGACGACCGCGAGGGTCCTCTCCGGGTCGTCCAGCTCGCCGATGCCCTCCTCGAGGTGCACGACCGCCATCCGCGGGTCGACGTAGGTCTCGGCGAACCCCAGCCGCAGCACCAGGTCTCGCCTCTGTGCGGCGGAGACGTCCTCCTGCAGGGCCCTGTTCAGCAGTTTCGCACCGGACTGGGGATCGCCCTCGGTGATCAGCGTCTCGGCGGCGGCCCGGAGCGCGTCCACGGCCCAGGAACCCAGACGGGAGGACGTCCGCAGGACGTGCCGTGCGATGAGGAGGGAGGACGCGCGCGTCCGGTGCAGGAACCGCGCGGCTCTGGCGTGCAGCTCCTCCTGGTCACCGTAGGCGACGGCCTCCTCGATCCCGCTCCTGAGCGCCGAGTGGGCGAAGGTGAGCTCGCCCTCCGGAGCGAGCACCCCCATCCCCTCGAGCTGGCGCACCTGGTCCGCGGCCGCGCCGCTGCTCATGCCGGTGACCGCGGCCAGGAGCTCCAGGTGAGGTGGCACCACGACGGCGATCGCCTTGGCGACCTCGACCAGCTCGCGTGACTGCCGGTTGAGCCGCGCGAGCACGGACCGCCCCAGTTCCTCGGGCTGCGGGGTGATCAGGTTGGCCGCGGCCTGCTCGTCCGGTGCCACCGACTGCTCCCTCATCAGGGAGAGGATCTGGGTGGACACCATGGGGCAGCCGTTGGTGGCCCGCAGGAGGGAGGCGGTGAACTTCTCGTGCGGTGCGCGTCCGAGCACCTGCTCGGTGAGGGCCGCGACGTCCGGCGCGGTGAGAACGCCCAGCCGCAGCCGCTCCGAGTAGATCTCGAGCTCGGCGAGGAGGATCGGATCGGTCGGCCGGATGCCGGACGTGCGGCCCAGCAGGATCGTGACCGGGAGCCGGGCCACCCGGTGGACCAGGTAGTTCAGCCAGCGCAGGGACGGCACGTCCGTCCACTGCACGTCGTCGATGACGAGGCAGAGGGGCGCGTGCTGCGCGAGACCGGTCGTGATGCGGTAGAGGTCGCGGATCGCCCGGTGGACGTGGACCTCCTCGAAGTCGCCCAGGTCGCCCGCGGGGTGCCCGGCGATGACCGCGTGCCCGTGCGGTGCGGCTTCCTCGTCCCAACCGCTGGTCCGCTCCAGGCGCAGGTGCTCGAAGAGCTGCTGGACCACGGCGAACGGCATCTCCCGCTCCATCGGCGACGCCACGGCCCTGCAGATGACGAATCCGCGTTCACGTGCCATCGAGCACGCGGCGTCCAGCAGTGCCGTCTTGCCGATGCCGGTCGCTCCTTCGAACAGGAGCGTGGAGGGCATGGCGGCCTCCGCTGCGTCCAGGGCCTCCGTGATGCGTTGCAACTCGGCCCCGCGGCCGACGAGGGCGGTCCGGCTGTTGAGATTCCGGCGTCGACTTGCGTCGGCTTTCATCGTGAACGCTCCGTAGTCAGCAGCTGGTCCGTTCGGGTAATAATCGTATTAGTCCACGGGTGTTAAATTTGCTCTTTCAATTCCACGCGAGGGTACCCTGCTGGTCACGGGCGTAAATGAGGCATTCGGGGGACGCTTCTCCCGGGGTGCGACGAGATTTATCACATCCGCACGAGGATGTCGTTTGGGGCGATAAGGAAAAAAGAGAAAAATGAATTCGGTCACACCTCCGCCGTGTGCGCTGCCTCTTGATCGAAGTCGCCTCTCGATTGAAGGCAGTCGTGACCGGCGGGGCAAACCGGTGTTCCAGTCCCTGGCACAGGACGAGCCCCTCCGGCTGACGGCTCCGCGAGATCAGCTCAGGCACCGCACCGCGCGCAGCAGAATGCCGCCCTCGCGGTAGCGGAAGGCGGCATCCTGGGTGAGGCGGAGATGGAGTTCTGAGCTGTCGTCACTGCGGCATGTTGCCGTGCCGGTGCTCCGGGCGCCGGGCACGCATCAACGGACGGATGACCTTGATGATCGCGTCGCGGGTCTGCGTCGGCGTGATGAGCGCGTCGACGGCTTGGCGTGCGGTCGCCAGTGCCGGCGACAGTGCTTCCGCGCGGTAGTTCTCCAGCAGCTCCTGGCGCTTGCCGGGGTTCGCGGCGAGCTCGCGGCGGAACACGACCTCCACCGCGCCCTCGGCTCCCATGACGCCGATCTCCGCCGTGGGCCAGGCGAACACGCGGTCGGCGCCGAGCTGCTTGGAGTTCATCACGATGTACGCGCCGCCGTAGGCCTTGCGCAGGATCACGGTCACCCTGGGCACGGTCGCTTCCGCGAAGGCGTACAACAACTTGGCGCCGCGGCGGATGACGCCGTCGGTCTCCTGGGACCGGCCGGGCAGGAAACCCGGGGTGTCGACGAGCGTGACCAGGGGGAGGCCGAAGGCGTCGCACATCCGCACGAACCGTGCGCCCTTCTCGGCCGCCTGGGCGTTGAGCGTGCCCGCCAGCGTGTTCGGCTGGTTCGCCACGACCCCCACCGGCATGCCGTCCACCCGCGCGAAGCCGATGACGATGTTCGCGGCGTAGTGCGGCTGGAGCTCGAGGAAGCTGTCCCCGTCGACCAGCCCGCGCACGACTCGCCGCACGTCGTAGGTCTTGCGCTGTTCGGACGGCACCTCGGGGTCGGTCTCCGGCTCGCGGGCCAGGTGCAGCGGCAGCTCGTCCCAGCACGAGCTGGGCAGGTAGGACAAGATCCGGCGCACCAGCGGGAACGCGTCCTCGGGGCGTTCGGTCACGAGGTGTGCGAGGCCGGACATGGCGGAGTGGACGGGCGCACCGCCGAGGTCCGCGGCGGTGACGTCCTCACCGGTCACGCTGCGCACGACCTTGGGACCGGTCAGGAACATGTGCGCCTGGCGGTCCATCACGATCAGGTCGGTCAGCGCGGGGGAGTAGGCGGCACCGCCCGCGCAGGCACCGAGGATCACGCTGATCTGCGGCACCCGCCCGGACAGGGCCACGTTGCGGCGGAAGATCGACGCGTACCCGTCGAGAGCGGAGACCCCCTCCTGGATGCGCGCTCCGCCGGAGTCCAGCACGCCCACCACCGGGCACCGCGCCCGCTCCGCCTGGTCGAGGACCTGCGCGATCTTCTGCGCGTGGGTGGCGCCCAGGGTCCCGCCCAGCACGGAGACGTCCTGGGCGAACACGGCGGCGGGCCGCGCGTCGATCTCGGCCGTGCCCGTGATCACCGCATCTCCAGCGGGTGTCTTGGCCTGCATGCCGAAGGCGGTGCACTGGTGCTTCGCCTCCGCGCCGAACTCCACCAGGCTGCCGGCGTCGACGAGCGCGTTCAGCGCGTCGCGGGCACCGGGCTTGGCCGGCTTCACCGGCGCGGGGGTCGCGGCCGGGTTAATCGTCGTGGTCACGGGTTCTGTCTCCGTCGGCTCTCGTGGTCAGACCAGCGGCAGATCGGGTACGGGCAGCAGTTCGGCGTAGGCCTCGACGTAGTCCGCGGAGGCGATGGGAGCGCGCAGCACGTCGTTGGAGATGCCGAAGGCGTCGACGACGTCCTCGACCCGGGGCAGGAGCCGTTCGTCGACCGCAGCGACCAGCGAGGGCAGCTCTCGGGCCTGAGCGGGTTCGAGGGTGCCGTCGCACAGGTGCCAGGCCGCGTCCCGGCCCAGTTCGGCGAGGGCGAACCGCAGGAACAGCGCCCGGAGGACCTCACCGACCTCGGCGGAGGTGGCTCGCTGCGCCAGCGCGTGGAGTTCTTCGAGGGCACGCCGCACGCCGTGCACCCTGCCGAGCTCCGAGGCCGGCAACGCGGCGCTGTTGGCTCGCTCGAACGGGTCGTCACCGGTCCTGCGTGCCGCGCGTGCTTCCTCGTAGACCCTGTTCTCGCGGTGCGAGAACAGGCGGAGCAGGAACTCCGGGTCGTCCAGCGCGCCGTGACCGGGTGCCGAGACCGGTGGCTCGTAGCCGCGGCCGAGCAGCATCTCGTTGGCGGCGTCCAGGAGCACGACCTGGTTGTCGCCCTCGGCGGTGATCGATCCCTGGACCAGTGCCACGTAGGGCGAGATCCTGTTGTGCGCGAACATGCCCCGCGCTCCGCACCGTTCGATGCAGGTGGTCACCACGTCCTGCGCCGTCCACGTGACCAGCGCCTTGGTCACGGCGAGCGCGCGTTTGACCTCGACCGAGGCGAGAGAGCTCCGCGCCGCCTGCCGCCTGGTCCCGTTCAACAGCACGCTGACGGCGCACGTCCTGGCCAGGGCGTCGAGCAGCTGGGCCTGGTGGGTCCGGAAGGTCATGACGGGAACGGACCGGCCACCGGAGACGGTGACGTGCCGGCCGTGCGCGTGCCGGACGGCGATGAAGACGCTGGCGCGGGCGGCGGCCGCGGTCGCGGAGGTGAGGCAGAGCTTGCCGGTCTGCACCCTGGTCATCGCCCTGGTGAACCTGCGGCGCAACGACCTGACCGCACCCGTGCGGCTCCCGTCCGCAGCGATGACCGGCTCTGCGGCGTCCAGCAGCAACGCTCGCGGAACGCGCACGCCCCGGAAGGTGGTGACGGCGTTGTCGAGCGCCAGCCCCGGCTTGTCGCCCAGCGGCTTGACGTCGACTCCCCGGCACGGGCCGTTCTCGTCGCGGATGCGCACCACGAAGGGGAACACGCCCTCGTCGGCACCGTCGATCTCCAGCCGGGCCAGCACCACGGCGATCTTCGGCACGCCGTCCAGGCCGGTGTTGGGCATGAACTTGCGCGCCTCGTGGCTCGGCGTGGTGAGCACGAACTCGTCGGTCGAACGGTCGTAGACCGCCCGTGTGCGCAGTTCGGCGACGTTGTTGCCATAACCCAGCTCGGTCGCGAGGAAGACGCCGACCGAGTCCATCCTGGCCAGCTCGTCGACCACGGCGGCCAGCTCCGGCCGGTCACCGCCGAGCTCCAGGACGGCGCCGAGGCACAGGTTGTAGTGGATGGTCAGCACCGACACCAGGGTCGGGTCGAGCACACCGGCCCACTCGTGCAGGACGAGGAAGCGCTCCAGGTCACCGCTGACGAACTCGCGAACGGGTCCGAGCTCGGCGTTGACCTGCCGCAGTCGGCGGTAGGCGAGAGCGGCGTTCTCGGCGGGCGAGCGGCCTTCCACCTGGTCGAAGGCCGCAGTGGAGAAGAGCTTGGCGTACCGGTCGTGCTCCTCGTCGGCGCCGTACCGCAGCAGTCCGCGCAACTCCGCCACCTGGTCCGCGGTGAGACGCGCGAGCGCCTCCGATCGAGCGTCGTGCGCAACCACTTGCTTGCTCCTTCTTCTCTGGGTGCCGGTCAGGGCGCGCCGACGAGCAGCGCGGCGTTCTGCCCGCCGAACCCGAACGAGGTGCTCATGGCGATCTCGATCGCCTGCCGCCTCGCCACCGGGGCGAGGTCGAGGTCGATCTCCGGGTCGAGGTTCTCGAGGTTGGCCGTGGGCGGGACCAGCCCGTGTTCGATGCTGAGGGAGGCGTAGACGGTCTCGGCCGCCCCGGCCGCCGCGAGCAGGTGGCCGGTGACGCCCTTGGTCGAGGCCACCGAGATCCCGTCGCCGAAGACCTCGCGCACCGCTTTCGCCTCTGCCTGGTCGTTGAGCTTGGTCGACGTGCCGTGCGCGTTGAGGTGGTCGACGTCCGCACCGGTGAGGCCCGCGTCCAGCAGCGCCGCGGTGATCGCCGCGCGTGCGCCCACGCCGTCGGGGTGCGGGCTGGTCACGTGGTGGGCGTCGGCGGAGGCGCCGTAGCCGAGCACCCGGCCCCGGACCGTCGCGCCGCGGGCACGGGCGTCCGCCTCCCGTTCGAGGACGACGATGGCCGCGCCCTCCGCCGCCACGAACCCGTCCCGGTCGCGGTCGAACGGGCGAGAGGCCCTGCTCGGGTCCGCTGACCGCTTGGTGAGCGCCCCCATCCTGGCGAACGCGGAGAGCACGAGCGGCACGAGCGAGGCATCGGCGGCACCCGCGACCGCGACGTCGCACGCACCGGACTGCAGCAGCATCCGCGCCGTGCCGATCGCGGTGGCACCGGAGGCGCACGCGGTCGACACCGTCAGGTTGGGACCGGTCGCCGACAGGTGGATGGCGAGCTGACCGGCCACCATGTTCACCAGCGACATCGGCATCGTGAGCGGTGAGGTCGCGGCCGGGCCGCGGTTCAGCATCGCCACGTGCTGCGTGGTCAGCGTCTCCATGCCGCCGACCGACACCCCGATGACGATCGCGACGCGGGCGCCGTCCCAGTCGCTGGTCCGCAGTCCCGCGTCCTGGACCGCCTCGCCGGCGGCGACGATGCCGAGCTGGCTGTAGCGGTCGAGCCGCCGAGCACCGTGACCGAGCAGCATCCGCGCGTCGAAGTCCGTGACCGGGCACACGACCTGGGTCCCCAGCACACCGAGGTCGGGACCGAGCACGGCCGTCGGTTCGCCGGCGCTGACGCGCTTCCAGTTCTCGTCGACGCCGACGCCCGCCGAGGTCACCATCCCCCGGCCGGTGATGACGACCTCGGGACGCGAGGTCATGCCGCGACCTTGCCGCTCAGCAGCCCGGCGACGTCGGCGATCGTGGTGACCGTCTCGAGCTCCTCGTCGGAGATCAGGACGTTGTAGTGCTCGCCCATGACGACGCCGAACTCGACCACGTCCAGGGAGTCGGTCAGCACCTCTTCGAGCGCGGTGTCCGCGGTGATCGTGTCGGCCGGAACCGCGAACTTGGTCGTCAGGACCTCGGCGATCGTGTTGTACACGCTGGACAAGACGTTTCCTCCTGCGATGGGCGGCTCGGCGGCGCGTCGGCAACCGTTGGCAGCACCAACTCTGCGACAGGTGGGGGAGGTCCGTGCTGTGGAGAACCACAGTCGGTTGTGTGACCTGATCGGACCGTGCGGCCACCTCGCCATCCCGTCCACTTAGGACCCGAGGACGACGGACCCGCTGGTGTGCCGATGACATCGGTGCGGTTCGGCTTGGCGGTGATGCGGCCGGGAACGCGCCGCTGTGGACTTCCACAGTCGATTCCGGCTCGCGCTGGTTAGCGTCGATGACGTCGTACCGGCGTCGACGCGCCACGCGAGATCAACGGGAGAACGTATGACAGCGGATCAACGCCGTGCCGCGGTGCTGTGCGGGATCGGCACGTGGTTGCCGTCGAGGGTGGTGACGAACGACGAGCTCGCTCGTCAGCTGGACACCTCGGACGAGTGGATCCGGAAGCGGACCGGCATCCGGGAGCGCCGGGTGCTCGAACCCGGCATGTCGACCTCGGTCCTCGCGGTGGAGGCGGGTGCCCGTGCGCTGAAGTCGGCCGGTGGCGCGGACGTCGACCTGGTGATCGTGGCCACGACGACACCGGACCACCCCTGCCCGTCCACCGCGCCCGAGGTCGCCAGCAGGCTCGGGCTGAGCGGGGTGCCCGCCTTCGACCTCAACGCCGTGTGCGCGGGCTTCGTGTACGCGCTCGCGACGGCCGCGGGCCACATCGCCGCGGGCATCGCCGAACGCGTGCTGGTGATCGGCGCCGACACCTTCACCACGGTGCTGAACCCGCAGGACCGCACCACCGCGGCCATCTTCGGCGACGGCGCCGGCGCGGTGGTGCTCCGCGCGGGCACCGCGGACGAACCGGGCGCCTTCGGCCCGTTCGACCTGGGATCGGACGGCACCGGCTCGGACCTGTTGATCGTGCCCGCCGGTGGTTCCGAGCAGCGCGGTTCCGGAGAGCCGCTCGACCCCGCCGACGTCCACTTCCGGATGGACGGCCAGCCGGTGTACCGCCACGCCGTGGCGCGCATGAGCGAGTCGGCGGGCAAGGTGCTCGACAACGCCGGCTGGCGCCTCGAGGACGTGGACCGCTTCGCGTGCCACCAGGCGAACGCCCGGATCATCAGCGCGGTGGCACGCAACCTCCGGGTGCCGGAAGAGCGCTTCCTCCTGAACGTCGACCGCGTGGGCAACACGGTCGCCGCCTCCATCCCGCTGGTCCTCGGCGATGCCGCCGCCGCAGGGGAGCTGGTCGCAGGCAACCGCGTACTGGTCACCTCGTTCGGCGCGGGCCTCAGCTGGGGTTCCACCGTGCTGACCTGGCCGGAACTGGTCATCGAGTGACCGCCTCCCCGGAACCGCTCACCACCACCGCCTCATGACGGCCCGGATCTTCGCCACACCGGCCGACCTGCTCGACGCCGTCGGCGACCGGCTCGGCACGAGCTCGTGGCGCACCGTCGACCAGCGCACGGTGGACGGCTTCGCCGACGTCACCGGCGACCACCAGTGGATCCACCGTGCGGGTCCCGCGGCCGACGCGGGTCCGTTCGGAGGACCGGTGGCGCACGGCTTCCTCACCCTGTCGCTGGTGGTCCCGATGCTCGACGAGGTGCTCCGCGTCGACGGGGCCTCGTCGGTCGTCAACAGGGGCGTCGACGCGCTGCGCTTCACCACACCGGTTCCGGCCGGAGGACGCATCCGGCTGACCGCCGAGCTCACGTCGGCGAAGTCGCGGGCGCGTGACTTCGTGGAGGCCGTGGTGTCGGTCGTCGTCGAGGTCGAGGGGAAGCCCCGTCCCGCCTGCAAGGCCGACCTGGTCATGCTCTACCGGTGAGACGGCGTTCTTCCGGCGGCGGTTGCGCCATCCAGATGACGTGAAGGACTGAATGGTCTAATCAGGGGTACCTCGAACGGGAGACCGAGAGTTCGGGAGTTCCCATGACCACCGTGCTCGTCGCCGATGACGATGCTGACGTCCGGGACGTCGTGGTGTTCAAGCTCGAGCAGTCGGGCTACGACGTGCTCGTCGCCGAAGACGGCGCCACGGCGTTGACCCTGGCCCGCGACGCCCTGCCGGACATCGCCGTCCTGGACGTGATGATGCCCCGGATGACCGGCCTGGACGTCTGCCGGGAACTGCGCGCGGCCGAGGCCACCGCCGGCATCCCGGTGATCCTGCTGACCGCCCGTGCCCGGGAGAGCGACGTCGAAGGCGGCTTCGACTGGGGAGCGGACGACTACCTCACCAAACCGTTCAGCCCCCGTGAGCTGGCCAGCCGGGTCCGCGCCGTCCTGGCCCGCAGCCGGCGATGACCTCACCGGTGTCCCCGTCGATCGACCGCGACGTGCTGGTCGTCGCGGTGGGATGCCTCGCCGTGCTGCTCGTCGCCCTCTCCCTGGCGGTGTTGGCCGGCCGGTGGTGGCTGCGGGTCACCGACGCACGCCGCGCGGGCCTGGTGGCTTCCGCTCGCCCGTGGCTGGTCCGGCTGGTCGCAGGAGAAGACGACGATGCCGTGTCCGTGGAACGGCTCGCCGCGGTGGATGCGCGCACGTGGCGCGCACTGGAGCCGGTCGCGGTCGCCATGCTCGGCAAGGTGCGCGGCGAGGCGCGAACCGCCGTGGTCGGCCTGCTCGAACGGCGGGGTTCGGTGGAGCGGGCGATGCGCGGCGCACATCGGCGCAGCGCCGTGGTGCGTGCCCGGTCGGCCCACCTGCTCGGCGCGGTGGGCGGACCGGGGGCGACGGCGCAGCTCGCACGACTCCTGGGGGACCGAGACCTGGAAGTGCGGGCCGTGGCCGTGCGGGCCCTCGGCCGGCTGGCCGACCCGAGCGCGGCGGTCGCACTCGTGCACGGCCTGCGGCGCACACCCCCGCTACCGCACCACCTGGTCATGACCGCGCTGCGGCAGGTCGGCCCAGCGGCGGTCCCACCGTTGCTCGCCGCGGCGGACCACGCCGACGACCTCGTTCGCGCCCAGGTCGCCGAAGCCCTCGGCCTGATCGGCGCGGTGGCGGCGGCACCCGTGCTCGTGGCGATGCTGCGCACCGACCGCTCCACCGAGGTCCGCCTGCGTGCGGTCCGTGCTCTCGGCCTGATCGGCGCTCCCATCCCGGTCGACGACGTCATCGCCGCCACCTCCGCCCGCGAGCCGCTCGTGCTGCGGGTGACGGCGGCCGAGGCCCTGGGCGTGCTGGGCGCGCGGCGCGCGGTCCCGGTGCTGACCGAGCTGGTCGACGATCCCGTGCATTGGGTCGCGCACACGGCCGCCGCGTCTCTCGCCGCGATCCGCCCTGACGGAGTGGCCGCTCTCGCGCGGCTGGCTGACCGTTCGGGGCACGCCCGGGAGGCTCTGGCGGCGGCGAACGCCAGGGGGTTGTCGGCGACGGTGCGGCCATGACCGCGTTGGGCGTCGTCAGCGTCGTCGTCGTTCTGGCCAACTGGTTCGTGCTGGCCTACTTCCTGCTGCTGAACACGAGCTACCTCGGCCTGATCCTGCTCGCGGTGCGCGAGTTCCGCCGCCACCTCCGGCGCCGCCCGTACGCGGGCTTCGAAGAGACGTACACCGACCCGTTGGCGCTCGGGGTCTCGGTCGTGATGCCGGCGCACAACGAGGAAGCGACGATCGTCGAGAGCGTCAACGCCATGCTGGCCCTGCGGCACCCGCTCTTCGAGGTCGTGGTCGTCGACGACGGCTCCACCGACGGCACCTTCGACGTGCTGCGCTCCCACTTCGGTCTGGTGGAGGTCCCGCGGGTGGTGCCGGAGGACGTCCTCACCCGCGGCGCCATCACCTCGGTGCACGCCCCGCCGGGAGCGGTGCCGCTGGTCGTGGTCCGCAAGGAGAACGGCGGCAAGGCCTCGGCGAACAACACCGGCATCAACGTCTCGGTCCAACCGCTGGTGTGCATGGTCGACGCCGACTCGCTCCTCGACCCGGACGCCCTGCTCGTCGTGGCCAGGCCCTTCGGCGACGACCCTGAACACGTGGTCGCCACCGGCGGCGTCGTGCGCGCGGTCAACGACAGCACCGTCACGGCCGGACGCGTGACCGAGCTGCGCATGCCGAGGACCTGGTTGGCACGCACGCAGGTCGTGGAGTACCTGCGTGCGTTCCTGCTGGGACGCTCCGGCTGGTCGGCCCTCAACGCGCTCGTCGTCGTCTCCGGGGCGTTCGGCCTGTTCCGGCGCGACGTCCTGGTGGAGGTCGGTGGGCTGGACGTCGACACGATCGGGGAGGACGCCGAACTGGTCGTCCGCCTGCACCGCTGGATGCGCGAGCACCGGCGGCGCGCCAGGGTCGTGTTCGTCCCCGAGCCGGTGGCCTGGACCGAGGTGCCGGAGTCGCTGCGGGTGCTCGGCCGCCAGCGGCGCCGCTGGTCCCGAGGCCTTGCGGAGGTCCTGTGGAAGCACCGCAGGATGCTCGGGAACCCGGCGTACGGCGCGGTCGGCACGCTGGCACTGCCGTTCTACGCGCTGTTCGAGCTGCTCGCGCCGGTGGTCGAGCTGTTCGGGCTCGTCGCACTCGCCGCCGGGCTGCTGATGGGGGCCGTCGACTGGGCCTTCGCCGTGCTGTTCTTCCTGGTGGCGTTCGGCTACGGCGTCGCGCTCTCCCTCGTCGCCCTCGTGGTGGAGGAGTACTCGTTCCACCGCTACCGCGGCTGGCGTGACCTGGCGGTGGCCCTCGTGGTGGCGGTCGTCGAGAACGTCGGCTACCGGCAGCTGACGGCGGTGTGGCGGCTGCGCGGCCTGGTGGACGCCCTGCGGGGCGGGAAGGCCGAGTGGGGCCGGATGACGCGGGTGGGGTTCGCCAGCGCCGAGCCCGCGGGCGGTCCCGTGCCCGCGTCCGGACCGGTGGCACATCCGGGAGAGGCGGTGCCCGATGCCCGTTGACCTGCGTGACCGCGACTCCGTGCTGGCCGAGTACGGCATCGAGGACCTGGGGCGCCATCCCGACCTGGAAGCTCTCGCGGAGCTGGCCGCGCAGGTCTGCGGGGCACCCCACGGCGCGGTCAACCTGATCAGCGAGCACCTGCAGCACCAGGTCGCGGCGGTGGGGATCTCACCCTCGGTCTGCTCGCGGGAGGACTCGATGTGCGCGGTCTCGATCGTCACCCCGGAGCCGGTCGAGGTGTTCGACGCACGGGAGGACCCCCGCTTCGCCGCCAACCCCTTCGTCACGGGCCGGATCGCATCGGTCCGGTTCTACGCCGCCAGCAGGCTGCAGGCGCCCTCCGGCGCCGTGCTCGGCACCCTGTGCGTCTTCGACGACGTCCCCCGCCGGCTGGACCCGCGACAGCGGCGCAGCCTGGACCTGCTCGCCCACCAGGCCGTCGACGTGCTGGAGCTGCGACGGTCCGGCCTGGCGCTCACCCGCACCGTCGCGGAACTGTCCGCGGCCCGCGCCGAGCTGCTGCGCTCCAACAGCGAGCTCGCCGACTTCGCCGGACGGGTCAGCCACGACCTGCGCAACCCGCTCGCGGGCATCACGGGATTCCTCGAACTGCTGTCGGACCACCCTGCCGTCGTGGCCGCCCCGACCGCCGGGCGACTGGTCGAACGCGGCAGGGGCGCCGCGAACCGCATGCACGCCCTGGTCGACGAACTGCTGGAGTACGCGAAGCTCGGCGGACAGCTGAGGTGCCGGTCCGTGGACCTCGGCACCCTCCTCGCCGACCTCGTCGACGACCGCTCCACCGGCGCGGGAACCGAGCCGGTGGAGCTGGACCTCGAACCGCTGCCGGCAGTCCGCGGCGACGAGACACACCTGCGAGCGCTGCTGCAGAACGTCATCAGCAACGCGGTCCGCTTCGCACGCCCCGACCGGCGGCTCCGCGTGCGGATCCGGGCGAAGCACAGTGGCGAGTTCGTGCGCGTCGAGATCGCCGACAACGGCAGGGGCATCCCACCCGCACGCCGCGAAGAGGCCTTCGCGCTGCTGAGCCAGGTGCACCAGCACGGCACGGTCGAAGGCGGCACGGGCATCGGACTGGCCACCTGCCGACGCGTCGTCACCGCCCACGGCGGCACGATCGGAATGGCCGACGGCATCGACGGCGGCTTGACCGTCTGGTTCACCCTGCCCGCCGCCTGATCGAGCCGAAGCGATCTTGCGGAGACGTTCGCCAGGGCGTGACGTGATGGCACGCCGGCCGGTAACACCGCGTGCCGGGGCCACGACATGCCGTGGGGAACGTCGTGGTGCGGTCGACAGGAGCTTTGCGCGTGCGGTTGGAGTCGTTGACGTCCAGTGTCCGGTTGAACGGGGTGGAGCCGGGCGAGACGGTCACCGTCCTCTTCGCTCAGCCGCACGGTGCCGACACCGTCGAGCTGACCTACAAGCGCGTCAACGGCTCCTTGGGGCAGCGCCTCGTCTACCGCGACGACGAGGACTCGCTCACCGTCGCCGACAGCGGGGCGCGTGCGTTCGACGCTCCCGCGGAGGACTTCAAGCTGGCCGCCGAGGCCAAGCGGATCCAGCTGGCCGGCCTCTTCGACCCCATGCTCGCGGTGGCGACCAGCAACGTCCGCCCGTTGCCGCACCAGATCTCCGCCGTGTACCGGGAGCTGTTGCCGCGCACACCGCTGCGGTTCCTCCTGGCGGACGACCCCGGCGCGGGCAAGACGATCATGGCGGGTCTCTACGTCAAGGAGCTCGTGCTCCGCGACGACGTGCAGCGGTGTCTCGTCGTGGCTCCCGGTGGGCTGGTCGAGCAGTGGCAGGACGAGCTCTTCTTCAAGTTCGGCCTCAGCTTCGACCTGCTCACCAACCAGCTGATCGACGCGAACGTCAACGTCAACGTCTTCGATGCGAAGAACCTCGTGATCGCGCGGATGGACCAGCTCGCCCGCAACGAGGAGCTCCAGCGCAAGCTGCTGGAGAGCCGGTGGGACCTCGTCGTCGTCGACGAGGCGCACCGCATGGGCGCCAACTGGTTCGGCGGCGAGCTGCGCAAGACGAAGCGGTTCCTGCTGGGGGAGAAGCTCGGTGAGATCGCCCGGCACCTGCTGCTGATGACCGCCACCCCGCACTCGGGCAAGGAGGAGGACTTCCAGGCCTTCCTCACCCTGCTCGACCGGGACCGGTTCGCGGGCAGGAAGAAGACCACGGTCGACACCGCGGGGCTCATGCGCCGCGTGGTCAAGGAGGACCTCCTCACCTTCGAGGGGAAGCGGCTGTTCCCCGAACGCGTCGCCGAGACGGTCCCGTACCAGCTGACCCCGCTGGAGCAGGAGCTGTACGAGGACGTCACCGAGTACGTGCGCACCGGGATGAACCGGGCCGAGCGCCTGGACGGGAAGCGGCGGAACACCGTCGGGTTCGCGATGACCGTTCTCCAGCGGCGGCTGGCTTCGAGCCCCGAGGCGATCCACCGGTCACTGGGCCGCCGCGCCGAGCGGCTCGAACGCAAGAAGCGCGAGATCGAGGCGGGCTCGTTCGCCGAGTCCTTTCCGAACGCCGACCTCGCTGTCCTCGACGACGACGAGCTGAGCGCCGAGGAGCTGGAGTCCCTCGAAGAGGAGGTCGTGGACGCCGCGACGGCCGCCCAGACCGTCGCCGAGCTCAGCGCCGAGCTCAAGGAGCTCGACGTGCTCATCGCGGCCGCGTCCCGGGTCCGCGCGTCCGGCACGGACCGCAAGTGGTCGGAGCTGTCCCGCATCCTCCACGACCACACGCTCACGACCGATGGCAGGGGCGTGCCGCGCAAGCTGATCGTCTTCACCGAACACAGGGACACGCTGGACTACCTGCGCGGACGCATCACCACCCTGCTGGGGCGGCCCGAGGCGGTGGTGGCGATCCACGGCGGGGTGCGGCGACTGGACCGGCGCAGGACCACCGAGGAGTTCACCCAGAACCCGGGGTGCCAGGTGCTGCTGGCCACGGACGCCGCGGGCGAGGGCCTGAACCTCCAGGCCGCGCACCTGGTGGTCAACTACGACCTGCCGTGGAACCCGAACCGCATCGAGCAGCGGTTCGGGCGCGTGCACCGCATCGGCCAGACCGAGGTGTGCCGGCTGTGGAACCTGGTGGCCACCGACACCCGTGAGGGCGAGGTCTTCGCCACCCTGCTCCGGAAGCTGGAGCAGATGAGCGAGTCCTACGGCGGGAAGGTCTTCGACGTCCTCGGCGAGGCGTTCGCGGAAACACCCCTGCGCGACCTGTTGCTGCGCGCCATCCAATACGGCGAGCAGCCCGAAGTACGGGCGCGCATGCACGAGGTCATCGACGAGGCAGCCGGGAAGAGGGTGCGGCACCTGCTCACCGAGCGGGCGCTGGCCGCGACCGGCTTCTCGGACGACGACCTCCAGACGATGCGGGCGGCGATGGACGAAGCCAGGGCGAAGCGCCTGCAGCCGCACTACGTCGAGATGGCGTTCAAGGTCGCGTTCGCCCGGCTGGGCGGCAAGGTCGTCCGGCGGGAGAAGGGGCGCTTCGAGATCCCCCACGTCCCACCGGCGGTCCGCGCCCACGCGCACGCCCCGGTCGCGTCGCGGTATGAGCGGGTGTGCTTCGCGCTCGACCACATCGGGGACGAGGAAGCCGTCCGGGCCGACCTGCTCGCGCCGGGCCACCCGCTGCACGACGCGGTGGTGGACCTGGCGATCGAGCGGTTCTCCGGTTCCCTCGCCGCCGGCACGGTCCTGGTGTCGGCGACGCTGGAGAAACCCCATCTCCTGGTCGGCGTCGAGGAGACCGTGAACGACGCCACCGGCGCGTCCGTGGCACGCCGCTTCGGGTACGTGTTCGTGGACGAGCACGGCACCGTCACCTCCGCGGGCCCGGCGCCGTACCTGGACTGCGTGGCCGCTCCTCGCGGCCACGGGGTGGACCAGGCCAAGACCGCCGCGTGGCTCGCCGACGCCGAGACCAAGGCGCTCAGCTGGATCAGCGCCCACCGGCTCCGCGAGTACCTCGACGAGGTCCGCCCGGCCCGTGCCGCCGAGCTGGAACGGGCGCGCCACCAGGTCCGGGAACGCCTGGTCGCCGAGCGGGAGCGCCTGCTCCGGGACGCCTCCGCCGCCCAGGAGAAGCAGCGGCGCGGGGAGAAGGTGAAGGAGACGGCCACCAGCCTCGCCGGCAAGGCCGCCGAGCTCGACGTCCGGCTCGCCAGGCGCATGGAGCTGCTGGACCGGCAGAGCCACATGTCGACGCAGCCACCGCGGTTCGTCACCGCCGCACTGGTCCTCCCGCTCTCACTGGTCGCCGACGAGATCGACCGGAACGCGCCCCTGCACGCCAAGGAGACCAAGGAGGTCGAGCGGCGCGGGATCGACCTCGTCCTGGCGGCCGAGCGGAAGCTCGGCCGCGCACCCGAGGAGCAGGCCTTCACCAACCCCGGCTTCGACGTGCTCTCCGCCGCCCCGGACGGCACCGCCATCCGGATCGAGGTGAAGGCGCGCACAGCGGGTGCCGAGGACTTCTTCGTGACCCACAACGAGGTCATGACGGGCAAGAACGCCGCACCCCACTACCGCCTCGCCCTCGTCTCCGTCGACCCGCGCGGTCCCGAGCACGACCAGGTGCGCTACCTCGCCGATCCCTTCAGGACCACCGACCTGGGAGGCTTCGCGGCGACGGGCGTCCGCGGGGACTGGGCCCAGTCGTGGTCGAAGGGGACAGCGCCCTTCTGACCAGGACACGCTCGCGAGGGGACAGCAGACCGCAGCTCCCGCCGGTCGACGCCGGCAGGCAGGGTGACGAGAGAGAACGATGGACAAGGTCGAACGCGAGCGCGCCAAGGAGATCGCGGCCAGCCTCCAGCAGTGGTCCCACCGGGCGGCGACTGTGCGCGCGACCAGGAAGGCCGTCGCGGACGAGGCCGCGGCCGCCGCCAGTGAGATCGAGCGCCACGTGCACCGGTGCGGGGTCGGCCAGACCGTTCTGTGGCAGACCATCAGCCTGCGCCCCGACGACCGAGCCCGCGTCACCGCGCTGCGGCGGGCGCACGAGCTGCCGCAGGTCTCCGAGCAGGCGCACGAGGCTCTGACCGGTCTCCTGAACGACCGCGTCCGCACGGCGCTGGCCGACAGCAGATCGGCGTTCGGCGCCCGGCGCCTGTTCGCCTCCAAGGCCCGCAAGGAGAAGGCAGCGGGCAGCGTGCAGCACCTCGCCGAGCTCGACGGCCGGCTGACCGGCTCGGGTGCCCTGACCGCACTGGCGCAGCTGGAGCGGTGGGACCCGGCGCTGACGCGTGACGTCCCCGAGAACATGCTGCTGGCGCCCGAGGTCGGCTTCGCCCACCGGCTCCCGGCCGGTTCCCAGGTGGTCGACGTGCGGTTCCTGGCACCGGCACGGGCGGCCCTGGCGGCGATCGACCGGTCGCTGCGCGAGGTGCACCAGGTCCAGGCCGTCGTCGCCACCGCCGCCGAAGCGCTGCGCCAGGACGAGACCATGGCGATGGTCGCCGAGATGCCGGTCGAACGCCTGCGGGAGGCCACGAGCGGACAGCTCCGGCTCGGCGCGCTCCGCGAAGCCGGGATCACCACCGTCGGCGCGGTGCTGCGGCACGAACACGCGATCCCCGCGCTTCCCGGCGTGGGCGAGGTGACCGGCAAGCGGATGATCGGGGCCGCGCGCACCATCTGGCAGACCACCCTGGACGAGATGCCGGTCCGCATCGACATCGCCAAGCGGACGCCCGCGGCCACCGAGCTGCTCCGCGCCCTGCGCGCCTGGTCCGCGGTCCGGTCCATCGGCGCGGCCGCCGCCGAGCTGGCGGCCGTGGAAGAGCTGCGCGCCATCGCGAACACCGTCGCCAACGGCGCCACCCACCTGGTGGTGATCCCCGCCGAACGGCAGGTCGCGGACCTTCGCGCGGTCTGCGACAGGGTCACGAACTGGGCGGGGGCGCTCGGGCACCACGACGGCGGCGGCACGTCCCGCGGCGCGGCCGACCCGTGGGAGGACTTCTTCGCGCGTCCCGCCGACTACTACGCGATGCTCTCCGAGCTGGGTTTCCTCAGCGGTGACGAGGAAGGCACCGGCGGCGACCTCCCGGACGAGATCCTCGACGCGATCCGCGACCTCAAGCTGGAGACGTCCCACCTGCGCGCCTCGCTGCGCGGCTACCAGTCGTTCGGCGCGCGGTTCGCGATCGTGCAGCGCAAGGTCATCATCGGCGACGAGATGGGCCTCGGGAAGACCGTCGAGGCGATCGCCGTGCTCACGCACCTGCGCGCCAAGGGCTCCCACCACTTCCTGGTCGTCTGCCCCGCGGCCGTGGTGACGAACTGGGTCCGCGAAGTCCGGTCGAAGTCGGACCTGGGGGCGTTCCGGCTGCACGGCCAGGGCCGCGACGACGCGCTCAGGCAGTGGGTCAGAGACGGCGGCGTCGCCGTCACGACGTACGACAGCCTGGCGTGGCTGGAGGGACGGGTTCCCGCGAAGGCCGCCCCCGCCTGCCTGGTGTTCGACGAGGCGCACTACATCAAGAACCCCGAGGCCAAGCGGACGGCGAGGTCGCGGGCGCTCATCGGCGGCGCCCCGCGCGCGGTCCTGCTGACCGGCACGCCCCTGGAGAACCGGATCGAGGAGTTCCGCAACCTCGTCGACTACCTGCGCCCCGACCTCGCGGTCGACGCGGGGGAGCACGCCCCGCGCCAGTTCCGCAAGCAGGTCGCCCCCGTCTACCTGCGGCGCAACCAGGAGGACGTGCTCACCGAGCTGCCGGAGCTGGTCGAGGTGGAGGAGTGGCTGCCGCTCTCGGACGAGGACCAGCGGGCCTACCGCGCGTCCGTGTCCGAGTCGAACTTCATGGCGATGCGCCAGGCCGCGCTGCGGGCGGGCCACAGGTCCGAGAAGGTCCGCAGGCTCCTCGACATCGTGGAGGAGGCCGAGGAGAACCAGCGCAAGGTGCTGGTCTTCTCCCACTTCCGGGGCGTCCTGGACGACGTCGCCCGCATCCTGCCCGGCAAGGTGTTCGGGCCGCTCACCGGATCGGTCCCCGCTGCCCGGCGCCAGGCGATGGTCGACGAGTTCTCCGAGGCAGCCGGCGGCGCGGTCCTGGTCGCCCAGATCGTGGCCGGCGGTGTCGGTCTCAACATCCAGTCCGCTTCGGTGGTCGTCATCTGCGAGCCGCAGCTCAAGCCCACCACGGAGTGGCAGGCGATCGCACGGGCGCGCCGGATGGGCCAGCTCGAGACGGTCCAGGTCCACCGGCTGCTGTCCGAGGAGGGCGTCGACCGCCGGATCACCGACATCCTCGGGCGCAAGCGCGAGCTCTTCGACGAGTTCGCACGCACCTCGGCGACGGCGGACAGCGCGCCAGAGGCGTTCGACATCTCCGACGCCGAGATCGCCCGCGAGATCGTGGCCGCCGAACGGAAACGACTGCTCGGCGGCCCGGCCTCGTAGACCCCGAGCGCCCCGCGCCACTCGGCCGGCCGCCGGATCACCGGCTTCGGATCGGACTCCCGGTCGCGGTCGGGCTGATGTCCGCCGAGGCCGTGGTGGCTGCGCGGAGCGGGCGTGATCCGGTTGACCAGTCGATCACCGCCGTCGTACCGCGATGAGGGGCGGAGAGCAGTGCGGCGACGTGGTCGCGCAGGGCGTGTTGGACGTTCTGCCGGGAGTCGCTGGGGATCACCGTCCATCCTCGCGTGCGCGCCCAGTCGAGCAGGACCCGGCGGACGGCCGTCTGGTGGGTCAGGAAGCGCGCGGGGGAGCACCCGGCGTCCCGGCCGCACTCGTAGGGGGCGAGGTCGGTGCCCTTGCGGCGCAGGGCCTCCTCCGGCGTGACGTCGAGGTAGACGACCGAGTCGACGGGCGCCATCGCGGCGTTGATCGTGTGCACGAGGTCGGGTGGGCAGTCGGCGAGCAGTTCGGCTGCCGCGTGCTTCGCCCAGTAGCCGTCCAGGACCACGAGGTCCTCGGTGCGTTCGAGTGCGAGTGTGGCCGCGGTGGCGTTCATCCACCCCAGGAACAGCATCCGTGCCGGGGTGGGCATCTCCGCGATGCAGGTGCGCAGGTCCACCTGGTCCGTGCCCCGCAGGAACCGCGCGTGCGGCACCACGTCGTGGCGGAAGACGTCCCATTTGCCGACGACGGCGGCGGAGTGGCCCTCCGCCCGTGCCCATGCGACCAGGTCGCGGACTTGAGTGCTCTTGCCCGCGCCATCGGGCCCGTCCAAAGCGATGATCATTGTTCGATCGTCCTCCCCGGCCCGAACGGCGATCCCTCTCCAGGAATTGCGTAGGCCTTTCACGTTGCATTCGAATCAAGGTGATATTCCCACCACATGAGTGTCGGGTCGGATTTCGACACGCCGGGCGGAGTCGATGTCGGTACAGTCACCTCGGACAGGCCGGGAGGATTTCATGTTCAAAGTTTCTCACGTTGTCCGAATGGATGACGGAATCGGTGTGCGTCACCGTGCGCAATTCTCGTCACTCGGTCAGGTAGGTGATCTCGTGCCCCGAACGCGCGTTGTTCGATCGGATGTCGCAATCTCCGGTCGAGAACCCGGTGGGGCGGCGAGATGACCGCGCACCTCTACTGGGACCGGATGTGGCGCACCCGGCAGGGCCGCAGCGGCTGGGTCGCGCCGCACCCCTGGGTGACGGACACCGTCCACCGCTTGCGCGAGCGCGGCGTGCGCGACGTGCTGGACCTCGGCTGCGGCATCGGACGGCACACGTTCCTGCTGGCGGAGGAGGGCTTCACCGTCCACGCGATCGACCGCAGTGCCGCCGCGGTGGAGTTCGTCCGCGGTGAGGCGGCCGACCGGCGAATGCTTCTGACGGCGGACGTCGCCGACATCACGTCCCTGCCCTGTCCGGCCGGCGCCTTCGACTTCGTGCTGGCCTTCAACGTGGTCTACCACGCCGACGAGGACGTTCTGGCGCGGGTGCTGGGGGAGGTGCGCCGCGTCCTCCGCCCCGGTGGCCTCTACCAGGCCACGATGCTGTCCAAGCGCAACGCGCAGTACGGCCGGGGCGTCGAGGTCGCGCCGAACACGTTCGTCCAGCCCCGTGCGACCGACGACAAGGTCCATCCGCACCTCTACGCCGACGAGGCCGACCTGGTGCGGCTGCACCGGGGGTTCAGACTGCTCGACGCCTTCGACGCCGAGCACGGGACGCCCGGCTCGTACCACTGGCACTGCCTGTTCGAGGTGGAGCGCGCGACGCCGCGGCACCGCGGCCCCGGGCACGTCGGGGGGCGGCACGCATGACCAAGGCCGCTGAGCTGCGCGAACTGCTGACGCGACCGGTTGTCTCGCGCATCGTCGGGGCGAGGGACCCGCTCACCGCGCGGATGGTCGAGGAGGCGGGCTTCGACGGCGTGTGGGTGTCCAGCTTCGAGCTGTCGGCCACCCGTGCGCTGCCCGACCTCGGCCTGCTGACGATGACCGAGTGCCTCGACGCCGCCGCGCTCATCGACGGTGCGACGGTCCTGCCCTCGCTGGTCGACTGCGACACCGGGTTCGGCACCGCGATCAACCTCGTCCGCGTGGTGCGGCTGTGCGAGGCGGCGGGCATCGCCGGGATCTGCGTCGAGGACAAGGTGTTCCCCAAGCGCAACAGCTATCTCGACGGAGGACAGGTCCTGGAGGACCCGGACGCGTTCGCCCAGCGCGTCGAGGCGGCCGTGCGCAGCAGGCGTGACCAGGACTTCACCGTGGTGGCCCGCTGCGAGGCCCTGATCGCCGGCGCGGGCATGGACGAGGCGGTGCGCAGGGCGCACCACTACGTCGACGCCGGCGCGGACGCCGTGCTGGTCCACTCGAAGCGGCGCGAACCCGACGAGATCGTCGAGTTCCTCCACCGGTGGCGCCGCCGCGCGCCGGTGGTCGTGGTGCCGACGACCTACTACCGGTGGAGCCTGGCCGAGGCGCAGGACGCCGGGGTCTCGCTGGTCATCTACGCCAACCAGGCCCTGCGGGCCTCCGTGCTGGCCGTGCGCACGGTGCTGAGCGAGATCCACCTGCGTGGCGACGCGGCCACCGCCGAGGACTCGATCGCGCCGGTGAAGGAGGTCTTCGCCCTGACCAGGACCGCCGAGTGGGAGGAGTGGGGAGCGTGATCGAGGCGGAGGTGTTCTGCAGCGCGCTGGAGACGCGCGGGTTCGACTTCTTCACCGGTGTTCCCTGCTCCTACCTGCAGGGCGCGTTCACCGTCCTGGAACGCCGCGGCGCCTACGTCCCCGCGCCCAACGAGGGGGTGGCGATGGCGATGGCGGCCGGCGCGCAGCTCGCCGGCCGCCGCGCCGCACTGCTGGTGCAGAACTCCGGGCTGGGCAACCTGCTCGACCCGCTGACCTCCCTGCTGATGTCCTACGACATCCCGCTGCTGGTCGTGATGAGCCTGCGCGGGTGGCCGGACGCACGCGACGACGAGCCGCACCACGAGGTCATGGGTCGCGCCACGGCCGCGCTGCTGGACGCCGTGGGGGTCGCGCACGCGGTGCTCGGACCGTCGGTGGACTCCCTCGACGCCGCGCTCGACCGGGCGAAGCGGGAGTACCGGCACGACCGCTGCTTCGCCCTGCTCGTGCCGAAGGCGACGCTGGCCTCGTGCCCCCTCCCGGACACGGCCGCGGACGCGGTGATGCGTCGCGCGGACGCGGTCGCCGCGATCTGCGCGCACCTGGGTGACGCGCTGGTCTACAGCACCACCGGCATGATCAGCCGCGAGCTGTTCGGGCTGGACGACCGCCCCGGCAACTTCTACGTGCAGGGCAGCATGGGCCACGCGATCGGCCTGGGCCTGGGCACGGCGGTCGCCCGGCCCGATCGGCGGGTCGTCGTGGTGGACGGCGACGGCTCCGCGTTGATGCACCTCGGTGGCCTGGCGCTGGTGGGTGACAGGAAGCCGCCCAACCTGACCCACCTGGTGCTGGACAACGGTGCCTACGACTCCACGGGTGGACAGCGGACCCGCGCCCACCCGGTCGCCTGGGACCGCCTCGCGCTCTCCGTCGGCTACCGCACCGCCGCGGTCTGCCGGACCGTCGAGCAGGTGCACGCCTGCCTGGAGCGCGTCGCGGGCGCACCGGGCCCGCACCTGGTCGCGGTGCGGATCGCGGCCGGCGCCGGGGTGACCCCGCCACGCGTCACGTCCGTCCTCGACAACCGCGGCATCCGGGAGAGGTTCCGGTTCGCCGCGTGTGCCACCAGCGGGCTCGGGGTGGACCGGTGAGATCGGTGCTGGTCGCCGCGCGTGGAGCACCGGCGGTGCGCGCGGCCGCGGTGTGCCGCGCCCTCGGCATCGCCCCGGTGACCGTCGTGACGCCGTCGGACCCGCAGCGGCGGCACGTCCTCGCCGGTCACGTGGTGCTCGACGCAGCCGGCTGCGCCGCCACCACCCGCGCCGGTGCCGGCTGCGGCGGTTACGACTGCGCCGACTGCGTCGTCCGCGCGGCGGTCGCGGCCGGGGTGGACGCCGTGCACCCCGGCTGGGGAGCCGTCGCGGAGGACCCGGCACTGGCCCGCGGGCTCGCGGAGCGGGGCATCCGGTTCGTCGGCTCACCGGAGGCGGCGCTCGCGGTGGCCGGTGACACGGCCTGGGCGGTCGAGACGGCCGAGCGCGCCGGCGTGCCCGTGCTGCCCCACGCCGTCGGCAGGCGGATGATCCGCGCGCTCGTCGCCCGCCACGGCCTGCCCGTCGTGCTCAAGCGGTCGCGCTGCCGGCAGGGTGAGGGGGTCCGCGTGGTCCGGTGTCCGGCGGAACTGTCCGCCGCGCTGGCCGACCACCCGGACTGGTACGCCGAGCGGTACGTGGAACCCGCGCGCGTGGTCGGAGTGGTGGTGGCGGTCGACGACCAGGGCAACGCCGCACACCTGTGCGAGCGGGAATCGCTGCTGGTGGCGGGCAACCGCAAGCTGCTGGAGGCCGCGCCCGTCCACGGCGTGCCCGAGGTGCTCCTGGCGGCGATGCGAGCCGACGCCCAGCGGGTGGCGCGCGCGTTCGGCCTGTTCAACGTGGTGACGGTCGAGTTCCTCGTCCACGCGGGCGGCTACACGTTCCAGGAGGTCAACCCGCGCCTCACCGGCGCCTACCGGATCGCCGAAGCGGTGACCGGGACCGACGTGATCGCCCTGCAGCTCGGGCTGGCCGCCGGGGCGCGGTCGTTCCCCGTCGACCCGCCCGCCGGCACGCACGCCGTGCAAGGCCACCTGTTCCTCCGCCCAGGGACGCCCGCAAACCGGGTGCTCAGGCGGGTGAGCCTGCCCGCCGAGCGGCCGGGGGTGGTCGTCGACTGCACGCTCGACGTGGGGCAGCCGGTCGTGCTCGACACCATCGCGGCGCAGGTGCTGGCCACCGGCACCAGCCGCGCCCAGGCGTACGACCGCGTGGCGCGCGCAGTCGGCGATCTGCACCTCGCCGGTGTCCGGCACCACGGCGCGGACATCGCGCAGTGGTGCCTCCGGCGATCCCGAGCGCTCACGGAGGTGTGACGACGACATGGACGACAGCGAACAAACCACCCCGATCCACCACCTCGACCAGCGGCTGGTGGACGGGGTGGTCGGAGACGACCCCTCCTCCCGCGCCGCCTTGGCGAGGGCGGCGCGCGACTGCGAGGAACGGCACCTGGTGACCGGGCCCGGCTACTTCCTGCTGTCCGGCCTCGGTCACCTCGACGAGTCCGCGGCACGCCGCTTCCTGCTCGCGCTGTCGGTGGCGCTGGGCAGGCCACTGCCCCAGACCTTCGACGGCGAGGTGGTCCGCGAGGTGCGCGACCGGGGCGTCCGGCTGGAGAGCGGACCCACCGTCCGGTACTCCGACACCCGGCAGGGCGGGCACCTGCACACCGACGGCATCCACCGGCCCGGCGAGGTGCCCGCCTACTTCGCGCTGCACTGCGTCCGGCAGGCGGCGGCAGGCGGGGCCCTGGTCCTGGTGCACGTGGCCGACCTGGTCCGCGAACTGCTCGCGTCGGAGCCGGAGTCGGTGGCCGCGTTGCGGCAACCGGTGCACTTCGACACGCGGGACGACCGCCCCGGCCACCCGGTCACCGTGCCGCGCCCCGTCCTGGAGCTCGACCGCGGGGAAGCGCGGATCGCCTACCTGCGCGAGTACATCGAAAGCGCGCACCGCCGACCGGGAGTCCCCCCGCTGTCCGCGCCCCAGACGCGGGCCATGAACCGGTTGGACGCGCTGCTGTCCCGCCCGGACCTGCGCACCTGCCACCGCCTGGAACCCGGCCAGGTGGTCGTCGTCAACAACAGGGCGGTCGTGCACGGCAGGACCGCGTTCCAGGACCGGCCCGGCGCGGGTGCGGGCCGGCTGATGTTGCGGACGTGGATCGGGGTCCGGCCGGCTGTCCTGCAACCACCTCTGTGAGTTACCCCCGGGTGGTGCCGGCGACATCACCGGCGGTAACGCCACTCCCCACCACTCGGGTGCCATCCGCCGAAATAGTACTTCGAAATCACCGAATCGGATGTAAAAACGCCCGGCTGCGAATAATGGGCCACGTGCCCTTGTCGGCCCGGATTGGCCGCAGTACGCTCGGGAAACCGGGCAATTAACATTTCGACGTTCTGTTGATGAAAGGCGATCCCGATGGCTAACCAGGAACGCGCGGCCGATGTGGAACAACTCGCGAGCGCGGCGAGCACCATTCAGGAGAACCGCACCGGTTTGGTCCTGACCGGTCGGATCAAGAACGGTGAGCTCCAGCTCGACCAGTCGACGCTCGACCAGATCCGTGAGAAGTACCCGGACGCCGACATGGCGTTCGTCGCGATGAACTCACCGTTCGACGCCGAGCCCCAGGCCGTCTGACCGCCACACCGTCTGGCCGAACGTGGCCCCAGCACCGATCGCGAGGATGTGAGGTTCGGATGTCCCAGGACGTTGTTCTCGCGCACACTCTGCTCGGGCGTGAACCCTCCACGGACCTCATCCGGTCCATCGCCGAGGTGGCGGTTCGAACCCACTACCCGGACGCCGGGTGCCCGCGCTACTTCGAGGCGCTGGACCAAGCCCTGCGGGACGAACCGCCACCGTTCGGCACAGCGGAGTACGGCCTCATCTACCGCAGCCTGTCGGTCGAACCGAGGTGGATGGGCATCTCCCTGATCACCAACGCGGAGCGCGAGGGCGACGGCTCCCGGCGGCTGTGGTCGCTCGCGGCCTGCGCGGTCGACCCGCGCCACCAGCGCCTGCTCAAGCGCCACGCCTGCGACGAGTCCAGGCACTCCCTGATCTACCTGTCGCTGCTCGACCTGACCTTCCCCGGGGCGGTGTCGCCGGAGTTCCGCGCCGAGCTCCGGCAGCTGTCACCGGGGTTCACCATGCGGCGGGAGCTGTTCCCGGTCCCGGGGTCCCCGTACGCCAGGGTGCCCACGATCGACGACTTCCTCCAGATGAACATCGCCGAGATCCGCACGACGGTCCACCACGCCATGCAGCGCCCGGTCCTGGCGGTCCACTGCCCGCCAGAGAACCAGGACAAGATCACCAGGCTGCACGACGCGCTGCTGACCGACGAGCTCAGCCACATCGCCTACACCGCCGTGCTCGTCGAGGAGATCGGCCGGAACGCCGACCCCGGCCGGTTCGCGGCGCTGTTCCGCAAGCGGCTGCACGACTTCAACACCATCACCACCGAGGAGCTGGGCGGGAACGTGTTCGACTGCTCGGTCGCGTGCTGCGCCCGCCGGCCGACCTGCCGCGCGAGAGCGGGCGACCCGGAACCCGTCCTGCACCAGATCGGGATCGGCCGGTCGTGAGCAGCGCCACGGAGACGTCACCGGCGCTCACGGCGTGCCTGGCCCGGTGCGGCACCGACCAGGCGGCCCTGCTGGCCGGCATCGACGACGTCGTCGGCCTGCGCCCCGGCGACCTGGTCCTCGCCGTCGGCTCCCTGGTGGAAGGGCTGGGCAACGACAAGTCCGACCTCGACCTGATCCTCGTCCCCGGCGAAGGTGACACCGACCGCGCGGAGGACGAGCTGTGCTGGGCCGTCGGGCACAGCATGGTCGACCTGCGGATCCTCCACCGGGCCGGAGTCGAGTCGTTGATCCACCGCCTGCGCGACTGGGCGTGCCTGCCGTGGAACCTGGTCGAGCTGGCCCCGTTCGACGACGGCGAGCGGCTGCTGCTGCACCGCCTGCTCGAAGGGCTCGTGGTCCGCCCGCCCGGCCCCGGTCCGGCGCCGTGGTCCTGGCGGCCGGACCGCGCCTCGGTGGCGAGGCTGAAACTCCAGGTCGCGCGCCACCTCGCGCGCACCGTCCAGGTCGACCTGGTCGGCTACCGCGGCCAGGGTGACGACGCCACGTGCGTGCTGGCAGCGCAAGACCTCCTCGGTCACGCCGTCGACGGCCTGCTCGCGGCCCACCACCTCACCAACCCGAACCCCAAGTGGCGCACCCGGCTGCTGGCCCGGCTGCCCGGCGACTGGGACCGTCCTCTGTGGACGCGCAGCACCGGTCTGCCCGCCGACCGCCTCTTCTGGGACCTCCACCGGGCGCCGGCCAGACCCGAGCCCCGGTCGGCCGCGGCCCACGCCACCCGCTGCGTCGCCTTCGCGCGGGCGGTGTTCGCCTGGGCGGAGCACCACCTCATCGGACGCCCCGCACCCGCGAGGGTGCCGCTGGTCCCGGTGCGCGACGACGACCGCGCCACCGGTGCGGTGCTGCCCGCCCTGGAGTTCGACGTCGACTTCTTCTTCTCCGACCGGGGGATCGCCGTCGCCCGGCTCAACGAGTTCGCGGCCTCGCTGCACCTGTCGGAACAGGAGTTCGCGCACCTGCTGCTGTGCGACGGCAGGACCACGGCCGCCGCCGCACAGGCGGCCGTCGGACAGCGGGACGGCGAGGCGGCGCCGAACGTCGAGAGCCTGGTCCAGCGGATCACCGACCGCGGCCTCGTCCTGCGCACGCCGGCCCAGGCCGGCACCTCCCCGTCGGAGGACACCGCCATCGCAGCGGTGGAGCGGTTGAGCGAGGTGCTCACCGGAACCGGGTACGGCGAGTTCCTGACCTGCTTCACCCCGTCCGTCCTCGACCCGCGGGCATGGCGGGCCGCACGCGACCACGCGGCACCGGGTCTGCGTGCCGTCGTGGACCTGTTGCTGCTGGGCCGCGCTGTGCACCCGGACGCGCTGCCGCCGGACCTCGCCGCGTCGGTGGCGGGCTTGACGGCAGCGGGAGTGCTCGTCGAGCGGCAGGACGGGTGCGTCGACACCGACGGCCTCGCCGTCCTGCTCGTCGCCGGCAGCTGGTTGATCTGCCACCGTCCGCAGCCGGACCCGCTGTGCTACCTCGGTGACGACTCCCTGGCACTGCTGAGCCGGCTGACGCCGCAGGGAACCCGAGCGTGCCTCGACCTCTGCGCCGGCCCTGGGCTGCACGCGCTGCACTGCGCCCGCTTCGCACCGCAGGTGACCGCGGTGGAGCTCGACCCCCGAGTCGCCCGCGTGACCCGGCTCAACGCCGCGCTGAACGGGCTGACCGACCGCGTCGAAGTCCTCTCCGGCGACCTGTACCAGCCCGTCGCCGGGCGGCGCTTCGACCTGGTGGTCGCCAACCCGCCGACCCTGCCCTACCCGGTGGCGGACCTGCCGGCGCCCCGTGTCGGCCACGGCGGTGAGGACGGCCTGCTGGTGACCTCACGGGTGCTCGCCGGCCTCCCGGACGCCCTGACCGGTCGCGGCCGGGCGCACCTGGTCGGGATGACGCTGACCGACGGCGGACCGGGGCGCTTCGGTGACTGGCTGTCCGCGGCAGCACGCGAGCACGACCTGGACATCCGCTGCACGGTGGTCTCCCACTCGCCGCTGACCACCGGCACGGACACCTGCGAACGGCTCATCGCGGCGGTCGCCGCCGCCACGCACACCCAGCCGGACCGGGTCCGCGAGTCCTACGCCCGGCTGGTCGAGAGCCAGCGCGCGACTCATCTGAGCGCCTACTTCCTCCAGGTGTCGACCGGTTCGGGCGAGGTCGCCCTGGCCGATGTGTCACCGGCCGGCCGCGGCGGCACGTGGTTCGTCTGAGCACCACAGTCCACGCCGACCGTGACACGGTCACGCTCTCGGTTGATCTTCTGCGTTCGCACCCTCTGGAGGGACGCTCGATCGGGCGGCACGAAGAGCGCGCGGAACCCGGTGGCAATAGCTTCCCGATGCGACAGCCAAGCGGTCCACCGGCATCCGACGCAGAGGGAGTCCTTGCGTGTTCAGAGGTATCGGCCGGTTCGTCACCAGGCACGCACGCGCCGTCCTCGTGGCAGGTGTGTCGGTGGTGATCTGTGCCGGGGCACTCGGTCTCACCGCCTCCGGTGCGTTGACGACCTCCGGTTTCGGTGATCCGGATTCGGAGTCCTGGCGGGCGCAGACCCTCATCGAGGAGCGGTTCGGCGGGCACGTCAACGCCCTGGTCCTGATCACCGCCCGCACCGGCACGGTCGACGACGCGGCGGTCAGGCAAGCCGGCGGCGAGCTGACCGCGCGCCTGAAGACCGACCCGGTGCTGTCCGACGTGACCTCCTACTTCGCCACCGCGACGCCGCAGCTGCGTTCGGACGACGGCCGGCACGCGCTCGCCCTCGGCCAGTTCTCCGGTGACTTCGCGGACAACCAGAACACCGTCGAGCGGCTGCGTGAGCGCTATGCCGGCGACCGGGGCCCGATCACCGTCCACATCGGCGGCTCGGCGGCGGCCGAGCTGGACGCCGACCAGCAGTTGGCCGCCGATCTGCTGCTGGCCGAGCTGATCGCCGTTCCGGTGATCCTGCTCCTGCTCGTGCTCGCCTTCCGCACGGTCGTGGCCGCGACGCTGCCGTTGCTCATGGGTGGTGCCGCGATCGTGTGCACCATCGCCGGGTTGTCGGTCATCGGGTCGGTGACCGACGTGTCGATCTACTCGGTCAACATGGCCGTCGGGCTGGGCCTCGGGCTGGCCGTGGACTACGCGCTGTTGATGACGAGCCGGTTCCGCGAGGAGCTGGCCGCCGGGCTCGACCCCTCCGCCGCGGTGATCCGCACCGTGCAGACCGCCGGCCGGACGATCGTGTTCAGCGCCGTCACGGTGGCCGTCGTGCTCTCCGTGCTGCTGTTGTTCCCCATGTACTTCCTGCGTTCGTTCGCCTATGCCGGGATCGGCGTGGTCACCGCGTCCATGATCAGCGCGGTGCTCGTGCTGCCCGCGGTGCTGACCGTGCTCGGACCGAAGGTCAACGCCGGCCGCCTGCCGTGGGCGCACCGCTACCCCCTCGGCTCCGGGTCGGCCCTGTGGGGAAGGCTCGCCGACACGGCCATGCGGCGGCCGCTGCTCACCGGGGTGCCGGTGATCGTCCTGCTGCTGCTGGCAGCCATGCCGCTCGCGCGGGCCGAGATCGGCATGCCCGACGACCGGGTGCTCCCGAGCTCCGCACACAGCCGGGTCGTGGGCGAGGTGGTGCGCGGGCACTTCCGCACCGAGGACGGCAGGGCGATCCAGGTCGTCGTGCAGGGCACTGCCACACCGGCCGCGGTGGCCGGCCACGCACGCCGGATCTCCGAGCTCCCCGGCGTGGCGCAGGTGACCTCCAGCGCGGGAGCGTTCGTCCGCGGTCACGACAGCGGACCGGTCCCCGCCGGAGCCACGCTCGTCCGGGCCGACAGCCAGCGCCTCCTCGTCGCAGCCCAACTCGAACCCAGCTCGGCGCGGGCGCGCGAGCTGATCAGCGCGATCCGCGCGCTGCCGGCACCGCCCGGCACCTCGGTCGCGGTCGGCGGCGAGGCAGCGCTCCTGGCGGACAGTCAGGACGCCATCGGAAGCCGGCTGCCACTGGCGCTCGCGTTGATCGCGATCACCACGTTCGCCCTGCTGTTCCTGTTCACCGGCAGCCTCCTGCAACCGCTGCGGGCGGTGGCGTTCAACGTGCTCGGCCTGTCGGCCACCCTCGGTGTGCTGGTGCTGGTCTTCCAGGAGGGGTGGCTGGCACCGGTCCTCGGCTTCACCCCGTCACCGCTCAACATCTGCATGCTGGTGCTGATGGTCACCATCATCCTCGGACTGTCGATGGACTACGAGCTGTTCGTGGTGAGCCGCATCAAGGAGGCCCACGACCAGGGCGCCGACCACCACTCGGCGGTGATCACCGGAATGTCCCGCACCGGCCGGCTCGTCTCCACCGCCGCGGCACTGATCGCGGTCAGTCTCTTCGCGTTCGCCCTCAGCGGAGTGAGCTTCGTCCAGATGTTCGGCATCGGAGCAGGACTGGCCGTCCTGCTGGACGCCACCCTCATCCGCGGCGTCCTGATGCCGGTCGGCATGCGGCTGCTCGGACGCCACGCGTGGTGGGCTCCCGCACCGATGCGTCACCTGCACCGACGCGTGGGCCTCCGCGAAACACCGGACACGTCCACCCGTGTGGCTCCCACACGTCACCCTCTACCTGAAGCCGCCCGGTAGTGCGCGCACACTCCAACACCGCTGGTGGGTCAACCGGGATCTCATGCGCCTGGGACACTGGACCCTCAACCACCCGCTAGACCAGGAGTGCACAGTGCAGCAGGGAACCGTCCGCTGGTACGACCTCGAGCGCGGCTTCGGCTTCCTCGCCCCCGATGACGGCGGCCCCGACATCTTCGTGCACGTCTCGCAGGTGCAGGGCGAGGGTGCGGCACGGGCGCTGCGCGAGGGCCAGACCGTGGAGTTCGAGACCGGTGAGGGACCTCGCGGTCCGCAGGCGCTGCACGTCGCCGTCACCGGGGACGCCTCGCCCGACGCGACCCTGGGCGTGCTCGCCACCGTCTCCTGGTACGAGCCGGCCAAGGGCTACGGGTTCGCCGCGCCGGACGGCGGGGGCGCGGAGGTGTTCGTGCACTCCTCCGCCATTGTCACCGGGGGCGTCCTCGCGGCCGGGCAGCGGGTGGCCTTCGTCGTCACGGCGGGGGAGAAGGGTCCGCAGGCCCAGCACGTGGTGCCGCTGAGCTTCGACGCCGGCGTCCACCGCGCCCCTCTGGTCGCCCCCGGCGACGGCGCCGACGGCTCCGTGCTGTGGTTCGACGAGGAGAAGTCGTTCGGCTTCGTGGCCGCCGACGACGGGGCGGGCGACGTCTTCCTGCACGAGCGCGCCTTGGTCGACGACCGGTACCTGCCGGTGGAGGGCGACCGGGTCTCGTTCACCACGGTCACCGTGGACCAGGGTCGTCAGGCGCGCGAGGTGCGGTTCGTGGCCGCAGGCGAGCCGGTGGACACCGCCGCGACCCCCAGCCAGGCCCGTCCGGCCGCCCGGCCCGCAGCCCGCGCCGGCGACGGCACGGTGGCCCGCTACGACGGCGACCGCGGCTTCGGCTTCATCACCCCCGACGCGGGCGGCCCCGACCTGTTCGTGCACGTCTCGGTGGTCTCCGGCGAGCCCCTGGTGGCCGGCGAGCGGGTGCGCTTCCGCATCCGGCAGAGCGACCGGGGCCCGCAGGCGGACGCCGTCGAACGCGCCTGACCGCCCGAATCGACACCGCACGCGGCACGCGCCTATACGCGTTGGCGTTCCTTGAACACGGCACCAGACGCCTGCACATCACCGGCATCACCACCCATCCGATACTCAACTGGAGCGTGCACCAAGCCGGAACCTCGCCATCGACATCGGAAAGCGCAGGGACTCACTGCGCTTCCTGCTGCGCGGCCGCGACAGCAAGCGGATTGTTCCGGCCAAGCGTGAGGACAGGGGTCCATTGGGAGTCGGTTCTGCCTCGCCGCTGAACCTGTCCAGTGACGCGCCAGGTCGTTCTGCCGCGCCCACCTTGATTGATGAAATCCTTGACGCCCCTGGATCGCTACGGTTTCGGCTGGTCTCTGGGATGCTCCGCATGAACTCACTACCGAAGATTTCGGGAAGACACTTTGCGCTGAACTGTTGGATCGCACGCTGATGTGAATCGGACCACCTACGACACGTGCTTTAGGCAGGCGCCACTACATCGAGCACCGAATATACCGCTCACCCGTCGCCCGAGTACTTTTGCGAGCTCGCCCTTTCGGCAGGCACAAACTCGCAGACACTTTGCTGTCGATGGTGATCGCGTTCGGCGTCACTGTCGACACGGTGCTCAGCCGGGCCCCAGGGCCAACGACGACGGCGGGCCCGTACGGCTGCTCCTCCGGCGGCGACCGCGGATGCGCCTCCGCAGACCCACGCTGCGTTGGGCGCGTGGGTCGCGAGCACCACGAAGCCCGCCGCCACGACAATGGCCATCAGCATGGCTCCGCCCAGCGCCCAGCGCAGTAATACCACGGCGTTGCGGGTGCGCCCGTCGTCGGAGACGACGTAGCCGATCAGGCCGTGCGGTGAGGTGTCCCTGGACGCCGCCATCAGCTGATCTCCACTACGTAGTACTCCCATGCCCGATCCGGCTCCAGCAGTTCGCGCCATGACACGACGTCGGGCCTGCGGCGCAGCAGTGCGCGGCGTTCTCGCTCGGTCATGCCACCCCAGACGCCGGACTCGATGCGGTTGTCCAGCGCCTCGACTAGGCAGTCCGTCCGCGCTGGACACGTCAGGCAGAGCAGCTTCGCCTTGCGTTGCTCCGCGCCGTGGGCGTTGTGGACGTTGCGGAGGTACGGCTGCTTCGGCAGCTCGTCACGGCAGGCGGCCTGCTCACGCCAGTCACCGCCCGACGTGTCCACCGGTCCGAAAACCGACGGCTGGACCGCTTCTCGCAGGACACCGTCCTCCAGCCGCGCGCGCGCCGCGCCCAGGTCGTAGTCGGCGTACCGCGCGTCCAGGCCGGCCGCGACACGTCGGGTCATGTCGTCGAAGTTCATCGCACCCCACCCTCTTCGAATCGTCGCCGAGCGTCGGAGATGTGTGAACGGACCGTCGACGCGTTGATCCCCAGGTATCGCCCGATCTCTGCGGCGTCCTGGTCGAGCAAGACATACAGCGCCAGGCATTCGGCTTGCCTGGGCGGCAGGCAGGCCAGGAACCGTTCAAGGTCCAGCCATGTCTCCAACTCGGCCACTTCGTCCGGCGCGTGCTCCTCGTCGACGAGGACAGAGGCGTGCTCGCGGCGTCGACCTTGACGCCGCCAGAAGTCGACGAGCGCGTCGCGCAACATCTTGAACGCGAATGCTTCCGGCGACTCGGCGCGTCGCAACGCCTCCCGGCGCCGGTACAACGCCATGAAGGTGTCACTGGTGATGTCCTCGGCGTCGTGCGGCGGGACGCCACGCAGCTCCAGGTACTTCAGGAAGTTCACCCGGTGCCGGTCGTGGAACAGCACGAAGTCGCCGTCCAGCACGCCGGGGGCGAGACACTCCCGAACGTCCCGGGGGCACGCGCACATCGTGCGCGGACACGTGCTCGCACTGGTCACAACCACCTCGCTCGACCCAGTTCACCTCGACACCAGGTATGCCGTACGGGACCGGTTGAACGTCCACCCGTAGCCCGGACATCACCCGATCGGACGAACTGGCGTCTCGGCTAGCTGAGCATCACCAGGCCGGAGCCGACCAGCGACCTCATCGACTCGTGCACAGGGTCTTCGACACGCGTAGCAACTCGGCGATGTCCATCTCCACCAGCCGCTGCCCTGGACGCAGTCTGCCGCTGAGGATCGCGCTTGATGGCTGCCAGCGTCCGGTCGGTCCGGTTTGCCAGCGGGGCCACGTCCGCGCCGGCGAGTCACAGCCGGCACACCCTTGTCAGGGTCGAGTGGGTGCGGTCCACTTCGCGAACTCCTTGGCGTAAGTTGACTTAATGACGCGCCGCGATGCCCGTGCAAGCCTGAACCAGGCGCCCAGATGTCCGTGCGCTGTCGCTTCAATTCGCCGTCTCGTTCTGTTTCTGGAAACCGACAATCCATCGTGGAGTATCGAGGCCTTCGCGGCGAACCAGCGTTTCCGGATACTTCGATCGCTGTCTCTACTTTGTGGAAAATCCTCAAGGTGCCGACATTGATCCGTCCCCAGCGTCAGATACCCGTTACCTGGGCAGACTCTTGCATTCGCGGTTGAAGTAATCCTGGTAGAAGACGATGGTTGGGGCGCCGTCACAAGAGGGAAAATAACCTATTCTTGCTTTCGGTTAATAGAAGGGGGTGTCATCGGTTCAAGTCGTCGAGCAGCAGTGTCAAGACTGCCTCTTCGTGCACCGCGACGCCGTGCACGCGCATCGCCTCGGCCAGCCCGTGGCTCCACGGTGAGTCCGGTACCGCGCCACCGAGCGGAAGCCAGGCCGAAGCAACTGCCTTGAGGTAGTCGTCGGCTGAGTAGCGCCAGGGCCGCACACCCCGGTCGAACAGGCGCTTGGCCATGCGGACACCTGCGACATCGAAATCGCCGTGGTACCTCACGATGACACCATCGGCGATGAGCCGGTCGAGGGCGTGCAGTGCCACGGTGGCGGGGTTCCCCGAGGTGCACAACAACGGCGTCGACGTGCCCGCCCGTGCTGCCGCTTGGAGGACCTGGGGGTTCTCGCAGACGAACACCTCCTGCCCGGCGACCGCCCACGGGCGGTCTGCGGTGGTACGCCACTCCTGCGCCGTCACGTGGGTGACCAGGCCGAGGTCCGCGCGGGTGCGCATCATGGCCGACCACGAGTCGTCGCCCGGTGGCCGCACCGCCCACGTCAACAGGGTGCCCGACACCGCGTCGGGACTTACTCCCACCGCACTCCACAGCTCCCGGCGAGCGGCGGCGGTCTTGGGGGAGGGCGTGCCGATCGCGGCGGCGAGTGCGCGCAGGACCACGGCGGCGGTGACCTGCCCGGCGTCCAGTGCGTGGGCGTCCCCGCACGCGGCGCCGGCCAGTTCGGCGAGTTCGAAGGCCGATTCGACGGGAACCGCGTCCGCTACGGCGCCCGGCGTGCGGTCCGCCAGCGGCACGCTCCTGGCCAGCGTCTGCAACACCGCCATCGCGTGCCGGATCACCGTCTCGGCTTCGTCGCCCACCCTGATGAGCAGTCCGGTGCGTCGCAGTCCGTCCCGCCACGTGGGTACCCACGGCGCGGCGTCCAGGCCAGATTCGGCCACGGCGCGTTCCCAGAACGCCCACAGGTCGACCTTCGACACCTCACGCGCCCTGCTCGCTGCTTTCCGGTCCACGAGCGGGCCGCCGGTCAGTTCCGCGACCACGGTGATCAGTCCGTGGCCGATCACCGAAGACCTGAGCACAGCATCCAACTCGGCCAACCGGATCCTGCTCCGCCCTTGCGACACGGTGCGGCCGAGCAGCCCGGACAGGGTTTCGGCCGCCTGGTAGTCCAGGTCCACGACGATGACGCCGGTCGGCGAGAGTCCGTTGCCCTCCAGGCGTTTGCGCACCGAACTCCACAACGGCCCCAGACCGGCCAGGTAGTCGCGGGCCTGCGCGGGTACACGGTCGGCCACGGCTCAGCCCGTCGATCGCAGGTAGTGCCGGTTGTGGCCGTCCCAGTGCACGTGGGTGGCGGCTGCCGCGGTTCCCTCGGCCCGGCGGATCTCGTAGACGTCGACGCTGGGCACCTGCGGGTAGGCGCCCCACAGCGCGTGGCCGGTCATGCAGAAGTCGACATCCATGCGCACCAGCAGGCCCATCAACTCGGCGATGGTCCGGTCGTCGACCTTGGCGAACGCGTCGTCGAGCAGGATCAGGCGCAACGCGCTACCGGTGTCGGGCAGGCCGGACAGGTATGCGTCCGCGGCGGCGAAGAGCGCGACGTAGGAGACGAAGCGGGTCTCGCCCTGGGAGAGCTTCGCCCGTCGGCTGATCTTGCGGACCTGCCGGGGCTCCGGGCCGGTGATCGACACCTCCACACGGTGCCACTGCCGGTAGTCCAGCGCCGCGCGCAGGTGCTCCCCGTACCCCGCGTTGGCATCGGCCTCGAACCGCTCGTCAACGCGGTCCTTGAGGAGTCGGATGAGCTCGTCCGTGTGCTCGGACGGACGCACGGCCACGCTGGCAGCGACGAGCTCGCGGATGCGGCCGATGGGACTGTCCTCGGGCTCGACCAGCTCCCACCGCAGCCGCACGCCGATCCCATGGCTCGTCCGGATGTTCGTGAGGCTGGTGTTCATCGCGCGCACCAGGTCTTCTGCCTGGATCAGCCTGCGCCGGAGTTCCTCACCCACCCCACCGATGACGAAGTCGGTGAACACGCGGTGCTCGCGGTCGGTCAGCGCCGCTGCGGCGCCAGCGGCTTGCTCGCGCAGCCGCGCCGCTGCGACGGCCACTGGCTGTCGCCCCACCGCGTCGGTGAGGTCCACCAACCACATGCCTTCGTCGGCGGTCGGGGTGAGGTCGAACGTGTTGGCGAGATTGCCGCCGACCGCCCGCAGCGACCGCATCAGGCCGTTCTCGTCGACCGCCGGTCCCTTGCGGTCCAGCACCTGCTGCACAGCGGTGACGAGCCGCTCCACACCCGTGCCATCCGGCGCACCTGATGACGTGCACAGCGCGAGCAGATCCGCAGCCGCGGTCCCCGCAGCGGCATCCGCGATGCCAGGGAGGGCCACCTGAACCGTGAGCCGTTGCAGCGCTTCACGGGTGCGCACGACGGCTTCGTCGGCTCGGGCTTTCGTGGCCGTCACGAGTTCCTTCGCCTTGTCGGCCTCCTTGTCCAAGCGGCGTTCCTCACTGGACAGAGTGCCGACCGACGCACGTACCCGCTTGTGCTCGGCTTCGGCGGCCTCCAACTGTGCGGTCACCTTGTCGGCTTCGGCCCCCAACGAGTCGCGGAGGGCGACGAACTTCTCGTGTTCGCCGTGCCACTCCGACCACGATTCCTGGCCGGCTGACTCGGCCTCCCGACGTAGCGCCGAGGCGTTGCCGACGGCTCCCACCGCACCCTGGTGCTCATGGCGGCGTCGCCGGACCGAGTCGAGCCGATCGGCGAGACGGTCGCACGTGTGCCTGGCGCGGCTCGCGCCCACCTTGACCTCGTCGAGCTGCGCCCGGTCGGCCGGGAGCCCCAATCGGGCGCAGCTCTCCTCGTGACCACGGCGATCAGCCGCCCATTGCTCTTGCTTGAGTCGGGCGGTCTGGTGCGCCGTAGCTGCCGCGACCTGCGACCTGCCGGCCTCCGCCGCCGCGGAACGCGCGATGCTCCGAGCCCGCAGCAGGTCGTTCGTTCGTGGCGCGGTGCGCACGTGCCGGTCCAGGTCCTGGGTGACCTGGCTCAACCGCTTCCGCTCGTCGTCGCGTCCGCCCGCTCGACGGGACAGTTCCTCGAGGTCCGCGGCGATCGCTTCGAGTCGCTCGTCCCGGGCCCGTGCCCGTGCGACGGCGCCGATGAAGCGCGGGTGGTCGACCCGGTGCTTGCCGCGCAGCGGGCCTGCGGCCCAACTCCCGTCCACGTCGACCCACACGTGGTGCCCAGGCCCCAACCCGATCCTGGAAAGGACCGACTTGACGGTCCGCTCGGGCAGCAGCCCGGCCGGGTCGGGCCGGAGCACGCCCTCGAGGGAACGGGCAGCGACTGCGGCTTCAGAGGTCAGCAGGACTTGACCGTTGTCGGCTCGCACCGAACTGTCACCGCCGACCGAGGCGGACAACATCCCCGCTGACATCAGCGCGGCCTCGACACCGGCTCGGTCGTGGTCTGCCAGCTCGGCGGAGAACTCGACCAGCCGCCACAGGGGCACCCCGCCGACGGGCGTGCCGCGCACCCATGGTGCGACGGGCGGTTCCGGGTCACGCTGCGCGCGCAGCTCCGACTGCTCCAACCGCAGCTCGCGAGCAACGTTGTCGTCAGCTCGTTGCTCCTGCTTCAGCTCGGCGAGCCGGTCGGCTACAGCGGCACGTGCGGGCACGGCGGCGTCGGTCGCAACGTGGTCCAGGGGAGCGAGATCGTCGTCCGAGCGCTCGCCCACCAGCGCGTCGGCGTCGATCAGGAGCGGCCCCACCGCGGTCTCCCGCCAGGAAACGTCACCGAGGAGCTTCCGGCTCTGCTCGCCTGAGGTCCACGTCCTCCACTCGCTGGCCAACGTCCTCGCGGTTCCGTCGCGGTCGTCCGCCGCGTCCTGAGCACGCTCGGCGTCATCGGTCGCGCGGCTGTCGAGTTCCTCCGCGTGCTGCACCGCCTGTGTGACTTCGCGCCCGCGGGCGTCGAGGGCGGTGGCGTCTTGTTCGCGCCGGGCAGCCTCACCGGCCCGCCGGTCCGCGGATCGGCCGGTTTCGCGAACCACCAGCACGACCTCGTCCAGTTCATCCGGAGTGACCACGAGCCGGCAGGGCGTCGGCCGTTCGACCTCGGTCACCGCGCCGTCCAGCGAGACCCGGACCGCCTCGCTGCCACCCGATGAAGGTTCGACGGACGCCTGGACTGCTACCGGTAGTGCCGTGGTCGGCAGCCGTGCCGTGGCCAGTGCTGCGCGGACTCGGGACAGCTCCGCGTCGGCCAGTTCGACCTCAGCGTGAACGCCTTCGGCCGCTGTGTCCGCCGAGCGCACCGCCCCCGCTTCGTCCTCGCGGCGATCGTGTGCCGCCTTCAAGGCCGTGGTGGCGGCACTGGCCAGAGCCGCGACGCTCCTGCCGAGAATCCGGATGTCGAGACCGGCTCGGTACGCGGGCAGTTCCTTGATGCCTTCGATGACGGATTGCAGCGTCTCCTCGCGCTCACTGGCGGTGGCGAGTTCGCCGCACGTGGTCGTGTGTCGGGCGACGAGTTCGGCGTGCCTGTGGACGGTGGTGTCGTGTTCCTTCGCGAGTCGAGTCGCTTCGGACGCTGCCTCGCGTGTTTTCTCCGCCGTGGCGAACAACGCGCCCGACGTGTATCTCCGGTAGATGTCGAGGAAGGCGTCGATCTGCTCGACCGCCGACAGCAATCGTCGTTGCTCCTCCCTGGAGTCGGCCAGGGCGTCCAGGCGTTCACCCGCTTCGCGCAACGTCACCTCCGACAGCGGGGGCAGGGCGTCGGACAGGATCTTGGGCAGGTTGCCCTCGTCGATGCGGTTGCCCATGTCCGGGGCGCGCAAGGTGTGCAGCAACTGGAGGAGACCCGCGTACCGCTCCTTGCCACTCGTTCCCGTCAGGCTGAAGACCTGGGACGCGATCCGCTCGCGATGGGTGTCGGGCTTGTCGGTGATCCGGTCCGCGCCGATGCCCTGTATCAGGTGCTCGCGGGACAACGGCTGGCGCCGCTCGTCCATCAGGTGCAGGTCGACGCCGACCCGCAGCGGCGTGGTGAAGTACCACGCCTTGGCCTCGCTGGTGCTGGTGGAGAAGCGCACGAGCGCTCCGACGGTCAGGTGCTCCTCCGCTCCGTCGATGTCGCGGCACAGTTCCAGCCAGAGGTAGCCGAGGCGGTTGGTCTGCCCTTGCGCGCCGTGGCGCATCAGGTCCTCCAGACGGACCTTGCCCGATCCCGTGGCGTCCATCTTGCGTCGATCGGCGTCCAGCAGGAACGGCAGCAGCATCTCCAGTGCGCGGCTCTTCCCCGAACCGTTCGTCCCGCGCAGGATCATGCGTCCGCCGGTGAACCGGAAGACCGTGTCGTAGTAGTGCCAGACGTTGACGATGCCCGCTCGGGCCAGCCGCCAGCGATTCGGGTGGTGCTTGGGCTGCGCGGGGGCCAAGGTCTCCGCGTCGGGCGACTCCGTCACGTGATCTCCATCGATTCGGGCGGCTCAACCGAACAACGTCGGCTGGTCGCCGATCCTGCGCATCGCGCGCGTACGCGCCGGGGCGCGGTGGGGCTCCGGTCGGTATCGAGCGGAGGCGGGGTGCAGGACCAGCCCGTCCTCGTCGCCGACCACGATGCTCACCGATTCCAGCAGCTGCACCACTTCCTGCATAAGCGATGACGGTTTCTCAACGTAGCCCTTCGCGAAGGCGCTGCCGTACTGCTCGATGATGAGGTCGATGTTCGCTTCGACAGCACTCCACGGGACGCGGACACCAGGCACAGCTCGACCCGCGACGGTCGCCGTGTCTCCCGCCGCCGGTCTGAGCTCGTCGTTGAGGGCGTTCACCAGGAGGAGTGCCGCATGCGCGACGGTCCCGGAGCCCGGGAACGCGACGTCGCTGACCACCTCGTCGGGGTCGTGGACGAGGAGGCCCTCAGATCGCGCTTCGAGGACGAGGCCGAACGACTCGTCGAGCACGCGGGCCACCTCCCGCCGCTCGCGGGACAGCACGTCCCGCTCGGCTTCGGTGAGGTCCTCGCGGCGTACCAGCGGGTTCTCCACCAGCTTGCGTCGGAGGCTGCGCCGCGGCTGTTCCGGCTCCAGCGGGTCAAACTGCGCGCCGCCGAGCAGAGCGACCGGTGAGTCGAACCCGGACAGCGCCCTGGACAGGAGATGGGGGAGCAGGGGGCGGTGGACGTCGAGCAGAGCTTCTTCTTGTCGAGCATCCCACCTCGCCACGGAGCCGTCGGTCTCCGTGAGCACGCCCCAGTCGACCAGCAAGTCCACCGCCCGAACTAGATCACGCGACGCACCGAAGTCGTCGTCCAGCGCTATCCCTGCCGTCACCGCGTCCGCGCGGACCTGCTCGACCAACGCGCTCATGAGCACTTGGTCGCTGGTGTGCGGCGCCAGCACGCTCGCACACACCAGCGCGAGGTAGGAGTACGTGCGGGCGGTGAACCGCTTGTCGTTGCGCGTGAGTGCGGGCCGGGGAACGGTGTCGACGCTCAGCGGTGCCTTGAGCAGCCGTGCGAAGGTCGATTCGACCACGAGTTGGTATCCGAGCACCGTGCTGAACATGCGCTTGAGCTGCGGTGAGTGCTTGCGCACGAGAGCCAGCTGCTCGGGGTGGCGCGCGGCGGTGAGCACCGGCTGCATCAACAGCGCCCTCGCGGCGAGCCTGCGTTCGTGCGCCGTGTGCTCCTCGGTGCCGGTTGTTCCCGTGCTCACGCAGTTCTCCCGGCTCGACCTGTGCCGCCAGTGGCGTACCTCCGCGCGACCAAGCGGAGCTCGTGCACCACCAGATCTCCGTCCTCGGAGCGGACCAGGGTCCGGGCGCCCGGTGCGGGTTCGGCGACGACCTCCAGGTCCAGGTCGGTGTCGGCCTCGAAGGCGACATCGGTGTGGTCCTGGTTCTTGGCGAGCAGCGCTCCCAGCAACGCGAGCAGCAGTTCCCTGGCTGCAGGGCTGATCCTGGTGCCGTCCAGCGCACCAGCGGCGACCAGTTCGTCGGCGGCGACCCGCCGAGTCCTCGCCTCGACCTCCGCCTCGCGCAGGAGCTGCTCCTGGTCCAGTCCGGGATCCGGCACGGACGAGGTCCGTCCGCGCGCCGCGCGGTCGCCACGATCACGCAGACTGATCGGCACGTCGATGGGCGTGGAGTCCCACCACGAGGTGTTCACCCCGTCCCGGATGCCCTGCTCTTCAGGCCCGAAGAACAGGTGTCGGGCTGGGTAGGAACCGAACGTCGCCGCGTAGAGCCAATGAGCGGTGTCGTCATCTGCCTCGGCGAACCAGGACGCCAACGTGAGCAGGTCCGCTCGCCTGCTGACGCCCGTGCCCGCCGCCGCGAGCATCCGCCTGGCGTTGGTCAGCAGCTGGCGCAGCGCCTGGTCCGCCGCCGCGCGCAGCGTCTCCGGCCCCGATCGCCCGTCCGTCTCGTGGTACCAGGCGTGCAGGCGTTCCCAGTCCTCGTGGTGTCGACCGGGCAACCGGTCGGCCGGCGTGCCGTCGGGCGTGATCAGCGTCGGCAGGCTGTCCAGCACCTGCACGACCCGGCCGAACAGCGGGCGGAGCCGGTCGCAGCGCGTGGCGATGACCGGGGCGTGGCGCGACACGTCGGCCGTGATCAGGTCGACGTAGTCGAGCAGCAGCTCCTTGAAGTGCCGGTACTCCTCACCGGCCAGGTCGTAGCGGGAGAGCACCGCGTTGAGGTAGGCGTAGAAGTCGCGAACGCTTTCGTTGAACAACCGCTGGTTGTTGAATACGGTGGTCACGTCGCCGGCCAGTGCCTCGGCATCCGGTTCAGGCTCGCTGATGCGCGCGATGATGCGGTCGAGGACGAGGACGGTGGCGCCGAGCAGTTCGCGTGCCACCTCCTGCGCACCGTCGCCGGCGGCGAGGACCGCCTCGGCGTCCCGGTGCACTCTGCCGCCCAGTTTTGAGGCCTGGAAGCGGCTGCGCGACCTGAGGAAGTCCCGGACCGTGGGCACGCGGGCATCGCGCACGCCGCGAACGAGGTTGCCCCAACCTTCGAGCTTCTCGCAACGGTCGGTCACCTCATCCACGGACAGCACCACGCCGCGCTCGGCAAGCTGCTGTGCCACCTCCGCCGCAGACAGATCGGCCAGCAGGGGACCGGTGAAGATGTTCATGATCGATCGGTACTCGAAAGCCAAAGAGGTGGTCAGGTAGACGAACAACTTCTCCCGACCTGCGGGTTCTTCTGCACCTTCATCGTCAACTCGCAGCACGCGCGCCCTCCTCGAAAAGAACATCGCTTCGCGCGCAGGTCTCGTAACACAACCCTGTGGCGGATCCGCTCGTTCGGAGAACGCAAACTTTTCACCCGTTAGTGAACTGATGCCACGTGTCGCCGGTGACATCCGCTGAGCTCGACCCATTCATCTGCTGCCGCTGCTGCCGTCAGCAGCAGAGCCTCGCACGAGTCAGGTTTTTCATCCGTCGTGATAGCAAGTACCCCGCACTGATCAACGACATCCTGCAGCGGTGCCGAGATCGCGACGAACTTGACCGGCGTTCGGGTGTGCCGCATGAACGCGGTCATGGAACGCTGGGTCAAGACACTGCGCGGCGAACTCCTCGACCGCACACTGATCCGGACGAGGGCCCACCCCCGGCACGCGCTGCAAGCGTACGAGCAGCACTGCACGCACCGGTCCCTCGCCGCCGCAGCACCCTTGCGAGCCCGACTTCAACCCTTGGAGCTGATCGGATCGAACACTTCGCGGTATGGCGACGAGACCGCCTCGGTGGAGTCATCCACAAGTATCGCCATACGGCTTGACCTGAATGGACGTAGTTTCGGCACGCGCAGGGTTCGAGCGGTGACGAGAGAGCGGCGTGCGAACTGCTCGGTGCCCGCGATGCTTGAAGGCGGCGTCCCGGCACGGTTTCTCGTCACGCGAGGTTGACGTACTTGTGCGCCAGCTCGGCGCCCTCCTGGCTGAGGAGGCTGCTGCGCGCGCCGGACAGCATCGTGCTCACCGGGATCGTCTCGTCGTGCGGCCTGACGGTCTGCGAGGTGTGCGCGAACCACAGCCGGCCCGGCTCGCTGAGCTGCTCCGCGCCGAGGATGTGCGCCGACTGGTAACACGCCGCGCCCAGCACCCCGAGGATCGTCGAGACGTTGGCGGACAGCTGCAGGCACCGGCGCGCGGCGTTGAGGCCCATGCTGACCACGTCCTGGTTCTGGCCGTTCGACGGGATGGTCTTCACCGACGACGGGGCCGCGAGGTCGAGGTTCTCCGAGGCGACGCTGGTGGCGAGGAACTGGGCGCCCATCAGGCCGAACGACAGTCCGCTGTCGGTCAGTGCGAGGAAGTCCGGCAGCGTGCCACTGGTCGCCGGGTCGACGAGGCGGTTGATCTGGCGCTCGGCCAGCACGCCGATCTCCGTCAGCGCGATGGCGAGGTAGTCACACGCCATCGCCACGTACTGGCCGTGGAAGTTGCCGCCGTGGAACGAGGTGTCCGCGCTCGCGAACACGAGCGGGTTGTCGTTGCACGAGTTGAGCTCGCGTTCGACGATGCCGCGGCAGAACGCGATGGTCTCCACGACCGGGCCGAGGATCTGCGGCACGCAGCGCAGCGAGTAGGCGTTCTGGATGTAGATCCCGGTGTCGGTGACCGCGTCGTTGTCACCGGTCTGCTGCTCGATGGCCGTCATCAGCTCCGCGTGCCTGTGGGTGAGCCTGCTGCCGGCCAGCAGCGACCGCAGCCGCTCGGCGACCTGGATCTGACCGGGATGGCCTTTCAGCTCGTGCCCGAGCGCGTCGTAGGCCGCCGCGGAGCCGCGCAGGCACTGGATCACGACGCTGGCGAGGAGCACGGCGCTCTCCAGCAGCTCCTGGGCTTCCAGGAGCGCGATCGACGCGACCCCGGTCATGGCCGAGGTCCCGTTGTTGAGCGCGAGACCTTCTTTGTATCCCAGCACCACGGGCTTGAGACCCTTGGCCTGCAACGCGTCCATGCTGGGCACGCGTTCTCCGCCGAAGAAGACCTCTCCCTCGCCGATCAGCGGGAGTCCCATGTGGCTCAAGGGGGAGAGGTCGCCACTGGCGCCGAGGGAGCCCTGTTTGGGGATCACCGGGGTGATGCCGTGGTTGAGCAGATCCGCCATCAGCGACAGGGTTTCCGTCGAAACGCCCGAATAGCCCCGTGCGAGGCAGTTGAGCCGGGCGAGCAGGATCGCGCGGGCCTCGGGCTCGTCGAACACCTCGCTGCCGCCGGCAGCGCACCCGCGGAGCAGGTTGACCTGCAGCTCACTCATGTAGCGGGCGGGCACCGTCACGTGCGCCATCTCGCCGAAACCGGTGTTCACGCCGTACATCGGGCGCTGGTCCATGCCCCACTCGGTGATTCGCTCGTGCGCCTCACGTGCCCTCTGAAGTGCCTGCTCGTCGAGTTCGACCGTCTCCCGGTTGATCGCCACCCGTGCCACGTCGTGGATGGTGAGACTGTGCCCGGTGATGGTAATCATTGTCAGCCTTTCGTGCATGCCACGCCGAATTGGGGTACTACGACGAAACGGTTGTGCGGGCTTCGCGGTCGAGAGCCGCGGGGTGGTGGACACCGGCGCCGATCCGCGAGGCCTCGGCTCGGATGAACCCGCCCCACCGCGGCCACAGCCGCGACAGGCGGGACGTGATCACGACCCGGTCGAAGCTGTTGGCGGGCCGGGCACGCTCGCACCGCTGCCGAAGACCGCCACGCGTGCCCCGGCCGGAAGGTCCGCGGTGCCGCGCCCGTGTTCCGCGCCTTGGCCGGCCGGTACCCCTGGTCCTCCTGGTAGCAGTAGCGGATCGCCAGGCGGTCGTGGGGATCACCACGGACAGCTGTGGGCGGTTGGGCATGCGGCCACGTTGTCGGACGTCGCTCTCACGCCACTACTGGCGCGGTCTCCGCGTACTGACCCGGGAGGGGCCCGGCAGGAGCGCCGTGAGAGCGGAGCAGGACCGGCGCCTTCCATGGTCGGACGTGTGAGTCGGATGTCCGCGAGGGCCGGCTCTCGACTTGTGGTCACGAGGAGGGTCGAGTCTTGTCATGAGCGTCTCTGTCCGGGTCATCGACGGCATCTACGGAAGGCCGGCCGCCGGACTCGCGGTCAGCCTCAGCCGACAGTCCGATGGTGGGTCAGTGCGGCGGTGGACTGGTCGAGCGGACGAAAGCGGGCAGGTCCTGAGCTTGCGGGAGCTTTCACTGCCGCGGGGAGCGTATCGGCTGGAATTCGACCTCGGCGAATACTTCAACACGCTCGGGTACGCGCCCCGCAACTCGGCGATCGGGGTGAGCTTCACGACCAACCGTGACCGTGTTCACCGGATCACGCTGCTGGTGACTCCCGCTAACTGCTTCATATTCAGCGAGGATGGGCAATGAAAGTCAAGTCAGGAGTGCCATCGCAGTTCCCGCCCCTGCCCGCGGACACCACCACGGCCGGCGCCGCCACGCTGCCTTCGCCGGGACTGCGCCTCGAAAGCGGAATGCCCTTCGACAACTGGCTGGGGATCGGCCAGAGGCTGGCCGAGGTCGCGAGCAACTCGGCGTGGTGCCTGGGTGACTGGCTGATCTACGGCGAAACCCGCTTCACCGGGCGTTACCGCAGTGCCGTCGAGCAGACCGCGCTCGACTACAAGACGTTGCGCAACTACGCGTGGGTCGCCAGGAAGTTCGCGCACACGAGGCGGAGGGCCGGGTTGAGCTTCGAGCACCACGCCGCGGTCGCCGGTCTCCCCGGGCCGGAGCAGGACTACTGGCTTCGGAAGGCGGAGTTGTTCGGCTGGTCGAGGAACGACCTGCGGCGCGAGGTGCGCGCCAGCCTCTCCACGCGCGGCGAGGACCTCGCTGACCGAGGTGTCGCGGCCGGGGTGACCACGGACGCCGGGCGTGAAGACGTCGGCGTGGCACCGAAACTGCAGCTGGATGTCACCGACGATCAGCTTGCCATGATCACGGAGGCGGCCAGCAGGTCCCAGCTGTCCGTTGGCACGTGGGCACAACAGATGCTTGAGCAGGCAGCTCGCGCGACCTTGGCGTTCGCTTCGCGAGAACCGGCTCCGGCGACGCGAGCCGCCGGAGCCGGCTGACTCACTCCTCGATCCGGGCGAACCGCGCAATGGCGTCGCGGTACGCCGCTGTCGCGTCGGCGCGCGTATGTGAAGAGGCTTCGGAGTAGAGCAGAACGCGGATGTGCTCACCCACCTCTTCGCTCCGGTTGAAGCTGGCCTCGAACGGGAAGTCCGTGTGGGACCAGTCGTCGAACGCCTCCAGCGTGTCCAGGTCGAGCCGTTGCGCGACACCGGCGATGCTGTGGAAGCTGTTGAAACCGAACAAGGAATCGGGAACCACCGCCCGGCCGATGGTGCGGGCCAGCTGGGCCAGCGGAGTCCGGCCGCGCATGGTGACCTGCATCAGCTGCCGGTGCGCCAGGGCGACGGCCTCCCTGCCCGGTGCCGGGACGTCGACTCGCAGCGGGGCGACGTTGAGGAACATCCCCCGCGCGTCCACGCCGTTCGGTACCGCGAGCCGGGTGTTGACGGGGACGCCGGTGAGAATCCTCCGCTCGCCGGCCAGTCGTGCCAGCGCCTCCAGGTGGATGGCGAGGAGCACGGCCTTCACCCCGGAAGAGCTCGCCGCGAGCCGGCTCAGCATCCGGTTCTCCCTGCCCACGATCTCCACCGAGTCCTGCCACGTGTGGCGGTCGCGAGTGGACTCGGCACTCGGCCGTGGTTCCAGTCCGCAGAGGTACTGGCTCCACCACTGCGAGTCGGCGACCGTGAGTGACTGGAAGAGCTGCTGCGCGCTGTGCTCGCGGAGTCTGAAGCGGGGCGAGTCGTTCGCGCCGGACGACGCCGGCCGCTCGGGTGGCCGCCCGGTGAGCTCCGCGACGTAGCGGTCCAGGAACTCCACCAGGTTCAGGTGGGTGCTCCACCCGTCGGCGATCGCGTGCGGCTCGGTCAGGGTCAGGGTGATCGCCGTATCGCTCAGGAGGTGGACCGTGATCGTGACGAGGGGCGGATCCGTCAGGTCGATGGTCCGCGCGTTCTCGGCATCGGCGAACTCGGCCAACCGGTGTTGCTGCTCACCGTGGGGGAGCCCGCGAAGGTCGTGCACCGTCACCAGTGGCCGGTCGACGTGGTCCAGCACGACCTGCATCGGGCGTGAGTAGCGGTCCAGGTCCAGCAGCGACCGGAACATCTCGTGCTCCCGCACCAGGCCGCGCCCGGCCTCCTCGAAGGCCGCGGGGTCCACGCGAGGCACGGTCAGATGTGAGGTCGCGACGTTGTGGTAGGCCGGGACACCGACTGCGCCGCGGTCTCGGAGTGCTGCGGCCATGAGCATCCGGGTGGCCATCGCGGCCTGTTGTTCGCTCATCGGGAAGGCGTCCTCAGCGCCGGCCGGCAGCCGTCGGCGATCCGCCGGAGAGACCAGGCCCAGCGCGGGTATCCGCGCCCATCGGTGGTCCGGAACCTCGAACGCCTCGCTGGCCTCGGCTGCCGCGCAGAGCGTCGCGCGGACGGACTCGGAGATGGTGTCGCGGCCCCGGCTGTTCACGATCGCTCCTTCGCCGGACGTGCTCGTGCCGCGAGGGACTCGAGTTCGTCGTCCTCCAGCACGTCGCGGATGGTGAGTTCGACACCCCGGGTGCACGCGATGGCCACGAAGCGCACGCACAGGATCGAGTCGCCGCCGATGGTGAAGAAGTGCGCCGAGCGGTCAGGCGGCGCGTCAAGGCCGAGGAGCTCGACCCAGATGCTCGAGATCAGCTCCTGGGTTTCATCGATGGTTCGCACGGGTGCCTCCTGAGGTCCGAGATGTGCCTTGGCCACGGGGATCCACGGATCCGCCCGCCCTCCTACCGCGACACCAGGAGGTCGCCCATGACCATCGCGTCGATGTCGATCCGGGAGAACGTCGCGACCGCGTCCTCGGGTGAGCAGACGATCGGCTCCCCCCGCGAGTTGAACGACGTGTTGAGCAGGACCGGGATACCGGTGACCGCACGGAAGGCGTCGATCAACCGCCAGTAGAGCTCGTTGTCCTCGTGTCGCACCACCTGGACCCGGGCGGTGCCGTCGACGTGCGTCACCGCCCCGAGGCTTGAACGCCACTCCTCACGGACATCGACGGTCTCGATCATCCACAGGTACTCCTCGGGATCGTCGATCTCGAAGCACTGCTTCGCGTACTCGACCAGGACCGCCGGGGCGAGCGGCCGGAACTCCTCCCGTTGCTTGACCATCGAGTTGATCCGGTCCCTCATCTCGACGGTTCGCGGATCGGCGAGGATGCTGCGGTTGCCCAGCGCGCGCGGGCCGTACTCCATCCGGCCCTGGAAGAGCGCGACGACCTTTCCGTCGTTCAGGAGCGCGGCGGCCTCACCGACGAGGTCGTCGACTTCGAGCCGTCGCCAGCGCAGGCCGGCGCGTTCCACCGCGGTCTGGATGCGCTCCGAGGTGAAAGCCGGACCGAGGTAGGGCAGCCCGATGCGCGGGCGAACTCGTCTACGGGGCGCCTCGGTGCCCTCCTCGACCACCGCCAGCGCCGCACCCAGCGCCGTTCCGTCGTCGCCGGCCGCCGGTTGGACGAACTGCCGCCGGTACCTCCCGCTCTTGCGAATGGCCTGGTTGACGACGCAGTTCAGGGCCACGCCGCCGGCCAGGCACAGGTTCTCGCTCGACTGCTCGTCCTGGTGCGCCGCGAGGAAACCGACGACGGTCTCCTCCGTCACGGCCTGCAGCGCGGCGGCGATGTCGAGGTGGTGCTGATCGAGGCTCGCTCCCGGTTCCCGTGGCGGGCCGAGGACCGAGGCGAGGTGGTCCCGTGACTTCTGGTAGGTGAAGCGCTCCTGCGGTGTTTCGTTCAGGTATGTCAGTGGCGTGCTGTAGCGGCCGTCGTCGTGGCGGAGCACGAGGGTGTCGAACGCCGAACGGAGTCGCCGCCGGTCCCCGTAGGGCGCCAGTCCCATGACCTTGTACTCGTCGAAGTTCATCCAGAAGCCCAGGTGCATGGTGACCAGCCCGTAGACGAGTCCGATGGAGTGCAGCCCGCCCACCTGGCCGCGCAGCCGCAGTCCCCGCGGTCCGCCGGTGTACAGCGAGGTGCTCTCGAACTCGCCCACCCCGTCGGCGACGAGGACATCGGCGGAGTCGAAGCCGGAACAGTGCAACGCGCTGGCGGCGTGGGCCTGGTGGTGCAAGACGGGGATGACCTTCAGGTCGTCGCTCCAGAGGTCCCTGGGAAATGCCGCGAACAGGTCGCGCTGGATGACCTCCGGCGCGTACACGTTCTGGTATTCCTCGATCGCGCCTTCGGATTCGAAGTACGTCTGGTACCGGCCGAAGTCGAAGTTGTGCGCGACCGCGCTCACGTCACGCGGAGAGATGCCCGCCGCGTCGAGCACGTACTCGATCGCGGCCCGTGGGAACTCCCCGGTTCCCTTGCGCCGCACGAAACGCTCCTCGGCCGCGGCGGCCACGATGCCGTCCTCGGTGACGAGAGCCGCTGCCGAGTCCGCCCCCTGGGCGAGCCGGTACACGCGCTCGCCCAGCCCCGGAAACGACTGCCGCATGTACGGCTGGCTCTGGCCCAGCCCACTGACTCCCAGGACATATGGCACGATTGCAGCTCCTCTTCGTCGACATCGCGGGTTGACATCGGTTTCTTCGCTCTCGATGAGCCTTGAGCAGAGGTTTCGCCGGCGTCAGGTCATCGCCACCGCGATCTGTCGTTGCCCCTCGTACGGTTCGCGTCCGTGAGCCGTCAGCATGTTGTCGATCATCAGCAGGTCGCCTTGCCGGTAGTCGAACCGCGTCGCCGCCTCGCGGTACTTCTCGCGGACGTGCGCGCACACCTCCGCGGGGATCTCCTCCCCGTCGCCGTAGACGGTGTTGTTGGGGAGGCCGTCCCTGCCGAAGAGCTGTTCGAGGACTCCGACGACCCGCTCGGGAAGGGTCGTCCAGTGGAAGAAGGCTATGTGGTTGAACCACAGTTCGTCGCCGCTTGCCGGATGGCGGTGAAGGGCCACCCGATCGGCGACGGTGCGGAGGGTCCCGTCGTTGTTCCAGTGCGTCCGGATGCCGTTCTCTCCGCAGTAGCGATCCACGGCTTCGCGGCTCGTGGTGCCGAACACCTCGCTCCACGGCAGGCCGATCTGCGGATGGTAGTTGCGGATGTGCCGCCAGCCACGCCGGCGGAACTCCTCGACGACGCCCGCGTCGAGCGAGGCGGTGACCTGGCGGACGTCGGCCAGCGGCGTCGCCCCGCCCGAGGCGGGAGGCTGCTGACAGAAGAAGAAGAGCCTGCTCGGCCAGGTCGCCTGGTAGGAGTTCTCGTTGTGGAAGAAGATCTCCTCCTCACGGGTGTACTCGGTCGACGTGTAGATCCCGGACTCGAGCTGCTTCCGCGGTGTGGAGCGTTCCGTGTAGGGCAGCGGTTCGCCGCCGAGCGCCTGAACCGCCTTCGCGAAGTCGGCCGTGGTATTGAGGGGAAATCCTCGGAACAGGACACGGCCGGCTGACCTCAGCCGCTCGTCGACGTACCGGGACTGCTCCTCGCTCAGCCCGGTGGTCAGGTCGCTGTCCAGATCGGACGGTGTGATCGGGGTGGCCGGCATCTTTCCCGTTATTCCCATGACACGCTCGACTTCCCACGTTCTGTGGTGTTGACCTGGGTGCTGATCCGGATGGAGCTCGGCAGTGCGTAGGACGGGAACGTCTCGCGCAGGTGTGCGAGGAGGTCTTCCTGGGTCGTCCCGCCGTCCCGGGTCACCACGGCCGAGCGGAGGCCGTGCACCTCGTCCGCCTGGACGGCGGCGCTCACCACCCCCGGGAAGGCGTTGAGGCGCGACTCGAGAGCGGCCAGGTTGATCCGGAAGCCCGCGACCTTCGCCTCCCGTCCGAGCCTGCCGAGGTAGGTGTAGGTCCCGTCGTGGTCGCGCCGCACGCGATCTCCGCTGCGGTAGCTGCGCTTGCCGGGCGGACCGGGGAACGGTCGCAACCGCCCGCGAGCCGTGACGTCGCCCGCTTCCGCTTCCGAGGCGGTGAGGTAACCCGTCGCGACCTGCACCCCGGTGATCACCAGCTCGCCCTCCTCGAACCCGTCCCCGGTCGGGGAAGGCGGTCCCTCGATGCTCAGCTCGACGCCAGGGGGAGCGGTCCCGATGGGAATCTCGTGACTGGTGCAGTCGGCGGGCACGGTGTAGCGGCAGCAGCCCACGGTCGCCTCGGAAGGGCCGTACTCGTTGACCACCAGCGTGTCGGGGAGGCTCTCGCGCCAGCGGGCGACACCGGGCCCGTACAGGGCCTCACCTCCGACCACCAGGACCGGTATCGAGCACCGGGCCCCACGCGCCTCCAGCAGCTCGCACAGCACGGTGACCTGGCTCGGCGTCATCTTCACGAAACTGGCGCCCTGCAGGATGCCGGGGTCGTTGGCGACGTGCAGCGGCCAGCGCAACGGATCGAGGACCTCCACCCGTCTGCCGTTCAGCAGCGGTCCGAGGAGGCTGGTGATCGTCAGGTCGAAGCCCAGCGAGGTGAACAGCGGCGCCCCCCACCCTCGGGTGCAGTCGTACTCGCGCATCGACCAGCCCAGGTAGGCCGTCACGGCGGACTCGGGTACGACGACTCCCTTCGGCTCGCCGCTGGTGCCCGAGGTGAAGATCATGTACGAGGTGTCCCTCGGGACCGTGGGGATGAGGCGGTGCGGGCCTGGGTCGCCGGCCAGGTCCCGCGGGCTGAGCCGGACGACGCCGTCGGTCGTCCCGCCGGCGGCCCCGAGGATGAAGTCGGCACCGCACAGACGGGCGATCCTGGCGGCGGTGCGGGGCGGCATGCGGAGATCGATCGGAGCGAAGGCGGCTCCGGTCATCAGGATCGCCACGACCTGGACGAGAGCGGTCGTGCTCGGCGCCGCCTGGATGGGCACGACGGCCCCCGGCTCGGCCCCGCGCCGGCGCAGGTGGATGGCGACCTCGCGTGCCTGCGACAGCAGTTGTGCGTGGGTGGTGACCACGCCCTGTTCCACGACCGCGGCGGCGGTGGAACCGGCCAGGCCTCCGACGAGGTTGTGCGCGAACGTGGTCATGGCCGCGCCAGTTCCATGCAGTCGACGGGATCGCCGGCGGCGACCAGCAGGCGACGCACACCCGAGTAGGGGTTGCGCGCGTGGCTGCGGCGCAGGTTGTCGACGACGATCGTGCGGTCCGGTTGCCAGGGCACGACTTCCTCCAGGTCGGAGCAGATTCCCATGACCTCGTCGACGACGGCGTCGGGAATCGGCCCGCCGTCCCCACGCCGGCACCCCTTGGGGAACTCGTGAGGCTCGTACAGCAGGCGGAGCGAATCGTAGAGGTCCTCGTCCAGCGCGCGAGGATGCCAATGCAGGAGCTGTGCTGTCAGCGAGGGCCGGCCGGTGGCCGGGTCGAGGATGACAGCCGGTCGCCGCTGCTCGGTGGTGAGGACGCCGCCGCGCTCGTCCCACCTCCAGGTGGTGTCCTCCCGTTCGCAGGCGCGCTCGACGGCGGCGGGGTCAGTGGTGCGGTAGACCTGACGCCAGTCGAGCCCGAGGTCCATGCCCAGCCTGCGGACGTAGGTGACCCCGGTGGCGAGCACGTTCCTGGTCGCGCGGCTGAGTCGCGTGTAGACGGCTGTCATGTCCGCGGTCGGTGTCTGTCCACCGTCCCCGATCTCCTGGCATCCGAAGACGATCCGCCGGGGCCACCGGCGTGCGAACGTGTTCTCGTTGTGCCACAGCAGCTTTCTGGTCCGGGAGAACGGGGTCGGACTGTTGACCGTGCCCGTGGGGTCGTCATCGACGCCGGTGTGCTCCGGGTTGTCCCTGGTGAGCGGTCCGCACGCCGCGGCGGCGAGTCGCTGGAAGGTCGCCACGTCCTGGCACAGCCCGTCGCCGTCGATGACGACAGCGCCGTCACGGCGGAGGTGCTCCGTGAGCGCCGCGGAGTTGTCGTGCCACCACACTTCCGGTGGACCGTCGAGCCTGAGGTGCCGCATCGTCGGCCATCCTTTCGCCGTGTGCCGCCGCCGAGATGAGGTGCTGACGTGCCAGCCGCGCCAACCGCTCGACATCGGTGCTGTCGGCGGTGCCGCGTCGTGCGGTGACCGTCAGGTCGAGGCCGGTGTCGGTGACGGTCACGCCCACCGACAGCTGGTTGCGTGCCACCGGCAGGCGGATGGCGACGGGCCGCAGGTTGTGCAGGCGGTTCTGGTACCGGATGTGGCGGAAGTAGAACTTGACGGGGTGACCGTCGTGGCCGGTGGTCTCGCTGTCCGGACGGATTCCCCGCCGCGCGGCGGCGTCCAGCCGGTGCAGCACGGCCGTGTGGACGGTGGCGGCCGCGGCCGCACCGGACGTACCGCGGTCGACGGTGGCGATGTCCAGTTGGGACAGGTGGAATCCCATCGTGTCGGGGGACGTGCCGGCCAGCGGGCGGAGGTCCACGTCGATGTACGCCCTGATCGTCGCCGGCTCCGACCACACCGCCGCCGCGGCCGCCAGGTGCCCGACCGTCCAGGCGAACGGGGTGACCCCGGCTCGCCGCGCCGCGGCCGCGAGCCGCTCCCACACGCGGTCCTCGTTCGGGATGGTCAGGTGCAGTTGTGGGTCGGTCACGAGCGGGGCGTGGTCCTGCGTGGCGACGTGGTGCACCGAGGGGCTGACGCCGCCTTCCCCCGGCCCGGTGAGCCTGCGGTCGACCTCGGTCCAGAAGACCTCCTCCGAACGCGTGTCCCACACGATGTGGTGAGCCAGCACGAACAGCCGCGCGGCGTTTCCCCTGTCATCGGCCTGCGCGGCCAGGTGGACCAGCGGCCCGGTTGCGAGGGGGGTCGGCAGCCCGGTCAAGTGGGCGATGACGTCCGTGCGCGACCATTCCGCCGGGAACGTGAGGAACTCCGCGGGTGGCGTTGCCGCGGGCGACTCGAGCACCTTGTGCAGCAGACCGTGCTCGTCGACCGCGAACCGTGCCAGTGCCTCGGGGTGACCGGCCAGGACGGCGGTCATGGCGTCCGCCGCGTGGCGAAGGCCCACCCGCGTCCCCGTGCGCGGCTCCGCGGCTGCGAGGCACAGGTAGCGCCCCGGCAGTGCCGCCGCCTGTTCCTGGTACCACAGGCCGAACTCGGCTGCGGTGGCGGGCAGAACCGTTGCCATCTCAGCGTCTCCTCGCTTCGATGACGCAGCGCGTGATGGTGGCCAGCCGCGGTTCCTCGAAGACCTCGAGCAGCGGCAGCGTGACCTCGCACGTGGCTTCGACTGATCGCACCAGCCGGATGAAGGTGAACGAGTCGGCACCGCTTTCGAAGAGGTTGTCGTGTGGTGCCAGCGTCTTCGCGGAGGCCGGCGCGACGTCGCGCCAGCAGGCCTCGACCTCTTCCAGCACCTTCGGGTAGTCGATCGCCCTCATCGATCCGCCTCGTCCCGAGCACCGGCGGCGGGGGAGAGGAAGAGCCCGGCTTTCAGGTGCTCGATCTCCCGGCGTTCACCGGGCCGAATCACGACGTCGGCCATCGCCGAGCCTCCTCGTTGAGAACTGCTGTGGTCATGGCGGTGAGAGCGGCGTCGGCCTCGGCACGCACAGCACGTGCCAGCCCACCGTCGGAGCGGCCCGTGATGACGCAGGTGATGTCCTCGGCCAGAGCGCCGGTCCGGAAGTAGCACGCGAGGGCGTGGCGCGGGGGCGAGCCGACGGGCGGCGTGGCCGAGCTCGTCACGCCGTCGATCTCGACGGCCGGCGCGGGTACCTGGTCCTCCAGAACGACGACGACGTCGCCGACGGGTGCCCACGCCTGTCCCGGCCGTACGCTGCCGAACCCCGGCACCAGCGCCGCGAAGTCAACGGCTGCCAGCAGGTCGCGGTTGACCGCGTCGACGACGCGGGTGACGCCCTGGCAGGAGGCGTCGACCAGCAGGGGCACGTCGACCGCGTAGTTGCCGATCGAGCGCACCTGGTCCGGCGTCCGCGTCGAGACCGGCGTCTCGACGACGACCTGGTCCCGGTCCAGCACCCGGCCGACCGCGGTGGCGATCACCGTGATGAGAACGGCCGCCCGGCTCACCGACAGCTCGTCCGCGAGTTCCCTGACCGGCTGCGTCGGCAGTCGCCACTGGACGCTCGACGTTCCCGCGGCGGCATCGTTCGGGCGAAGCCGCTCGTCGTACGGCTGCGCCGCCACCTCACGCCTGACGGTGGACCAGTGCCCAGCCGCGGCCTGGAGGAGACGGGCATCCGGTCTCGCGGGGGGCAGCACGCACTGCGAGGACAGCGATGTCCGGTGTTCCGGTGTGCCGAGGCGGTGCTGCAACTCCGCCACCAGCAGACCCATGCTCACTCCGTCGCACACCAGGTGGTGGGCGACCAGGTGGACGCCCACCGGTGCGGGCTCCGTGCGCGAGCGGACCAGCACGGCCCTGACCAGCTGATCCGCCCCGACGTCGAACGGCTGGTAGACGATGCCGTCCACCTCCGGCTGGGGAAAGGTGTCAGCGGATGCGGAGATCTGGAGCACGTCGACCCGCGCGACGCCTGCCGCGCGCACGACCCGTCGTGGGCGGTCGCGGCCGGGGACGTACTGGACCCTCAGCTGGGCCACGTCCTCCAGCAAGGCCGACAGCGCGTGCCGGAGGCGCTGCTCGGTGACGGCCGCACGTGTGGTGAACCCCCCGACGACGTTCAGCGCACCGTCGCCGGGAAAGAGCTGACTCCACACCCAGATCGGCCGTTCAGTGGAGGTCAGCTCGTCATCGGGGGCCAGGAGGGGAGCGGTCAGCGCGGAGCGCGGAGCCTGACGACGGGTGCGGTCCACCACACCGGCGATCCCGGCGACCGTGGGGTGGGCCAGGTAGTCGCGGATCGTCAGCCTGACTCCCAGCTCGCGCTCCAGGTGGGCGCTCAGCTCGAGTGCCAGGAGGGAGTGCCCGCCGCTGGCGAAGAAGTCGGTCGAGGGTGTCGCGGGCACGCGGGGCAGTACCCGCTCGAACGCCTCGGCGACCGCCTTCACCGTCGTCTCGTCCGCCGTCACCTCCACCTGTCCGTCGCCGGGGCCGGTCACCTCCAGAGACCGGTAGTCGACCTTCCCCGAGTGCAGGCGCGGCAGCTGCGGGCAGATCATCACCCGGTCGGGAACGAGGCGGACCTCCATCGTCTCGGCGATCTGCGTCAGGACCGCGTCACGGTCGAGGCTGCCGTCGGAGGGCACGACCCAGACGTGGATCAGCACCTGGCCGTCCGCCTCGTCGGCTCGAGCGGCCGCCTGCCCCACGGCGGGGAGCGCGTGGAGCACCGCCTCCACCTGGTCGAGGTTGATCCGCACACCGCGTCGTTTCACGGTCCGGTCACGCCGTCCCGACAACCGCAGACGACCGCGGTCGTCCAGATGGCCGAGATCCCCCGTCCGGAAGAGCGGGACGCCGCGAGGTGCCGGAAAGGCGACGAGCGAGCCGGCCTCCTCCGACCCGTATCCGCGACACAGGTACGGAGACTCCACCACGATCTCGCCGGGGTGTCGGGCCGAGGAGCCGGTGTGGTCGTCCAACGGCTCGATGGACAGCGTCCGTCCCGCGATCGCGGCACCGACCGGGATGTCGCCCGAGTCGGCGTCCTCCGCCGTGACCTGGTGCCAGGTCAGCAGAATGCACTCCGAAGGGCCGTACTCGTTGTGCAGCCTGACCGTGGTCCCGCTGAGCTCCGCGGCGTCGAAGACCTGCCGTGCCACTCGCGGGTCGAACCGCTCGCCGGCGCACATCACCTCCGTCAGGGACGGCGGCCACGACGCCTCGGGCCGCACCGCGGCGGACGCCACCCGCCTCAGGATCGACGGCGTGGTCTCGAAGTGGGTGATGCGTTCCTCGCTCAGCCACCGCAGCACCGCGTCCCCGTCACCGCGGATGGACATCGGCGCGACAACGCCCACCGCACCACTGGCCAGGGCCGGGATCAGCTCGCAGTAGTGGGCGTCATAGGTGGGGGCCGCCCACACCGCCAGGCGGTGGCCGGGCGCGAGGCCGTACCTGGCGATGAACTCCACGCAGTACTGCTCGATCGCCGCCCGGCTCATCTCGATCAGCTTCGGTTCCGCCGTCGTGCCGGAAGTCCGGACGCAGTACGCGGCCGCCCGAGGTGTCCGCATCGCCATGCGGTCGCTGTGTTCGAGCACGGCGTGGTCGTCCCATTGCCGGGCGAGCTCACTCAGGTCCCGCCCGGTGACGGTGACCGGTTCGTTCGTCGGGTTCGCGGGTGTGGTGCGGGCGGATGAGCCGGTCAGGAGGACCACGTCGGCGCCGAACTGGTCGATGAGCTGCCGCCGCACGGCGTCGCTTTCCTGGTCATCGACGACCATGAAGGTCCGCCCCGTCCAGAAGCACGCCGCGATCAACGCGCTGACCTCGATCGACGCCGCGCCGACGATGACGACCCGTTCCGCGTGCCGTTGACCGAAGAACTCATCGCACGTGCAGGCGAGGGCACCGAGATCGGCGTAGGACAGGACGGTTCCGGTGCTGTCCACCAAAGCCGTCTCGGCCGCTCCACGACGGACGCGGTCTGCCAAGACCGTCGCCAGGGCTGCCCGTCCGTCCGCACCAGAGGTGATCATGATCGCTTCTCCCCGGTCACGCGGCGGCGTCCGTCATCGTCAGCACGAACTCGTTCATGCTGGCCGCGGACAGGAGGTCGTCCAGGGAAACGTCGTATCCGGCCTCCCGCAGTCCTCCCAGCAAGGAAAGAATCCCCAGCGAGTCGAGACCGAGACCGAACACGTCCACGGCCATGTCCGTCAGCTCGCGACCAGTCACCACGCGGAACTCCTGTTCAAGAACTTTGCGTGCCTGCATCGTCAGCCTCCTTTGTCGCATGCCCGGGGTCAGCGTGCTCTGCGGTCCAGTGCGTCCGTCACCGTGCTGATCTGTCGCTCGATGATTTCGGGATAGTCGGCCATCAGCCGTCTTAGTGCCGAATGGTCTTTCTTGTGCTTCGCGCCGAACATCGCCACGGGCAGAGCGGAATAGAAACGGAGGACCGTGCTGTACCGCTCGGCGACGTGGCGTTGCCACAAGTCATCGCCGAGCAACGCGCGCAACCGCTCGGACATCAGTCTGCTGTGCTCGAACAGCGCCCGCGGGGCGTGCAGGTCGAGCCCCGGGTCATCGGGCGGCGTGCCCAGGAGCTCGTCCCGGTACGCCTCCAACGCCGCCACGCCGTACAGGCGGTCGTCCGGCATGATCAGCCCCTGTGCGGCCCGGCCAGGGTTCCCGGAAGCGAGGAAGAGCTCGAGTTCGGCGACCACGAACTGCGGATCGAACCGGTAGGACGCCAGCGGGTCGAACTTGAAGAGGATGAACGCTCGCGACCACGGGTGGTCCGCGTTCGCACAGGACTCGTAGGCGGCGTCGAGCTCTGTCCAGGAAATCTGGGTCGTGTCGAACCGAATCGCCTCGTCATAACCCAGTAGGTGCGCGATCTCCGCGTCACTGTCTGATCCGTGGACGAGAACGTCATGATGACGAGCACTTCGCCCATGCGCCGGTCGCCGCGGAACGAAGAACTCGTCGACGAACGCGTACACGTACCAACCGTCGAGGAGCTGTGCGTGCACGAACTGCGCGAAGCTGCGGCCGATCCACCGCTGCATCCACTCACGGTCGGCTCTGATCGTGCGCAGGTGCGGATTGGCTGCGAAATCGCAGGAGTAGAAGCACAGCGATGGGGACTCCATCGGGTGTTCGTCATAGGCCAGGTGTATGAAGTTCGAGAGAACCCAGTCGCGGTTCTCGGGGACATGCGCCTCGACGATGGAGACCGGGTACGCATACGGCTGGTACGCCCGGATGCTGGGGTTCGTCGTCACCGGCAAAATCGCGCGTTGACGCCGCACACCCTCGACGTGGTCGGCCGCTGCGCCGCTCACCGGTATTGCCCAACCGCCCACGCGCGCTCGGCCGGTCCCTCGACTCGGCTGACGGCGACCGAGTCGGACATGTACTCGAGCGGGGTGACGACGTCGTCGCGGACCGCCTCGTCCCACGCGGTCGTCGGGCCGATTCCCCACTTGAACCAAGGGGTCAGGTCGTCGACCACGATCGTGGCGCCCGGTTTGGCCAGCCGGCGGGCGTTCGCGATGTCCGCCTTCGCGCACGGGTAGTCGTGGCCCCCGTCGATGAAGACGAGGTCGAAACCATCCGAGGACGGGGGCATCTGGAAGGCCGGGACCGTCTGCGTGGAATCGCCGTAGACGAGCTGGTGGCGATCCGGGTAACGGGAGTCGATGAACTCCTTCGCCGACTTGACGGTGGCCTCGGTGTTGATTTCGAAGGAGGTGACCTTCGCCTGGGGGGAGCTTTCGAGGAAGGCGATGCTCGAATAGCCGATGTTGAAACCCACCTCGGCTATGGAGGTGGCCTTCCGGGCTCTCGCCAGGTACATGAGGTACAGGACCTGGGCCAAGCAGCTGATTCCGTCGTCCAGTGCGTTTCCCGGCCCCTGTGCGCACTGGAAGACTTCCTCCATGAGCGCGTTGATGCGTGCTCGGTCGCTGGCTCCCGAATCGGGAAAAAGGGCGGACTTGAGTCCTGCTGAAGGCATCGACATGTCCATGTGGCAATGTTGTCTTTCTCGATCTTTTGCTGTCAACACTTCGGCTTCGACGTGCCGGGCGTGCGCTTACCGGAATTGTCCGACTGCCCACGCACGTGCGATCGGCCCGCGAATCCGGCTGACGGCGACCGCGTTGGACACGTGCTCGAGCGGGGTGACGACGTCGTCTTGGACCGCCTCGTCCCACGCGGTCGTCGGGCCGATTCCCCACTTGAACCAGGGGGTCATGCTGTTGACCACGATCGTGGCGCCCGGCTTGGCCAGCCGGCGGGCGTTCGCGATGTCCGCCTTCACCGACGGGTACTCGTGGGCGCCGTCGATGAAGACGAGGTCGAAACCATCTGATGTCGGGGGAGCTTGGAAGGCCGGTACCGTCTGCGTGGAGTCTCCGTAGACCAGCTGGTGGCGACCTGGGTAACGGGAGTCGATGAACTCCTTCGCCGACTTGGCCGGTGTCTCGTCGTGAATTTCGAAGGACGTGACCTGTGCGGCGGGTGAGCTCTCCAGGAAGGCGATGCTCGAAAAGCCGATGCTGAAACCTATCTCGGCTATGCGGGTGGCCTTCCGGGCTCTCGCCAGGTACATCAGGTACAGGACCTGGGACAGGTTGCTGACCCGGTCGTCCAAGGTGTTCGGGGGGTCTTCTGCGCGTCGGAATACGTCTTCCATGAGCGACCGGATGCGGGATTGATCGCTGACTCCGGAATCGGAGAACAAGGCGGACTTGAGTCCTGCCGCAGGAATCGACATATCCATGGCGCAATGCTGTCCGCCGAAATCCGCCACTGTCAACGCCGTGGTGCGAGGTGCGGAACGTCGCGGTGAGTGTGTTGTCCTGCTGGCAGGACCACGAACCGCGGTACCCGGGTGAAGGGTTGCCGATCGAGCCCGCGGCCGCCTGCCGGCACGTGCGCCGGCAGGCAGAGGCCGGGAGTCGTGGTCACATCACGGAGGTGGCCTGTGCCGACTGGTCGGTGCCGGTCGGCTGCCGGCGTTCGGCGAGCAGTGCCGCGATGGCGATCAGGCCTATCAGCGCGATGGAGGCCCCCACGCCGATGACCCACCGCGGGCCGAACCACTCCGCCAGCACGCCGCTCGCGAGCATGGCGACGAGCGACACCCCGGCGTAGATGGCCCCGGTCGTGCCCACGATCCGGCCGCGCAGCGAGAGCGGCGTGCTGAGCAGCAGCCAGGTCTGCCCGCCCACCCACGAGATGGTGAAGGGAAGGCCGGAGACGACGAAGACGATCAACGCCAGCGGGAGCGACGGCCAGATCATCAGCACCACGATCGCGGCGTTGGAGACGGCGGCGCCGAGCAGGACGGGAAGGCGGTACCCCAGCCGGCGGACCACCGTGCCGATCATCGGGCCCGCGATCAGGGCCGAGACCGCGAACAAGCTGTTGACCAGGCCCATCTGCCCGGAGGTGGCACCGATCACGCCCAGCATGAGCACCGGGAACAGGGAGGACAGCGGCGCCTCCCTGATCGCGTCGAGGACTTGCAGGAGCACCAGGCCCCGGACGCGACGGCTGCGCCGGACGATCGCCAGGTACCCGTCGCCGTCGCCTTCCGTGCTTCCCGTGCCTTCCTCCGGCGCGTCGCCGGCGGTCGGCGTCTTCCGCCCTGATCCCCGCAGGAGCAGGCTGAGCAGTGTGGACAGCAGCATCAGCGCCGTCACCCCGATGACCGTCCAGCGGAAGCCGGCCCATCCCATCGTGAACCCGCCGAGCGCGGGCCCCACCAGCCTGGTGGCGTTGGAGGCGAACGAGTTCAGGCCGTTGGCCTCGACCAGGTCCTCGGCGGTGACGTAGTCGGCGATGAGGACCTGCTCGGCCGGGATGTAGAGCTGCTGGATGGCAGCCTGGGCGAACACCGCGCAGAGGAGGCCGATCGGCGAGTCGGCGACCGCGAAGACGGTCAGCAGTACCAGCACCCGCAGGAAGAGTGCGATCCGCATGATCCGCAGGGGTGTGCCCCAGCGATCTGTGACCGTCCCGGCCAGGTGCCCGAAGGCCACCCCGGCCACGGTCGGGGTGGCCGCGAGCAAGGCCGTCCAGATCGGCGAGCCGGTGAGTTGGTAGAGGTGGACGCTCAAGGCGATGCCCACGCCCGCTCCCACCAACGACGAGACCAGGTTGACGACCAGCAACATCCCGAACTGGGGATTCCTCATCAGGAACCCGAGCGGTTCGGCCCCCTTGTTGACGGGCACTGGGCCGCTCCTCTCGGAAGGGTGGCCACATCAGCCATACGCGAAGACGTAATCGTGCCCCGGGCATGACGTCAAGGTATGTCTCTCCTTTGTTGACCACGGCAGACGCCTGCGCTAGAACTGGTTGAACCAGATGGCAAAATCATCAATTCTTGCACTTCGTGAACGCGCCTGGGAAGTGATATGTCAGCCGTCAAACTCACCCTGCGATCGTCGGTGCCCGTGCATTTCTCCGCCGAGACCACCCGGCAGGGGCCGCTGACCACAGGCCAGATCAACATTCTGAAGTGGATCAAAGATTTCGAGTCGCGAGAGGGCCAGCCGTACCCTGTCGTGACGTGTGCGGTCAGCTTGAGTGAGACGGCGAGCGTGGAAGACGTCACCGACGGTCTTGCGCTCCTGATCGCCCGCCATGAGGTGCTGCGGACGTCCTTCGTCACCGGACCGCCGCCATGTCAGCGCGTCTCCTCCGCCGGCACGGTGATGGTCGACATCTGTTCGCTGGACGACGACCGAGCCGACCAGTCTGACGTCGAGGCCGAGCTCGCCGAGCACTTGGCGAGCACAACTCCGCACCGGCCCGCGGGGGAGCGGCTGGCCGGCCACCAGCTGCGAGTCGCCCTGGCCACCAGCGCTGACGTGGTGCGGGCGGTCCTCGTCGAGTTCTCGCACATGGCGGTGGACAGGGCCGGCGCGCAGATCCTCCAGCGTGAGCTGGCTGAACTCATCAGCGATCCCGCGGCCCGGGTCGTGGGACCGCCTCGCCATCATCCGCTGGACCAGGCGGAACTCGAACGCTCCGAGCGTGAACGCGCGAAACGTCGCAGAACGCTGGAGTACTGGAGCGGCAAGCTCGCCGTGATGCCCTCACCTCTCTACCTGACGCCTTCCGCGCGGCCCGAACTCGCGCAGGCGAACGCTGACGACACGGTGGGCGTCTCCATGTCGTCACCGGCCGCCGCACTGGCCGCGCGGAGCGTGAGCGCACGCACGCGAACCAGCCGGTCCAGTGTCGTGCTTGCCGCGGTGTGCGCCGTGCTTTCCGTGCGCACCGGCTATCGCGAGATAGTGTTCCCGGTGATGCCCTCGAACCGTTTTGAGCGCCACCTCTACGACTACGTCGGCACGCTCGCCCAAACAGGAATCGCCGCCATCGACGTCGGCTTCGCGAGCTTCGACCAAGTGGTGAGAAACGCGTGGGGTGGCATGCTGAAGGGGTGCATGCACGGCGTTTACGATGCCTATGAGCTCGCAGAGATCGGCGACGGGATAGCGCACGAACGCGGTGTTTTCTTCTGCTTCGACGCCATCTACAACTGCAGTGTCGTCGAAAGCGGTGTGGCTGTGGAGGAACGTCCACCGTCACCGGAGCACCTGACCGCCTTGCTGAGCCGGACCCGGCTGCGTCACCACCCCATGCCATTCCGCCTGGCGACACCCGTCCGGTTCGACGTCTCCAAGTTGGACGACGAGGTGGAGCTGTGTGGCTGGAGTTCCGACCTCGGCCGGGTGCCGGTGGAACACCTGACGTCGTTGCTGCAGGCCGTCGAGCGTCTCCTGGTGGCGGCATCCGGTGGCGACCTCGATCACGAGGGCATCGTCGACGCCCTTCGGCTGGAGCCGGTCCGCCGGGACTCGACCTGGGTCAAGACCGATGTCCAGTGGGTCGACCTGGCTGAGGTCCAGCGACTCCTCGATGACGCGTTCGCACCGGCCGGGGCGCGTATTTTCGCGCAGGTGGCCGATGAACCGCTGGTGGCGTACGTCGAGGCCGCTGACTCCGTCCGGACGCCGGAGCAAGCTCACGCGCGGTGCATGGCCGTGCTACCGGCACACCCGTCAGCGACGACGCCGCGCCGTTACGTCGTCTGCGCGGCGGTTCCGGCCGGCGTCGACAACCCCATCGGCTGGCCGGCGATCAGCGCGGGGTCCGGGAGGAGCGGGCTGCCGGACGCTCAAAGCCAGTCCCACGAGGCGCCGCTGCGCAGTCGATAGCCGCCCTGAAGGTCCGGCGCGATGCCGGAGCCGTACCGCCGGGTGATGTCAAAGGCCTCGCCACGGGCTGCCTCCGCGGCCCGTGGATGTCCCAGACCCGTCTCCACGTGGGCCTTGAACTCGAGGAACCTGGCACGGAGCACCGGAGCCGGACCGGTCTCACCGAAGGTCGTCAGCGCCTCGCCGATCAGGGAGGCGGCGCGGTCCCAGTCGCCGACGACAACGCAGAACTCGACGAATGACAGCAGCACCCGTGCACTGTCGAGACCGCCGGCCGTGCCACGCGACAGCGTGAGCGCGGCAGACAGGGCGGCCTGCGCGGACTCGTGGTGCCCACGGCGAGTCATGAGTGAGCCGAGAGCGGCCGACGCGTGCGCCTCGCCCACCGTGTCACCGCATTCCCGCGCCCGTGCCAGCACCCTGACGAACGACTCCTCGGCGTCCCGCCAGTTCCCCGTGCGGAGGTGGAAGGTGCCGAGCCGGTGCTCGACCCGTGCGGCTGTGCGCGGCGCCTGCGTGGCGCTCTTGGCAACCGCCTGGTCGAGGAGCAGCCTGGCGTCGTCCCAGAGTCCCCTGTCCATGTGGATCTGCGCCATGTCGCCCAGCACGTCGACCTCGCCCACCTGGTCACCGGCAGACCGGTGGTCGGCCAGAGCCCGCCGGTAGCCCAGCAGTGCCCGGTCGAACCGACCGGCCATTCGGTCAGCGAACGCGAGCGCACCGAGAGCCCGTGCTCGGCCGGGCACATCGCCGAGTCCCTCGTAGAGGCGGAGGGAGGACTCCAAAGTGGACGTCGCGTCTTTCACGCCGCCGTTGAGGGTCATCATCCCCAGCGAGTACAGCAACGCGGCCTCACCGCGCTCGTTGCCCGTCCGTCTGACGGCGTCGAGCGCTGTCTCGTGCGTGTACAGCCAGTCCTCGACCCGGTGATCGGACTCGAACAGCGCGACCAGGGCGACAGCCAGCCCCCAGCACACCTCGTCCAGCCCGAGATGAGCTGCTTGCGACACGGCGAGAACCAGTGCCGCGCTCTCCAGCCGGAGCCAGCCGAGCGGGTCCACCAGGAGTTGATCGCGCACACCGGCCGGCAGCGTCCACGACCGCGCGGCACAGCGTGGCCCGTCACTGCCGTGGACGCGGCGGTGAGCGTCGACGGCCAGAGAGAGCCAGCAGTGCGACAGCCGGGACAGCGCGGCACGGCGCTCGCTCGGCACCTCGTCCACGGCCAGCCGCTCCAGGGAGAAGATGCGCACCAGGGCGTGCAGCCGGAACCGGTATCGGCCCGTGTCGTCCGCCTTCACCTCGACGAGGCGAGCCGCGGCGAGCTCGTCGAGGAGGTCGGCCGCGGAATCACCGTCGGCATCGAGCAACGGAGCGCACACCCAGGACGCGAAGTCCACCGGGCCGAGGAGCCCGAGCCTGGTGAACAGCTGCCGCGCACCCCGGCTGAGGCCGCTGCAGGAGGAAGCGATCGTCGCCCGGACGCTCATGTCGCCGAGGGTCAGCTCGTCAAGTCGCCGGGTTTCGTCCTTCAGGCGGGAGACCATCTGCCTGATGCTCCAGTGCGGCCACTTCACGAGCTTGGCGGCCACGATCCGGACGGCAAGTGGCAGGCACTCGCACAGCCTGACCAGTTCGAGTGCCATGTCGGACTCGGCGGCCACGCGCTCGGGGCGGACCATCTTGCCGAGCAGTTCGACGCAGGCCGCCTCATCCAGGTTCTCGACGTGAACGTGCACGGCGCCGGGCAGGCTGGTGAGGGGGTAGCGACTCGTGACGATCACACAGCAGTTGGCGTTTCCCGGCATCAGCGTCGTGACGATGGCCGCGCTGTCGGCGTCGTCGAGCAGGAGCAGGACCTTGCGGTCGCCGAGCCAACTGCGGTAGACGGCCTTCCGGTGTTCGAGGTCCTCAGGAAGTGCCGCGGGGTGGAAGCCGAGTGAGCCGAGCAGCTTGGCCAGCACGTCCAGCGGGTCGCTGCGATGGCCGTCGCCGCCGGGGAGCTGAACGAAGATCGCGCCTTCGTCGTACAGGTGGTGGACGGCGTGCGCCACGTGAAGGGCCAGGGTCGTCTTGCCGACGCCTCCGTTGCCGTTGAGGCACACGACAGGCATGTATCGCCTGCCTTCCGCGGAACCCGATCCGGAAAGCCTCGCGACGATGGCGTCGACCACTTCCTCCCGGCCGGTGAAGTCGGCGACAGTCGGCGGGAGCTGCCGGGGGACGATGGCGGGAAAGTTGCCGGTGGTTCTCGGTCCAGAAGCAGTCCGGGGTGTGACCGACAGCGGATCGACCCGTCTCAGGAAGGACTTGTGCAGCCTGTGCAGCCGGTCGGATGGCTCCAGTCCGAGTTCTTCCCTGAGGGTGTCCCTGATTTCTTGGAACGACTCAAGGGCGTCCGCTTGCCGGTCAGACCGGTGCAGGGCGACCATGTGGAGCGCTCTCAGTGACTCGCGCAGCGGGTGAGCCCGGACGAGCTCACTCAACTCGGCCACGAGCTCGTGATGCCTGTCGAGTTCGAACTCCAGCTCGATGCACTCCTCGGTGGTCCTGATCTGTTCTTCTTCAAGCCGGATCGCCATTGTTCTGACCACCGCGCTCTCGACGTCCGCGGCCACCGCCGGGCCGCGCCAGAGCGCGAGCGCGGCACGCAGCTCAGCTGCCGCGTCCCTGATCTTCCCGGCGGCAGCCAGCTCTCGGCCGGAACTGACCATCCGGCGGAACGCGGTGGAGTCGAGCGAACCGGCGGGAAGATGGATCGTGTAGCCCATCAGGCTGGTGGCGATCGCATGGTCGTCACCGAATTTTCGCAGCTCACGCCGCAAAGCGGAGATGCAGGTGTGGATCTGTCCCTTGGCGGTGACGGGTGGATCCTCTCCCCATATCCCCTCGGTGATCCGGTCGAGCGATACGAGGTTTCCTTCCTGCATGAGGAGCATCGCCAACACGGTTCGCTGGCGGCCGTTCGGAAACTGCAAAGAAATTTGGCCGAGGGAGACGTCGAGCGAACCGAGGATCCTGAAATGCATGACACGAAGCCATTTCGACGTGATGGACGCGAGGTGGAGGGTCCGCGTCGTGGCGGACGATCCCGTGGTCGCTCGACAGGCGCGAGGCCCCGTTGGTCGTGGTCCGTCAGCGGGCGGTGGAGCACGGGGACCATCGCCGACGCGGTACCCAGACGGCGTCCACCGGACGTTCGACGGACACCACGCGGTCGGGTTCGAGTGACGACCCGGAGAGGATCATCCTCTGTCGAGGCGCGAACGACGGTCGGTCGACCGCGCTGATGACCTCCGGTGGGCCAGGAATGCGGAACCGCATAGGCTGCTCCTTCTCACCGCAAATTCCGGCCAACACCCGGGTTACGCCGTTCGGCGTGCCGCGTTCACTCTGAATGGTTCACGGGATACCCGGACGCGGTTCGCAGGCCGAACGAAAACGGGAGTGGCCGATAGCGATGCAGTAGGTCGGCGGCATGATCGCGTTCCTCTCATCGGCGCAACATCAGTGAATTATCATCATCCGTCGGTACGCTCACTTTCGTGAATGTCGGACAGCTACGGGCACTCGAACAGTGCGGCGCAGGTGAATGCGCGCTGTCCGCGGGAAAGGGCGGACGGCGGCGGACACACCGGAGGCCCCGAGTTGGCCACTGACTTCGCCCCGCAGCTCCTGCGGCGATTGTGTGATGATCTTCGGCGTCTGCGGACGCAGGCAGGCGGACCGAGTCTGCGGGTCCTGGAGGTGCAGCTCGGCCGGGGCAGGAGCCAGCTCGCGACGGTGCTGAACGGCCAGGTTCGGCGACTTCCAGACTGGGAACTGGTCAAGGGCTTGGTCACCAACTGCCACCGGTACGCCGACGAGAACGGCCGACTGGACCGGCTGTCGGTGGCAACCGGCATCGAAGAGCACTGGCGCCCCCGGTACACCCTGCTGGAGTACGCCTTCGGCGAGAAGTCCGCCGCACCAGTGAATCCCCACGGCGGCGGTGCCGACCACCCTGGCGGGATGCCGGTTCCCCGACAGCTTCCGTTGGCGGTGCGCCACTTCACGGGTCGCGCCCGCGAGCTGACGACGCTGGACGCCCTGGCCGAGACGACTGCCCGCGCGGGCACGGTGGTGATCGTCGCCATCAGTGGCACGGCGGGGGTCGGCAAGACCACGTTGGCCGTGTGCTGGGCGCACCGGGTGGCCGGCCGGTTCCGTGACGGGCAGTTGTACGTGGACCTGCGTGGCTTCGACCCCGGCGGCCGGGCGGTGGACCCGGCCGAGGCGGTCCGCCGTTTCCTCGACGCCCTGGAGGTGCCGCCGAGCCGCATTCCCGCCGATCTGGACGCCCAGACAGCGCTGTACCGCAGTCTGCTCGCCGACAAGCGCATGTTGATCGTGCTGGACAACGCCCGCGACGCCGTCCAGGTACGTCCGCTGCTGCCGGCCGCCCCCGGCTGTCTGGTCCTGATCACCAGTCGCAACCGGCTCTCCAGCCTGGTTGCCGCCGAGGGAGCGCACCCGCTCACGCTCGACCTGTTCACCACCTCGGAGGCCCAGGACGCGCTGACTGATCGGCTCGGCCTCGACCGGGTCACCGCCGAGCCCGCAGCGGTCGACGAGATCGTCGGCCGCTGCGCGCGGCTACCACTGGCACTGGCCGTGGTCGCCGCCCGCGCGGCGATGGACCCGGAGCTGCCGCTGGCGGCCGTGGTCTGGGAACTGGCCGGCGCACCGGGCCGGTCGGACGTCTTCGAGGACGGCGACCCACAGGCCGACGTCCGGGCAGCGTTCTCCTGGTCCTACCAGGCACTGACCCCACCGGCGGCCCGGCTGTTCCGGCTCCTCAGCCTCCACCCCGGCCCGGACGTCACCGTCGCGGCCGCAGCCAGCCTCGCCGCCGTCTCCCTCCCGGAAGCGCGGGCGTCGCTGCTCGAACTGACCTCGGCGAGCCTCATCGCCAAGCGTCATCCCGATCGGCACACCTGGCACGACCTGATGCGTGACTACGCCGCACACCTGGCCCGGTCCACCGAACCCGAACCGGACCGCCGGGCCGCCGTCGGCCGGATCTTCGACCACTACCTGCACACGGCGTGCAACGCCAACCAGGTGCTGGACCCCGCCACGGACCACACCGAACCGGCCCCACCGGCCGGGGGAACCGTGCCGGAGCAGTTCACCGACTACCAGCGCGCACTCGACTGGTTCACCAGCGAACGCGCCGTCCTGCTCAACATCATCGAACACGCCACCACCGGCCGGGAGGCACAGGTCGGACAACTCGCCCAGGCGATCGCGGTCTTCCTGGACCGCCGGGGGCACTGGCACGACGGGTTGGTGATCTGGCGGACCGCGATCGCGGCCGCGGCTCGATTGGCCGATCGGGTCATGGAGGCGCGCGCCCACTGCCAGCTCGGCCGCGCGTACACGCGGTTGTACCGGTTCGACGACGCCGACAACCAGCTCCACCGTGGCCTGGACCTCGCCGTCCAAGCCGGTGACCGCACCGAACAGGCGCACATCCACAACACCTTGTCCATCATGTGGGAGCGGTGGGGCGACCCGAAGCAGGCTCTCCGACACGACCACCAAGCCCTTGACCTGTACCGCGAAACCGGCCACCGGCTCGGACAGGCCAGGTGCTACAACGCGATCGGCTGGCACCTCACGCTGCTCCGCGACCACGACCTGGCCCTGGCCTACTGCGAAAGAGCCCTCGTCCTCCTGCGAGAGCACAACGACCGGGCCGGTCAGGGCCTGGCACTGGACAGCCTCGGCCACATCCACCACCACCTCGGCCAGCACGCCCCGGCCGTCGTCTGCTACGAGCAGGCGCTGGAGGTGCACCGGGAGCTGGGCGACCAGTTCGGCGAAGCGGAAGCACTCGAGCACCTCGGCGACGTCCAGCACTACATGGGCGACAGCACCAAGGCCTTCCGGTCGTGGCACAAGGCCCTCGAACTGCTCACCGGCCTCGATCACCCCAGCGCCGACAACGTCAGGACCAAAGTCGCCGCCCATGGCGTCGGATCCACGTCGCGACATTCGACGGCGTGCCCTCCGGCCGCATCCGGTGAGGGGTGAGGCGTGGTCACGTACGCCCGCGGCGACTGACGCACTCACGGGTGTCGGCGTGCGGTAGTCGGACCCACGGCGGTGCGAAGGCGCGGGAAGGCCGTTGTGCAGACGGCCTTCCCGCCCGGTCTCCTGTCTGATCCGGGGACGTCCAGTCCCGCGAGGGTGAGATCAGAGGCCGCCGGTGTCCTCGTCGGACGTCCGGCCGGTCGTCGGGGGGTCGAACCGCAGTTCACCGTCGATGAGGTCGAAGAGCTCCTCGTCGGTGGCGACGTCGAGTTCGAGGCCGGGCGACGTGGCCTCCCGCCCGCCGAGACGGACGAGCAGTTCCTGCAGGTGCTTGATGACGTCCGGCACGAGGTCTGGATCAGCGGTCATCGCCGGCTCGAGCCGGTCCAGCACCGCCAGGACGTCCTCGTCCTCGTCGCGCAGCTCGTCGTGCAGGTGGCGGGCGAGCGCCTCGGCGTCCGGATGTTCGAACACGAGCGTCCTGGACAGGGTCAGGCCGGTCGCGGTCGCGAGCCTGGTGCGCAGCTCGACGGACATGAGGGAGTCGAAACCGAGGTCCCGCAACGCCTGGTCGGACGGGATCGACTCCGGGTCGCTCTGGCCCCGGACGGCCGCGGCCTCGCTCTTCACCAGGTCCAGCAGGCGACTGCGGCGCTTGTCCGCGGGCAGGGCCGCCAACTCGTCGCGCAAGGTCACGTCACCCGAGCCGTCCACTTCGGACACGACCACGAACTCGTCGAAGAGGTGGCGCTCGCGGGCCGAGGAGAACAGCGACGCGAACTTGTCGCGGTCGAGGTCCGCCACGGTGAGCGCCGACTCACCGGCGGAGAGGGCCTCGTGCAGGGCCCGCAGAGCCAGTTCCGGTGCCAGCGCGCGCATTCCGGAACGGCTGAGCTTGGTCGCGAGCGTGTCGTCCGCGCCCATGCCGTCGCCGGCCCACATGCCCCACGCGACGGACGTCACGCGGTGGCCGTCGGCGCGCAGGCGATCCGCCAGCGCGTCGAGGCAGGCGTTGGCCGCGGCGTACGCACCCTGGCCGTTGCCGCCCCACACTCCGGCTGCGGAGGAGAACAAGACCGCTTCCTCGACCTGACCGGTGACGAGCAGGTCCTCCACCACCTGGGCGCCGGTGACCTTGGCCGCGAGCACAGTGGTGAGGTCCTGGCCGGACGTCTCGGTCAACGGCCGGGTCACGTTGACCCCGGCCGCGTGCACCACGGTGTGCACCGGCTGGCCCTGAGCCGCGAGTGAGGAGACCAGCTCCCCGACGGCGGTGCTGTCCGTGACGTCGCACGCCGCGGACGTCAGGCGGACGCCCTGCGCGGCGAGGTCCGCGTGCAGTTCTTCCTGCGCCGCACCTCGCCTGCTGGCCAGCACGACGTGCTCGGCACCTTCGGCCGCCAGCCAGCGGGTCAGGTGCGCACCCAGCGCGCCGGTGCCGCCGGTGATGAGGACGGTGCCCTCGGGGCGCCAGCGGCGGGCGGGGTTCCGGCGTGCCGCAGGCGCGGGAACGACCCGTCGCACCAGCACGTCCTCGTCGCGCACCGCGAACTGGTCCTCGCCGGCCGGATCGGCCAGCACGCCGAGCAGGCGGTCGACCGCACGGGCACCGGGGGTGGAGGGCAGGTCGACGAGACCGCCCCACGACCCGGGTTGTTCCAGTGCCGCCACCTGGCCGAGGCCCCACACCTGCGCCTGCACGGGGTTGCGCACCGGGTCGCCGGCGGAGGTGCCCACCGCCTGCTCGGTGAGCAGCCAGACGGGAATGCCCAGGTCGCCGGTCGCGGTGAGGAGCGCCAGCGTCGAGCTGAGCCCGGTGGAGACGCCCGACTCCTGGTGTTCGGCCAGGCCGAGCAGGGAGACGATCCCGTTGACGCGACCGACCGCGGACAGTCGTGCGGCGAGGTCGTGGTGGTCGTCGGCCAGCAGTTGGTGCACCCGCGCGCCGGAGTCGATCAGACCGGAGGTCAGTGCGCGCACCCAGGCCTGGCCGTGCTCGGGGTGGGCCACGACCAGCCAGGTGCCGGCGGGCCGGGCGGCGGAGACGGCCGGGACGGGGTTCCAGGCCACCCGGTAGCGCCAGTCGTTCGTTGCGGGTGCGGCGGCGTTCTGCCGCACCGCCTCCGCCCAGTAGCGCTCGCGCTGGAACGGATACGTCGGCAGGTCGATCATCGGTGTCCGCGCGACGCCACCCACGCGTGCCCAGTCCACCGCGAGGCCGCGGACGTGAGCGGAGGCGACCGCCGTGACGGCGGTGAGGGCTTCCGGGCGGTCGCGGCGCAGCAACGGCGCGAACAGGCAGTCGTCCGCCGAAGCCAGACCCGCGGAACCGAGCGCGGTGAGCACCGCGTCAGGACCCAGTTCCAGGAACGTGCGAACGCCTTCGGCGGCGAGGGTCGTGACGGCGTCGTGGAAGCGCACCGCGTTCGCGGCGTGCCGCACCCAGTACTCCGCCGAGCGCAGGTCGTCTCCGGTGATCAGCTGACCGGTCACCGTCGACACCACCGCGACGCGTGCGGGGGAGTAGGTCAGCTCCTCCGCCACGCGCCGGAACTCGTCGAGCATCGGCTGCATCAGCGGGGAGTGGAACGCGTGGCTCACGGCCAGGCGCTTGGGCGAACCGAAGTGCCGCGCCACGGCCAGAACCGCGTCCTCGGCGCCGGACAGCACCAGCGACTCAGGGCCGTTGATCGCCGCGATCGCCACGTCGCCGTCGAGCAGTGGAGCGACGTCGGCCTCCGCGGCACGGACCGCGACCATGACGCCACCGGCGGGCAGTGCCTGCATGAGGCGGCCGCGTGCGGTCACCAGCCGGCAGGCGTCCGGCAGGGACAGCACTCCGGCGACGTGCGCCGCGGCGATCTCGCCGATCGAGTGGCCGGCGAGGAAGTCGGGGGTCACTCCCCAGTCGGCCAGCAGGCGGTGCAACGCCACCTCGACGGCGAACAGCGCGGGCTGCGCGAACTCCGTGTGGCTCAGCCGGTCCGGGTCCTCCGCGATGATCCGCGGCAGCTCCGGGTCGAGGTGGGAGAAGCACTCCGTCAGGGCCTCGGCGAACACCGGGTACGCCTGCGCCAGCGCGACCCCCATGCCGATCCGCTGGCTTCCCTGCCCGGAGAACAGGAACGCGGTGCCGCCGGTCGTCGTGTGACCGCGCACGACGCCTTCCGCCGACCGGCCGGCGCCGAGTGCCGAGAGGGCCGACAGCACCTCGGTGCGGTCCTCGCCCAGAACGACGGCGCGTTCCCGCAGCGCCGTCCTGCTGTGGTCCAGTGCCGCGCCGATGAGTGCGGGGGAGACGTCGGCACGACTGCTCGCGAACTCGTGCAGCTGCGTCGCCTGGGCCCGCAGGGCGGCGGCGGTCGCGCCGGACAACGGCCAGGCGGTCACCGCCGGGACGTCCACTTCGGACAACGCGGGTGTGGCGCCTGCTTCCTCGATGATGACGTGGGCATTGGTGCCGCTGATGCCGAACGCCGAGACAGCCGCACGACGCGGTGATCCACCGGCGGGCCATGCCGTCGTCTCGCCGAGGAGCCGCAGCGACCCGGCCGACCAGTCGACGTGCGTGGTCGGTTCGGCTGCGTGCAGCGTGCGCGGGAGCGTCTCGTTGCGCAGGGCCAGCACCATCTTGATCATGCCGGCGACGCCGGCCGCCGCCTGGGCGTGGCCGATGTTGGACTTCAACGAGCCCAGCCACACCGGGTTCTCGGAGGACCGGGCGCTGCCGTAGGTCTCCAGCAGCGCCTGCGCCTCGATGGGATCACCCAGCACCGTGCCGGTGCCGTGGGCCTCGACAACGTCGACGTCGTGGGCGGTGAGCCCGGCGGAGAACAACGCCTCCTGCACGACCTCGACCTGCGCGCGGCCGTTGGGCGCGGTGAGTCCGTTGCTGGCGCCGTCGGAGTTGATGGCGCTGCCACGCAGCACCGCGAGCACCGGGTGCCCGTTGCGCCGGGCGTCGGACAGCCGCTCCAGCAGCACCAGGCCGGCGCCCTCACCCCAGGCGGTGCCGTCGGCGTTCGCGGAGAAGGGCTTGCAGCGGCCGTCCGGCGCGAGCCCGCCCTGCTTCTCGAACTCCACGAACATGCCGGGGGTGGCCATGACCGTCGCGCCACCGGCGAGGGCGAGCGTGCACTCGCCTGCCTGGATCGACCGCGCGGCCGTGTGCACCGCCACCAGCGACGAGGAGCACGCGGTGTCCAGCGTGATGGCGGGCCCGCGCAGCCCGAACGCGTAGGAGATGCGGCCAGAGGCCACGCTCGCGGCCCCGCCCGTCAGCAGGTGACCGGCGAGTTCCTCAGACGGCGCGTGCATGCGGGGCCCGTAGTCCTGCGCCATCATTCCGGCGAAGACACCGGTCCGGCTGCCGCGCAACGACGACGCGTCGAGGCCCGCGCGTTCGAAGACCTCCCAGGCCAGTTCCAGCAGCAGGCGCTGCTGGGGGTCCATCGCGGCCGCTTCACGCGGTGAGATGCCGAACAGGTCGGCGTCGAAGTCGCCGGCGCCGTGCAGGAAGCCGCCGCGTGCGGTGGCGATCCGCACCGGGTGGTCCAGGTCCCAGCCGCGGTTGCCGGGGAGCTCGCTCGTCAGGTCGGCTCCCTCGACGAGCAGCTGCCACAGCTGTTCCGGGGAGTCGGCGCCAGGCAGCCTGCACGCCATCGCGACGATCGCGATCGGGTCGTCGTCCTGGGCGTTGCCGGCGTCGGGAGCCGTGATGGCGGCGGGAGCGGTGTCACCGCCGAGCCGGACGCGCAGCGCCTCGGCCAGCCGGGACGGGCTGGGGTGGTCGTAGACCGCCCCGGAGGGCAGCTTCGCGCCGGTGGCGTCGTTGAGCCGGCCGCGCAGCTCGACGGCCATGCGCGAGTCCAGACCCATCCCCTTGAAGGTGAGGTCCGGGTCGACGGCGGCGGCGTCGGCGTGTCCGAGCACGATCGCGGTGTGCGCCAGGACGAGCCGGAGCAGTTGCCGCCCGTTCGCCGAGGGCGTCTGCGCAACGCTCTCCTCCTGCTCGACGACGACCGCCGCGGGAACTGCCGGTGCCGGACGGGCACCGGTGGCCGGAAGCCAGAACGGCCGCCGCTGGAACGGGTACGTGGGCAGCCGCAGTCGCGCGCAGGTCCTGGGGGAGAGGGCCTGGTGCCAGTCGACGGCGACTCCGCTGGTGTGCAACGAAGCCGCGGAGCTCAGCACGCGCGCCCAGTCACCGTCGTCGCGCCGCAGGGTCTCGACGACGACCGGGTCGGCGCCGGCCGCTTCGGCGGTTTCCGCGACCGCGCCGGTGAGGACCGGGTGCGGGCTGATCTCCACGAAGACGGAGTGACCTCCGTCGAGCAGGGTCGCGACGGTGGGGGCCAGGAGAACGGCCTGACGCAGGTTGTCGTACCAGTAGCCGGGGTCGAGCGGCCGCGAGACCGGTTCGCCGGTGACGGTGGAGTAGAACGCGATGTCCGGTTCCCTGGCGGTGATGTCGCCCAGGTCGGTCAGCAGTTGCTCGCGCACGGCTTCGACGGCGGCGCAGTGGGAGGCGTAGTCGACGGCGATGCGACGCGCCCGGCCACCCTCGTTCTGGCACAGGGCCACGAACGACTCGACGTCCTCGATGGGGCCGCACACGACGGTGGAGGTCGGGCTGTTGATCGCGGCGACCTCGAGCCGTTCCGTCAGCCGGGAGCGGACCTCCGCCTCGGACAGCGCCACCACGGCCATCGTGCCGGTACCGGCGAGCACCTGGAGGGCGCGGGACCGCAGGGCCACGACCTTGGCCGCGTCCTCGAGGGTGAGCGCACCCGCCACGCAGGCAGCCGCGATCTCACCCTGGGAGTGGCCGACGACCGCGTCGGGACGCACGCCGAGGGACTGCCACAGGGCGGCCAGCGACACCATGACCGCGAAGAGAGCGGGCTGGACCACGTCGACGCGGTCGAGCCCTTCACCGTCCTTCAGCACGTCGTGCAGCGACCAGTCGGTGAAGGGGGCCAGCGCCCGCGCGCACTCGTCGATCCGGTCGCGGAAGACGGGGGAGGACTCCAGGAGCGCGGCCGCCATGCCGATCCACTGAGAGCCCTGGCCGGGGAAGACGAAGACGGTCTTGCCGGGTGTGCGGGCCTGGCCCTGGACGGTGCGCCCGTCGGGCAGTCCGTCCGCGACCGCGTGCAGCGACCGCAGCAGGTCCTCGCGGGTGGCGGCGACCGTGACGGCGCGGTGCCGGAAGGGCGTCCGGGTGGTGACGGTCGCGTGGGCGAGGTCGGCGAGGTCGACGTCCGGCGCGGCGTCGAGGTGGGCGGCGAGCTGGGCGGCCTGGGCGTGCAGAGCCTGCTCGGTGCGGCCCGACAGCAGAACCGGCACGGCGCCGACCTGCTCGGCGGCGGGCTGCTCGGCGCTGACCGGCACGGCGCTGACCTGCTCGGCGCTGACCTGCTCGGCGGAGGGCTGCGGCGAAACGGCCGCAGGCGCTGAGGCGAGCACGACGTGGCAGTTCGTCCCGCCCATGCCGAACGAGCTGACGCCGGCCAGGCGGGTGTCGCTCTCCGGCCAGGGTTCGGTGGAGGTGACCACCCGCAGGCCCAGTTCGGTGAGCGGGATGTCCGGGTTGGGCCGGTCGTGGTTCAGGCTGCGCGGGATCACGCCGTGTTCCACGCTCAGGGCGGTCTTGATGAGACCGAGGATCCCGCCGGCGCCTTCGAGGTGACCGATGTTGGTCTTGACCGAACCGACGGGCAGGGGCTCGGCTCCCGCGCGGACCGCGCCCAGCGCCGCCGCCTCCAGCGGGTCACCGACCGGAGTGCCGGAACCGTGCAGCTCGACGTACTGGAGGTCGCCGGGCGCCACGCCGGCGTCGGCGCAGGCGGCTCGCACGACCTCGGCTTGAGCCTCGGCACTCGGCACGGTGAGGCCGTCGGTGGACCCGTCGTTGTTGACCGCGCCACCCAGGAGCACGCAGTGCACCGGGTCGCCGTCCGCGAGCGCACGCTCCAGCGGCTTGAGCACGACCACCCCGGCACCCTCCCCGCGGACGAAGCCGTTGGCCCGCTCGTCGAAGGTGAAGCACCGGCCGTCGTCGGACAGCCCGCCGAAGCGCGACGCGGTGACGGCACCGGCGCGCAGCAGGTTCAGGTTCACACCGGCGACGATCGCCAGCTCGGACTCGCCGGAGCGCACGCTGGTCGCGGCCAGGTGCGTCGCGACCAGGGAGGACGACTGGGCGGTGTCGACGGTCATGCTCGGACCGCGCAGGCCCAGGGCGTAGGAGACGCGGTTGGCGATGACGGCCCGCTGGGTCCCGGTCATGGTGGTGCCGGAGATGGTGTCCTCGTCCGCGTGGCTCAGGATCGCGTAGTCGTCGCGCAGCGCGCCGACGAACACACCGACGTTCCTGCCGCTCAGCGTCGCGGGCACGATGCCCGCGTCCTCCAGCGCCGTCCAGGACAGTTCGAGGACGAGGCGCTGCTGGGGGTCCATCGCGGCGGCCTCGCGCGGAGAGATCCCGAAGAACTCGGCGTCGAAACCCGCGACGTCGTCCACGAAACCGCCGAACCGCGCGTCCTGCGGTGCGGTCGTGGCGTCCCAGCGGTCGGACGGCACGGCGGAGATGGCGCTCTCACCGGAATGGAGCAGTCGCCAGAAATCCTGGAGATCACGAGCGCCGGGTGCTCGGCACGCCATTCCCACAACGGCGATGGCGTCGCGCGGGTGGAGCTGACCGGCGTTCATCAATTGACCCCCGTGGATCGATCGGCAGCGGTGTGAATCGATGAAAGACCACCGCGGGCCGCCAATGCGAATGACTGTTCCGGTTTTCGGAACTCCTCGTCGACGGGTCGCTGAGCAGGGATTCCACTGTGTCGGGCGTCTCATCGCGGGCGTACCGGAAAACGGAACGCGCCCTCGGGTGGAGTCCGCTCGGCCTCTAACTTCGGTGAGGCACACCCTGCAGTCGCTGCGAAACGCGCCGCCGCTCGAGTCGAGTGAACGCGCCCCGGCTCGCAGATTCGCAGTGACGTCGGGACCGCGGACCTCGTCCTCTCGGACCCGTTCGGGTTTCACGAAGCGCAGTTCGAGCAGAAGAAGGGTGATATCCGATTACCGACGAGAACAAGCTCCGCGACTACCTCAAGCGGGCGACCACGAACCTCCAGCAGGCGCGCGAGCAGCTCAAGGCCGCCGAGAACCGCAACCACGAGCCGATCGCGATCATCGGCATGGCCTGCCGCTACCCCGGTGACGTCACCACGCCGGAGGCGTTGTGGGAGCTCGTGCGCGAGGGCCGTGACGCGATCAGCGAGTTCCCCGCCGACCGCGGGTGGGACGTCGGCTACGACCCCGACGGCGAGACGCCCGGCACGACCAGCACCCGCCGCGGCGGCTTCCTGGCCGACGCGGCCGGCTTCGACGCCGACTTCTTCGGCATCAGCCCCCGCGAGGCCCTCGGGATGGACCCCCAGCAGAGGCTGCTGGTCGAGGTCGCCTGGGAGGCGCTCGAACGCGCGGGGCTCGTCCCCCAGAAGCTGCGGGGCAGCGAGACCGGTGTGTTCGTGGGCGCGGTCCACAACGACTACGAGTCCCTGCTCCGCGGTGTGCAGGAGACCGAGGGGTACCTGCTCACCGGCAACGCCGGCAGTGTCGCGTCCGGTCGCATCTCCTACACGCTCGGCCTGCGCGGCCCGGCCATGACCATCGACACCGCCTGCTCCTCGTCCCTCGTCGCCATCCACGAGGCCACGAACTCCCTGCGCTCGGGTGAGTGCGGACTCGCGCTGGCGGGCGGTGCCACGGTGATCTCCACGCCGGGCACCTTCGTCGAGTTCAGCAGGCAGCGCGGCCTCGCCGCCGACGGCCGCTGCAAGTCCTTCGCCGCGGGGGCCGATGGCACCGGGTGGAGCGAGGGCGCCGGCGTCGTCGTGCTGGAACGGCTCAGCGACGCCATCGCCAACGGCCACTTCGTGCACGCGGTCATCCGCGGTTCCGCGATCAACTCCGACGGCGCCAGCAACGGTCTCACCGCGCCCAGCGGTCCCGCCCAGGAGGCGGTCATCCGCCAAGCGTGCGCGAACGCCAGGCTGACCACGGCGGACGTGGACGTCGTGGAGGCGCACGGCACCGGCACGACGCTCGGTGACCCCATCGAGGCACGCGCACTGGCGGCCACCTACGGCAAGCGCCGCGAGCAGCCGTTGTGGCTGGGTTCGCTCAAGTCCAACATCGGCCACTCCCAGGCAGCCGCGGGCGTCGGTGGTGTCATCAAGATGGTGCAGGCGCTGCGCAACAGCGAGCTTCCCCGCACGCTGCACGTCGACCGGCCGACGCCGGACGTCGACTGGTCCGGGATGTCGCTGCTCACCGGCAACGTGGCGTGGCCGAAGCTCGAACGGCCGCGTCGTGCCGCTGTCTCGTCGTTCGGCATCAGCGGCACCAACGCCCACCTGATCCTCGAAGAGGCACCCGAGCAGACCCGGCCCACCGCGGAGACGACGCTTCCCGCCGTGCCGTTCGTCCTGTCGGCCAAGACCGACGACGCAGCGCAGGCGCAGGCCGACCAGCTCCGCGCGTTCCTGACCGGCCATCCTGAAGCCGGGCTCGCCGACGTCGCCGCCGCGCTGGCCACCACGCGCACGCACTTCGCCCGCCGAGCCGGCTTCGCGGCCGCCACCGCGGAGGAGGCCGTGGACAACCTGACCCGCCTCGTGCCGTCCGGCCGTGACGGGAAACTGGCGTTCCTGTTCTCCGGACAAGGTTCCCAGCGCCTGGGCATGGGCGCCGGCCTCTACGACACCTTCCCCGTCTTCGCCAAGGCGCTCGACGAGGTCTGCGCGCTGCTCGACGTCGACGTCAAGGCCGTGATGTTCGGCGACGACGCTGACCTGCTGAACCAGACGGGCTTCACCCAGCCCGCGCTGTTCGCGTTCGAGACGGCTCTGCACCGGCTGTTCGAGGACCTCGGCGTGGTCCCCGACCACGTCATGGGCCACTCGATCGGCGAGATCACGGCCGCCCACGTGTCGGGCGTGCTGTCGCTGACCGACGCCTGCAGGCTCGTCTCCGCTCGTGCGCGGCTCATGCAGTCCCTGCCCGCCGGCGGTGCGATGCTCGCCGTGCAGGCCGCCGAGGACGAGATCGACCTGACGGATCTGGAGGACCAGGTCTCGATCGCCGCGGTCAACGGTGAGCGCGCGATCGTGCTCGCCGGCGCCGAGGACGCGGTCGCTCGCCTGGAGGAGAGGTACCGCGCCGACGGCCGCCGGACGACCCGGTTGAAGGTCAGCCACGCCTTCCACTCGCCGCTGATGGACCCCGTGCTCGACGAGTTCGCGGACGCCGTGCGCACCATCGAGCACTCCGCTCCGGTCATTCCGTTCGTCTCCAACGTCACCGGCCGTCCCGTCACCGCCGAAGAACTGGCGGACCCGCGCTACTGGGTCCGGCACGCCCGCGGTGCCGTGCGGTTCGACGACGGTGTTCGCTGGCTCGCCGCCAACGGCGTCACCACCTTCGTGGAGGTCGGGCCGACCGCGGTGCTGATGCCGCTCGCCGCCCGAGCCACGGGTGGCACGGTCATCGCCACCGGCATGCGGGCGCGCACCGAGGACGTCGGCGTGATCGAGGCGCTGGCCCGGGTCCACGGGCACGGGCACGACGTGGCCTGGGACCGGTTCTTCCCGGCGCGTTCGACCGTGCCGCAGGGCTTGCCGGTCTACCCCTTCCGGCACCAGCGCTTCTGGCCTGCCGCGCAGGCGCCCCTCGGTGCCGCCGCCACCTTCGGTCAGGACGCGTCCGACCACCCGCTGGTGCGCAGCATCGTCGAGCTGCCGGACGGCACGACCGTGTTCACCGGTGTGCTGGCCGTCGACATCCCCAGCTGGCTGCCGGACCACTGCGTGCACGGCAAGCCGATCCTGCCCGGCACCACGTTCGTCGACATGACCCTGTGGGCCGGCCGTCAGCTCGGCTGCAACCGCATCGACGAGATCAACCACCACGTGTTCGTCTCGGGCGAGCCGGGCCGCGTCCGCCAGCTGCGATTGGTGGTCGAGGCCGCCGACGAGGCCGGTCTGCGCGCCTTCACCGTGCACTCCCGGTTCACCGATGAGGCGCACGGCGAGTGGATCCACCACGCCACCGGCGCGCTCGCGGCCGACGCCGCGACCCCGAGGCCGTTCGAGGTCCAGTGGCCGCCGGCTGACGCCGAGGTCATCCCGATCGAGGGTTTCTACGAGCGGCTCGCCGACGCCGGACTCGGCTACGGGCCCTACTTCACCGGCATCCGGGCCGGCTGGCAGGGCGACGGCGTCCGGTACGCCGAGGTCTCCCTGCACGAAGGCGCGGACCTGAGCACCTACGGGATCCACCCGGCGTTGCTCGACGCCACGCTGCAGCTCGCCGCCGTCGGCTCGGAGCCCGGCAGCGAGTACCAGGTGCGCGTGCCCTTCGCCTGGTCGGGCGTCACGCTGCACACCACCGGGGTCGACTCGGTGCGCGTGCGACTGACCCAGCAAGGCATCGACACCATGGCCATCGACATCACCGATCCGAACGGCACCCCGGTCGCGACGGTCGACTCGATCACCCTGCGCCCGGTGTCGTCCGAGCAACTGCGGGCGTCCACCTCCACCCGAGGCGGCCTGCTGCACCGGCTCGACTGGCAGCCCGTGACGACGGGCACCGCGGGCGACGTCCCGCCGGTGGTGCGGATCAGCACAACGGGCACCGACCCGGTGGCTGAGACGCACGACGTCCTGCACCGCGCGCTGCGCACCGTGCAGGACACCGACGGCCCGATCGTGCTGCACACGACCGACGCCGTCTTCACCGGGCAGGTGGACGTCGCCGCGGCTTCGGTGTGGGGCCTGGTCAGGTCCGCCCAGTCGGAGCACCCCGGCCGCTTCGTGCTGGTCGACGGTGCCGACGACGAGGCGTTCCGGCAGGTGCTTCCCGCCGCGGTCGCCACCGGCGAGCCGCAGCTGGCCGTGCGCGGCGGACGCGTCCACGTGCCCCGGCTGGCGAACGCCCAGACCGGCACCGGCAGGACCGTCCTCGATCCCGAGGGCACCGTCCTCATCACCGGCGGCTCCGGCGGTCTCGGACGTCTGCTGGCCCGCCACCTGGTGGTGCGGCACGACGCCAGGCACCTCCTCCTGCTCAGCAGGCGCGGTGAGGCCGCGGACGGTGCGGCCGAGCTGAAAGCCCAGCTGGCCGAGCTCGGTGCCACCGCGACCTTCGCGGCCTGTGACGCCGCCGACCGGGACGCGCTGGCCGCGGTACTGGCCGCGATCCCGGCGGAGCACCCGCTCACCGCGGTCGTGCACGCGGCGGGCGTCGTCGACGACGGCGTCCTCAGCGACCTGACGCCCGAGCGCGTCGACGCCGTGCTGCGTCCCAAGGTCGACGCGGCCTGGTACCTGCACGAGCTCACCCAGGATCTCGGTCTCCGTTCGTTCGTGCTGTTCTCCTCGGCATCCGGCCTGCTCGGCCTGCCGGGACAGGCGGCCTACGCGGCGGCGAACACGTTCCTCGACGCACTGGCCGACCTGCGGCACGGTGCGGGGCTGCCCGCGACGTCGCTGGCCTGGGGCCCGTGGGCCGGAACCGAGCAGGACGGTGGCATGGCGGCCCGGCTGAGCGACGTCGACCGGAAGCGGCTCCTGCGCCTCGGCGTCGTGCCGATCAGCGGTGAGGAGGGCCTGGGCCTGTTCGACGACGCCGTCGCCTCGGACGCCGCGGTCCTGGTGCCGGCCCGGTTCTCGGTGCCGCAGGACGGCTCGGCGGCCCCGGTGCTGCGCGGCTTCGTCCGCACCAAGCCCTCGAAGGCGGCCAAGCCGGTGACGGCCGACCGCACTGACCTGGCAGCGACTCTGGCCTCGGCACCGGCCGAGGACCGCGTCGACATCGTCCTGGCGGTGGTCCGCGAGCACGTCGGCGCGGTGCTCGGCCACACGACGCCGAGCTCGGTCGAACCGCACCGGGGCTTCATGGAGATCGGGTTCGACTCGCTCACCGCGCTGGAACTGCGCAACCGCCTCAACTCGGCGACGAAGCTCAAGCTGCCGGCCACGGCCCTGTTCGACCACTCGTCCCCGAAGGCGCTGGCCGAGCACCTGGTCGGCACGCTCTGCGCCGACCTCGACGAGCCGGTGGCGGAAGGGGGCGGCGCAGCCCGTTCCTTGGCCGCCGAGATCGAGTCGTCCAGCGACGACGAACTGCTGGCATTCCTCGACCGCGAGTTCGGAGTCTCCTGATGAGCAACGACGACAAGCTGCGGTCCGCGGTCAAGAAGCTGGCCGTCGACCTGTTCGAGACCAGGGAGGAGCTCCGTGCGGTGAAGAACCGCGCGGAGGAGCCGATCGCCATCGTGGGCATGGCGTGTCGTTACCCCGGCGGTGTGCGGTCGCCGGAGGACCTCTGGCAGGCCCTCGTGGACGAGCGCGACGCCACGAGCGAGTTCCCCGAGGACCGCGGCTGGGACCTGGAGGCGCTCTACGACCCGGACCCCTCGAAGTCCGGTCACAGCTACACGCGACGCGGTGGTTTCCTCGACGACGTCGCCGGCTTCGACGCCCCGTTCTTCGGCATCGCGCCGAAGGAGGCCCTGGCGATGGACCCCCAGCAGCGGCTGCTGCTGGAAACCTCGTGGGAGGCCCTGGAGAACGGCGGTCTGGACCCGCGGGCGCTGCGCGGCAGCGAGGTCGGCGTCTTCGTCGGCGAGATGTACCACGACTACGGTCCGCCGTCGCACCTCGCGCCCCCGGCCGTCGAGGGGCAGCTCACCATCGGGATCGCGGGCAGCGTCGCCTCCGGGCGCATCTCCTACCTGCTCGGCCTCGAGGGCCCGACGTTCACCGTCGACACCGCGTGCTCGTCCTCACTGGTGACGCTGCACCTGGCGTCCCGGGCGCTGCGGTCGGGCGAGTGCTTCATGGCATTGGCCGGCGGCGTCACCGTGATGGCGACTCCGGGGTCGTTCACCGAGTTCAGCCGTCAGCGCGCGTTGTCGCCGGACGGCCGCTGCAAGCCGTTCTCGGCCGACGCCGACGGTGTGGCCTGGGGCGAAGGCGCGGGCATGCTCCTGCTCGAACGCCTCTCGGACGCGCGGGCCAACGGGCACCCGGTGCTCGCCGTGGTCCGCGGCTCCGCGATGAACTCCGACGGCGCGAGCAGCGGACTGACCGCACCGAGCGGCCCCGCCCAGCAGCGGGTCATCCGGTCCGCCCTGGCCTCCGCCGGGCTGACCAGCGACCAGATCGACGCGGTGGAGGCGCACGGCACCGGCACGCCGCTGGGTGACCCCATCGAGGTCCAGGCGCTCGACGCGGTCTACGGGTCCGGCCGGGACCGGCCCCTGTGGCTCGGCTCGCTGAAGTCCAACCTCGGCCACACCCAGGCCGCCGCAGGTGTCGCCGGTGTGATCAAGACCGTGCAGGCCATGCGCCACGGCATGTTGCCGCGCACCCTGCACATCAGCAAGCCCACCCCCTTGATCGATTGGGCCACGAGCCCGGTGCAGTTGGTGACCGAGGCGACTCCGTGGCCGCGGGGCGAAGAGCCCCGCCGCGCCGGTGTGTCCGCGTTCGCCATCAGCGGCGCCAACGCGCACGTGGTGCTGGAGGAGGCACCGGCCGCGGACGCACCGCCGCCGGTCGAGCGCGTCTCGACGCCGTGGATCCTGTCCGCGGAAACCGCTCAGGCACTGCGACTTCAGGCCGCACGCCTGCGCGAACACCTCCTGAGCCACCCCGACCTCCATCCGGGCGACGTGGCTGTGTCGCTCACGAGGCGAACGCGGTTCAAGCACCGTGCGCTCGTACGGGGAGGGCACCTCGCCGGCCTCGCCGCCGTCGCCGCGGGGGAGGAGACGGCCGGCGTCCTGACCGGCGTCGCCGGATCCACTCCGCTGCAGTTCGTCTTCTCCGGCGTCGTGCCCTCCGCGATCGGACACGACCTCTTCGACGCGCATCCGGTGTTCGCGGACGTTTTCGACGAGACGTGCCAGACCTTGGGCCGACCGCGGGACGTTGTCCTGCGGGAGAACGGACTCGTCGCGCTGTTCGCGTTGCAGGTGGCGCAGTTCCGGCTGGTGCGGTCGTGGGGTGTGAAACCGGACCTGCTGCACGGTGATGGCGTCGGTGAGGTCGTCGCCGCCCACCTGGCGGGTCTGCTCTCACTGCCGGAAGCCGCGCGGCACGCCGTCGCCCTGAACAAGGGTGAGACCGTCTCGTACCGACGTCCTCGGTTCCCGCTGGCGCGCGATGTCACGAGCGGTGCGGGGTGGAGGTCCACCACCGAAGACCTGGCCGTCACGCGACTGGAGATCGGAGCGGCCTGCTCGAACCGCGAAGAGCTGCTCTCGGCTCTGGGCGTGCTCGCCGTCACGGGCACCGAGGTCGACCTGGCGGCCGCGTTCGCCGGTTCGGGGACCGCGGTTCCGCTGCCCACCTACGCCTTCGAGCGTCGTCGCTACTGGATCGACAGCACCGCGGCCACCAACGCCGCGCCGCCGCAGGCTTCCGTCGTCGAGCTGGCGACCGGTGGCAGCGTGCACACCAGCCAGCTGTCGCCCGGTCACCAGGGCTGGCTCGCCGACCACCGGGTGGGTGACGACGTCGTCGTTCCCGGCACCGCGTTGCTGGACATGGTCCTGCGGACGGGGGCCGAGCGGATCGACGAGATCGTCTTCACCGCTCCCGTGGCCGCACCGGCCGAGGTGCAGCTGCAGCTGTCCACAGTGGACGAGAATGGCGACGGCACCGTCGTGGTGTCCGCGCGGGCTTCCGAGAAGGCGCCGTGGACCGAGCACGCCCGCGCCAGGGTGACGGCACCGGCGGAAGCTCCCGCCGCGCTCACCGAATGGCCGCCGGCCGACGCACAGCCGGTCGAGATCGCGGGGCTGCACGACCGGCTGGCCGATCGCGGCCTGACGTACGGTCCTGCCTTCCGCGGCCTCGAAGCGTTGTGGCGCAGGAACGACGAGCTGTTCCTGGACGTGCGCCTGCCCGTCGCGGCGGGGGAGCACGTGCTGCACCCGGCACTGCTCGACGCGGCGTTGCACCCGCTCGCTGCCGGCTACCTGCTGGCGGACACCACGGGCACGCGGTTGCCCTTCGCGTGGAGGGGTGCGCAGGTGCACACGCCCGGCGCCACCGCGCTGCGCGTGCGCATGACGGCGACCGGTGCCGACGGGGTGTCGATCTCCGCTTGGGACACCAGGGGTGTTCCCGTCTTCACCGCCGACGAACTGGTCGCGCGACCGGTCACCCTCGCGGTGAGCGACGTGCTGCACCAGGTCCAGTGGGTGCCGGCCACGCCGGTTGAGGCGGGCTCGTTCGTGAAGCTGGACGACATCGTGCCGGCCGCGGTGGAAGGCGCCGCCCTGCCGGAGCGAGTGCGTTCGGCACTGGAAGAGGTCACCGCCTTCACCCGGCGCCGGCTCGCCGAGCAGAACGACGTGCTGGTGCTGGTCAGCGGTGAGGTCGAGAGCGACCCGGTGCGCAGCGCCGTCTGGGGCCTGCTGCGGTCCGTGCAGACCGAGCACCCCGGCCGGATCCAGCTGGTCGACACCGACGGTGACGTCGTGCTCGCCGACGACCGCCAGGTCCTGGTTCGCAACGGCAAGCCGTACGTCCCGCGGCTCCGCAAGGCGACGGCCAGTCCGGTGCCGGCCTGGCGGGGCGGCACCCTGCTGGTCACCGGCGCCGGTGGCGTCGTCGGTTCGGCACTGGCCCGGCACGCCGCCGTCGCCCACGGGATCGACCGGTTCGTCCTGGTCAGCCGTCGCGGTGCGGAATCGCCCGAAATGCAGGCGATCGCGGCGGAACTGCGCGACCTCGGCGCCTCCGTGGTCGTGGAGGCCTGCGACGCGGGCGATCACGACCAGGTCGCGACACTGATCAAGGGCATCCCTGATCTGCGCGGTGTCGTGCACGCGGCCGGAACCACGTCCGACGCGGTCTTCGAACGCCTCACCAGCGGGGACTTCGACCGCGTGCTGGCCTCGAAGGTCGACGCGGTGTCGGCCCTCGACGAACTGACCCGTGAGCTCGACCTCGACTGGTTCGTCGTCTGCTCGTCCGCGGCAGGCTGGTGGGGCACCGCCGGGCAGGCGAACTACGCCGCGGCCAACGCGTCCGTGGACGCCATCGTGCGCCGCAGGCGCGCGACCGGTCTCGCGGGGATCTCCCTCGCGTGGGGGCTGTGGGCGGAACAGGGCGCGCTCGGTGCTCACCTCGACGACGTGGACCTGCGACGTCTCGCCCGCAGCGGTGTGCTGCCGCTGTCGACCGAGGACGCGCTGTCGGCCTTCGACAACGCGCTGGGGTCCGCTGAGGCCGTGCTCCTGCCGGTGCGGCTGGCGCCCGCTGCCGGGCCCGTCCCGGCCCGTGGCCGCGTCATCACGAACGAGCCCAGGCTGAGCGGTCTCGGACACAGCGACCTCGTCGCCGCGATCACGGACATGGTCGCCGAGGCTCTCGGTCACCGCGTCGAGGACGTGTCACCGGACGCCGCGCTGCTCCAGATGGGTCTGAGCTCGCTCACCGCACTGGAACTGCGCAACGCGCTGGAACGGGCCTCCGGCACCTCGATCCCGCTGACGACGCTCTTCGAGCACCCCACGCCGCAGAGCCTGGCCAAGTACCTGCGCACCCGGTTCGAGGCGGCTTCGGCCGGTTCCACCTCCACGCCGGCTCCGGCGTCGATGACGGGCACCACCGTCCTGCTGACCGGTGCGACCGGTGGCCTGGGTCGGTTGTTCGCCGAGTCGATGGCGTCCGCCGGTGCGAACCTGGTGCTGACCGGCCGGGACGGTGCGGCACTGGCCGAAGTGGCGGAATCCGCGCGCTCCCTCGGTGCCGAGGTCGTCTTCGACACCGCGGACATCATGGACGAAGCCGGTGTGGCCGGCGTCGTCAAGCAGGCCGTCGACACCTTCGGTTCGGTGGACGTGCTGGTCAACAACGCGGGCATCGCCGGCCCGATCGGACCCCTGTGGGAGACCGACGAGGACGAATGGTGGCGGGGCATGGAGGTCAACCTCCGCGGCACGCTGAAGGTCTGCCGTGCCGTGCTGCCCGGCATGGTCGAACGGGGTTCAGGCCGCATCGTGAACATCGTCAGCTCCGCGGGCAGGCACCGCTGGCCGAGCGCTTCGTCCTACTCGGTGTCGAAGGCCGCCATGATCAAGGTGGCGGACAACCTGGCCCCTGAGCTGCTCGGCACCGGCGTGTCGGTGTTCAGCTACCACCCGGGCCTGGTCGACCTGGGCATCACGAAGCAGGCCCTGGACCTCGAACCCACCGGTGACAAGTGGGGCGACCGGATGCAGGAGTGGCTGAGCGAGCAGCGCGAGCAGGGGCGGTTCGCCGCACCGGAGCGTGCCGCGGAAGTGCTGATGGAGCTGGCGTCCGGAAAGGCGGACCCGCTGTCGGGCCGCTACCTGACGCCCGAGGACGACGTCGAGTCGATGCTGGAGCGCATGGCTTGACGTGCGCCGCTCAGCTCACCTGCCGGCCGTTGGCCGTGCTGGTGGGCCGGGCGGTGGCCAACACGGCCGCCATGGTGGCGACCCTGCGCAGCGCGATGGCGGTGCGCGGCACGTCCAGCCGTTCAGGACTGGCGACGCTGATCGCGAGGAACGGCAGCTCACCGCCGATGCGCACCGGTATCGCCACGGTGCAACCGCCGCGTCCGGCGTCCTCGGTCACGACCGCCATGTCGCGCGTGCGCACGGTGCGCAGGTCGAGCATCAGCTGTTCCGGCCTGACACCGGCCGCGGCGGCGACCTCGTCGACGCGCTCGCGGAGATCCGGCCTGAACGCCAGCAGGGCGCGTCCGGTGGCGGTGTTCGCGGCTTGGCGCAGCGACGGCTGGCGTTGCACGTACCCGGCCAGTTCGTGGCGGTAGAGCAGTTCGACGTAGCGGACCTGCGTGCCGTTGAGGACGTCCAGGGCGACCATGCCGCGAGTGCGGTTCTGCAGGTCGACCAGGAGCGGGTTGAAGATCCGGCGCAGTCGTTCGGCCTTGGCCCGGTCGCTGTGCCGGGTCATGTCGTGGAGGTGGTCGCCGAGCACGAAACCACCCTCGGAAGGAGCCACGAGGTTGAGGTCGGTCAGCACGCCGAGCACGCGGTGGACCGACGACTTGGGCCGGCCACACCGCCTGGCCAGGTCGGAGAGCGACATCGCGCCCTCGGCTCCAGCCAACTCCTCGATCAACGCGAGCGCCTTGCGCAGAGGACCACCCGGCGCGTTGCGGGCTTCTGAAAGCGACTCCACCGGCACGACTCCTGGGGATGTGGCTGGATCGAGCGGGATCAGTTGGCCTGCTTCAGGTCGTCCAGCACAGCCGCGCTCGGTCGGGCGCAGCGCAGCAGGTCCGAACGCATGGCGCGAACGGCGTACTTGAGGAGGGCGGTGGTGAAGTCGACGTTGATCGTTTCCGCCGGACCCCAGACGCTGATCGCCATGCGGGGCAGGTGGTCTCCGGCCACGAGGGAGGCGGCGACACCGATCACCCCGCTGTACAACTCGCCGTTCGCCACCACGACGGCGTCCGGGTCGCGGGACCGCAGGGCACGGCCGATCGCGGTGCAGTGCGCGGGAAGCATCGTGGGCACTCGTTGCACGAGGCACAGGTGCCGCAGGTCGTACTGCACGTCGACCTGGCGGACGTGCGATCCCGCCAAGATCCCGGTGCTGACGACACCGCCCGTCCTCTCCCGCAGGTCGATGATGTGCGGTGCCAGCGTGGACTTCAGCACCCGATCGACCCGCGCCCGCGCGCTGTCGTCGATCAGGTCGAACAGACAGTCACCGATCTCGTACCCGCTCGACGTGCGCCGGACGAGGCTCGAACCCGTGAGGGCGTCCATCATCCGGTGCAGGGAGGACTTCGGCAGGCCGGACGCGCGCGCCAGTTCTGCGAGTGTCATCGCTCCCGAAGAGGACAACAGCTCGACGAGCTCGAAGGCCTTCTTGACCGGGCGGCCTCGCACGGCCTCCTCGCTGGACAAAGACGTGTCCTCCTGCGGCAAGTGGCTTGTCGGCGCACGGAGCGCCGCTGGCAAAGCCCACTGTCAATCAGGACGAAGTGCCGGGTACTGCGGAGAACCGCAGTACCCGGCGCGACCGGGCGAAGTCACATCCGCAGCACGAAGCCTCCGCGCGCGGACGACAGCTGGGTTCGGCGGCGCACCCGAGCTTGCGGCAGGTGGAACTTGTTCGTGCGCCGGGAAACTTTGAGCTCGTGCGCCATCTCGTGGTTCGAACGCCCTTCGAGCACCTAGATTCGCCGCGCGGTACTCGGGCGGTATCGGGAGCGCGTTGGGTGCCGAGCCGGGCGGCGTCACCTCCACCGGCTCAGCCCGTGGGAAGCTCCGGCGTGAGGCAGGGACTGCGGAGTCCCGCAAAGCCGGAAATGATCGCGGTGAGAACTTGGCTCAACCCTGCCGGTGACCTTGCTCTCACTGTGCGACGGGGGTGCGCGAACGAGTGAACCTGGCGGTACGACTGCGATGTGGATGAAGGATCGGCTGCAAGGGTGGTAGGCCGACGAGGACTTCCTCGGCTGGTTCCCGCATGACGGGCGCCCTGGTCTGTCCGATCGGGCATCAGCGGGCAGCCGGAGATAGCCCTTTCCGGCGGGCTTGAAGACGCCGTGCAGAACAGGTGCTCAAGCGGACTTGAGCACCTGGCACGTAGGTGTAGCAGATTTGCGACATTTTGGTGTCCGAGGGGGACTTGAGTTCCCATCGGAATGTGCCGGAGTCAGTAGGGCCAGCCGGGAACGTTCAAGCTAATGCTGTACAGGCCGAAGTTTCCGGTGTTGCCGCCGGTGGACGCGGTACCCGACGTGATGTAGAGGGTTTTCCGGTCGGGGCCGCCGAAGGCGACGTTGGTCGCGTTGCGGCCGGCGGAGATCGTGCCGAGGAGCTTGCCGGCCGGGGAGTAGACGTAGACCTTCCCGCTGCCGTAGGTGGCCTGGTACAGGTTTCCCGCGCAGTCGACGGTGCCGCCGTCGGTGCCGTCGAGCGAGGCGAAATCGCTGCGCTGCCCGGTGCTCCCGTCCGCGTTGACGGGGTAGCGGTAGATCTTGCCCGTCGCGTTGCCGCCGACGTAGAGGGTCTTGCCGTCAGGGGAGAGCTCGATGCCGTTCGGCTGGCGGATCGTGTCGTCGATCAGGGTGACGACACCGTTGGTGACGCGGAAGACGCCGGTCCTGCCCGACATCTGGTCCGGGCGGTTCGCGCGCTGGAAGTTCGGGTCGGTGAAGTAGGCCGTTCCGTTCGCGGCCACGGTGACATCGTTGGGAGAGTTGAACAGTCGTCCCTGGTAGGTCGCCGCGATCGTCGTCCGCCGCCCGGTGGCCAGGTCGTACGAGGACAGGCTGCGCTGGTCGTGGGTCGCCGCGAGGACGGACGTGCCGTCACGGCTGATCGCCAGACCGTTGCTGCCCGCGTTCTTGACGAAAGTGGTGAACGTGCCCGTCGAGGGGGTGTACCGCAGGATGTCCGAAGGCTGGACGTTCTGCGGGCCGGTGCCGTCGTACATGTTGGACAGCAACAGGGTTTGCGTCGCCGCGTCCCAGGTCGGGCCCTCCAGGAAGTTGAACCCGTCCTTGATCTTGGTCGCGGTCAGGTTCGGTGAGGGCAGCGGAGTGCCGAACGGCCCATCGGGGCACGGTCCTTCGGGTGCCGCGACCGAGGTGCCGGTGACGCTCGCGGAGACCATGCCCAGGATGATCGTGGCCACCGCGATCTTTCGCTGCCGTGCTCGGATGTTCATGCCGGTGACATCCTCGCTTCCGCTTGGAGGACTGTGCCTTGAACTGTGAAGGATGATTTCGGTGTGGTCAAGACGCGACGAAAAGGTTTCTTCCGGCTAAGAGGTGGATCGTCGGAGTGTTTGGGATCGCTAAAGTTCGAGTGACTTTTTAGCTTGTGGGGTGGCTGCGCGCGGGCGCCATCAGGTCCTCGCTTCACGTGCGCTGCGGTTCGACACTCGAATCGAGTGGTGGTTCGACGAATTCGACGAGCGGGGCCATGTGAGAAAGCGATGGACGTGGGGGACGTGTCGAGTGCGAATTGTTCGTGCTCCCGAGAAAGACGCTCGTGCAGGTCAGTAAGCGTTGGTGGGCAGCGGTCGTCATCGGGCTTCTGCGCATGTCCTTCTCGGGAGAAGGATGTCGCGAGGGATACCGTCACCCCCACCGGCACGGCGCGCCGTTCAGGACGAAGGACGCCGGCCGGTCGTTCGCACCGCTCCAGTCCGCCAGGAAGCCGAACGAGCGGGACTCGCCGGGCGGGATCGCCGAGTTCCACGGCGCACCGTGCACCGTCACCACTGCACCGTCCTGGGTGAACGAACCGTTCCAGAGCTGGGTCACACGCTGGCCGTTGGCGTACGACCAGGCGAGGGTCCACGAGTCGAGCGGTGCGGTGGCGGAGTTGGTGACCCGCACCGAGCCGAGGAATCCGCCCTGCCACTGCGCCGTTGTCTCGTAGGTGATTTCGCAGGTGGCAGTGGGGAGAACGGTCCCGATCCGGCTGGGATCGGCCACGGCCCAGAAGGCGTCCTTGGCTCGCAGTCGGGTGTCGAACAGCAGCGGGTGGTCCTTGCGGGTCACCGGGAACGTGTCGAGCCACGTGCTGTCGTCGGCCAGGCCCCAGAACGTCACCGAGCTGATCGCGTGCGCGTACCTGGTGAACACAGCGAACAGGTCGCGGTAGCGCTGTGCCTGTGCCAGCAAGGAAGCGGCGGGCGGGCTCGGGTACGACTGGTTGCTGTCGGTGTAGATCGAGACGTCCATCTCGGTGATCTGCTGGTCCACGCCCAGGGGCAGGAACTTGGTGATCATCGCTTCCGTCTCGGCGGCCGAGGGCCAGTCGACGTTGACGTGCATCTGGTGTCCGACAGAGTCGACGGGAACGCCTTCCGCGCGCAGCTGGGACACGAGGTCGTACAACCGGTCCCGTTTCGCGGGCACATTGGTGTTGTAGTCGTTGATGACCAGCTTGGCGTTCGGTGCGACCTCGTGCGCCACGCGGAACGCCGTGCGGATGTAGTCCAGTCCCGCGATCTCGAACCACTTGTTGCGGCGCAGGCCGTCCGGTTGCGCCTCGTCGACGACCTCGTTCACCACGTCCCACGCCGTGATGTCGTCGCGGTACCGGCCCACCACGGCGCGGATGTGCGTCTCGATGCGGTGCAGCAGCAGCGCTTTGTTCTCCGCGGTGGGTGTCATCTCGGCGCCGGAGGAGTCCTTGAAGACCCAGTCAGGAGTCTGCTGGTGCCAGACGAGGGTGTGACCGCGGATCGCCTTCCCCCGCGCCTTGGCCCAGTCGACGAGCGTGTCCGCGTCCGTGAACCGGAACGCGCCCTCGGCGGGTTCGGTCGCGTCCCACTTCAGCTGGCTGCCCGGCGTGATCGAGCTGAAGTGCCGGTCGAGCAGCCTGCCGTGCTCCCCGTACAGCAGGGCGGGCTCGGCGGCAACCCCGAAGTGCCGGAACGGCACCACGTCCCGCAACGCGGGGATGTCGGTCTGGATCGGGGGAAGCGGTGTGTACGACAGGACGAAGTCGTCGAGGTGGAACGACGCCGCAGGACTGGAGCTCTCCACGTAGGTGGTGAGGAAGTCGGCATCGGACGCCAGCGTGTAGCCACCGGTGAGGTTGACCCAGCCGTCGGCGGTGACGAGCGTGTCGCCGACGACCCCTTCGTAGGACGTGACGCCGTCAGCATGGCGTTCGACGGACATCCGAAGCCGCGCGGGCTCCTCACCGCCCGCGAGCCGCACCCACACCGACAGGCTGTACCGCACGCCCTTCTCGACGTCGTCGAGCAGGGCGAGTACTGGCCCTTCCCAGGATTGAGTCCGGCCCGAGACGAGGAGGCTCCGGGCACCTCCGTGTGCGACGGCCGAGCTCACCGCGGTGGTCTCTCCCCCGCGCGAGGTCCAGCCCTGCGATGTGTCGTCCTCGAACGTGCTGGACACCACCGTCACCGGCGTGTCGGCGGCGAGCGCGGCGGGACCGTGCGTCAGCAGCCCTGCCACGATCGAGGTGACCAGCAGACCGGCCAGAACTCTCCTCATCGAGAATCCTCCAGGTTCTGGGAGCGCTCCCAGAACCATAAGGCGACCTGCTCCTGGCACCCAGGCACCATTCGGCCCAAACGCGGCACTCCGCTGCCAGAGGGTCAGCGCGCGTCCAGCTCGCTCGCGAACACCCGCGGGTCAACAACCGGAGGAGGTCATCGCGGAGTCAGTGGACTCCCGCCACACCGTCGGTCCGTCGACGCGCCGGCGCTGGAGCCGAGCAGCACCAGGCACTTCTCTCTCAGCAGCCCGGCCTGCGTCTGCACGCCGGTCAGCCTGACCCTGGTGGCCTTGATCGCGGTCAGAGGTAGTCCCAGCAGGGAGATCCGGACATCTTCGCCGCGCGGGAGACCCGATCTCCGCAGCTGTGCCGCCCATAAGGTCATCGCCTCTCTGAGGCGCGAGGTTGTACCGACTGCGAGCATGCATGGGTGATTGGTTCGCTGTTGTACCAGGCGTTGTGCAAATTGCTTTCTGTTCCGGCTGTGTTAGTTCGCAGTAAAGCGACCAAGGGCGCGGAGCTTCTTGTTCTGTGGCACGAGAAACGTTGTGCTTCGTCGGCAGTTGGCCCGACCGGTTCATTACGAGCTCGCGGACCGTTTCTGGTTAGCCACGCTGATGAGATTGATACGTCGCTCCAGCTGGCAGGAGGTCTTCCCGGTTACCCCTAACACGCGAGACCATCTGCGTCAGGCGCTACGTGAGTACGAGCGGCACTACAACGAGCACCGAACCCACCGATCACTTGCCGCCGTAGCGCCCTTGCGAGCGCGGTCGCAGGCTCTTGAACCCGACCAGATCGGACGCCCTGCGGGGTACTTCAACGGGACTGTCTCGGCGGAGCCTCCGCGTGTATCGGCATGCCGCTTGACCTGCGCAAACATAGTTTCGGCACGCGCAGGGCCGCGGCGAGAGCCGAACTCGACGGCTTGCCCGCACCGAACCTGGCGACTGCCGCAGAGCTACAGGCCGCGGTGGACTCCCTCGCAAAGGTGACCGTGATCATCAACGAAGGGCAGCCGGAGAAGCTGGCGAGACTCTACGAGGAACTTGGGAGCGGGCTGAGGTACGACAAAGCAAAAGAGGCCGTCTATGCGACGACCTCTTCGCGTGTGCTTAGCGTACGTGTCCGAGGGGGACTTGAGTCCCCGCAAGTAGCGAGCTTGCGCAATTCGTGTGTTCATACGCTATTGGATAGCTCGAATTTGGTATAGAGGGCCAGTCGGCACTGATCAATCTTTCGTCGCTGAGTCGTATCGACTTGGAGCAAGAACTTCGCGGCGACCTGTTGCACCACGCGCTGGTGTGGAATCAGGCCCATATGCGGCAGGCGCTGCGTGAGTACGACCGCCACCGCAACGAGCACCGCACCCACCGATCGCTGGTGCGGCATCTTTGCGGGTCCGGCCTCAGCCTGTCAAAGCCAATCAGATCGAACGCTTCACCGTAGACGGACATGATCTTGGCTGAGTCTTCTTCCAAGTATCGTCATGTCTTGACCTGCATGGACGTAGTTTTCGGCACGCACAGCCGGTGGCGCGGGTGTGCGCGCTGACGTACTTCTGCATGGTCACCGACGTCCACCCCACTCCAGCCGGGCACGAGGCCATCGCCGAGATCGTCCTGGCCGCCGCGAGCTACTGTTTCGGCTGGTTCGCCGCGTACTCCGCTCGGTTCCACAGCGCGAAGTAGAGGACGTCGGTCCACCAGCTGAGGCCGATCGGGTTCTCGGTCCTGTCGTCACGCGTGTTGTCGAAGTCGTCGGTCAGCACGAGCCCGTGGAACGCGTCCAGCGGCGGCGCCGACCGCTCGGCCGCCGCTGCGGCGAGCACGGCCCCGGCCGCCGCCGCGTCGTCGGGCAGCGCGTCGATGGCCGCGCCCGCCGCCCGGCACAGGTCGAGGTGGCCCTCGATGAGCGCCCGCAGCTCGTCCTCGCCGCTCTCGATCATGGTGTCGAGCTCGATGGTCTCGAGCAGGACGTACCGGTCGCGGTGCGCGTCGAGGAACCGCTCCGCCTCGGCGAGCCCGGCGTGCAGGCCTTCGGCGTCGCTCACGGCGCGCACGGCGGCGGCGAACTTCGTCAGCCGCGCGAACCCGGCGTCGAACTCACCGCTGATCGCGTACAGCGTGGTCCTGCTCTCCGGGGGCTCGCCGTCGAACCCGTCGGCGATCAGGGACGCGCACAGCCGGGGATCGCCGGACAGGAGCACCAGGAATGAGAACGGGATGGCGTAGGGCCATTCCGACAACCCGGAGACCGTCTCCGGCCGATCCTCATAGGACTCCGGCCGGTTGCTGGTGCTGTACAGGTACGAACGGTTCGCCATGACCGGATCCTATGACGGGCCTGCGGCGGGGCTAGGCCTGGCCGAGGCAGATGGTCCGTTTCGGTTGCGGGTAGACGCGGGCGTTCTCCGCTTCCCCCGCCCCGCAGGAGTTGGCCCTTGAGACTGATGAGGCCGCGTATTCAACTGTCGCGAGTTCTCAGCGGTTGTCGCGGTGAGTGATCGCCGGGTGCTCCGTCCGGTCGTGAGTGTTCAAACAGGACTCAACCGCTTACGTGATCCGTTCGAAGATGGCGGCCATGCCCTGGCTACCACCGATGCACATGGTCTCGAGGCCGTAGCGTGTCTGGCGGCGGTGCAGTTCGCGCGCGAGGGTGCCGAGCATGCGTACGCCGGTGGCGCCGACCGGGTGGTCCGCTTCCGCAAGGCCAGTCCGGACCGCGTGATCCGGCCGCGTAATCCGGCGCACCCGAACATCGTGGAGATCGAGGACTTCACGGCTGCTCAGCTCCTGCGGAAATCAAAGGGCAGCCTGCGGATCGCGCGGAAGGCAGAGCGGTCCGAACGGGCGGTGAAGCACCGCTATCTGTTTCGCGGCCGGATTCGGTGTGACATCTGCGGGCGGAAGATGGAGCGCAGCCCACGTAAGAAAGCCATGTACTACCGGTGCCCGGCACGCACCCTCGCTCCGAGATCTCCGGTGCTCGCGTCGCATCCCGGAGCGGTCTATTTGCGGGAGGACCTTCTTCAGGACGCCATCAACGGCTGGCTCGGGCACCTGTTCGACCGGAAGAACCGGGACCGGACCGTCGCCGCGTTGATGGACTCACAAGAACCGGTGATCGAGGTCAGTCGCGATGCCGCGAAGAGGAGGCTCGCTGACGCGGAAGCCAAGCTGACGAGGTTCCAGAACGCCATCATGGCCGGCGTCGATCCAGCTGCGTTGGTCGAGGCGATCAACGACGCGCAGGCGAGAGGCTGGCGGCACGGGCTGCCTTGGACAACGTCCCGGCACCGGTGGAGCGGGACGTCGCCGAGATCTATGCGGCGATCGACTCGATCGGAGACGTCAGCGCGGCGCTGAGGGGCCACGCCCCGACGAGGCTGGAGGAGCTGTACGAGGCGATAGACCTGCAGGTCCGTTACAAGCAAAACCCCCACGAAGCTGATGTCTCCATCAACCCCGTGGGGGTGAATAGTGCTGGTGTCCGAGGACGATCTTGCTCGCTAACTACACGTCTCATCTAGGCTGCCGTGCCGCAGCCAGGAGTCCTAGCCGTCCGGTGAGGCGGTCGCTAGGGACGGGCCGTAGGGACGGCCAGACCGATCTCTACCTGCACGTATAGCTTAAAGTCTCGGGTGGGACGGGACGGCCTTACCCGTCCCACCTGGGCTTTAGATGTCGACATCGGCCTCACCGGATGTCGAACCTGGATGGGACGGGAGGCTCACCGGGCATCGAAGAGATCACAGAGAACCCGTGCTACGCGAGATGGCGGAGTACTACAACCATGTTGACAATTTCCCCGTTCCGCGGGCGCTACGGCACCATGAAAGCGCGACTACGTGATCGTTAAGATTGGGTCAGCGAACGGCGAAAAAGATCACCGCTGCGGGCCAGCAGCGCTTTTCAGTGACATGCCTTTAAGCAACTTATGAAGCGAGTCCTTTGCTTGGAAGGTAGATGTCTGCAGGCCTCATCAACTTGTAGTACTCAATGGGGTTGACGTGAATTCGCTCCAGTTGGCCGCTGGCGCGCCGAATCCAGTGAGCTCCCTGAAAGTCTGTGAAGGCGATTTCCATCCCTGGTCTTAGTTGCATTCCGCCGGTAACCAAATCAATCGGGACATGCCACTCGCCGTCTGGTAGTAGGCTGAGCTCCCTCCGGTGAGTGTGGAAGAAATGCTCAGGCAGCTCTTCGCCCTTATTCCAGGCAGCGCCCTGCACCGCAACCGAGGTAACAATAACCGAATGAACAGGCTGGCCAGATCTGTTGACTAGGTTTGCCCCGTGCTCACCAGGCCATGTCGAGATCAACACGGCCTGCGCGCGTTCCTCTAGCCGCTGCCGATATAGCGACTCTTCGCGCATGTAACCTACTTGCTCACTCATGGATTCGAGTTGTTTCGCGAAAGCCTGCTGCTGTTGGTCGATTTGATCGCGCAGCAGGTCAATCTGGGTCTTGAGTGCGCCTTCTTGCACCTTGAAGTTCTTCACCTGCCTTCGCCAAGCTAGCCATGCGATAGTTGCAGCTATCGTGGCGGCGAAGAATGCAAGGTATGTCGGAACATCACCTGCCTCGATGGGACTGAAAGTCACCCAGTTTGCCTTGGTTTCAGATATTGAAGAATGTGCAATCAATGAGGCATCTCCTGCGGCCAGTGCCTGCGGGTCGACATCAAACCTTACTTAGAGGACACTCGAAGGTGAGGTTTGGCTTGTCAGTCGATTCTGTCAACAGCTTCTTCTACATCACGATCTCTGGATGATGGCCTGAAATTTGTCACCTCTACCTCGACTCCCTCCCAATCTCGTACGAGATACACCTCGTATCCGCCTTCTGATCGCTCTACGGTCTCAGACATGTGGTGGATTGCGAATCCTCGATGAGGCCGTGCATGTAAGGTCGCGTTCCTCCAGTCTCGTCCAACCTTTCGCCGCTTGAGTAATCCCTGGGTGTCTCGATGCCATTCTCGACCTTGGCTATCTACGAAAGTTGTCTGAACTAATGCGTCATTCGGCAGAGCTGTTACGTCGCATCCGTCTACCCCAAAAAGTCGCGCATAACGGGCAGAACTTGCTGGAATAATATCAACGTGAGCGGCGAATCTCTTTTGGCGTGCAGGAACGTAGACAGAACTGACTACCGAATAGTAAGGATGAGCCGATGTGTTGGCCACCTTGATTACAAACTGAAAATCCAGAACCGAATTGCGTTGATCTTCGTCGCCTGTCTGATCTAGTCTGTATGTGGAGACCTTGCAACGCACGATATGCGCAGAGGCGTGTAAACCTGCCGCATCTCGCCGCGATTGGTCTTCACGATTCTTTTTTAACGCTGTGGCGGCGACAATTGCTCCGGCGCTTCCGGCTAGAGCGGAAACGCTGCTGGCGATTGCGGGAAGATGCGTTACGAAGTTCACGGTGGAATTGTAGTGGAAGCTCTAGTAAGGATAGAAGCATGTACACCGATGGTGTCAGCGGGTGCCACGCACGCCTGTGCCAGGTCCTTAAGTCCTGTTGAGGCAACCGACGGGAGCAGCCTCGCCGACACTCCCTACTAGATGCGCACGATAGTGGTATGCGGATCTGGCTCGCGTAAGGGCCGTTTGGAGTGCTACTACACATGAACCGCCATCCCTGACGTCCCTCCACAAGGGGTCACGAGAGTCGCTAGTATCCGCGCTCCGGCGCCGGCGGAGGCCGACTGGGGACACGAGAGGACATGTCAACATGGGACAGCTGGGTGGACGTCTTGATGCCGTGACAACGATACGGATCGTTGGTGTGCTGTGACTGCGTCTGCGTGGGCGACCATTGCGGCTTTCACTGCCGCCGCGTTCTCCGTCATAAATGCGGTCATTACGGCACGTGCCAACAGAGATATTCAGCGAACGCAATGGCGGCGTACGGTTGAGCTCGAAGCCGTAGCTGAAATGTTGAAGAACATCGATCCTTTTCTTGATCAATGTTCTCGGCTCGCCCATATTGCGGACGAGGGGACGAAAACCGCGACTAGTGATCAAACCAGCCGGGGCATGGATCAGATATACGCGACACTCATTGATATCAAGAGCGAACTTGAACGTCGCATGTCTGAGATTGAACTTATTGCTAGCGATGGCGTCGTTCAAGCAGCACAACATCTTATGAATAGTTTTGAAGGTATTCAGCACCACGTGCGGCCAGCTGGGCCATATGAAAATAAGACAGACAACTATCACAATGAGCGTAAAACTGTTCTTGCCGCGCGGCAGCTACTCGTTGATGTCATAAGGATTGAGTTGGGGGCTGATCGTAAGGGAGAACGAAGGCTCAAGCGGTCTTTTGTGAAGATTGTCGAGTTCGGGAACAAGTGCATCTATCGGATCAGACATTCACGCCGGCATCATCGTCCATAACGGGTTGAGAGAACGACCCACGACAATTGCGAGTTGGTAACGATCTTGCAGATCTCAGTAACGTTGGCATGGTTTGGCGGGACACACGAAGTAGCACTGGGCAGCATCACTTGCTAGATAATGTGAGGCCAATTCGATGACAGAGCGACCGCCAAATCCGGACTGCAACCTGCTCTGGGCGCGGTCTGGGCTCGTCTGTGCTTATCCTGACTGTGATCAAAAATTGGTCGTATGGGACAAGTACAAATGGGTGACTATTGGGGAAATTGCTCACATTTATGGTAGTGCGGGCGCGCCCGGTTCGGCTCGTCATGATCCGAGTCTTCCCGCAGAATACACCGATTCATATAAGAACTGTCTAATCCTGTGCAGGCGTCATCATAGGATGATTGATGATGCATGGAAAAATTATCCACCTAGTCTTCTCTTTAAGTGGAAGGAGAAGCACGAGAGCAGATACCTGGGATTTTCGGCAGCCGTCGATCTGTCTGTCTCATACTCTCACCTTCCACCTAGGGCACATCGGTACGTCAGCCGCGCGGATGTGCAACAAGAAATATTGCAGCGTCTTCAGGATAGATCGAAGGTTGTGATATCTGGAGTGTCGGGCTGCGGGAAGACCCAGGAGGCGCTGTCATTCTTTCAAGATTCGATGACGTATACCTTCCGATGGTGGATTAGGGCGCATGATGAGGTCACGACGCTTACCGATTTGGCGGCAATTGGAGCTTACGTTGGTCTCGCTCAAGACGATGGCGAAACGATCGAGGGGTACGTGCGCCGAGTTCTCATTCGCCTGGAAGGAGTGTCCGGTTGGCTGATCGTTTTCGATAATGCGCCGGATTCAGTGACGGAAAAGTTCTCTCCTGCTTCTGGTGGCCACCTAGTTTTTACTACTCAAGCTGCTGATTGGTCGTCGACTAAGGTCCTTCTTCGACTTCCAAAACTGACAATAGAGCAAGCGGCGGAGATTCTATCTAATGTGCAAGAAGGCATGCCGACTAACATTGTCGGGGAGATTTATGATGCAACATTGGGTCATCCGTTAGCTATAGATCAAGCTGCAAGCTATATCGCTCGCACTGGTATGCCTGTCGATAAGTATGTGTCATTGTTGCGATCGAGAAGGTCGGAGCTGCTCGAACGGAACTCATCTGGCGTCGATTCGTTCAGCTCTCTGCTGCGAGCCACCACGGCAAGGCTTGATAGCCGCGCTTTCAACCTGCTGAAGACGTTGGCCTTTGTCTCGTCGACTCCGATCCCATTGATCTCGCCGCCCGATGACGCGCCATTCAAATCATATGTGCCGTTTGATGCCCTCGCTATCGAGGACTGCATCGCCTCATTGCGTTCTTTCTCGCTGCTTGAGCGCGATGGGGATTTCGTTTCAGTGCATGAACTTGTTCAGGATGTCGTTCGCTCATCGCTTGAAGGGGACGACCGTGCTCAGAGTCTGATGTCTGCGACCTTGCTACTGACAGAACAGCTTCCAGAGCGAACGACAGATGTGGCTGAGTGGCAGCTAGTTGAGCTTCTTATTCCTCACTGCGTAATGGTCGCAAAGCACCTGTCGAATGAAAAAGGGTTCCATCCCGCAGGCGCTGCTCATTTCTACATCAAGATGGCGCCCTATTTGTCCCAAAAGGGACAGCGCGTTGAGGCGGAAGCAATGTTGAGGAGCGCCCTCAGCTCGCTTGTAGGCTATAGCGATACTGCAGCTGAATCAGCTAGGGCCAGCGTTATGCATAACTTGGCGCGCGCTATTTCGAATCTCGATGGAGGAGACGAAGCTGCTTCTCTGTATGAGGGGAGCTTGGCAATAAAGCTAAAGGTGTTTGGCCCCAATCACATCATGACCGCCATTGGATATGGCGGTCTAGGATCATTGCGGGAACTGCAAAGGAGGTATGGAGAAGCTGAGGAACTGTATGAAAAATCGAGGGTAATTTACGAAAGGGAGGGCGATCACCGCCGACTTATTGAATCGATCGCTGACCTATCTCGCGTTCGATATAAGGCAGGAGATCTCTCCAGTGCGTTGGCGTTTGCTGAGGGTGCTGTTAGTAAGGCCACTGGTGATCGAGACTGGAATGAGGCAGTTGAGGCCTATTTGATACTCGCGACGATACACCGAAATTCCGGGAATCCGGTTCAGGCTGCAAAGGTTCTACGCGTTGGGCAGAAAATCGGTCAGGAGAGTGAGCTTGTATCCCCAAACCTTGCACGAACGTTATTTATGCGTGGAGAGGTCTTGGCGGATCTTGGTGTGACTGATACTGCGGCAGCGCTCCTAAGCGAGGGTCTAGACATGATGGAGCGACTTGTGTCCGAACCGACAGCTGAGCTTGCTGCCTGGAAGATTAACTATGGCTTGTTCCTTCTTGGTGAGGGCACGCCGGTTGTTGTAGTGCGGGATCTTTTTGCGGAGGCGAGAGAACATGCGTCTGACATATCAGTGAAGGAGGTTCAGCTTGAGAAGTCCGCGAGGGAGTTGCAGGCGTACTGTGAAGCTTTGATGGGAAACGAGAAGGAATCTTTCAGGCTGTTGGACGACGGTGACCCAACTCCTGCTCACGAGCGCTTCCTTACTCAATTTGGTTTCGATTTTCGACGTGAAGGAAATCGGTTGATTATGTTTCGACGTGTTCGTCCGCCGGCGTAGTATGCGGATGTACGCTGCTATATCGGTTCTATCGAGCGGAGGTCGTCAGCTATTTTCGGTGTCTCAGTGAAACGATGTTATTTTTGCTGACCTCCGCTTATCTCGCTAGAGGTTCGTCACCGCCTCGACGATGAGCTCCAGGGATTGGTCCTCGTTAAGCGCCGTTCCTCGCAAGGCAGAGTACCGTTCAGCTAGTTGCTGAATCTTGGATTCAGTCTCCACGTACTCGGAGTGCAGAAAACTTTCCGTGTACACCACGTCATTATGTTGGCGGTGTGGAAACGTCAGCCAGGTGAAAGGGCAGCCCGTTGCGGCATAGGCTTCAGTTGAATATGGCAGTACGCGAATGCTCATCTTTGGCAGTTGGCTCAACTCTATGAGATGAAGTAGTTGCGCCTTCAGTACGCGCCTGCCGCCCACTAGCTGCCACAGCACGGCTTCTGAAAACACTGCCTCGACCGCAAGCGGATCGTCACCGCTTGAGCGGGTTACCCATGTCTCTCTGACATGTGAGAGCTGCATGGCTCTATCCGGGCCATCCCATCGTGTCGCTGCTGCGGTGTATTCGGCGAGTTGCAAAATGGTCGGCACGCTGTCCATAGCGAACGTTCGCAGCCGTGTTGCATCACCAATCAAGTGCGGAAAATCCTCAGCTGGATTAAAGATGGCTGCTTGCGACTGCCGGGACGCTCTCAGGTGTGCGGCGTGCTGAGCCTGCGACACCACGAACTGCCACTGAGGCGTCGGCACCCTGTACACGTAGCCCAGCGCCATGATGTCGATGGCCGCGGATGGCTGTATCGCGTTTTCCATCATGGATAGTTTGGCGCTGCTGAAACCAACGAGCTTGCCCGCTTCGAAGAGACTGAGATTGCGGTCGTCTCGCCACCTGACTAGCTTGCGGCCTACAGCGCGTTCGAGAGCAGTAGCTCGGAAGTCCCTAGGCATGAGGAGATCGACGCCTCACGATCACTCTGCTCGCTTTCGTCTCGATAGTGCAGCGCTTGTCGCTTACGGCGGGGGAAAGGGTTCATCCTCGTCTTCGCGGGTCACGTCCTCGGCTCCGTCGGACTCCTGGAGGCGCACGCATCGGCGGGAGATCCACTTCAGCGACTGCTCCTCGTCGAGGCTGATCTCGTCGAGTGTCTGAAGGACCGCCTTGTACCCCTCGACCGCGTGTTCCTCTTCGACGAAGAGGCTGGAGTTCTCGGTGGTGATCCAGATCAGAGGCTGGTACTTCGAGAACGTGAGCTGTGTAAACGGTCCAGCCATGCCGGCATGCGCACCGGCCGCCGCTGGCACGATCAAAATTCTGATCTTCCTCCAGGCCGCCATGCGCAAGAGGTGCTGTAGCTGGGCGATGTGCCCTTCGCGCCCACCGACCTGGAGTTCAAAGGCGAATTCGTGGACGTAGAACGTGCAATCGAGATCGTTGCGCAGCAGCTCCTGCATGTCGTGCATCGCGCGCAGCCGCTCGTCCAGTTCGGTCGCCGGCACGGTGGCTGACGCGGCCAGCACTCCACGCGCGTAGTCGGCTGTCCGGAGGAGGTCCGGGATCGCATGAGGATGCCAGCTGACGAGGGTCTTCGCCGCGGCAAGGTTGATGAGGGCTGTGTGTGGTCGGACGGGCGCGTACTTGCCGTGTGCCTGCCACCAGCCGTGCAACTCGGTAGCAGGGAAGAGGCTGAGCAGGTCCTCGCGCTCGGGCTCGGAGACGCGGCAGATGCCGAGCACCACCGCGAGCTCCAAGGTGGTAATCCCTCCCTTGCCGTTCAGCACGTTCGAGACCTTGGCCTCATCCCAGCCCAGCAGGTCGGCGAGCTGTCGGGAGGTCATGCCCGCTTGCGCGATGGCCGCGCGCAACCTCTCGCCGAACTCGCGTCCGCGCGCGGTGGAGTACCTCTTGGGCATATCCCGATTCCTTGCTCTGCTGTGAAGGACTGATGAGAAGCTCGCTGGCTACGTGGTCTCCGGCCGGCGGGGCTGTTCGTGCTCGCCTTGGTTGGTGGGCGCCTTATCCAGTGACTTCTCGCTGAGCTGGTTGTCTCGTCGCAGTGACAGCAACTGGGAGCGCTGTTCGTTGGTAAGCGACAACCACGCCTCGCCATACGCCTCTGCTGGGAGGTCGCTCATCCGCTAACCCCGTCTAATGGCGGTGTCTCAGGTATCGGTGGCGCGCGGCTGCTCGCCGCCACCAGTCGAGGTGATCGCCGATGACCCACATCCACGTCACCCCTGCCACAAGCCCGAGCGCGACAGTGAGCGCGGTCATGGCGGCTCCCTTCTCAGCGGCACGTGCTTGCGGGGTCCGGTGACGTGTTTGAGGCGGACGCGGAGTCCTCACGTCACCGGACGGTCTGACGTCTGCGGAGCAGGCGTGTCAGACTGAAATCAAGATTTCATCAGCGCTCGATCAGCGGTACGGCCTGTGGGTGACCTCGGACGACCTGCTGCGACCTGGGGAGCTAGGAGGAGTGATGCGGGCGTTTCGCACGGTGCTTGAACAGCGCATATGGGAGCGTCGGCTGACGCTGGAGGAGTTTGTCCAGGAAGCCGAGCTGTACGCGCGCGAGCATCGGGAGCCCGGCACGCTCGGACTCCGGCACCTCCAGAGGCTGGTCGCTGGTCGTCGGTCCGCTGACGAGTCTCTTGGTCGAGTGAAGGCGAGTACCGCCCGGTTGCTGGAGAGCATGCTCGGCACGCCGGTCGAGGAGCTGCTGTCTCCGCCGACGGAGCGCAGTCCTGCAGGACGTGTGATTGATGTGCCGGTTCGCCCTGGCCTGATGGGTGCGTTCGAGTGGCTGGATGATGCGGCCGGTTGGGCTGAGGGTTCGGCCGCGGCGAAGGTGGGTGCCGGGCTGAAGCTCGCCGACATCGGAGTGCTCCAAGACCAGCGTGCGCGGCGGAGCCGGATCGGCCGGCGACAGGTCGCGGACGCGGTGAGGCGGTACTACCGAACCGGCGACACATTCGGCGTCCGCGGTCCTGCCCTGGATGTTCGAACCAGCGTGTTCACGCGGCCGGAATGGAGTGACCTTGGGCTACTGCTCGACGCGGATAACGAGCGGCTGGTCTTGGCGCAGAGAACTGAAGCGGCCCGTGTGTTGGACGAAGGTGGCGCGGAGGCTGCTGTTCAGCGGCTCGTGACGTCTGCGGCTCTTGGTGTGCGGTTCGCGAACCTGCCGCTGTACCGGTTGGCGCGGATCGACGTCAGTGCACGGGGTATCGGCGGGACGGTGGACGTGGGGAGCTTTGTCGAGTACGCGCTGACGATGGACCTGCTCGAAGCGGAGCTGACGGATTCGGTGACGAGTGGCTCCAGCGCAGTGAATCCGTTGCGGGATAAGTACTTGCCGAACATGCATACCGTGCTCGACGTCGCCGGACGAGTCTGTGCCGGTGGAGTTCTGACGCTTGTGGCAATTGCACGGCCAGCGGACCCATTCCGCGGTGCCGCGGACTACGCCTTGATCGTGCAGACACGGTCGGACCAGGTGGTGAACGCCGCTAGGAAGCTGGCGGTCATCCCGAAAGGCTTCCACCAGCCGCTCACCGATCCTCGCGCTGATGTGCGGATCGGTGCCACGCTCCGGCGAGAGCTGGAGGAGGAGCTGTTCGGGCGCAGCGACGTGGACGCGACCAGAGGTGTCACGCGTGCGGTATCGCCGATGCATCCGGGTCGCTGGTCAGTGCCGATGCGTTGGCTGGAGGACGAGCCGGAGCGGCTGCGTATGGAGTGCACCGGGTTCGGTCTGAACCTCGTGAGCGGCAACTACGAGTTCGCGACGCTCGTGGTGATCGAAGACGAGGAGTTTTGGCCGCGGTTCGGCGGGCAGCTTGAGGCGAACTGGGAGACATCCGGGCTGACGTTGTACTCAAGCCTGGACAGCGAACTCATCACGGACCTGATCCAGCAGGAGGCTTGGAGCAACGAGGGGTTGTTCGCGTTGCTCCAAGGGCTCCGGCGGTTGCGCGAGATCGGCGGCTCTCGGGTGAGCCTGCCGAACTTCGAGCTGTCAGGTCTGTGACGGCCAGCGGACGGTCATAACGACGGAGTCCGCGAGTGCTTCCCACGAGTGGTCGACGCCTGGACCCCACATGATGTAGTCACCCTGGCGACTCATGGTCTTGCTGCCATCGGTGGTGTCCACGCGGAAGTTGCCCTCTACCAACAGAACCAGCGTCGTGCGCTGGTCGTCTGCAGTCCACTCCGGACGCTTGTCACCGGCGGGGTGGACCCCCCACTTCACTTCAACGTCCTTCTGGGAGCGGACGCCGATCGATGGGTCGATGAAGTGTCCGACTAGCCAGCCGCGGGTCTCCGTCGTGTCGTCCGCGGCGTTTCCGGCTTGCCAGTTGACGGTCACCTGATCTCCCATTCGATCTCTGGCAGGTCTACGCGGTTGCCGCCGATCTCGCGGAGGCGGCGTAGACCCTGCAGAAGGGCGAACAGCCCTTCGTTGCTCCAAGCTACATCGTTCACGAGCTCGTCCAGCAGCTCCCTGTCGTGGCTGGAGTACTGGCGCAGACGGGAGGCTTCCCAGTTCGCTTGGACGTCGCCGCCGAAGCGGTTCCAGAACTCCTCGTCCTCGATCACGATCAGGCTCGCGAACTCGAAGTTGCCGCTCACGAGGTTGAGACCGAAGCCAGTGCACTCCATGCGGAGACGACCGGGTTCGGCCAAGAGCCAGCGCATCGGCTCGGACAGCCGGCTCGGGTGCATCGGGTCTGCGTGGCGCTGTTCGCTGAGCGTGTTGTCGAGGTCTTCGCGGCCGAACAGCTCTTCTTCCATCTCTCGGCGGAGGGTTGCGCCTACCTGTGTGTCGGCGCGGAAGTCGGTGAGCGGCTGGTGGAAGCCCTTCGGGATCACGGCCAGGCGGCGGGCGGCGTTGATGACGTGGCCTGAGCGTTCCTGGATCAGCAGCAGGTAGTCGGGCTCGCTGCGGAACGCGTCTGCTGGGCGCGCGATGGCGGTGAGGGCGAGGACTCCGCCTGCGCAGAGCCGGTCTCCGACGTTCAGCACTGCGGAGAGGTTTGGCAGGTAGGCGTTGCGCATGGGGAGTGAGCTGGCGTCGATCGGCTTGTCGGTGGTGAGCGCGTCGATCAGCTCGCCTTCGAGCAAGTCCATCGTCACCACGTAGCCAACGAAGTCGCTCACGCCCACGGTGCCCGCGAGCCGGTGCTTCCGCATGTCCACGTCGAGCAGGCGGAACAGCGGCATGTTCACCATGCGATTGCCGAGAGCCAGAGCTTCGGCAAGCCGTTGTGCGGCGCGGTCTGCGCTCGCCTCGTCAATGGTGATGTTGTCGGCCGGGGTCACGCCGGCGAGCTTCAGTTTGTCGTGCTTGGGGAACAGCGGGCAGTCGAGATCAAGCCAGTCCGGGTGAGTCAACACCGTGGTCGAGGCGGTCGTGGTCGCGCCGAACGCCGCGGTGTAGCGGCCGTGGCCGGTGGTTGTGGTGCCGTAGTAGTCCGCGAGTGCGCGCACGGTGTCGCGCTGGTTCACGCTGCTGCGCCGGACACCACGGTCGTGCAGGTCACGGATGTCTAGAGCCACGAGACGCGCGGCTACCTCGCGGCGAGCCGTGCCGGGATCCCAGCCGGTGTGGGCGTCGAGCCAGTTCAGGGCCGCGACGATCGTGGGGTCCGCGGTGAGCCGTCGTTCGGCGTCTTCAGCCGCGCCTCTGGGGAGGTCGAGCGGACCGCCGCTGATCAACCTGGCGAAACGGGCTTTGACGTCGTCGGGAGCCTGCTCCAGCGCGGTGTCGAGGATGCCCTTCATGTCCCCACGGGGCTTCGTGTCCGGCTTCTGGTGCCAGGAGGCGACAGTGCGAACGCCGATGCCCAGGCGCTCGGCGAACGCTTCGTGAGTCAGTCGCATTGCGCTCTGCAGGGCGCTCGCCGTTTCGCCGGTCCAGTCAACGCTCATGGTTGCGCTACCCCCGAAGCGCAGAAGTTGCATTGAACATGCATCGCTCATGCATGGGTTTGCACGGCGTTGCGCGCTGGAATTGATACATGGAAATCAAAGCGCTCAACCAGCAGAAACGCACCGCGCTACCGGTTCTCGCGGACTTGCTTCGCTACCGACGCGATGTCCGACTTCAGGTCGTCGAGGCGCTCGGTGATGTCGATCAGGCGCTGCTCGACACTGTCCAAACGCGACCACAGCGAGTCGCCGGGGTCGGTGATCGGCTCGTCCCGCTCTGGCGGGCGACGGCCGTGCAGCACCGCGTCGAGGTGCTGCGGATGCCAACCCATCGCGGTGGACAAGGACTCCAGCGTCCGCGGTCCCCGCCGGCGCTCCACCGTGTGGTGCTGGATCTCGCGGACGATCGCCTGTGAGACGTTCGAACGCTCCGCGAGCTCGCGCTGACGCCAACCCAGCTCGTTCACGCGCTGATTGATGGCTTTGGCGACTGCCGCCCAATCCTCCGACACGTATTCCTCCGCGCTCCGCCTCAGCGCTGAGATTAGCCGCTTTTCGTTCTTCGGTGACGTGACACGGCGCATTCCGCGCTGCGTGCGATCAATCGCGCCTTCAGGTGCGCTGAAATCAACCATTTAGAGCTGAAATCGTCAGTTCGTTCTTTGAAAGGCCTATTCCTATGCGTACTTCTGTGTCTTCTGCTCACACCATCCGCGAGACCGCTTGGGTGCTCGGCGTCAGCCAGTCCGTCGTCTTCCGGGCGATCCGGCTCGGGCTCTTGAGCGCGGAGCGTCAGTACGGACGGCTCGTCGTCTCCAACAGCTCGCTGCGGCGACTGCTCTCGGAGCCGGAGGTGCCTCGTGGCTGATCTGCGGCTGGTCGGCATCGCCTGGTCGCTGGACCACCTGCGATGGGTGCCGACCGATGAGTTGACTGACGTCGTGCAGAGCGACGGGCTGTGCATGTGGGCGTTCACGGGCGAACCGCCATGGGCGGACGAGAAGCTGACCGATCGCGAGCTGGCCGAGCGGCAGTGCTCGGGGTGTCCCGTGCGGGACGAGTGCTTGGAGTTGGAGTTGCGCGCGGCCGGCGCTGAGACGGTCGGAGTGTGGGGAGCGCTGCCGGAGGACGAGCGGCGCGAGGTACATCGGCACTGGCTCCAGCGCGGTGAACGGGCGGAGAGGGGGGCGCGTTCATGAACGCCATCAGCGTGACGCCCACTCAAGTGCTGGCTGCGGTCGGTGTCCTCTTGGTTCTGGTGTTGGTCTGGCGGGCTGGCTCTCGTCGGGCGAAGGCTGCGGCGAACGCGGCGCGGACGAGCGTTCGGCTGATGTCGCTCGGTGGGCGCGTGGTCGTGAACGCCGTGCTCATCGTGATCGTTCAGTGGGTGGTCGTGACGCACGGCGGGAACGGCTGGCTGTTGTTCGCGGTGCTCGGAGTGCCAGCGTTGCTCGCGTCCCACACGTTGACGAAGGCGCTGACGGTGACCACCTACGAGCCTCGTGGCCGTGGTGGTGATCGAAAGTGAGCGAGCCGATCAAGCGGGTTGCCGTGCAGGTGGACCGGTTGTGCTGGACCGGGATTCTGCTCGGGCTCGCGTTCACCATGACCAACGTTCAGCAGTTCGCGGCGGCTGGTGCGGCCGTGTGGTCGCTGGCCTGGTTCGCGGCGTGGCTATTGGACCCGATGGTGTCGCTGGTGCTGCTGGCGATTCTCCGTGCCGAGCAGGTGACTGCTCGGCACGGGGTGCGGCTCGGTGGATGGGTGCGGGCGGCCAAGTGGTTCACGCTCGGGGCCACGTACGTCATGAACACCTGGAGTGCGTTCGTGGCCGGGTCTGCGGCGCTCGTGGTGTTGCACTCGGTGCCGCCGCTCGTCGTGTTCGTCGCCGCGGAGGCCGTGACGGAGCTGCGGGACAAGCTCGGGACCGCTGCGGGCGCCACGGTGGAGGCCGTGGCACCCGCTCCGCGGACGTCATTCGCGGAGTACCTGGCAGTGGCCCGCAAGGCTCGGAAGTCGAGCGCCAAGGTCTCGCCGGCCTGGGTCCGAGAAGTCACGGGATGCTCGCGCGGGCTGTCCTCGAAGCTGGCCGCGGAGCTGAACGGGGACCAGCCATGAATGGCGAGCTGGTGCCTGCCGAGCAGGTGCTCGAAGGGGAGCTGGTTGACGAGCGTGCGGCGCTCGTTCGGCGGATCGAGGCGAGCTGGCGCTACTCGCGGGTGGTGCCTCCGGCGCTGAAGTCTCGGGAGACGTTGAAGTTCGCCGCGAAGGATGCGCTCGCGTGGGTGCTTCGTGCTCCGCTCCGGTGTGCGAGTGCCGTTGGGCGTGGCCTCGTCGTTGCCGCGCGCGGCTGGCGGAACTGGGTTCGGGTGCGGGACTACCGCGACGCTGCCGAGCAGTCGGAGAAGCTGGCGGACAAGTTCGTTGAGATCCGCGCGCTGACGCTATTCCGGTGGAAGGTCACCGGCGCGGTGCTGCTCGTCGGCAGCGCGGTGATCACGGTGGCATGGGCGCTCTACGGCGACCTCGTGTTGTGGAGCGTCGGAGGTGTCGGCGCGGCCGTGCTGGCCATCGTCGGGCGGGCGAAGGACGGCTCACCTGGGCGGAAGGCCGTGCTCGCCGGACCGCGCACGCTGACGTGGACGATGGACTCTCAGGTGCTGGTCGACGCCTTCCGAGACGCCAAGCTCATCGGGAAGGACGAATCGCTGCGGCTCGTCGAGCGAGCATCTCGGCAGGGCGCTGGTTGGGCGATCACCGTGGACCTTCCCGCAACGCGCAAGGCCGCCGACGTCGTGAAGCATCGGGAGGACCTGGCTTCGGCGCTCGCGGTGGACGAGATCCAACTCAGCGTCGAGCGCGTGCGCGGCAACGGAGGTCACGCCGGACGTGTGGCGATGTGGGTGGCCGACGAGGACCCATACGCCTCACCGCCGATCCGCACTCCGTTGCTCACGGTCGAACGATGGGACGCGTGGCGACCGGTGCCCTTCGGCACCGACGCTCGCGGACGGAGGATCGATCTGCCGCTGGTGTGGACGTCGGTGCTCATCGGTGCGATTCCCCGGCAGGGGAAGACGATGGCGGAACGGCTGGCTGCGGCTGGGCTCATCCTCGATCCGCACGCGCGGCTGTATGTCGCCGACTTCAAGAACGGGAAGGACTGGCAGGCCGCGGAGCAGGTCGCACACCGGTTCATGGCCGGTGACGACAGCGAGCATGTGTTGGCGTTCTTGGACTGGCTCGTCGAGCTGGTTGCGGACGTTCAACGACGCTATCGGCGGATGCAGGACCTGGACGACGTCACGTGTCCCGAGTCGAAGGTGACTCCGGCGATGTCCCGTGATCCTTCGCTGGACATGCCAATCACGGCGCTGATCGTCGACGAGGTCCACATTGCACTGGAAGATCGCACTCCTGTTGTGGTGCGAGGGAAAAAGCTCACCGCAGGGGAGCAGATCGGCGAGCTACTGACGTGGCTCGCGAAGAAGGCGCCTGCGGCCGGCCTGGTGCTGGTGCTCGCTACGCAGCGGCCGGACAGCAACACGATCCCGTCCAAGCTGCGGGCGGTGCTCGGATCGCGGTTCGCGCTGCGGGTCATGGATTGGCGGGACAGCAACATCGTGCTCGGGGAACAGATGAACACCCGCGGCTACGACAGCAGCCGGTTGCTCCCGTCGCACAAGGGCGTCGGGATTCTGCGACCGGACGGCGAGACGCAGGCCGGAGCTGACGTGCTGGCGCTGACCGTGCGGACGTTCTACATGCCCAACGAGGACTGGCGGGCGATCTGCGAACGCGGCCGCGCGCTTCGGGAGACCGAAGGGACGTTGACTGGGCAGGCCGCTGGTCAGGACACGCCTCTGCGCCACCACGCGGAGGTCGTGCAGGAGACCGACGCGCCGAACCGGGACGAGATCGAGTTGCCGGAGCCGTTGGCGTCGGTAGTGGACTACCTCGGTGACGGGCTGGACGAGCGAGAGTTCGTGCCCACGGCTGAACTGGTGGAGGCGCTGAACGTCGAGCCGACGACGTTCGGCAAGGACATGGGCGATCTCGGGTGCCGGCCGACGCGGCACTACGTGCAGGAGGACGAAGGCACGCGACGGGTCCGGGGCTACCTGACTGCAGACTTGCGGGCGGCAATTGATGAAATCAGCTCACCAGGACGGCTGATGCTATGACCAGCGGCAACGTCGAACAGGCACGAGTCGTGGTGCACGTGCCGACCGAGCCACCTGTCCTTACCAGGTCAGCAGGTCGCATACTGCTGGAGTTGCTTCGTGACGCAACTGAAGTTGAGGCTCTTGAGGAGCTTCGGGAGAGGGGGTCGAGTGACTACTGAAATCAGCCCGAACCCGTGGGCGAGATTGGATGAGCTGCTCGGCGTTGAGGTCGTTGACGCCAGCCATGACGGCATCGGACCAGTGGCGTTCTACGGTCGCTGTTCCACCGAGGACAACCAGGACCCGGAGACGTCACACGCCTGGCAGTTCGGCAACGCGCGGAAGTTCGTCGAGCCGTTGGGTGGCGTGCTCGTCGAGGAGTACTTCGACATCGGACAGTCCCGTTCTGTGCCGTGGGAGCGGCGCCCACGGGCAGCACATCTGCTGGAGGCGCTCAAGGACCCGCATCGCCCCTGGAACGCCCTGGTGGTGGGAGAGGGGACAAGGTGCTGGTTCGGTAACCAGTTCTCGCTGATTGCTCCGCGGTTCGAGGCGTACGGCGTCGAACTCTGGGTGCCGGAACTGGGCGGCAAATACGACCCGCGCAACCCATCGCACAAGATGCTGATGAGCGTGCTCGGTGGCATGAGCGAGTCCGAGCGCCAGCACGTCCAGGCTCGGGTCCGCGCGGCGATGGACGCCCAGGTCGTGAACGAGGGACGTCACCAGGGCGGTCGGGCACCGTACGGGTACAGGGTGGTCGACGGTGGTCCGCACCCGAACCCGCGAAAGGCGGCTGAGGGCTATCGACTGCGCGTTCTTGCCATCGATGAGGCGACGGCCCCGGTGGTGCGGCGGATCTTCGCTGACTACCTGACCGGCGAGTTCGGAGATCGAGCGGTCGCGGCTCGGCTCAACCGGGACGGTGTGCCGTGTCCGTCAGCGCATCGGCCCGACCAGAATCGTCACCGGCCAGGCGACGGCTGGCAGGGCAGCACCGTGCGCGCGATTCTGGAGAACCCTCGCTATACCGGTTACGCGGTATTCGGCCGTTGGCGGAAGTTCGAGACGTTGCTGGACTTCGACGATGTCGCGGCTGGCCACGTCGTGAAGTTCCGGCGGTCTACGCCCGATCGAGTTGTCAGGTCGAGGCTGCCCGCTCATCCCGAACTGGTCTCGGTCGGGGACTTCACCCAAGCGCAATTGCTGCGCCGGTCACGGGCAGCGGGAGGAATGAGGAGGCGAGCGGAACTGGAACGCACTCGCGTGAGGGGCACGCGGCCGTACATCCTCCGCGGGCTCGTGAGGTGCGGAATCTGTTCCCGGAAGATGCAAGCAGCGACGATCCGGAAACACCACACCTACTACCGGTGCCACGCTCGCACGTTGGCACCTGGATCTCAGGTGCTGGCTGAGCATCCGCGCACGGTGAACCTCGCCGAGGACATCCTTCTCGAACCGCTCAACAAGTGGCTGTGTCAGATCTTTGACCGGAAGACCATTGACCGGACGATCGCGACGATGGTCGCGTCGCAGGACGATTCCAGAGCGAAGTCGAGCAGGGAGGTCGTGAAGAAACGGCTCACCGACGCGGAGGCGAAGCTCCGGCGTTTCCAAGCGGCGATCGCCGCCGGTGTCGATCCGGCCGCACTGGTGGACGCGATTAACGAGACCGAGGAACAACGGGCCGCGGCCAGAGCCGAACTCGACGGTCTGCCCGCGCCGAACCTGGCGTCTGCCGCAGAGCTACAGGCCGCGGTGGACTCCCTCGCAGATGTGACCGTGATCATCAACGAAGGGCAGCCGGAGAAGCTGGCGAGACTCTACGAGGAACTCGGGATCGAGCTGAGGTACGACAAAGCAAAAGAGGCCGTCTATGCGACGACCTCTCCGCGTGTGCTTAGCGTACGTGTCCGAGGGGGGACTTGAACCCCCACCCCCTTTCGGGGACTAGCACCTCAAGCTAGCGCGTCTGCCATTCCGCCACCCGGACCTGTTCAGTTGTCACCGCAGCTCGCGCCGTGGTGCGTGCATAGATTACATGATCGTCGGCAACGACCAAAATCGAGCGCCCCGAGCAAGGTTTCCGCTGGTAGGAGCATGGTTGGGTGCACAGAGCCGGCGGAAGCCAGGCAGATCAAACTCAAGCGGGGCTAGGGTCACCGGGTGCTGACGACGGCGTTGGTGGAGTGGTTGCTGAAGGACGCGGACCCGGCCCTGCGTTGGCAGGTCGAACGAGACCTCCTGCACGCGCCCGAAGAGGTGTGGAAGGCGACGAGAGCACGAGTTGCCACGGAAGGCTTCGGGAAGCGGTTGCTGGAGCTCCAAGGTGAGGACGGGCAGTGGGCGGGTGGGGCCTTCTTCCCGCCTGACTACGACATGCGCGGCGACGAGCCGCAGCCGTGGACCGCGACCACCTGGACGTTGGTCACGTTGCGCGAGTGGGGGCTCGACCCCGAAGCGCTGCACGGCACTGCGGAGTTGTTGGCCGCCAACAGCCGGTGGGAGTACGACGGGTTGCCGTACTGGGGTGGCGAGGTCGACTGCTGCATCAACGCGATGACGGTGTCGAACGGGCTGTGGCTCGGGGTGGACGTCCACCACAACGTCGCGTGGTTCGTGGAGCACCAGCTTGAGGACGGCGGGTGGAACTGCGAGTGGGTTGAGGGGGCGAAGAGGTCGTCGTTCCACTCCACGCTCAACTCGCTCAAGGGGTTGCTGGACTACGAGGTGGCCACGGGGGGCACCGACGAGTCGAGGAGTGCGCGCAGGAGAGGGGAGGAGTACCTGCTCGAAAGGCACCTGTTCCGGCGGTTGTCGACGGGGGAGCCGGTGGCGGAGTGGGTGGACACGTTCCGGTACCCGTTGCGGTGGCAGTACAGCGTGCTCAACGCGGCCGACTACTTCCGGCGTGCAGCGCGGCCTGATGAGCGCATGGCGCAGGCCGTCGAGCGCATCAGGGAGCAGAGGCGGCCCGACGGGACGTGGGTGCAGGCTGGGCGGCATCCCGGGCGGATGTGGTTCGAGGTCGACGTCGAACGAGGGCAGCCGTCGAAGTGGCTGACGCTGTACGGGGCCAGGGTGCTGGAGTGGTGGGGCTAGATCCAGCCGCGGGCGCGGGCCATGCGGGCGGCCTCGTGGCGGTTCGAGGCGGCGGTTTTGCCGACTGCTGAGGACAGGTAGTTGCGGACGGTGCCGGGGGAGAGGGAGGCGCGGCGGGCGATTTCGTCGATCGGGGCGCCTTCCAGGGCCAGTTCGAGGACGTCGGCCTCGCGTGGGGTCAGGGGGCTGTCGCCGGCGCTGATGGCTTCTGCGGCCAAGGCCGGGTCGACGTAGCGGCCGCCGGAGTGGACGGTGCGGACGACGGTGGCCAGGACGTCGGCGGAGACGGTTTTCGGGAGGAAGCCGCGGACGCCGGCGGCCAGGGCGCGTTTCAGGTGGCCGGGGCGGCCGTGGGAGGTGACGATCATCGTGGAGCACGTGGGGAGCTCGGTGGCCAGGGTTTGGGCCACGGTGACGCCGTCGAGGTCGGGCATCTGCAGGTCGATCACGGCCACGTCGGGGCGGACTGCTCGGGCGGTGGCCACGGCTTCGGCGCCGGTGGCGGCTTGGGCGACCACCTCGAGGTCGTCCTCCAGGGCCAGGAGGGCGGCGAGGGCGCCGCGGATCAGGTGTTCGTCGTCGGCCAGGAGGATGCGGATCACGGGAGCTCCACGGTCAGCACGAAGCGGTTGGGGGGCTCCGGGGTGGCGGTCACCGAGCCGCCGAGGGTGGCCACGCGCTCGCGCAGGCCGGTGAGGCCGCTGCCGAAGCGGATGGTGGTGGCGGTGGCGCCGTCGTTGGACATGGTGAGGGTGGTGCCGCGCAACGCGATGGTGCACGTGCGGGCTTCGCTGTGGCGCAGGACGTTGGTCACGCCCTCGCGGACGGCCCAGCCCAGGGCTCCCGCGGCCTCGTCGGGGAGGGAGGGCTCGCCGATGACGCGGCAGTCGATGCCCGCGGAGGTGAGCAGGGAGCGGGCGCCGGCGAGCTCCACCGTGAGGTCCGCTGTGCGGTAGCCGGAGACGACGGCGCGGAGCTCGTCGAGGGACTCCTGGGCGATGCGGCGGACCTCCAGCATCTCGGCGACGGCCTCGTCACGGCCGCGTTGGGCGAGTTTCGCGGCCAGTTCGGCTTTCAGGGCGACGACGGAGAGGTTGCGGCCGACCACGTCGTGCAGGTCGCGGGCGAAGCGCAGGCGTTCCTCGGCCACGGCGAGGCTGGCGCGGACCTCACGGGAGCGGTCCAGCTCCCACATCGTGCCGATCATCCACACCGAGGTGCGGTAGACGGCGGTGAAGAAGACCAAGGCGATCGTCATCGGGACCGCGGCGCCCAGCGGCACGGTCAGCACCAGGAACACGCCGGTCGCGGCCACCACGGCCGCCGTCACGCGGGGGCGCAGGGTGCACGACACCGCGGTCACGAACAGCACCGGCACGAACAGCGTCACGGCGTCGACCGGGCCGTCGCGCCCGCCGGGTGGTGCGCCGGGCAGGACGGCCATGCCGCCTGCCACCACCACGGCGGTCACGACGGCGGCGACGGTCAGGGCAAGGCGCGGGAACGGCGCCTTGCCCAGGTAGTGCTCGATGCCCTGGTGGACGAGCCACGTGCAGCACGCGGCGTGCACGACGATCGCGACGATGGTGGCGACGGCGGCGGTGCGGCTCACGGAGTCGTCGTTCGCGAGGCTCGTCATCGGCAGGATCGGCAGCGCGACGAGGGTCAGGTAGAACGACGAGCGGGTGAAGTAGTCGAACCGCGACGCGCTGCTGCGCGAGCGCCACCAGGACAGCAAGGTCACCTCCGCGGCTCCCAGCGGAACCATCGCCGGACAGCGTAGACACCGGCCGCGACCCACGCCGCCAGCACGACCACCGGCTGCAGCACCGGGCCGTCGTGCCAGCCGGCCCGCAGCAGGTCCAGGACCGGGGTGAGCGGCAGGAACCGCAGCACCGTCTGGACCTCGTCGGGGAACACCGACAGCGGGACCATCAGGCCGCTGCCGATGATGCACGCCATCAGAACCGGCAACGACGTCACCTGCGCCATCTCGACGGTGCGGGTGAACGCCGCGGACGCCGCCGCCAGCAACGCGAACAGCAGCGTCCCGCCGACGACGCCCAGCAGCGGGAACCACGGCTTCGTCGGCACCGCCACGCCGGTGATCACGCCGATGATCACCGCGAACAGCACCATCTGCCCGATGGCGACCACCATCGACGGCAGCGCGGCACCGAACAGCACCTCGGGGTCGGTCAGCTCGCCGACGCGCAGGCGCTTGAGCACGAGCTCCTCGCGGCGCGCGACGAACACGGTGACGAGGTTGTAGTAGACCGCCATGAGCAGCACGAACCCGGTCAGGCCGACGACCAGCGGCACGCCGTCGGCGTCGATCGACAGCAGCAGCGGCACGACCAGCAGCGGCACGATGAGCGAGTTGAACAGGGCGGTGCGGTTGCGCCAGAACAGCTTCAGCTCCGCCTGCCCGATGGCCACGGCCCTCATGCCGCCTCCTCCGCGATCGCCAGGAACGCCTCTTCGAGGGACGCCGAGCGGGCGTCCAGACCGGACAGCACGACGTCCTGCGCGTGTGCCCACGTCAGCAGTTCGTGCAACGTCTCCTGCAGGGTGTTGGTGCGCACGGTCGCGCGGCCGGACTCGTCGAGGTCGGCCACGACGGGCAGCGCGATGCCGGCGGGCGGCGTGAACGTGATGCGCGCCGGGTGGGCGTCGACGACCTCGGACACCGTGCCGCGCGCGACGATGCGGCCGCGGTGCATGATGGCCAGCCGATCGGCCAGTTCCTGCGCTTCTTCCAGGTAGTGCGTCGTCAGCAGCACGGTGGTGCCCTCGTGCAGGAGGGTGCGGATCAGCTGCCACGTGTTGCGCCGGCTCTCCGGGTCGAGGCCGGTGGTCGGCTCGTCGAGGAACAGCACCTCTGGCTGGCCGAGCAACGCGAGCGCCAGGTCCAGGCGCCGCCGTTCACCGCCGGAGAGCTGCTTCACCCGCACCGCCGAGCGGTGGCCCAGGTCGACGAGGTCGAGCGCCTCGGCGACCGGGCGGGGCCGGGTCAGCGTGCCCGCCCACATCGTGGTCGCCTCGGACACGGTCAGGTCGGGCGGGAAGCCGCCCTCCTGCAACATCACGCCCACCCGCGGGCGCACGGCCTTGCGCTCCAGGAACGGGTCGTGGCCCAGGACCCGGACGGTCCCCTCCGCCGGCCGGGTCAGGCCCTCCACCACCTCGACGGTCGAGGTCTTGCCCGCGCCGTTCGTGCCGAGCAACGCGAACATCTCGCCGCGCTCCACCTCGAACGAGACGCCGCGCACGGCCTCGAATCCCCCTGAGTAGCGCCGGGTCAGGTCTTTCACCTCGATCGCTGTCATGTGTTCAACGATCGCGTGAAATTCCTGGTCCCGGCAGTGTCAGGACGCATCGGAACGTGATGACAGATGTCATGTCCCCGGCAGGCCCGCGCACGCTTTAATGTCACACTTGTGCTAAAAAGATCCGGCACGGGCACTGTGCGAAGTGGGGCGAGGGGGACGCGGTGGGTACGGGGTTGTTGCTCGCGTTGGCGGGGCTGGCGTTGCTGGACTCGACGAGCATCGGGACGTTGTTCGTCCCGATCTGGTTGATGCTCGCGCCGGGGCGGTTGCGGGTCGGGCGGTTCGCCGTCTACCTGGGCACGATCACGGTGTTCTACTTCGTGGTCGGCATCGGGCTGGTGCTGGGGGCGGCGCAGGTGCTGGAGCACCTCGACGGGCGGGTCGCGCTGTGGGTCCAGCTCGTGATCGGCGTCGGGTTGTTCGTCGTGAGCTTCCGCTTCGACAGCAAGAAGAAGACCGACACGACGAAGTGGACGAGGCGGGTCGGCGGGTCCACGGCCGCGCTCGTCGGGGTCGCGCTGCTGGCCGGGGTGGTGGAGCTCGCGACGATGCTGCCCTACCTCGGCGCGATCGGGATGATGAGCGCCGCGGACATCACGCCGGCGCAGACCGGGTTGCTGCTCGCCGGGTACTGCGTGGTCATGGTCGTGCCCGCGCTGGTGCTGCTGGCCGCGCGGATCGCGTTGCGGGAACGGGTCGAGCCGGTGCTGCAGCGGATCAGCAGGTGGTTCGCGGAGAAGGGCGCCGGCGCCACCGGGTGGATCCTCGGGATCGCCGGGTTCCTGGTGGCGCGGGACGCGGTCGCGCGGCTGTTCTTCCTGTAAACGCGTTGACGGGGCCGGGAGACTGCGGTCGTGGTTTCGGTGTTGTGGATCTGCGGACCTCCCGGTGTCGGCAAGACCGTGGTCGGGTGGGAGGTGCACCGCCGCAACGGCGGGGCGTACGTCGACGTCGACCAGCTCGGCATCTGCTACCCGGATCCGGACGACGACCCCGGCCGGTACCGCATGAAGGCCCGCAACCTGGCCGCGGTGGTGGCCGGCGCGCGGGCGAGCGGGGTGCGCAGCCTCGTCGTGTCCGGTGTGGCCGATCCGAACGGCGCCGCGCCGATTCCCGGCGCGACGCTGACGGTGTGCCGGCTGCGGGCCGACCGCGAGGTGCTGCGGGAGCGGTACCTCGGGCGCGGGATGCGGCCGGAGCAGCTCGACCACGTGCTGCGCGAGGCCGACGAGCTCGACGCCCGCGCGATCGGCGACGTGTGCGTGGACACGACCGGGCTGTCGGTCGCCGAGGTGGCGGACCGGGTCGAGCGGGCGGCTGGCGACTGGGCCGGGCCGGAGCGGGTCCTGTGGTTCTGCGGCACGACCGGTGTCGGCAAGTCGGTCGTCGGCTTCGCGGTGTACCTGCGGCTGCTGGGCACGGGGGTGCGCGCCGGGTTCGTCGACGCGGGCCAGCTCGGGTTCGGGATGGAGCAGGCCCGCGCGGACAACCTCGCGGCGGTGTGGCGGACCTACCGGGAGGCCGGGGCACGGGTGCTGGTCGTGGTCGGCCCGTACGCCGACGTGTTCCCCGGCGCCACGGTGTACCGGCTGGAGGCCTCGCGCGCGGACCTCGTGGAGCGGATCCGGCGGCGGGGCAGGGGAGAGGGCTGGCCGGAGCCGGGTGACCCGCTGGCGGGGCGGTCGGAGGAGGAGCTCGACCGGGTGGTCGAGGAGGCCGTGGCGCAGGCCGGGCGGCTGCGGGGGATCGGCACGGCGGTCGACACGTCCGGGCGCACGGCCGAGGAGGTGGCCGCGTCGCTCGTGCCCTGAAGTGGTGGGATGGCCGCTATGGAGCTCCAGCAGCTGGTGGACCGCATCGCGGGCGAGGTCATGCCCGGCGGTGCGGCCGCGGACTACATCCCGGCGCTCGCACGGGTCGACGCGCGGCGGTTCGGCATGGCGGTCGCCACGCTCGACGGCGAGGTGTGCGGGGCGGGGGAGTACCGGGCGCCGTTCTCGATCCAGAGCATCTCGAAGGCGTTCACGCTGGCGCTCGCCGTGGGCGACGAGCTGTGGGAGCGGGTGGGGCGGGAGCCGTCGGGGTCGCCGTTCAACTCGCTGGTGCAGCTGGAGACCGAGAACGGCATCCCGCGCAACCCGTTCATCAACGCCGGGGCGCTCGTGGTCACCGACCACCTCGGGCCGGGCGCGTCGGACCGGCTGCTCGACTTCCTGCGCGCGGAGAGCGGCAACCACGCGATCGACGTGGACGAGGAGGTCGCCAGGTCCGAACTGGACCACGGCGACCGCAACCGGGCGCTGGCGCACTTCATGGCCTCCTACGGCAACATGCGCAACCCGGTCGACGTCGTGTTGCACGAGTACGTGCGGCAGTGTTCGATCGCGATGAGCTGCGCGGACCTGGCCAGGAGCGCGCTGTTCCTGGCACGGCACGGGGTGCGCAACGACGGCGAGCGGCTGCTCGGGGTCAGCGGCGCGAAGCGGGTCAACGCGGTGATGCTGACGTGCGGCACCTACGACGCGGCCGGGCAGTTCGCCTACCGGGTCGGGTTGCCGGGCAAGAGCGGCGTCGGCGGCGGCATCGTGGCCGTGGTGCCGGGCAGGTGCGCGATCTGCGTGTGGGGTCCCGGGCTGGACGCCCGCGGCAACTCGGTGGCCGGGGTCGACGCGCTCGACAGGTTCACCACTCTCACAGGGTGGTCCGTGTTCTGACGGGTGGTAGGAAGACGGGGTGAGCACATTGGGCAACGCGCTGGCACGGGCCGAGGACGAGGCCGTCACGCTCGTCAGCGAGCTGATCAGGATCGACACCACCAACACCGGTGACCCCGCGACGGTGGTGGGGGAGCGCAAGGCCGCGGAGTGGGTGGCCGAGAAGCTCGGGGAGGTCGGCTACGAGACGACCTACGTCGAGTCGGGTGCGAAGGGGCGCGGCAACGTGGTCGCGCGGCTGGCGGGCGCCGACCCGAACCGGGGCGCGCTGCTCGTGCACGGGCACCTCGACGTCGTGCCCGCCGACGCGTCGGAGTGGTCGGTGCACCCGTTCTCCGGTGCGGTGCAGGACGGGTACGTGTGGGGCCGCGGCGCCGTCGACATGAAGGACATGGTCGGCATGACGCTCGCGCTGGCCAGGCACTTCAAGCGGGAGAACGTGGTGCCGCCACGCGACATCGTGTTCGCGTTCCTCGCCGACGAGGAGGCCGGCGGCCTCTACGGGGCGAAGTGGCTGGTCGACAACCGGCCGGAGCTGTTCGAGGGCGTCACCGAGGCGGTCAGCGAGGTCGGTGGGTTCTCGATCACGCTCAAGGACGACGTCCGCGCCTACCTCGTGGAGACCGCCGAGAAGGGCATCCGCTGGCTGAAGCTGCGGGTCAAGGGCACCGCCGGGCACGGCAGCATGATCCACCGCGACAACGCCGTGGCCAAGCTCGCCGCCGCCGTCACCAAGCTCGACCAGCACCAGTGGCCGCTGATCATCCGGCCGTCGGTGCGCGAGTTCCTCGACGGCGTCACCGAGATCACCGGCCTGGACTTCCCCGAGGACGACGTCGAGGGCTCGATCGGCAAGCTCGGCGCGCTGTCGCGGATGATCGGCGCGACGCTGCGCGACACCGCGAACCCGACGATGCTCACGGCCGGCTACAAGGCCAACGTCATCCCGTCCACCGCCGAGGCGACCGTCGACTGCCGCATCCTGCCCGGTCGCGAGGAGGCGTTCGACCGCGAGCTGGCCGAGCTGCTCGGTCCGGACGTGGAACGCGAGTGGATCGGCCTGCCGCCGGTGGAGACGACGTTCGACGGCGCGCTCGTGGACGCCATGACCGCCTCGATCACCGCCGAGGACCCCGGTGCGCGCGTGCTGCCGTACATGCTCTCCGGCGGCACCGACGCGAAGTCGTTCCAGCAGCTGGGGATCCGCAACTTCGGCTTCGCACCGTTGAAGCTGCCGGCCGACCTGGACTTCTCCGGGCTGTTCCACGGCGTGGACGAGCGCGTGCCGGTGGAGGCGCTGAAGTTCGGTGTGCGGGTGCTGGACCGGTTCCTGCGCAACAGCTGACGGGACCGTCCGGCGGCTCAAGCAGTCGTCTCCCGCGTCGCATCCCTGTCGCTCCCTCTCGTCCCGGGCCGTTGTGCGGCGGCCGGGTCGTCGAGGGCGCGCAGGGCGTTGTACGAGTCCTGCACGAGCGTGGCTCGCACGGTCGGGCCCGTGTTGGCGAGGACCACGAGCGCAGTGCGGCGCTGCGGGCTGAACCCGGCGAACGCGGTGCAGCCGCGCGTGCCCCCGGAGTGGAACAGCAGGTCGTGGTCGGGGAGGCGGCGCAGGTTCCACACCAGGCACAGGTGGTCGGTGGCGGAGACGGCGACGCGGGGCGCGACGACGTCGGCGAGCGCGGGCGCGAGGGAGGCCGGTCGGCCGTCGAGGAGGGCGGTCAGCAGGACGAGCAGGTCGCGGGCGGAGGACCGGAGCGCGCCGGCGGCGGGCATCCCGGGCATCTCCCACGGCGGGCGCGGCCGGCCGCGCAGGTGACCGGTGGCCTGCGGCGCGGTGTCGAAACCGGTGTCGGTCAGGCCGAGGGGACGCAGGACGCGGTCGGCGAGCAGGTCCTCGAACGGCCGGCCGGTCGCGCGGGCCAGTGCCAGGCCGAGCACGGCGACGCCGAAGTTCGAGTACCGCGCTCGGTCGTCGGGGCGGACGCGGGTGCGGCGCAGCGCCGCCGTCAGACGCTCGGGCCCGAACGCCCGGTAGGGGTTGGTGCGCCAGGCGGGCAGGGCCGCGCGCAGCAGGCCCGGTGGCAGCCGGGGCAGGCCGGAGGTGTGCGTGGCCAGGCGCTCCAGCGTGACACCGGAGCCCAGGCCGGTGTCCAGGAAGCGGTCCACCGGGTCGTCGTGCCGCACCTCGCCGCGCGCCACCAGCTCGGCCAGCAGCAGCGCGGTGAACGTCTTGGTCAGCGAGCCGATCTCGAACCGGGTGGCGGCGGTGACCGGGTGCGGGTCGTCCAGCGCGGTGACGCCCGCGACCAGCACGGTCTCCTCGTCGCCCACCCGAGCGGCGACGGCGACACCGGGCGCGGCGGACAGCAGTGCGGTGATCCGGTCCTCGTTCACCCTGCGAGCAGCCGGGACAGCGCGAGCGTGCCCGCCGCGGTCGCGACCACGGCGGTGTGCTGGTGGTCGAGGAACCGGGTGCGCGGGTCGTCGGACACGGGTTCTCCGTCACGGGGCACCAGGCCGTCCTCGTGCTGGGCGGCGGCGAACGGCGCCCACTCGGCGGCCTCGATGCGCGGCTCCGGCAGGCACGCGCCCACGAGGAGCAGTTCGCCCACCAGGTCCCACTGCCGCGCCTCGGTCCACACGTCGATCCACACCGGCAGCCACGCGTCGAGGTAGCGGGCCGTGCCGGCCGGCAGACCCTCCGGACGCGCGCCCCAGTCGGTGAGGTGGAAGACGGTGTGCGTGGCGCAGTACCCGGTGTACCAGTCGATCACCCACGGCTCGGGCTCGCGGCCGAGCCAGGTCGCGGCCGTGAGGGCGTCCCAGTCGTCGTCGCGCGGGATGCCCACGACGCGGTGCGCGTTGGCCACGGCGAGCCGCCGGTTGGGCACCACCTCGTTCACCGCGTCGGCGGCCGAGCTGTGCGCGGCGACCCGTTCGAGGGCGGCGTGCCGGTACCCGGAGCGGGCGAACGACGCGTAGGTCTCCACCGGGTCGGTGAGCAGGGCGTGCCGGAGCTGGCGCTCGTAGAGCAGGTCGCCGCGGCGCATCTGCTCCCAGGAGAAGTCGAGCAGCTCTCGCGCGTGCCGCAGCTGCGCGGCACCGGCAACGCCCTCGCGCAGCACGAACGCGGACGCCAGGGCCACCTCGCACAGGGGCTTGTAGACGCTGTTGGGGTCGTCGAGGTCGGCGGTCGCCGTGTCGGTGAAGGCACCCAGCTCGTGGTGCGCGTGCAGCCAGGCCATCGCCCGGCTCGCCACGTCGTGCACCACCGCGGTCGGTGCCGAGGGCACCGGAGGCGTCGGGGCCGGGAGCGCCGGTCGCGAGGACACCGGCTCGGCGGCGAGGACGCGTTCAGCGATGGCCAGGTCCAGCAGCAGCCGGGCGTCGGCGCCCGCGTGCAGCCTCAGGTGCTCCACCAGCAGGGCCGCGTCCAGCGGGACCCGGTCGGCGAGCAGGGCCACCCAGCGAACCAGGCGTGCTGCGGTGGCGTAGTCCCGGCGCAGCACGGCCCGGGTGGTACCCCTGGCCAGTGCGAGCGGCGCACCCGCCACCGCCTCGAACACCGGGCCGTCCAAGCCCGGCAGGGCCAGCGGCGAGAGCTGGGCGACGGCCACCGACCAGCGCGCCCACTGCTCGGCCGGGCCGAGCAGGGCGTCGACCGGTGACATGCCGAGGTGGGCCGAGGTCTCCCGGTTCCCCCACACCTCGACGGTCCCGGGCGGCGCGCACCGCCCGTCGGTGAGCCGCACCAGCAGCTCGGCGGTGGCCTGGTCCCGGTGGGCCAGCACGCACTGCTGGTGCGTCACCGGCTGCTGGACGGGCGGGAACGCCTCGAAAGCGTCGGACACGACAGCGGCGTCCCGGCCCTCCAGGGGGCGGCCCGCCAGCAGGTGCGGCGCGAAGGCGTCGGCGCCCACCAGGCGGACCGCCCACAGGCCGGCCACGCCGTCGGCGCAGGAGTCGAGGAAGTCGGCGAGCCTCGTCGGCACACCTTCCCCGAGTGCGCCGACGAGGTGTCCGGCCAGTGCGGCGACCGCGTCCGCACGAGACGTGCGGTCGATCGCGCCACCTGTGGTCACCGCTTCTCCGGCTCCGTCGGGTTGCCGGGGGAGACGATCAGCAGCAGACCGGCCAGGAGCGCGCCGCCGGCGGTGGGCACGTGCAGCGGCGGGTCGGCCACCGCGGCCTCGGGCTCCGCCACCGCCGTCATCAGTTCGGCCATGTCCTCCGGCGCAACAACCGGACGGGCCAGTGTTCGCATCATCACAACCTCCTCCTTCGCTTCGTTCTTCCGGAGTACCACCTCGAACGCGGGGACACGCGCTGTATCACCCGTTCCAGTGAAGGAATCCACAACGGACAGGTGGTGCTGTGTCGCAGATGGACCGTGTCTTTTCGGTGTGTCGTGTCGTTGGGCATGCAGACGGCACGGCGAAAGGAACGGCATGGTGCGGCTGGAGGACGGGACCGAGCTCAACGTGCTGCGGGCGGGCGATCCCGACGCGCGGACCACGATCGTGCTGGCGCACGGGTACGCGCTCGACCACCGCAGCTGGCACAAGGTCGTCGACCGGCTCAGCGGCGACTTCCAGGTGATCGCCTACGACCACCGCGGCCACGGCGAGTCCTCGAAGGCCGACAAGGAGACCGCGACGATCGAGCAGCTCGGCGACGACCTGGGTGAGCTGATCGAACGCGCGGTGCCCAGCGGTGACGTGGTGATCGCCGGGCACTCGATGGGCGGCATGGCGGCGCTGGCGATGGCCGAACGCAGGCCGCGGCTGTTCCGGCAGCGGGTGCTGGGCATCGTGTTCGTGTCGACGGCGGCGAGCGGGCTGTCGGAGACCTCGCTCGCGTGGCCCAAGTCGCTCGGCAAGCTGGTGCGGGAGCTGGAACGCGCGTTCGGGCCGATCGTGCGGGCGGTCAGGGAGAAGATCGAGCCCACCAAGACCGCGGGCCTGCGGTGGTGGCTCTTCGGTGACGAGCCGTCCGACGACGACGTCGAGCTGACCGCGGACATGGTGTGGGGGGAGTGGCCGGAGACGGTGGCGTTGTTCCGCCCGGCCGTGGACCGCTACGACCGCGAGGCGGGACTGACCGTGGCGCAGGAGAAGGCCGTCGTCGCGGTGGTGGGCGACGAGGACCGGCTGGTGTCCGAGTCGGACGTGGCCAGGTTCGGCGGCACGTCGGTGGTGCTGCCCGACGCGGGGCACATGCTCCCGTTGGAACGTCCCGCAGAGATCGCGAACCTGATCCGCGAGGTGGCCAAGGCCTGATGGTCGGTGGGGGGCGCGGTGATGTGCCCCCCACCGACCATCTCGCGGCCGCAACCGGTCGTGGAGCAGGTGAGGAACGCGCGGCCTGCCAGGTGGCGCGTTCTCGACACGCTTTCCGAGATCGTCTACGACGCGGGGGTGCGGCGCCGTCCCGGTGGCCGGCCGAAGAGCCGCACGTGCTCGCCGACGAGCCATTCCTTGAGCGGTGCCCACTCGGGGTGGTGGTTCAGCACCAGCAGGCGGTGCATCCACCAGTTCGGGTCGTCGGCGCGGGGGAACGCGGCCAGCCACGCCGCTCTGTCCTGCGCGGACAGTCCCCACAGGTGTGCCAGCTGGCCCTGGGCGTCGGTGTCGAGCTGGGCGGTGACCTGGCCGTTCTCGGTGTGCCACTCGGCTCTCAGCTCGCGCAGGACGGCGAGAGCGCTCTCATCGTTCTCCGGGGCCGTGACGACCACGGTGTGCAGGCCCTGGGCCGCGGCTTCGGCGAGCAGGGCACGGGTGGACGGTTCGTCGTGCGGCAGTGCGCTGTGCGCGACCCCGACTTGTTGCGGCACGAGCTCCATGACCCAGAATCTGATCACATATTCTACGACTCCGGTCAATTTTATTGCTTCAGTGTTGACTGAAATGAACCGTCACGCGGTGCTCAGCTTCAACAAACGGACAGGGGATCTCAAACGCCGGGACGTGGGCACCTCAGCGTTGTGGGCCGCAGGCGGAGGGGGCGTTTGAGCGGCACTTCGTGTCGTGTGACGCGTTACGTGATGAGTCCGGGCAGGTCGCCCGGGACGCGCTTGCGGCGCAGCCACACCTTGCGGGAGCCGTCGCCGTAGAGCAGCGTGCGGGACAGCTCCCAGCCCGCGAACTCGGCGTGGATGGCCAGCTGCGTGGTCGCGGTGCGGCGGGAGATGCCGGGCGGCAGGCGCAGCGGCCGGTATTCCCAGTCCCCGTCGATCACCCCTTCGGTCATGGCGAGATCACCTGTATCCCTCCGTTGTCGCCGGACGTGACGGTGACGCGTCCGGTCTCCTGGTCGACGCTGACCGTGTTGGGTTGGCGCACGGTGGCGAAGCGGTGCTTCTCGGACGGCTCGCCGGCGGCGACGTCCAGGCCGACGACCTCGTTGCGGTCGGTGAGCGTGATCCACGCGATGTCGCGCTTGGCGTCGTAGGCGATGCCGTAGGGGGTGCCGGGCACGGGGTAGCGCTGGCGCATGATCAGCGGGTCGATCGAGAACGCGATGAACTCGCCGCCGCGGGTGTCGACGACGAGCAGGCGGCCGAAGCGGTCGGGGACGGCGTTGGTGGCACCGTCGCCGGCGCGCAGGCCAGGGCCGCGGGTAGGGGAGCCCTTGTCGTCGGTGGTCATCTCGAAGACGGCGCTGCGGAGCCGGTCGAGCTCGACCTTGCGGCCGTTGACCTCGAACTTCAGGGTGGTGTCGCCCTCGGTGAACGAGCCGCCGGGCGTGATGTCGCCGGGCAGGGCGGTGTTCTGGGCGGGGGAGAGGGCCGGTTTGGCGACCTCGAGCGTCTCGGCGACCTGCAGCGGGTCCTGCGACTTCTCGCTCTGTCCGCACGCCGTCAGCGTCGCGGTGGCCAAGATCAGAGCTGCGAGCCGGTGCAAGGTCGTTCCTCCGTGGATCTGCGTGGTCTTCCAGCATGCCCGCAGTGCTCGCGAAGGTCACGCGAGGGGTGGGGTGAATCTCGTTCAGGGCCTTCTGGTCTGTTATCTCAATAACTTCAGTGTTGACTAAATTTAACACCTTCACGACAGCAACTACCAGCAGAAACTCACGAACGCAGAACAGCCAGGGACTCAGGGCATCGGGCGCTCGGGGTAGGCGAGCTCGATGGCGCTGACGTCGTCGAGTGCGGCGCGGATCGCGGGCGGAAGGGTGAGCTGTTCGACGTCGAGGGACGCGAGGAGCTGGTTGGTGTCGCGGGCGCCGACGACGGGGGCGACGACGCCGGGCCGGTCGCGGACCCAGGCCAGTGCGACGCACAGGGCGGAGGTGCCGAGTCCTTCGGCGGCGGTGCTGACGGCCTGGACGATGCGGGCGGCGCGGTCGGTGCGGTGTTGTTCGACGTAGCCGGCGAAGTGGGCGGAGGCGCCGCGGGAGTCGGGTGGGGTGCCGTTGCGGTACTTGCCGGTGAGGACGCCGCGGCCGAGTGGTGCCCAGGGCAGGAGGCCGAGGCCGTGGTGGGCGGCGGCGGGGGCGACTTCGCGTTCGATGCCGCGTTCGAGCAGGGAGTATTCGTGCTGGGTGGAGATGAGGGGGAAGGTGGTGGGGGTGGTGGCTGCGGTGGCGAGTTGCCAGCCGCTGTAGTTGGAGGTGCCGGCGTAGCGGACTTTTCCTGCGGTGATGGCGGTGTCGAGTGCGGAGAGTGTTTCTTCGACGGGGACGGTGGGGTCCCAGGCGTGGAGTTGCCAGAGGTCGACGTGGTCGACGCCGATGCGGCGCAGGGAGCCGTCGAGTGCGGTGAGGAGGGCGCCGCGGCTGGCGCCGCCGCCGAAGGGGCCGTCGGTGCGGCGTGCGACGGCTTTGGTGGCGATGACGAGGTGGTCGCGGGGGACGACTTCGTCGATGAGGGTGCCGAGGATGCGTTCGGATTCGCCTTCGGTGTAGACGTCGGCGGTGTCGATGAGGGTGCCGCCGGCGTCGGCGAAGGCCATGAGCTGGGTGGCGGCCTCGTCTGCGTCGGTGTCGCGGCCCCACGTCATCGTGCCCAGTGCGAGGCGGGAGACGCGGAGGCCGCTGCGGCCGAGGTGTCGCTGTTCCACGTGCGGGATGCTAAGGGGTGATGATCGTGTCAGCCTGGCAATCGGTGTTACTGACCGGTAGGGTCTCGCTGCGTGAAGCTGGGACTGAACCTCGGGTACTGGGGCGCCGGTAATGACGCGGCGAACCTCGAGCTGGCGAAAGAGGCCGACCGGCTCGGTTTTTCGGTGGTGTGGGCGGCGGAGGCGTATGGCTCCGATGCGCCGACGGTGCTGGCGTGGGTGGCGGCGCAGACGGACCGCATCGACGTGGGCAGTGCGATCTTCCAGATTCCGGCGCGGACGCCTGCGATGGCGGCGATGACGGCGGCGACGCTGGACACGTTGTCGGGTGGCCGGTTCCGGATGGGGCTGGGGGTGTCGGGTCCGCAGGTGTCGGAGGGGTGGCACGGTGTGCGGTTCGACAAGCCGTTGGCGCGGACGCGTGAGTACGTGGAGATCGTGAAGCGTGCGTTGTCGCGGGAGAAGCTGCGGTTCGAGGGTGAGCATTACACGTTGCCGTTGCCGGATGGTCCTGGCAAGGCGTTGCAGTTGACGGTGCACCCGGTTCGGGAGCAGATCCCGGTGTACCTGGCGGCGGTGGGTCCGAAGAACCTGGAGTTGACGGGGGAGATCGCGGACGGGTGGTTGGCGATCTTCTTCTCGCCGGAGTTCTCTGCGGAGTCGCTGGCGTCGGTGCGGGCGGGCCGGGAGAGGGCCGGCAGGTCGATGGAGGGGTTCGACGTCGTTCCGACGGTGCCGTTGGTGGTGGGTGAGGACTGGAAGGCGTGTGCGGATCCGGTGCGGGCGTACACGGCGTTGTACGTGGGCGGCATGGGGTCGCGGAAGCAGAACTTCTACAACAACCTGATGGTGCGGATGGGTTTTCCGGCTGAGGCGGAGGAGATCCAGGAGAGGTACCTGTCGCGGGACTACGCGGGTGCGATGGGGGCGATCCCGTTGGAGTTCTTGGACGCGACGGCGTTGCTGGGGTCGAGGGAGCGCATAGCGGAGAAGATGCAGGCGCTTGCTGCCGCGGGGGTCACCACGCTGTCCGTTTCGCCGATGCTGCAAGATCTGGAGCAGGGGATCGCGGGTCTTCGGACCGCGGCCGAGGCTTTGGATCTGGCAGGAGTGGGTAGTTGAGCTGGTTGCAGGCTCTGGTCCTCGGACTGGTCCAAGGACTGACGGAATTCCTGCCGATTTCCAGCAGTGCGCACCTGCGCATCACGTCGACGTTGTTCTTCGGCAACGATGCGGGTGCGTCGTTCACCGCGGTGATCCAGTTGGGTACCGAGGTGGCGGTGCTGATCTACTTCGCGAAGGACATCGGGCGCTTCATCAGCGCCTGGTTCCGCGGTTTGGTCAACGCGGAGGCGCGCAAGGAGCGGGATTACCGGCTTGCTTGGTACGTGATCATCGGTTCGGTGCCGATCTCGGTGCTCGGGTACCTGTTGAAGGACGAGATCCGGACGTCGGCGCGGAACCTGTGGATCACGGCGACGATGCTGGTGGTGTTCGGTCTGCTGCTGGGTTTGGCTGATCATCTGGCGAAGCAGCAGCGGGATGAGCTGCGGATGAAGGACGCGATCGGGATGGGGTTGGCGCAGGCGCTGGCGTTGATCCCGGGGGTGTCGCGGTCGGGTGGGACGTTGACGGCGGGGTTGTTCCTGGGGCTGACGCGGGAGGCGGCGGCGCGGTACTCGTTCCTGCTGGCGATTCCGGCGGTGTTCGGTGCGGGGTTGTTCTCGATCCCGGACGTGCTGGAGCGCAGTGGTGAGGGTGTGCAGGCGTCGATCCCGCAGATGGTCGTCGCGACCGTCATCTCGTTCGTGGTCGGGTACGCGACGATCGCGTGGTTGTTGAAGTACGTGTCGAAGCATTCGTACTCGGCTTTTGTGTGGTACCGGTTGATGCTGGGCCTGGTGCTGATGGGGCTGCTGTCGATGGGGTTGATCCAGCCGATCTAAGGTGGGTGCCGTGGCCACGGTGATCCTGCTTCGACATGCTCGTTCGACCGCCAACGGTTCCGGTGTGCTCGCCGGGCGGATGTTGGGTGTGGGTTTGGACGAGCGGGGGCAGGCGCAGGCCGCGGCTCTCGTCGCCCGGTTGAGGGACATCCCGGTGGCTGCGGTGGTGTCGTCGCCGTTGCAGCGGTGTGAGGAGACGTTGGCGCCGTTGCTGGCGGACCGGGAGCTGGAGGCGGTCGCGGAGCCGGACGTGTCCGAGGTGGATTACGGGGCGTGGACCGGCAAGGCGCTCAAGGACCTGTTGAGCGAGCCGTTGTGGACGGTGGTGCAGCAGCACCCGTCGGCGGCGGTGTTCCCGGAGGGTGAGGGGTTGGCGCACGTGCAGGCGCGTGCGGTGGCCGCGGTGCGGGCGCATGATGCGCGGATCGCCGAGGAGCACGGTCCGGGTGCGGTGTGGGTGTTGTGCTCGCACGGTGATGTGATCAAGTCGGTGTTGGCGGATGCGCTGGGTGTGCACTTGGACGGGTTCCAGCGGATTGTGGTGGATCCGTGTTCGGTGTCGGTGGTGCAGTACACGCAGACGCGGCCGTTCGTGTTGCGGGTGAACGACAACGGTGGGGATCTGGCGGGTGTGGTGCCGAAGGCGCCGCCGCAGGAGGAGCCGTCGTCGGACGCTACCGTGGGTGGCGCGACCGGAGCTTGAGGTAGCGCTGTTCCTGGGCGTTCAGCGTGAGTGTGGCGGCTTTGTCGTACTCTTCGCGGGCGTGGTGGTGGTCTCCGCGCAGGTCGAGCAGGTGTGCTTTGACGGCGTGGACGCGGTGGTGGTCGAGGTCCAGTGTGGACAGCTCGGCGAGGGCCCGGTCGGGTCCGTGGACCATGGCGAGGGCGACGATGCGGTTGAGGGCGACCATGGGGCCGGGTGCCAGTGCGGTGAGCAGGTCGTAGAGGCCGAGGATCTCGGGCCAGTCGGTGTCGTCGGCGGTGTTCGCGTCGGCGTGGACGGCGGCGATGGCGGCTTGCAGCTGGTAGGGGCCGATCTGGGTGGTGCGCAGGGCGTGCTGGATGAGCCGGGTGCCTTCGTCGATGGCGTCGGTGTCCCACAGGCCGCGGTTCTGTTCGGCCAGCGGGACCAGGTCGCCGTGTTCGGTGGTGCGGGCGGGTCTGCGGGCGTCGGTGAGCAGCATCAGCGCGAGCAGTCCGGTGAGTTCGCCGTCGTCGGGGCGGGTGTGGTGCAGCCGGCGGGTGAGGCGGAGGGCTTCGGCGGTGAGGTCGACGCGGACGAGGGTGTCGCCGGAGCTGGCGGTGGAGCCTTCGGTGAAGATCAGGTAGAGCACGTGCAGGACGGCGGTGAGGTCGGTGGGCGGCCGGAACGTGGCCCCGGCCTGTTTGATCTTCTGCTTGGCCCGGCTGATGCGCTGTGCCACGGTGGCTTCGGGTACGAGGAACGCCCTGGCGATCTCCGCTGTCGTGAGGCCGCCCACCGCGCGCAGTGTCAGGGCGATCTGCGAGGCCGTGGTGAGGCTTTCGTGGCAGCACATCGCGAGGATCGTGAGCGTGTCGTCGCGGGCTGGCGCCGGGTCCGCGGGCGGTGGGGTCAGGGCGGCGACCTTGTCCTCCCGTGCCCGGCGGGCGAGGTCTGCCCGGTACTGCTCGATCCACCGGCGGCTCGCCGCGGTGATGAGCCAGCCCTTGGGGTTGTCCGGCAGCCCGTCGGCCGGCCATTGCTGTGCGGCTTGCAGCAGGGCTTCCTGCACGGCGTCCTCGCACACGTCGAACTGGCCGTGGCGGCGTACGAGCACGCCGAGGACCTGCGGCGCGAGCTCACGCAGCAGGTCCTCGACCGGGGGTGTGGTCACAGGTCGTCCAGCGTGGACCTGTCCCACACCGGGCGGACCTCGATGCCGTCGTTGTGGGCGTCGGGCAACGTGGCGGCGTGGGCGATGACCTGGTCGATCGTGTCGGCTTCGACCAGGTAGAACCCGGCGAGGTACTCCTTGGCCTCGGCGAAGGGCCCGTCGGTGACGACGACCTCGCCGCCGCGGATGCTGACGCCCTTGCCGGTCTCGGGTCCGGGCAGGCCTTCGCTGACGACCAGCTCACCGGAGGCGCGCAGCGTGTCGGTGAGGTCGTAGTGGGCCTGGCCGAACTGCCTCTGCTGCTCGTCGGTCAGCTTCTCCCAGGCCGCCCGCGACTTCGGGTTGCTGTAGATCAGGATCAGGTACTTCACTTCCGGCCTCCGCTCGGCTGGCTGGCGAGAGATCTTCTCACCGCCATGTCGAATCCGCGGGGCGTGTCTCGACACCGGTGTGTCAGTCGAGAGGGAGGTGTGGGAGATGACCACGACGTCGGTGCGGGAGGAGACCGCGGTTCGCGCGGTGTTCACCGAGCACGAGCAGGGCATGAGGTTGCGGTCCCCGGAACGGATCGTCGCCCGGTACGCGCGGGACGCGGTGACGTGCACGCTGGCGCCGCCGTTGCGCAACACGGGTCTGGACGCGCGTGACCCGGAGGCGCTGGCGGGGTGGATGGCCGGGTTCAGCGGGCCGATCACGCTGGAGCACCGGGATCTGCGGGTCGCGGTGTCGGGTGATGTGGCGTTCGCGCACGGTCTGGCGCGGCTGGCGGCGGTCCCGGTCGGCTACCCGGAGGGGTTCTCGATGTGGATGCGCGTCACCGTGGGCCTGCGCCGGCGGGAGGGGCGGTGGCTGGTGGTCCACGAGCACCAGTCGGTGCCGTTCCACATGGACGGGTCGTTCCTCGCGGCGACCGATCTGGAGCCGCGGGAGACGCCCTAGTGGATGTCGGCCGGGGCCCGGACCGTGCAGGGGGAAGCGGTCCGGGCCCCGGCCTTCTTTCCGGCGGGTCTCTACTTGACGTTCACCGCGGCCCAGGCCCGGTTGACCGCCGCGTACTCCGGCGACGAGGCGCCGTACAAGTCGGCCGCGGCGGCGAGGGTGCCGGTGCGGGCGGCGGCGTACTTGGTGCTGGAGGTGAACTTGGTGGTCAGCGCCCGGTACCAGATCTTCTCGGCCTTGGCGCGGCTGATGCCGGTGACGGGCTGGTTGTCGACGGTGGGGGAGTCGTAGGCGACACCGTTGATCGTCTTCGCGCCGCTGCCCTCGGACAGCAGGTAGAAGAAGTGGTTGGCGATGCCCGAGGAGTAGTGCACGTCGACGCTGCCCGCCGAGGACGACCAGTAGTCCAGGCTCCTGCCGTCCTTGGAGGGCTTGTCCATGTAGCGCAACGGCTTGCCGTCACCGCGGATGTTGATCTTCTCGCCGATCAGGTAGTCACCGGCGTCGGCGGCGTTGGCCGCGTGGAACTCCGTGGTGGACCCGAAGATGTCGCTGGTGGCCTCGTTGAGGCCGCCGGACTCACCGGAGTACACCAGGCCCGCGGTGGCCGAGGTGACGCCGTGCGACATCTCGTGCGCGGCCACGTCGATCGAGGTCAGCGGGTTGCGGTTCTGGGCGCCGTCGCCGTAGGTCATGCAGAAGCACGAGTCCGTCCAGAACGCGTTGCTGTAGTTGTTGCCGTAGTGGACCTTGCTCAGCGCGCCCACACCGTTGTTCTTGATGCCGCTGCGGCCGTGGACGTTCTTGTAGTAGTCCCACGTCTGCGCGGCGCCGTAGGCGGCGTCGACACCGGCGGTGGCCTTGTCGGTGTAGGTGCCGTTGCCCCACTTGTTGTCGGCGTCGGTGAACAGCGTGCCGGTGCCGGAGGTGTTGTTGAGGTTGTTCACGGACTGGTTGCCGCGCGCCGGGTCCTTGAGCTGGAACGTCGTCCCCGACTGGGTGGTGTTGAGCGCGACGGTGCCGCTGAAGGTCGACTGGCCGGTGCCCTCGACGTCGTGCACGCCGTCGTAGCTGAGCAGCGTCTGCCCGGTGCGGGCGTCGGTGAAGGTGTGCAGCTCACTCGGGGTCTGGTCGTCCTTGACCGAGTGGGTGACCTGCTCCCACGCCAGCACGGGGGCGTGGTCGAGGGCGAACACCACCAGCGTGGCGTCGGAACGTGCGGTGGTGACGGCGGTGGTGTCGAGGCCGGCGAGGGAGGCCTGCGACGCCTTGGTCACCCCGGTGACCTGTCCGGCTTTCTGGGCGACGACCAGGTCGCCGCCGATGACCTTCAGGCCGCCCAGGGTGCGGTCGTAGCGGATGTGGGCGGTGCCGTCGGCGTCGCGCACGACATCGCGGGGCACGAGCCGTTCACCGCCGGACAGGCCGAGGGCGGAGGAGATCGTCCCCGCCTGCTCGGCTGCCGCGTGCAGTGCTTCGGACTTGGCGAGCAACGGGTTGACCGGCTGTGGTGCCGCGCCGGCTCCCGCGGTGCCGGCGGCGGCGAACGCCACCGCTGATATGAGGGCGGTGGTGATGCCCAGGCTGATGCGCTTCATGGGACTCCTGTTCACACGCAGGGGGAGCCCGTTCCGGCGTTACAGGGGTGCCGGACCGGGCACCGTGGAACAGCCCGACCTTCGTCTCGATGACCGGGCGTGGCGATCGTATTGCGCAGAGTGCAGGGAACCATCCACTCCCAGAATCCGAGATTGCTTCATGAATTGACCTGCGGTGCTGGTCACGAGATCGGGATTTGTCCGAATGCTGGACCAAAACCACAGCTCAACCAATGTGGAAACGCGACGGAAACACCCGGCGGCACTCCTGCCGACGGCGCAGCGCGCTGCGCCGGCCGGTGCAGCCCTACCGGCGGGGATCTTGTTTACAGTTAACGCGATTCACTGAGACCTGGGTCACGAATTCACAGGCCCAGACGGGTGACCGCGTTGTCCTCCAACGGGTTCGCCGTGCGGATGTAGCGGTGCACCGTGCGCGGGTTCGTCCACCGGCCCTGCCGCATGATCTCCCGGTCGCTCGCCCCGCCCAGCGCCGCCTGCGTCGCGAACCCCGCCCGCAGCGAATGCCCCCCGAACAGCTCCGGGTCCAGCCCCGCCCGCACCGCGTACCGCTTCACCAGCTCCGCCACCGCACGCCCCGACATCGCCTTCTCCCCGATGCCGCCGTGCCGGTTGACCACCGGGAACACCGGCCCCGTGCGCGTGGTGCCCCGGTAGCCGTGACAGCGGTGCAGCCCCGAGTCCCGCGGCTCGCGGCCCTCCAGCACATCGGCCCAGTCCGCGAACGCGCACACCGGGCACGTCGGCCGCCTGCTGCCACGCGGCAGCACCACCGTCTGCTGGTGCTTGCCGGTCTGGTCGGTCTTCGTCGTCCCCAGCGCGATCAGCAGCAACGGCTCGTGCGTGCGCGGATCCACGTCCACCGCCACGTCCTCGAACTCGATCGCCGCCAGCTCACTGCGCCGCAATGCCCCCGCGAACCCCACCAGCAGCAGCACCGCGTCCCGCGCCCGCGCCGGACCCTGCGCCGGCCGCTCGGCCAGCAACGCCTCCAGCGTGTCCAGCAGCACCGGCCGCTTGCGCCGCGGCTGCGCCTTGCGCGAGCGGCGGATACCGCGCAACGTCAACCGCACCACGTCACTGCGCGTCGGACTGGGCAACCCGTTCGCCGCGTGCACCGCCGAGATCGCCGCAGACTTGCGCTCCAGCGTCGAGGCCCCGAACGCCGGCGACCCGTCCTCGCGCACCGCGTCCGCCGCCGCCGCCAGGTACACCGCCACGTCCAGCGGATCCGCGGGCAACGCCTGCCGGCCCTCCGCCGCACACCACCCCGCCCACCCCACCCAGTCCGACCGGTACGCGCGCACCGTGTTCGGCGACTGGGCGTTGCGCAGATAGCTCGCCAGCGACGCCGCCTGCTCGTCGTCGAACCGCGCCCGCACCGCCGCCAGCGCCTCACCGTCCACCAGCACCGAGTGCGACACCCGCACCAGCGCGCTCTTCACCGGCTCCGGCAGGCTCACACCCGCGATGGTAGCCCTCTGATCAACTCCGCGACCTCCCGCGGCGACAGCTCCAGCGCCCCGATCCCCACCCCGACCTCGAAGCTGCACCGCCCCGGATCCGGGTTCGGCCGCGTGTACAGCAACAGCTTCACCCCCGTCTCCTCCGCCAGGGCCTGCGCTGCGCGTTCGGCGTCGGCCGGGGACATCGGCAGGTGGACGTGGAACATCGGCGTCTGCGGCACCACCGGGTGGGTGCGGGCGAACCCGTCGTCGTTGATCGCCTTCGCCAGCGCCCGCGCGTGGTCGCGGAACTCCGCCATCCGCGGCAGCACCTCATCCAGCCCCAGCAACCCCAGCACCGCCAACGGCCACGCGTCCGCGATCGCCCCGCCCAGCCGCCGCCGCCACACCGCCGCGTGCGCGATCGTCGCCTCGTCCCCGGCCAGCACCGCGCCCCGCGCACCCTCCAGACCCTTGTAGAGCGACACGTACACCGTGTCGAACAGGTCCGCGACCTGCGCCAGCGACGCCTCGTAACCGGTCTGCGCCTCCCACAACCGCGCCCCGTCGCAGTGCGCCGCCGCCCCCTGCTCCCGCACCCACCGCGTCTGCTCCCGCAGGTCCTCCCACGCGGGCAGCACACCACCCAGGTCCCGCTGCGGCAGCTCGAACACCACCGCCGCCAACGGCTCACCCACCGCCCGCAGGTGCGGCAACCCCATCAGCGCGTTGCGGTCACCGACCGGGTGGAACCGCAACCCGTGCACCGCGCTGTACCCCTGGTTCTCCCACACCTGCAGATGCGTCTGCGGATGCCCCGCGAACGCACGCCGGCCACTGGTCTCCGCGTGCACCCGCAACGCCGTCTGCTGCGCCATCGTCCCCGACGGGAAGAACAACGCCTTCGGCTTGCCCAGCAACCCCGCCACACGCTCCTCCAGCCGCGCGACCGGCTCCTCCGGTGTGGTGTCCGGGGCGATCAGGCCGCTTTCGGACAGCCGCCGCAACACCTCGAACGGCGAACGGCGCGGACTGGCGTGCATCGACAACGACCGGCGGATCTCCACCACCCGAGCCTAGGTCTCGCCAGTGGCCTGCAACAGCGCCCGCACGGCGGTGGTACGGCTGCGGAACGCGGCGCCCGGAAACGGCAGGTACTCGGAAGCAGGACGCACTCGAGAGCGGCAAGCGCACCGCGACGGCGGTCGGGGGATGGCGACGGACAAGGGGCGCGCCGCCGGACAGGCACACGGGACGGTCAGGCACACGGCGACGGCCGCGTGTGCGGCGAGCGCCGAGTGTCCGGTGAACGCCAGGTGACCGGCCACGGTCGGGTGCCTGGAGGTTCCGGGCACCCGAAGCAGCCACGCGGTCGAGCGCCCGGCGGTCAGGCGGCCGGGCACACCCAGGTGGGGGTCAGGCGCGGCCGGCCAGCGCCGAGAACCGCTCGTCCAGCTCCGCCTCGTCCGCCACGAACCACAGCTGCCGGCCCTGGTTGGACTCGAAGACGAAGTCCCGCAACGCCGTGCTCTGCGCCACGTACCCGCTGATGTCCCCGACGACCGCCACCCCGAACCCGTACTGCTGGAACTTCTGCACCACCGCGCCCGCCACCCGTGTGCGCAACCGGAAGAAGTCCTCCGGCAGGCGCGCCACCGGCAGCGCGATCCACGCCACGTCCTGGCCCCACAACGTGCCGATCAGGTCCACAGCGGACTGCTCGTCACCGATCAGCGGGCCGTCCGGCGAGCACATCAGGACCGTCGCGCCGTGGCGCGTCCCCACAACATCCGACATGCGCAGCAAAGTAGCGGCCGCCCGCGGCCGCCGTCGCGCGCATTTCGCCCGCGGAGGTGAGCTGCGGAAATGGGCAGGCGCCGCACCGGTGCGGCTCTCTAGGGTCACGGCCATGCGTGATCTTGCGACGTTGCCCAAGGCCCACCTGCACGTGCACCTGGAAAGCACCGTCCGCCCCGGCACGCTCGCCGAGCTCGCCGACCGGCACGGGGTGCGGGTGCCCGCCCACACCGGGGTCTTCGACGGGTTCGGGCCGTTCGCCGCGCACAACGGCGCGGTACGGGACTGCCTGCGGGAGCCCGGCGACTTCCACCGGATCGCCTACGAGTTCTGCGCCGAGGAAGCAGCGCAGGGGACCCGCTACGCCGAGGTCACGTTCACCGCGGCAGGCCACGGGGAACGACTCGGTGATCCGGACATGCCGCTCGAGGCGGTGATCGCCGGGCTCGCCGCAGGACAGACCGCCCACGGCATCGAATGCCGTGTGATCGTGGACCACCCGAGAAGGCGGTCGGTACAGCGCTTCGAGGACTCGCTGCGGCTCGCGCGCAGGCACCCGCAGGTCGTCGCGATCGGGGTCGCCGGGGCCGAAGACCACCCGCTCACCCCGTTCACCCCCGTGTTCCGCGCCGCGCGGGAGGCCGGGATCGGGCTCGTGCACCACGCCGGGGAGACGTGCGGAGCACCGAGTGTCGCCGACGCGGTCACCGCCGGGCTGGCCGACCGGATCGGTCACGGCATCCGCGCACTCGACGACCCCGGGGTCGTCTCACTGCTGCGCGACCGCGCCGTCCCGCTCGAAGTGTGTCCCTCGTCCAACGTCGCGCTGGGACTGGTCGACTCGCTCTCCTCTCATCCGCTGCCACACCTGCTCGACGCCGGGCTGACCGTCACGCTCAACACCGACATCCCCGCCTCGACCGGCACCACCCTGACCGAGGAGTACTCACGGGTGCGCGCCGCCTTCGGCTTCACCGACACCCGCATGGCCTCCTTCGCCCTCACCGCCGTCGACGCCTCCTTCGCGCCGCCGCGGGTGAAAGCGCGGCTGCGTCACGACATCGCCGCCTGGCGCGACGGCTCGTAGCACACCAGGCCGTGCTTGGCCGCCAGCAACCCCACCAGCTCCACCACCCGGCGCCACTGCGGCCACACCACGTGCACGATCACCGCGTCCGTGCCCACCGTCAGCGCCTCGTCCCACCGGGCCGGCACCGCCGGGTCCGGTGCGGTCTGGCGCAGCTCCCGCACGAACGCCGCCACCGCCGGGTCGAACGCCCCCAGCAGCGAGGACCGCAGCTCCGCGTACCGGGCCGCCGCCTCCGCGAACGACGCCGGACCCGGCGCCCGCCACACCACCACGTCGAACGGGACGTCCATCACGCCACCTTCCCGAACACCACACCCGACAGCGCACCCAGCGCAGTCCCTCGCGAGATCCTCCGCGGACCGGGTGAGAACCACCGACCGCCGGCGCGTCCCGGCCCCCGCCGGCCGTCCGGCGACGGCCGTGAGCAGCCCGAACCCAGGCCCGGGAGCAGTGCCTGCCGCGCAGCACCCGGCCCGGCCGCGACCGGTTGCCCGTGCGATAACCGCCCCGAACCGGGCACCACCGACAACGCCACGATCGGGTCCGCTCCCGGCTCCGCGGCCCGCGCACCACCGAACGGCACCGGCCGCGGGCTCAGCGCGGGAGCCGACGGCGGGCGGGCGGCCTGGCCGGCGGCCAGGGCCCCGAACGGGTTCAGGTCCATGCCGAGCACGCTAGCGAGGGGGTCTGACAATTTTGCGTCACCGCAGGTCAGAAGCCCCGCAAAGCACCCGAAGCGGTGAGGGGGCGGTGCCGGTGAGCCAGCCCACCGGTTATTGACGCGAGGGATTCGCACCCTCCTGACTATCCTTGAGCCCAAATGGACACCCCGCTCGCTGAACTGCACAAACGCCTGCCCGAGCTCATGCCGCGTGATCAACGCCGGCTCGCCAGGCGCCTCGACGGCGCACGCAAGGTCACAGACCCCCTGGCGCGCCGCAAGATCACCGAGGAGATCGCCGGCCTGATCGACGAGGCCGCCGTCAAGGTCGCGCTGCGCAGGGAGTCCGTCCCCCCGATCAGCTACCCCGACGAGCTGCCGGTCAGCCGGCACAAGGACGAGATCAAGGACCTCATCGCGGCCCACCAGGTCGTGATCGTCGCCGGTGAGACCGGGTCCGGCAAGACCACCCAGCTGCCCAAGATCTGCCTGGAGCTCGGCCGGGGCATCACCGGCCAGATCGGCCACACCCAGCCCCGCCGCATCGCCGCCCGCACCGTCGCCGAACGCGTCGCCGAGGAGCTGGGCACCACGCTCGGCGACACCATCGGCTACAAGGTCCGCTTCACCGACCAGTCCGGCGACGACACGCTGGTCAAGCTCATGACCGACGGCATCCTGCTCGCCGAGATCCAGACCGACCGGACGCTGAGCCGCTACGACACGATCATCATCGACGAGGCCCACGAACGCAGCCTCAACGTCGACTTCCTGCTCGGCTACCTCAAGCAGCTGCTGCCGCGCCGCCCCGACCTCAAGGTCGTCATCACCTCCGCCACCATCGACCCGCAGCGCTTCAGCGCCCACTTCGGCGACGCGCCGATCATCGAGGTCTCCGGCCGCACCTATCCCGTCGAGACCCGCTACCGGCCGCTGGAGGAGGACGACGACCAGACCCAGGGCATCATCAACGCCGTCCACGAGCTGCAGGCGGAAGGCCCCGGCGATGTCCTGGTGTTCCTGTCCGGTGAACGGGAGATCCGCGACACCGCCGACGCCCTCAAAGCAGAGGACCTGCGCAACACCGAGATCTTGCCGCTCTACGCGAGGCTGTCCGTCGGCGAGCAGCACCGGGTGTTCCAGCGCCACACCGGCCGCCGCGTCGTGCTCGCCACCAACGTCGCCGAGACCAGCCTCACCGTGCCGGGCATCAAGTACGTCATCGACCCCGGCACCGCCCGCATCTCCCGCTACAGCCACCGCCTCAAGGTCCAGCGCCTGCCCATCGAACCCATCAGCCAGGCGTCGGCCAACCAGCGCAAGGGCCGCTGCGGCCGCGTCAGCGAGGGCATCTGCATCCGCCTGTACTCCGAGGAGGACTTCGAGGCCCGCCCCGAGTTCACCGACGCGGAGATCCTGCGCACCAACCTCGCCAGCGTCATCCTGCAGATGACCAACATCGGCCTGGGTGACGTCGCGAAGTTCCCCTTCATCGACCCGCCTGACAGCCGCAACATCAACGACGGCATCGGCCTGCTGCAGGAGCTCGGCGCCATCAGCACCGGGCAGAAGGGGGCGGGGGAGCAGAAGCTCACCCCCACCGGCCGCAAGCTCGCCGCCCTGCCCGTCGACCCCCGCCTGGGCCGCATGGTCCTGGAGGCCGACACCACCGGCTGCCTCAAAGAAGTCATGATCATCGCCGCCGCGCTGTCCATCCAGGACCCCCGCGAACGGCCCGCCGACGCCCAGGAAGCCGCCACCCAGCAGCACGCCCGGTTCGTCGACGCCGACTCCGACTTCGTCAGCTTCCTCAACCTGTGGCGCTACCTCAAGGAGCAGCAGAAGGAACTGTCGGGCAACCAGTTCCGCAAGCGCTGCAAGGCCGAGTTCCTCAACTACCTGCGCGTGCGCGAATGGCAGGACATCTACCTGCAGCTGCGCCAGGTCGCCAAGCAGATCGGCATGACCCTCAACGACCAGCCCGGCGACCCGCGCAACATCCACATCGCGCTGCTGTCCGGGCTGCTCAGCCACATCGGCGTCAAGGACGTCCTCAAGAAGCAGGCACCCGGTGAGAAACGCCGTCCCCTGACCGAGTTCCTCGGCGCCCGCAACGCCAAGTTCGCGATCTTCCCCGGCAGCGCCCTCGCGAAGAAACCACCCCAGTGGGTGATGGCCGCCGAGCTCGTCGAGACCAGCCGGCTGTGGGGCCGCATCGTCGCCAAGATCGAACCCGAGTGGGCCGAACGCCTCGGCGAGCACGTCGTCAAACGCACCTACTCCGAACCGCACTGGGAAGCCAAACGCGGCTCCGTCGTCGCGTTGGAGAAGGTCACCCTCTACGGGGTGCCGATCGTCGCCGGCCGCAAGGTCAACTACGGGCGCATCGACCCCGGGCTGTCGCGGGAGCTGTTCATCCGCCACGCCCTCGTGCAGGGCGAGTGGACCACCCACCACCGGTTCTTCCACACCAACCGCGCCCTGCTGGAGGAGGTCGGGGAGCTGGAGAACCGGGCCCGGCGCCGCGACATCGTCGTGGACGAGGAAACCCTCTACGAGTTCTACGAACACCGCGTCGGCGCCGACGTCGTCTCCGCACGGCACTTCGACACCTGGTGGAAGAAGCAGAAGGACAAGAACCTCCTCACCTTCACCAAGGACATGCTGGTCAACGACCGCGCCGACGTCCGCCCCGACGCCTACCCCGACCAGTGGCGCCAAGGCGAGCTCACCCTGCCGCTGAGCTACCACTTCGAACCCGGCGCCAAGAAGGACGGCGTCACCGTCCAGCTGCCGCTGCCGGCGCTCACGACGCTGGACGACGACGCGTTCTCCTGGCAGATCCCCGGCCTGCGCCACGACCTCGTCGTCGCCCTCATCCGGTCGCTGCCCAAGCAGATCCGCCGCAACTTCGTGCCCGTCCCCGACGTCGCCACCGCCGTGCTCGCCCGCATCGGCCCCGCCGACACCAGCCTGCTGGCCGGGGTCGAACGCGAGCTCAAAGCCCTCACCGGTGTCACCGTGCACCGCGAGGACTGGCAACTCGACGCCGTCCCCGACCACCTCAAGCTCACCTTCCAGGTCGTCGACGAGCACAACCGCACCCTCGCCGAGGGCAAGGACATCGCCGCGCTGAAAACTCAGCTGCGCGCCGAGGTCCGCGAGTCGCTGTCGCAGGCCGCCGGGCACCTCGAACGCACCGGGCTCACGACCTGGGACTTCGACGCCCTGCCCCGCACCATCGAGCAACGCCAGTCCGGCATCACCGTCACCGCCTACCCGGCGCTGGTCGACCGCGGTGACAGCGTCGCCGTCAAGGTCCTCGACACCCCCGGCCGCCAGGCCCACGCCCACCGCCGCGGAGTGCGCAGGCTGTTGCTGCTGGGCGTCAACTCACCGGTCAAGCACCTGCAGCGCCACCTCGACAACGCCTCCAAGCTCGCGTTGACCCGCAACCCCCACGGCGGCGTCGCGAACCTGCTGTCGGACTGCATCACCGCCGCCGTCGACCGGCTCATGGGCGAGCCCGCCTGGGACGCCAAGGCCTACGCCGCACAGCTGAAGAAGGTCCAGGCCGCGCTCACCGACACCACCTGGGTCACCGTGCAGGAGGTCCGCAAGGTCCTCGAAGCCGCCCACGAGGCCGAGCTCAAGCTCTCCGGCCTCAAGGGCGCCCCTGACTCGGTCAACGACATCCGCGGGCAGCTCAACTCACTGGTGTACAAGGGTTTCGTGACCGACACCGGCTACGACCGGCTCCCGGACCTCGTGCGTTACCTCAAGGGCATCAGCCGGCGCGTCGAGAAGCTGCCCGAGAACCCGCGCCGTGACCTCGAATGGACCGAGAAGGTTCACCAGGTCCACGCCGAGTACCGGGAGCTGCGCGCCCAGAGCCCCGCCGACGAGCCCGCACCCGAGCTCGACGAGATCCGCTGGATGATCGAGGAACTGCGGCTGTCGTACTTCGCGCAGACCATCGGCACCCGCTACACCGTCAGCGACAAGCGCATCTACAAGGCACTCGACGCCGTACCGCTGTGAGACCTTCGCGGAAGCCGGGGAAGCTCGCGGCTGAACTGCGGGTTCCGGGTCAGCCGCGACCGGACCGGTGTCGAAGCGTTGCCGGTGGACGCGGTAGGCCGTGTCACATCCGCACGCAGTCGGTCCCCCAGTGTTTCGCGTCGGGGCCCCACAGTTCTCCGCAGGTCCACGACCCCGCCGGCGCCTTCCAGGCGCCGGTGAGCTCGAACCAGCCGCCCGGTTTGAGGTTGGCGCGGTATCCGCTGCGCTTGTCGATCCCGGCGGGGCCGTTGTACACGTGGGCGTCGACGTTGTAGAGCGTGTAGTTGCAGGCGTTGATCACGTGGACCCAGTACACGGTGCCGGAGTTGGGATGGGGGTCAGTGCGAACGCACCCGTCGACCGCCGCCGCGGTGTTCGTGAGGGTCGCGCTCAACGCTGCGGCCATGAGCACAGCCGTTCCGAAGATGGCTTTGACGGATCTCATCTCGACACCCCCGTGTCACCTTCACGCATCCATGGCTGTGGTGCGTTCACCCGCTCCTGCAACTGACCAATGTGCCAGCCTTGACGCAGCCGGGGTGCGATTTCGAGCCTTCGACCACCCGAAAGAGGTGCTCGGTCGACCGGCGGCGAGCACCGCCGCGAGCACTTGGCCTGCCATCGGGGGTCCGCCCCGGCGATCAGCCCGGACCCCGCCGCAGCGGCAGCCGACCAGGCGATCTCACCGGTCGGCGACGCCCAGCAGTCGTTCACCGGTGCGGTAGAGCTCCAGCAGCAACGGCCGCAGCGCCACACCGGCGCCGGTCAGCGCGTACTCGGTCCGGGCGGGGAAACCGGGGGAGCGGTCGCGGCGCACCAGCCCCCGCGCCACCAGACCGTCCAGCCGCTCGGTCAGCACCTTCGCGCTGAGCTGCGGCAACCCCGCGCGCAACCCGCTGAACGACCGCGGCCCGCCCATCAGGTCGCGCAGCACCAGCGTCGCCCACCGGCCGCTGACCGCCGCCAGCGCCACCTCCACCGGGCACGCCGCCGACGGCGCCACCGTCCGGCCCCGCTCGGTCGGCACCAGCTCCTCGTCCCAGGTCACCGTTTGGTGACCCATGCCGGCGTTCGCCACGCTGAGCCCATGAGCATCCACCCCGTCAGTGTCGCCCACGCGTTCGCCGCCGCGTTCAACTCCCGCGACGCCGGCGCCGTCGACGCGGTCTACGAACCCGGCGCCCTGTTCGTGCCCCGGCCCGGCTACACCGTCACCGGCAGCGACCGGCGTGCCGCCAACCAGGAGTTCCTCGACACCGGCCTGCCGATCACCGTCACACCGCGCCACGTCTACGCCCACGACGGAATCGCGCTGCTCGTCGTGGACTGGGCCATCGGTGACGTCACCGGCACCGCCACCGACGTCGCCCGCCTCGGTGCCGACGGGCGGTGGCGGTACGTGATCGACAACCCGTTCGGCACCAGGGCCTAGCCGCGTGGCGTGACCGACACGACCGCGTCCACCACCTCGCGGCCCGAGAGCAGCACCTCGTCGTTGTGGTCCGCGCCCGCCACCTCGACCAGCCGTGCCCGTGCCGCCGCGGCCACCGCCCGGCTCTGCGCCGGCGGCACCACCGAGTCCGCCGTCCCCAGCAGCACCACCGCCGGCACGTCCAGCCCGGCCACCCGCTCGGCCACCGGGTACTTGTCCTGCAACAACATCTTCACCGGCAGGAACGGGTAGTGGTGCGAGCCCACCTCGGCCAGCGACGTGAACGGTGAGCGCAGCACCAGCCCTGCCGGTGCCCGCCAGGTCGCGAGCTCCACCGCCACCGCCGCCCCCAGCGACTCGCCGAAGTAGACGACCGGCCCGTCGACCAGGTCCAAGGCGGCGCGGGCGTCCATCGCCAGGCCCTCCTCCGAGGGCGTGCCCGGGTTGCCGCCGTAGCCGCGGTAGTCGAACAGCAGCACCGACACCCCCGCGTCGACCAGTGCCCGCGCCAGCGGCACCCGGCCCAGCCGGTTGCCGCCGTTGCCCGGGAACACCACCACCGTCGCCGGGGCGTCACGGGTCTCGAAGTGCCAGCCGTCGAGCAGCAGGCTGTCCGCCGTCACCAGCCGCACGTCCCGCCCACCGGGCAGGACCTCCTCGGCGGACGGCAGCGGACCGGGGGACGGGAAGTAGACCAGCTTGCGCTGGAACGCGAAGACCACGGCGACGATGGTGACAACCACCGCCGCCGAGATCAACACCGCCCCGCGCACCCGCTCATCTCAGCAGCACAGGTCGGTGTTCGCGACCTGCGCGAACACCGGGGTGACGAACCCGCGCCACGACGATCACCCCGGTCAGTCGCCGGGCACGAACGGCACCAGCACCACGGTGATGTTGTCGTGCCCGCCCGCGTCCAGCGCCACCTTCACGAAGTCCTCCGGCCCGCACGGCAGCAGCGGCTGCAGGTCCTCCGGCAGCGGCCGGTAGTTGTGCAGGCCGTCCGAGCACAGCAGGAACGTCCCCGGCGTGCTCGGCCGCAACGTCACCACCTGCGGCACCACCGGGCCCGCGTCCGCGCCGATCCACCGCGACAGCACGTGCGCGCGCCGGTCGGTGCGGGCCTGCTCCTCGGTCAGCACCCCCTCGGCCACCAGCTGCGCCGCCCACGTGTCGTCCGCGGTCAGCTGCCGGGAGCCCTCCTGCGCAAGCCAGTAGGCCCGCGAGTCGCCCACCCAGCCGATCGTCACCGCCGAGGGCGTCACCACCGCCGAGACGAACGTGCACGAGGGCGCCACACCGCGGCCACCGGCCTCGACCGGGTCGGTCTCCACCAGCTGCTCCACCGCCAGGCACGCCGCCGCCACCGCGTCCACCATCGCCTGCTCGGCGTCCGCGGCCTCGATCAACGCGTTGAGCAGCACGTCGACCGCCGCGTCGGCCGCGGCCTGCGAGGCCTGCTCCGCGCGTTCGGACGACGCCACCCCGTCGCACACCACCGCGGCCACACCGGCGCCCGCGACCTGGCCGAACGCCATCGAGTCCTCGTTGCGGGCCCGCCGCTTGCCCCGGTCGCTCACCCCCGACACCGCGCCCAGCGCGTACTCCACCCGGTCCCGCGCCGACGGCTGGTGCCGGCCGCACTGGGTGCAGTAGTCCTCGTCGTCGATGTCGGGTGATCCGCACAGGATGCACGAGGCCTGCGCGGGACCGGTCGGTCCGCCGATCGGCGTGCGCCGCACCAGCAGGTTGCGCCCGCACGCCTCGCAGAACCGGTCCTCCGCGGCGATCGGTGCGAAGCAGTCCGGGCACTTCAGGGTGTCCATCAAACCAACGTCCTAGGCCTTACCGCGTTCGCGCGGTCCACCAATGCGATCCGTTCCTCCGGCGTGGCCGCGAACCGGGCCAGCGTGCGGTAGCGCCGCTCGAGACCCAGCCGAAGCTCGTGTTCGGAGAGTGCACAGTCCAGCACCCTGCCCTCGGCGGCGTGATTGCGGGTCACGTAGTCGAACGCCGCCTCCAGCAGCTCGGCCGCGAGCTGCGTGTGCGAGTGGCGGTCGATGTCCAAGGCCCGCAACCGTTCCCCGGCCGCGACGAGGTCTTCCGCGGCGCAGTCGCCGAGCTGCGCGCGCACCGCGAGGATCTGGGCGGCCAGGTGCTGGGAGGAGGTGTCGGGCACCGACAGCAGCACCTGCACCGCTCGCGCGCGGTCACCGCACGCGAGCAGCACCCGCGCCAGTCCGAACGCCGCCGACACGTGTGCGTGGTCGGTGCGCCACACCAGCTCGTACCAGCACGTCGCCGACTCCAGGTCTCCGGTCGCCTCCGCGCACACCCCCAGCGCCAGCTTCGGTGCCGCCTCACCCGGCAGTGCGGAGCACACGGCGTCGAAGAACCCCAGCGCCTCGTCGGCGCGGCCGTCGCGCAAGGCCGCCAGGCCCCGGTACCAGTCCGGCCGCCAGTCCTCGGGGTCCACGTCCGGTTCGTCGAACAGCGGCGGCACCGTCAGCGACTCCAGCTCCCGCAGCGCCGCCGCGGTGTCACCGGACTCGATCAGCACCCGCACGATCCGCAGCCGCACCTCGACGGTGTACTCCGGTGCCTTGCGCAGCCCCGCCGGGTCCGACGTCGCCGCCGTGGCCAGCCACGAGGCCGCCGCGTCCGAGGTGCTCACGCTCGGTGCCGGCAACGCCAGCGCCGCCTCGACCAGGTCCAGGCCGCCCTCCACGCCGAAGCGGCGGCGTTCGGGGGTGAACTGCTTGGACATGCCCGGCCGCGGCACGCCGTCCTCGATCGCCAGCACCTCGCGCAGCACACCGGTCAGCTGCTCGGCCATGTCCTCGGCACTGGCGAAGCGCAGCTCCGGGTTCGGGTGCGTCGCGCGCAGCAGCAGCCGGTGGAACGACGAGAACCGCGCCAGCAGCGGCTGCTCCTGCGGGGTGGGCAGCCGGTCCTTGCACGTGCCGCGGAAGTCGAACGGGAAGCACATCACCGCCAGCGCCCGCCCGACCGTGTAGATGTCGGAGAACACCGACGGGCCGATCGTGCCGATCTCCGGTGCCTGGTAGCCGATCGTGCCGTAGATGGGGGAGTGGTGGTCGTCGATGCGCCGCACCGCGCCCAGGTCGATCAGCTTGAGCTGCTCCTCGGTGTGGATCATGTTGTCCGGTTTGAAGTCGCAGTACAGCAGTCCCACCCCGTGCAGGTAGCCCAGTGCGGGCAGGATCTCCAGCACGTAGGCGATCGCCTGCGCCAGCGGCAGTGCCTCGTCCCCGCGGCCCTCCCGCCGCCGGCTGGTGATCATCTCCTTGATCGACTCGCCGCCGACGTACTCCATCACGATGTAGTCGACCAAACCGCCGGTCTCCCGGTCGGCGTGCCGGATGAAGTTGTGGATCTTCACGATGTTGGGGTGCTCGACCTCGGCGAGGAACCGCCGCTCCGCCAGCGCCGCCGCCATCGCGTCGGCGTCGCCGGAGTCCAGCAGGCCCTTGAGCACCACCCACCGGTCGCTCACCGCGTGGTCCAGCGCCAGGTACAACCAGCCCAGGCCGCCGTGCGCCAGGCACCCCAGCACCTCGTACTGGTCGTGCAGCACCTCACCGGGTGCGAGCTTGGGCGTGAACGAGTAGCGGTGCCCGCACTGCGGGCAGAACCCCTGCACCCGGCCGGGGCTGCCCTCCCGCGTCCGCCCGACCTTCTTGCCGCAGCGGGAGCAGAACCGCTTCGCCTCCGGCACCTCCGGGGCAGCCAGCACCGCGGTCGTCGGGTCCCGGTAGGGCACCCGCGGCACCTCCACCAGCCCCGCGCCCAGCCGGCCCCGGCTCATCGAGCGCACCGAGGTGCGCCGCGCCCGCCCCGACCCCGTCGCCGCCGGCTGCGACACCGACCACGGCGCCGTCCCCGGTGAGGTGGCGGGGGAGGTCGCGGGTCCCGTGCCGCGCTCCGCGGGTGCCGTCGCCGGTCCGGTGACGGGCAGGTCCAGGTCCTCGCTCATCACGGCCCTCCTCAGTCCCGATACCGCGCGACCGGCGGCTGCGGGGCCGGGCCCAGCGTGCCCAGCCACCGCCGGTAGGTCTGCGCCCACGTGCCGTCGGAACGCATCCGCTCCAGCACGCCGTTGACGAACCGCACCAGGTCCTCCTGCCCCTTGGGCACCCCCACCCCGTACGGCTCCTCGGTGAACCGCGCCCCCACCACCTCGGTGTAGGGGTCCTGCGCGGCCAGGCCGGCCAGGATCGTGTCGTCGGTGGAGATCGCCTCCACCTGCCCCTGCTGCAGCATCACCAGGCAGTCCGTCCAGTTCGGCACCGACACCAGCGTGCGCGCCCTGCCCGCGACGTTGCCCAGCGAGGTCGAGCCCGTGGCCACGCACACCCGCTTGTCGCTCAGGGCGCCGACACCGGAGATGCCCGAGTTGCGCCGCACCAGCACCCGCTGGCCCGCCTGGTAGTACACGGCCGAGAAGTCCACGTCGCGCAGCCGCTCGCAGGTGATCGTCATCGTCCTGGCCACGACGTCGACCTCGCCGCGTTGCAGCACCCCGATCCGTTCCGCTGCCGTGACCACCTTGAACTGGACCTTCGCCGGGTCGCCGAAGATCGCCCGCGCGATCTGGCGCGCCACGTCGACGTCGAAGCCCTCGATCTCGCCGGTGAAGGAGTTGCGGAACCCCATCAGGTACGAGTTCTGGTCCACCCCGGCGATCAACCGGCCGCGCTGGAGGATGCGGTCCATCGCCGAGCCCTGCGGCATCTGCCCCGCGGGCGGCAGCGGTCCCGGGCGCAGGCTCGCCGTCGCGTCGCACTGCGGCGCCGGACCGGGGGAGGACGTCGGGGCGCCCGTCACCGTGCTCGCCCCCGCCGGCAGCGGTGCCGGCACCTCCTCGGGCACCACCTCGCTGGGGACGGGGCCGCCCGTGCAGGCCCCCGCCAGCAGCACCGCCGCGAGCACGAGCCGCCTCATCGGTACTCCTTGAGCCGCTGCCACAGTCCCGTCGTCGACCCGGCCGCGCTGATCAGCGACAGCACCAGCACCCCCACCACCGTGCCCGCCAGCGTCGAGCGCGCCACCGCGACCTCGTCGCTGAAGTCCTGCCGCGCCTGACCGATCGCCTGCACCAGGGCGAGGTCCAGCGAGTCGAAGTAGGGCAGGCTGATCTGCTTGACCGCCTCGGTGTACTGCCCGGCGTCGTCGGCCTCCCGGATCCGCTGGTGCACCTGCTGCCACTGCTCGAACGCCCGCCCGGCCTGCTGCACCGGCTCACCGCCACCGGGGCGTGCCTGCTCCAGCAGCCCCTTGAGGCGCGCGGAGGTGTCCACGAAGCTCTTCTCGTAGGTCTGCCCGGCGCCGCGCGCCACCAGCGTGAGCGTCTCGTCGCCGCGGGCGGTCAGCGTCGCGATCCGCGCCTGGGCGAGCACGTCGGCCTGCTGCGAGGCCGTGCGGCTGTCGCTGACGTCGCGCATGACCAGCAACGACACCGTCGTCACCCACAGCAGTGACACCACCGCCGCGCCGGTCGCGACGAGCAGCCCGATGTTGAGCACGCGGTTGGTCTTGCGGGTCAGGTACCGCTGGGTGAGCAGCAGCCCCACCACGAACAGCACCGCGACCCCCACCTCCGCCACCGGGAACCGCGCCTCGTCCTGCGCCCGCGTCACCCGCCCGGTCTCGGCGGCGTAGAGCTGCTGCGCCGCGGGCAGCAGCTGGGTGCGCATCAGGTTCGACGCCTGCCGCAGGTAGGCCGCGCCCACCGGGTAGCCCTGCCGGTTGTTGCTGCGCGCGGTCTCGATCAGCCCGGTGTAGACCGGCAGCTGTGCCGACAGCGTCGCCGTCAGCTCGGGGGAGGAGGCCGTCGCCACCGACAGCGCCGCCTGCGCCTGCGCGATGTCCTTCTCGTAGCGCTCCCGCAGCCGCACCGGCTCGAGCCCGCCCGACAGGAACGCGCTCGCCGCCGTCGCGTCCGCGTCCTGCAGCGACCGGTACACCTCCTGCGCGGCGTGCGCGAGCGGCTCCGACCGCGCCGACAGGTCGTCGAGGGCCTGCGACTGCCGGACTACGCCGTAGGTGGTCAGGGTGCCGCTGGCCAGGCTCGCCAGCGCCAGCACCAGGATGATCAGGCTCAACCGCCCCGGCGTCGACCGCGCCAGACCGGTGATCCGGCGCACGAGCGCCTGCCGGGGGTGCGCGTCGATCACCACGATCTGCCCTCCCTGCAGCGGTGCCTGCCCGGTGCGCGGTCGCTGATCCGGTGATCGTCACCACGCCGCGTGGCGTAACTGTAGGCATCCGGGCACCACCGCGTGCGAATTCGCGACCGGACGTGCGAGGTGTCACCAGGCCGTAACCGCGCAAATCAGCTCCGCCACCCGTACGGCGGTTGCGTCAGCGGCCACCGGTGTCTGCCTGGCGGGTGGTGACCAGCCGCTCCACGCCGTCGAGGATCATCTCCAGGCCGAAGTCGAACGAGTGCTCCGGGCTGAACGCGCTGTGGTGCTGCTCGCCCACCGCGCCGCCCACCCGTGCCGCCACCGGGTAGCGGGCCGGGTCGAACACCGTCATCAGCACCGGTGCCGCCGCGTCCCACCACTGCTGGTCGGTCAGACCGGTCTCCTTCTCCGTCAGCGCCGCCGCCGTCAGCCCGCGCGCCGAGTTGTGCACGTGACCCAGCACCAGGTTCAGCACCGAGTCCATCTCCACGTCCGACAGGCCGATGCCCTCCAGGCCGCGCAGCTCGAAGTCGTACTTGGCCGCCACCTGCGGGCCCAGCACCGTCCGCGACGGCGCCACCTGCAGCAGCCACGGGTGCCGCCGGTGCAGGGCGAGGTTCTCCCGCGCCACGGATGCCAGGTGCGCGCGCCAGCCCGCGGCCGGGATGCGGCCGGTCTCCTGCTGCACGGTGTCGACCATGACGTCGATGAGCTCGCCCTTGCCGGGCACGTAGGTGTAGAGCGACATCGTGCCCACGCCCAGCGCCTCGGCGACCCGCCGCATCGACAGCGCCCGCAGGCCCTCGGTGTCGGCGAGGTCGATGCCGGCCCGCACGATCCGGTCCACGCTCAGGTCCGGTTTGCCCTTGCGGCTGGTCCGCTCCTGGGTGCGCCACAGCAACGCCAGCGTCCGTGCCGGGTCACCGCTGCCCGTGTGTTCGATCACGACGACGACACTACCGTACCGTATGCTGTACGGTACAGAGTATGTTCGCCCCTGCCGATCCGCCCCGCCTCGGTCAGCTCGACGGAAAACCCCTGCTCGACGCCCTGCCCGCGGCGCTGGCCGGTGAGGACTACTGGGCCGTGGCCGCCGCCACCGCGCTGCACCTCGTCGCCCGCGGCCGCATCGTGCCCGGGGTGACCGCCTCCGGGCACGACACGTGGCGGATCGGGCCGCTCGACCACGCCGACGAGCTGCACCTGCGCGCGCTGGCCGCGCACGGGTCCTATGACCAGCTGCGCGCGTTCATGGACGCGGTCGCCGACACCCTGCCGCGCGGGGGCGACGGGCCGTTCGCGGCGGCCGAGCCGTGCGCGGTGCCCGAGCTCAAGGCCTGGGCCGACGAGCAGATCACCCTGTCGCTGCGGCTGGACCTGGACTTCCGGGCGACGCTGCAGGTCCGCGCCGTCACCGACGCCCACCCCCGTGACGTCGCCGGCTCCGGGCGCGAGCTCGACGCCATCAAGGCGATCCGGCGGTCGAGCTGGACACCGCTGCACCGGCTGCTCGACCAGGCTTCCCCGCACCACCTCGACCTCACCGACGACGAGGTCGGCTCGCTGCTGGGCAGCGACATCGAGGTCCACTGGCCCAGAGAGCTCAACACCACCCTGGCCGCGAGGGCGGTCATCGGCCAGGCGAGCGGGCAGTTCACGGCCGGGGAGCTGCTCACGTTCGACTGGCAGCTCGCCCTGGGCGGCGACCCGCTCACCGCCGCCGAGATGGACCTCATCGCCGAGGCCAGCCGCCCCGTCGTGCGGCTGCGCGACCAGTGGGTGCTGCTCGACCCCGCACTCGCGAAGAAGGCCCGCGCACGGCTCGCGCCGATCCCCGCGGTCCAGGCCGTCACCGCCGCCCTCACCGGGGTCGCGGTCATCGACGGCGAACACGTCGAGGTCGCCCCGCACGACCTGGCCCGCACCGTCACGCAGATCCCCGAGATCGCCCAGCCCGCGGCATTGCGCGCCACCCTGCGCGACTACCAGCTGCACGGCCTGCGGTGGCTGGCGCACCTGACCTCCCTCGGCCTGGGTGCCTGCCTGGCCGACGACATGGGCCTGGGCAAGACCATCACGCTCATCGCCCTGCACCTGCACAAAGACCTCGACGCACCGACGCTCGTCGTCTGCCCCGCCTCACTGCTGGGCAACTGGGAACGCGAGCTGCACCGCTTCGCACCCGGCGTGCCGGTCACCCGCTACCACGGTCCACACCGGACGCTGCCCGGCCGCGGCGTCGTCCTCACCACCTACGGCACCATGCGCCTGGACGCCGAGGTCCTGCGCGAGCACACGTGGGGCATGGTCGTGGCCGACGAGGCCCAGCACGTCAAGAACCCGCACTCCGGCACCGCCACGGCGTTGCGCGCCATCCCGTCGGCGGCGCGGGTCGCGCTGTCGGGCACACCGGTGGAGAACTCGCTGTCGGAGCTGTGGTCCATCCTGGACTGGACGACACCGGGCCTGCTCGGCACGCACCGCGCGTTCCGCGCCCGCTGGCCGGAGCCCGACGACACGCTCGCCCGCGTCGTGCGGCCGTTCCTGCTGCGCCGCCGCAAGTCCGACCCCGGCGTCGCACCCGAGCTGCCCGCCAAGACCGAGACCGACCTGCCCGTCTCGCTCACCACCGAGCAGGCCGCCCTCTACGAGGCGCTGACCCGCGAGACCCTCGACCGGATCGCCACCGCCGACGGCATGGCCCGCCGCGGCCTGGTGCTCACACTGCTCACCGGCCTCAAGCAGATCTGCAACCACCCCTCGCAGTACCTGGGCCACGACACGCTGCGGGGCAGCTCCGGCAAGCTGGAGCTGCTCGACGAGCTGCTCGCCACGATCCTCGCCGAGGACGGCTCCGTGCTGGTCTTCACCCAGTACACCGCCATGGCCCGCCTGCTCGAACAGCACATCACCGCCCCCACCCTGTTCCTGCACGGCGGCACGCCCGTCGCCCGGCGCGAGCAGATGGTCGAGGACTTCCAGGCCGGTCGCGCCCCGGTGTTCCTGCTGTCGCTCAAAGCCGCCGGCACCGGGCTCAACCTCACCCGCGCCGACCACGTGATCCACTTCGACCGCTGGTGGAACCCCGCCGTCGAGGACCAGGCCACCGACCGCGCCCACCGCATCGGCCAGACCCGGCCCGTGCAGGTCCACAAGCTCGTCACCGAGGGCACCGTCGAGGAACGCATCGCCGCACTGCTGGCGCGGAAGCGCTCCCTGGCCGACGCCGTGCTCACCGCGGGGGAGTCCGCCTTCACCGAACTGACCGACGCCGAACTCGCCGAGCTCGTCGAACTGAGGAGCACCCGATGACCGCCCGCGGGTTCGCCGCGTTCCCGAAGACCAAGCGCCGCGTCGCCACCACCTGGTGGGGAAAGACGTGGGTGAAGGCACTGGAGGACACCGCTCTCGACACCGCCGTGATCCGCATGGGCCGCCGCTACGCCCACGCCGGCGTCGTCGGCCCCATCACCGTCAGCCCCGGCCGCCTGCACGCCCAGGTCCACGACGACGACACCGTCTACAGCACCACCGTGCACGTCCCGGAGCTCACCGAGCTCCACTGGGGACGGTTCCTCGACCGCGTCGCCGAGCAGTCCGGTCACATCGCCGCCCTGCTCGACAACGACATGCCCCGCACCCTGGTCGCCTCCGCCGCCGACGTCGGCGTGGACCTGCTGCCCGGCATCGGCGACCTCGACCCCGACTGCGACTGCCCCGGCTGGGAGTTGCCCTGCCGCCACGCCGCCGCACTGGCCTTCCAGGTCGGCTGGCTGCTCGACGCCGACCCGTTCGTCCTGCTGCTGCTCAAGGGCAAACCCGAACAGGAACTGCTCGACGCACTGCGTTCCCGCATCGCCGGACCCGTCGGCACCAGAACACCTGTGGTGGTTTCCGACGTCGCCGCAGGTCAGCTGCCCGCACGACCGGGCGTCCCGGCCACCACACCTGTGGTGCTCGCGGTCGAGGCGCCACCGGGCTTCGCCGCCGAGGATCTCGTGGCACTGATGGAGATCGCCGCCGCCCGCGCCCGCGCACTGCTGCGGTCGGGCACCCTCGAAGGGTGATCACCGAGAAGCAGAAGATGATGACCGGCCGGCTGTACCGCGACTCCGACCCCGAACTGGTCGCAGCCGGCACCGACAACTTCCGCGGCCTCACCGGGCCGCCGGTGCCGCGCGACCTGCGCATCACGCTCAACTTCCACCCCGGCCACGGGGTGCTGGCCGCCCTCGCCCGCGACGGCGTCTACCGGTCCCAGTTCGAGACCGGCACCGGCAACGGCGGCCTCACCGCCCACCCCGGCGGAGCCCGCTGGCAGTGGGAGAGCCGCCTGTTCGGCGGCGCCTACGACCACGCCCCACCCGCCGCGCGCCCCAAGTACGGGGCGCTCAACCACCGCCGCAGCGAGTTCGGCGGCGCACCGCGGTTCGGCTCGGCGCACCTGCGGCTCACCGAGAACACCCTCGACCGCAGCACGTTCTGCTACCCCGACAGCGTCTTCGAACCCGTCGACTTCGGCACCGCGCGGCACATGCCGCTGATCGCCCTCACCGGCCACCGCGACCTGCTCGACGACTACGTCGAGGCCCACGTCCACGGCCCGGTCACCCTCGCCGACGTCGAGGCGGTCGTGCTCGACCCGTCCTTCCGCGGCACCGAGGTAGAGGACGCCGCGCACGCCTTGGACACCCGCGTCGAGTGGCACAGCGGGTTCCGGATGTCCACAACGGACCTCGACCCCGGCTTCCGCACGCCCGAGTCGGTGGAGCTGGGACTGCGCATCGCCGTCGACGGCGTCATCGACCCGTGGGTCCTCGCGCAGGCCGACGCCGACCCGCAGGTCAGGAAACACCTGTGGCACCACCTGGCGCATACAGCGCTGCGAGGTCCCGCACCACCGCCGTGACCCGCTCGCGCAGCTCCGCCGGCTCCAGCACCTCCACCTCCGCGCCCAGCCGCAGCAGCATCCCCGTCGCGTGCGAGACCGACTCGATCGGGATCGTCACCCGCGTCCACCCGCCGTCGGGCACCGCCGAGTCCTCCGCCGCCCGCGCCACCACCGGCAGCACGTGCACGGCGAACGACTCCCAGCCGCGCGGCGACAACCGCAGCACCGCCGACCCCGTGTGCTGGCGTGCCTGGAAGTCCTCCAGCGACGCCGCCCAGTGCGCCGCCAGGTCGAAACCCGCCGGGCGTTCGAACGTCCCCTCCAGCGCCCGCACGGCCTGGATCTGCGCCACCCGGTAGGTCGAGATGCGCGAGGACCCCAGCGCCACCAGGTACCAGCGGCCCGCCTTCAGCACCAGGCCGAGCGGGCGCAGCACCCGCGTCACCTCCTCCGGAGCCTGCCAGCGCCGGTAGGAGACCTCCAGCAGCCGCGCGTGCCACACCGCGTCGGCGACCAGCTCCAGGAACGGCGACCGCTCCGGGTCGTAGTACCAGGCAGGGGCGTCGAGGTGGAACCGCGTGGCCATCCGTGCCGCCCGGTCGCGCATCGGCGAGGGCAACGCCGCCATCAGCTTCAGCTGCGCCGCCGACACCGCCGCCCCCAGACCCAGCTCCGCCGCCGGACCCGGCAACCCGGCCAGGAACAGCGACTCCGCCTCCTGCTCGGTCAGGCCCGTCAACCGGGTGCGGTAACCCTCCAGCAGTTGGTAGCCGCCCGCCGGGCCCGCGTCGCCGTAGAGCGGCACCCCGGCGGCGTGCAGCGACTCCACGTCGCGGTAGATCGTGCGGACCGACACCTCCAGCTCGTCGGCCAGCGCCTGCGCGGTCATCCGCCCCTTCGCCTGCAACAACAGCAGCAACGACACCAACCGGCTCGCACGCACAGAAATACACTGCCACAAGGTGTCAGCAGTGGGCTCATACGTTCGACGCATGGCGTTCTACGAGAAGAACCTGACGGTGCGCGAACCCCTGGTGGTCGCGGGCAGACACGTGAAGCGGTACGAGGTGGTCACCCCCGGACTGGAGATCACCGACGACGTCCGCGCCGCCGCGTACGACTTCCTGCCGACGATCTACCCGGACTTCGCCGACCCCACCCCGCCCGCCACGGTCACCGTGCTGCACCGCAGCGCCGCGGGCATGTACCTCAACGCCTACAACTGGGTCTGGGACAACGTCCTGCACTGCCGCACCGCCGTCTCCGGCGACCAGCCGTTCCTCGGCTCCACCGACCCCGACCTCACCCGCTTCAGCGTCATCCCCAAGGACCTCATCGGCTGCGTCTGGGAGCTGCCGCCGCTCGAACACGAACGCAGGGCCTGGGTGCGGCACGTGCTCGACACCGACGAGCCGGACCTCACCGCCTACCTCGCCGACAGCCTGGCGCGGGGACCGGTCGGCCGATGAGCGACTGGACGGGGGCGCCGTCCCGGTAAACGGCTGGACGGGGTGGTTAGGTTCGCAGACATGACCACCCCCGAGAACGTCGTGCGCGCACTGGCCGAACCGTCGAGGCTGCGGGCGTTCGCCGCCGTCGTCCTCGGCGCGGGAACGCTGGCCGACGTCGCCGCCGCGTCCGGGCTCAAGGTCAAGGACGCGGGCGTCGCACTGCTCAAGCTGCGCGAGGCCGGGCTGGTCGAGGGAGAACCGGCCCGCCCGGCCGACCTCAAGCCGCTCGCCGCCACGCTCACCCAGGCGATGCCCGCCGACGGGCTCGCGCCGTTCGTGCGCGGCGACAAGCTGATCTCGCTCCCGGTGGCGGCCGAACGCCGCCGCAAGATCCTCGAACACGTCGCCGCACGCGCCTTCACCGCCCGCGAGTACTACGACGAGAAGCAGGTCAACGAACGGCTGCGGGCGTGGTGCGACGGGGGAGAGGTCGACCACGTCACCCTCCGCCGCTACCTCGTCGACCACGGCCTGCTCGAACGCGGCGGCGGCATGTACCAGGCCCAGCCCCTGCCGATCTGATGCCGCGGTCTAACCCCGGCCGATGTAGGGCATGGCCGTGGCCATCACGGTCATGAACTGCACGTTGGCCTCCAGCGGCAACCGCGCCTGGTAGAGCACCGCGTCGGCCACGTGCCGCACGTCGAACGTCGGCTCCGGCCGCGTCTCGAGGCCGGCCTGCAGCACGCCCCGGCCCATCCGCTCGGTCATCGGGGTGGCCGCGTTGCCGATGTCGATCTGCCCGCAGGCGATGTTGTGCGCGCGGCCCTCCAGCGACAACGACTTGGTCAGCCCGGTCATCGCGTGCTTGGTCGCGTTGTAGGCCACCGCGTGCGGGCGCGGCACCGACGCCGAGATCGAGCCGTTGTTGATGATCCGCCCGCCGCCGTGGGTCTTCATCACCCGGAACGCCTCCCGTGCGCACAGGAACGCGCCCGTCAGGTTCACCCCGACGACCTCCTCCCACGCGCTGAGGCCGAAGTCCTCGACCGGTGTGGCCGGCACGGTGGTGCCGGCGTTGTTGAACAGCACGTCCACCCGGCCCCAGGAGTCCACCACCGCCTGGAAGAGAGCGCTCACCGAGTCCTCACGCGACACGTCGGCCGGTACCACAAGCGCGGTGTCCGGGAAGCCCTCGGCGGTCTCGCGCAACGCGTCCGCGCGCCGACCGGCCAGCGCCACCCGGAACCCCGCGGCCAGCAGGGTGCGCGCCGCCGCACGCCCCACACCCGAACCCGCTCCCGTCACGACCGCTACCGCCATGCCCGCTTCTCCCCTCGATCCAGCGATTGCCCGCGGTGTCGAGTGTGGAGTAATCACCACTGGTGGAACATGAAGAGGACACCTGCCTGCTGTGCGCGGGGTCGGGGACCATGTCGTGGCAACAGCCGGTGTTCGGTGACGAAGGCCTTGTCGTGCAGGAGATGTCACACCCGTGCCCGCGCGGCTGCTCGGGCTGGTGGCGGGTCCCGGCGGCCGAGCGCAGCGGCATCGTCGCAGGGAACGTCGCACGTGCCAACGAGATCCCGGCGGGACCGTCCACCCCGGCCTGATCACCGGGTCGTCACCGAGCGTGAACGATGGGGTTCACCCATTATTGCCAAGGGGTCCCTTTTTCGGCGGCTGCGGCCACTCGGAGTAGAAGCGGACACTGTCGTCCTGTGAAGGAGTGCAGCCGTTGCCATGGATCTGGGCTCAACGAGGACCGGACCGCCTGCCGCGCGTGCGGCGGGCTCGGCCAGGTCCCCGACCGGTAGTGAGCTCAGTCCTTCCTGGTCATCAGAGTAGGGCCGAGGATGCGGCGGGCGAGCCGCCGCGACAGCGACCTGCGTCGGCGCACGGGCGCCGGCGCGGGTGCCGCCTTCGGTTCCTCTGACGTGATCTTCGCGAACACCTCGGTCGCCGGCTCTGCACTGCCGGACTGTTGATCGATCGGCACGCGAGGATCTTGCCATCGCGCCCTCCTGCGCCCCGCACGAGGGCAGGCCTGCCGTGACCCCGGTCACGGCCACCACATCGGACGCCGGGGGCACCGGAGACGGTCAGGCCGAAGTCCCGGGCACACCGGTCAGACCGGTGCTGCCGCGCGGGCTGCGCCGGCCGGTGAGGTACTGCTCCAGCGCCTGCCGGCGGGCGCGGATGCGCCGCTCCTGGTCCAGCAGGTCGTCGCGGACCTGCTGGACCATGGTGAGCAGGTCGGAGCACGCGGTGCTCTCGTGGCCGCCGCCCACGCAGGGCACGACGTCGCGCAGCACCCTGGAGGACAGCCCGGCGGCGAGCAGGTCCTGGACGAACTCCACCACGCCGACCGCCTCGGGCCCGTAGTCGCGGTACCCGTTGGGCAGGCGCTCGCTGCGGATGAGTCCCTGCTCCTCGTAGTAGCGCAGAGCCCGCGTGCTCGCGCCGGTCGCCCGGCTGAGCTCTCCGATGCGCATCACGTCCCGCCTTCCCGGCCGTCGGCTTGACCTTCACGTTGACGTCAATGTTTAGGTTAGCCGCCATGACAACGGCATCCGAGATGAAGGGCCGCCACGCCCTGGTCACCGGCGGGTCGAGCGGCATCGGCGAGGCCATCGCGGACGCGCTCGCGGGCCACGGGGCGAACCTGGTGTTGGTGGCCCGCGATCCCGACCGGCTGGAGAAGACCGCCGCCGGACTGCGCGAGCGGCACGGTGTCGTCGTGCGGTGCGTGCCGCTCGACCTCGACGAGCCCGGCGCTCCCCACCGCCTGCTGGAGGTCGTGCGGGAGGCGGGTGTCGAGGTGGAGATGCTGGTCAACAACGCCGGCACCAGCTCACGTGCGCCGGTGGCCGACAGCGACCCCGCCGCCCTGCGCCGGCTGGTGGACCTCAACGCCGGTGCCCTGACCGAGCTGACCGCGCTCGTGGTCGCCGGGATGGTCCGGCGGGGCCGCGGATCGGTCGTCAACATCGCGAGCACCGGGGCCTACACCCCGGCGCCCGTGCTCGCCGCCTACGCGGCGTCGAAGGCCTACGTCCTGTCCTTCACGCAGGCGTTGTGGGCCGAGACGCGCTCCAGCGGCGTCCGCGTGGTCGCGGTGAGCCCGGGACCGACGCGGACGGCGATGAACGCCCGGCCCGGCCGCGGGAAGCGCGATCCCGCCCAGGTCGCCCGCACCGCGCTGGCCGCACTGGAGCGCCGCGGGCCGGCCGTGGTCGACGGGCACCTCAACAAGCTCACCGCCTTCCTGCTCCGCAGGACACCTCTGCGCCTGGTCGCCGCACTCGCCCTGCGCGCGACCCAGCCGTAATCCGGTGGACAGGCCGGACAGGATGCCGGTGTGGAACGCCTGCGGACCGAACGGCTGACGCTGCGCCCGCTCACCGAGTCCGACGTGGACGACCTGCGGCGGCTGCACGCCGACCCCGAGGTGATGCGGTTCCTCGACCCCGCGCCCGTCGAGCACTACCTGGCCGGCGGTTTCCACGCGGCGGTGGAGCGGCGCACCGGGCGGTGGCTGGGCTGGTTCGAGCTCGGGGACACCGGTGCCGGTGTGTTCGAGCTGGGCTACCGGCTGCGCCGCGACTGCTGGGGCCGCGGGTACGCCACCGAGGGGGCCGGGGCGCTGGTCGAGCACGCGTTCCGCGCACGCGGGGCGCAGCGGGTCGTCGCGACCACGATGGCGGTCAACGCCGGGTCGCGGCGGGTCATGCGGAAATGCGGGCTGCGGTACGTGCGCACGGTGTTCCCGCAGTGGGACGAGCCGCTGCCCGGCGCCGAGCACGGTGACGTCGAGTACGAGCTGACCCGCCAGGAATGGGAGTCGGCGTGATCGAGTTGGGGTGGGCGAGGGGTTCACAGCCGAAGGGGGTCACGCATGTGGGAGACGGACGTCGTCGACGTGGACGCGTACTTGGAGCGCACGGGAGCGTCCGCGTCGAGCTCGCTCGCGGAGCTGCATGAGGCGCACGTGCGCGCCATTCCGTTCGAGAACATCGACGTGATGCTGGGTCTCGTGCCGTCGCTGGACATGGCCGACATCCAGGACAAGCTCGTCCACCGCCGCCGCGGCGGGTACTGCTTCGAGCACCAGCTGCTGTTCACGGCGGTGCTGGAACGCCTCGGGCACACGGTGCAGCGGCGGATGAGCCGGGTGAGGACCGGCCCGCGCACGCACATGATGTCCATCGTGGACGGTCAGCTCGCCGACGTCGGGTTCGGCGCGGGGATGCTGCACCCGATGCCGTTGCGCGACGGCGCGGTCGTGGACCAGGCGGGGTGGCCGCACCGGCTGCGGCGCGCGCAACGCCGCTGGGTGCTGGAGAAGCAGACCGCGGACGGCTGGGAGCTGCAGCACGCGTTCGAGGACGACGTCGAGCAGCTGCCGGTCGACTACCTGGCGGCCAACTACTACGTGGCCACGCACCCGAGGTCGCCGTTCAGCGGTCAGCTCGTCGTGATGCGCCTGGAACCCGGTCTGAGCCGGCGGCTGGTCGGCCGCACGCTCACCGTCGACCGCGCGGGCGCCGAACCGGAGCGGGTCGAGGTCGAGGACCTTGGTGCGGCACTGGAGTCGCTGGACATCGCGCTCACCGAGAGGGAGCTGAGTCACATCGGCTCAACTTCAGGAACACCCGTGCCCGCACATTCGTACTAATAGATGTAGGGGATCGCACATCGGAGGTGTTGCACATGACCACCGCGACTCCGTTCACCGCTGGAGCCACGACCGGCGTCAACGCACTGCCCACCCCGCCCAGCGGCTGGCCGATCGGGTCCTACGCCACCTACGAAGAGGCGCAGCGAGCCGTCGACCACCTGGCGGACAACGACTTCCCGGTCGCCGACGTCACCATCGTCGGTGTCGAGCCGATGATCGTCGAACGCGTCACCGCGCGCCTGACCTGGGGCCGCGTGCTCGGCGCCGGCGCCGCGTCCGGTGCCTGGTTCGGTCTGTTCGTCGGTCTGCTGCTCGGGTTGTTCTCGACCGGCGGCGCCATCGCCCCGATCGTCACGGGTCTGCTCGTCGGTACGGCTTTCGGTCTGGCCTCGTCGGCCATGCGCTACGCGGCCACACGCGGCAAGCGCGACTTCGCCTCGACCACGCAGCTGGTCGCGGGCCGCTACGACGTGCTGAGCCACCCGCGCAGCGCCGAACGCGGCAAGGACATGCTGACGAAGCTGGCGTGGCGCGGATGAGCGCCCCGCTGACCGCCGGGGAACTGCGCGCGGCGGTGGAAGAGATCAGCCTCAGGAGCGCCGAGCTGAGCTCGGCAGCGGCCCAGCTGGCCGCACGCGCCGACCGCGACCTCGGCCGCGACGTCGCCGAGGTCGTGAAGGACCTGCGCGCCGCGGCCCGCCAGCTCGGCGTGGCGCAGCTCCTGCTCGAACCGGCGGGCGCCGACCTCGCCGCCTAGAAGACCAGCTCCCACCACGCGGAAGGGGCGGCAGACCTCCGGGTCTGCCGCCCCTTCCCCTGTGTCCGGGCTCCTTCCCGCGTCGGCTGGACGAGAACGCGACTGCCTCGTCCGGCCGGGGGAGATCGCTGCCGCGACCTCGCGGACCCGGTGCGCCACACCCCTCGCAGTGCCGCGGGCTCCGCGAACCCGACGGCGGCCGCGGGGCGGTGGTGACGCGGTCTCGGTGTCGTACCGAAGTTGGCGTCGATGATCGCCTCGAACTCGGCGCTCACCCACGCCGGGTCGGCGTACACCAGGTCCGCGAACGCCCTCTCACCGGTCGTCAGCACTTTGTACCACTCCTCGATGAAGAGCTAGCAGGTACATATTTTTTGTAGCGCGCACTGTAGGTTTAGTCAACCACTCGATAGAGGAGTCCGGCGTGCCGCTCAGCGACCTCGACGACGAGGACTACCCGGCCTACAGCATGGGCAGGGCGGCCGAGCTGCTCGGCGTGCAGCAGGCGTTCCTGCGCAGCCTCGACGCGGCCGACGTCCTCGTGCCGCAGCGCTCCGACGGCGGTCACCGCCGCTACTCCCGCCGTCAGCTCGGCCTCGCCCAGCGCTTCCGGGCCCTGTTCGACGACGGTCACCCGCTGGCCTCCGCGATCGTGATCGTCCGGCTGCAGGACGACCTGACCGCCGCGAAAGCCCAGGTGACGGACCTCCGGGCGCGGCTCGGCACGAACTGACCCCAGTTTCCGTATGACGTACGGTATTGTTTCCGTATGGCCTACGGAAATGAGGGGGACGCATGGCCGTCGAACGCAGCGGCGCAGGAGACGCCGCCAAGACCATCGCACTGCTCTGGCGCCGGCCGCCGGAGCCCAAACCGGTCGGCAGGAAGCCCAAGGTGAGCGTCGACCAGGTCGTCGCGGCCGCCATCGCCGTGGCCGACCGCGAAGGACTCGCGGCGATGTCGATGGCGCGCGTCGCACAGGAGCTCACCGTCGGCACGATGTCGCTCTACGGGCACGTGCCCGGCAAGGCCGAGCTCATCGACCTGATGGCCGACACGGTGCTGCAGGAACGCGACCTGAGCGCCGAGGGCACGTGGCGGGAACGCATCCGGCACTACGCCGACCGCACCCGCGCCGTCTACCAGGCGCACCCGTGGATGCGGGACGTGTCGATGGTGCGGCCACCGCTCGGACCGGGCCTGATGGACGGGCAGGAGTTCGTGCTGGCCGCGCTGGCCGACTCCGGGCTCGAACCGCGGCAGGTCATCGTCGCGCACACCGCCGTCGAGGGGTTCGTGCACGGCGCCGCGGCCGCCGAGGTCGACGACCAGCAGCTCGAACAGGTCACCGGCGAGTCCGGCGACTCCTGGTGGCACGCGCGGCAGCTGTTCTGGGACGACTACTTCGACGTGGAGCGCTACCCGACGATGACGACCCTGTGGAACGCCGGCGCCTACGACACCGGCGGCACGCTCGCCGAGCAGGTGCGCGGCTCGTTCGACTACGGCCTGACCAAGCTGCTCGACGGCATCGAGGGAGGCCTGCGATGACGGTCCTGGTGACCGGAGCGACCGGCAACGTCGGCCGGCTGGTGGTGCGGGGACTCGCGGACCGCACCGCCGTGCGGGCGATGACCCGCGACCCCGCGAAGGCGAGCTTCCCGGACGGCGTCGAGGTGGTGCGCGGCGACCTCGACGACCCCGGCGGCATCCCGTTCGACGGCGTCGACAAGCTCTACCTGTTCGCGCACCCGCCCACCGCGCAGCGCGTCGTCGACCTGGCCGTGCGCGCCGGTGTGCACAGGATCGTCACGTTGTCCTCGGGCGCGGTGACCCACGGCTACGACCGGACCCACCACCTGCCGGTCGAGCAGGCGGTCGAGGCCTCCGGGGTGGCGTGGACGCACGTGCGGCCCGGCGAGTTCGCGGTCAACAAGGTCGACCTGTGGGCGCCGTCGATCCGCGCCGACGGCACGATCGTGCACCCGAACCCCGACGAGCTCGGCCAGCCGATCCACGAGGCCGACGTCGCCGACGTGGCGGTCGCCGCGCTGCTGGAGGACGGCCACGACGGCAAGGCCTACACGCTCAGCGGCCCCGCGCCGCTCACGCAACGCGAGATGGCGCGGGCGATCGGCGAGGTGCTCGGGCGGGAGCTGCGCTTCGCCGACGTCACGGTCGAGCAGGCACTGGCCTACTACGTGAGCGTGGGCTGGCCGGAGGAGATCGCCCGCTACGTCCTGGGCCTCGGCGGCTACGAGGGCGGCGACGCGGACGACTTCTCCGACTACGAGTTCGCGGTGGAGCCGGACTTCGAGACCGTCACCGGCAGGCCCTACCGCACGTTCGCGGCATGGGCGCGCGACCACGCCGTCGATTTCGGCGGCTCCTCGATCGACGTTCCCGCGGGGGACGCGCGACGAGGAGGACCCGGTGCGGTTTCTGGTGATCGTCAGGACGGCGGCTGAGCTGCCGTTCGCCACGAGGTACTGCGACGCGCTGGCGCGGGCGGGGGTGCTGCTCGACGCGGCCGACCTGCGCGCCGGCGCCGTCGACGGGAACGGCCGTGCCACGGCGGGTGCGCCGGTGCGCGGGTACTGGCTGATCGACGTGCGCGACCACGCCGAAGCGGTCGAACGCGTGCGGCGCCTGCCAGTGGCCGGGTGCATCGTGGAAATCCGGCAGGTGGCTGTGGTCTGATGCCCCCATGGGGGCTACGACCTCGGTGCACCGGACGATCGACGCGGTCTGGCGGATGGAGTCGGCGAAGGTCATCGCCGTGCTCGCCAGGTACGTGCGCGACGTCGGCCTGGCCGAAGAGATGGCACAGGACGCGCTGGTCGCGGCATTGGAGCAGTGGCCGGTCGAGGGAGTGCCGAACAACCCCGGCGCGTGGCTGACGACCACGGCCAAGCGCCGGGCCGTCGACCAGATCCGCCGCCGCGAGAACTTCAACCGCAAGGTCGAGGAGATCGGCCGCGACGTCCGGGAGTCCACACCGGACGCCGCCGAAGGTGTCGAGGACGAGATCGGCGACGACCTGCTCAGCCTCATGTTCACCGCCTGCCACCCCGTGCTGGGCACCGAGGCGCGGGTCGCGCTGACGCTCAAGATGCTCGGCGGCCTCAAGACCGAGGAGATCGCGCGGGCGTTCCTGGTCAGCGACACCGCGGTGGCGCAGCGGATCGTGCGCGCGAAGAAGGCGCTGGCCGAGGCCGGGGTGCCGTTCGAGGTGCCGGAGGGACCGGAGCTCGCCGCCCGCCTGGCCAGCGTCCTCGAGGTCATCTACCTGATCTTCAACGAGGGCTACTCCGCCACGCGGGGCGACCACTGGATGCGGCCGGAGCTGTGCGCGGAGGCGCTGCGGCTGGGCCGGGTGCTCGCCGAGCTCGCGCCGAAGGAGGCCGAGGTCCACGGGCTGGTGGCACTGATGGAGATCCAGGCCTCCCGTTCCCAGGCCCGCACCGCCCCCGACGGCACGCCGATCCTGCTGCTGGAGCAGGACCGCGCCCGGTGGGACTGGCTGCTCGTCGGCCGCGGCCTCGCGGCGCTGGAACGGGCGGAGGCGCTCAACCAGCCGCCCGGCCCCTACTACGTGCAGGCGGCGCTCGCGGCCTGCCACGCCCGCGCCCGCAGGCCCGAGGACACCGACTGGCGGCGCATCGCCGCGCTCTACGAGGTGCTCGCACGGCTCTCGCCCTCGCCGGTGGTCGAGCTCAACCGGGCGGTGGCGCTGTCCATGGCCTACGGACCGGCCGCCGGTCTCGCGCTCGTCGACGAGATCGCGGGCGCGAAGGCGTTGCAGGGCTACCACCTGCTGCCCAGCGTGCGCGGCGACTTCCTGCTCAAGCTCGGCCGCACCGACGAGGCACGAGCGGAGTTCGAGAAGGCGGCGGGCCTGACCCGCAACGAACGCGAGCGCACCCTGCTGCTCGACCGCGCCGCCGCCTGCCTCACGTGAGCGCGAGCGTCACCCCCAGCGCGGCGAACGACACCGCGAAGAACCGGGCGCGGGTGCTCGCCGGCGGGGTGAAGGTGCAGCCGCTGTCGTGGCACTGCCAGACCGAGCACGCGCCGGGGCTGGTGCTGGGGTACGCGGCGACGACACCGGGCGACATCACGACGGCGGTGGCCGCGATCGGACGCGCACTGGCGAGGTGAGCCGTGGTGTGGCCGATCAGGCGCTGTCCGCCCGCTTGATCAGCGGCAGGTCGCGCGACAGCAGCCGGAACCCGACGCCGTAGTACAGCTCCCGTGCCGACGGGTGCTCGTCCGCGCCCAGGCACGCGACCGTCACGTGCACCGCCCCTGCCGCCCGCGCGAGCCGCATGCCGTGCAGCAACACCGCGCTGGCCAGGCCGCGCCTGCGGTGCTCCGGGTGGGTGCCGACCGGTTCGAACTCGGCGGTCCGGTTGACCTCGTCGAGCCACATGATCGCCGAGCACGCCATCGTCCCGTCCGGCGCCTCGACCAGGACGTGCAGGTCACCGCGGTAAGCGGCCGTCTGCCGGACACCCTCGTAGGACCGCGGCGAGTACGTCGAGCCGGCCCAGGCGTCGACGTGCGCCCGCACCACCGCCTCCGGTCCGGCCTCGTCGGCGGTGCGGAACCGGAAACCGGCCGGCAGCACGGGTTGCGCGATGTCGGTGAGGTCGCGTTCGTTGAGCTGGGTCCAGCCGCCGAGCGAGTCCCGGTCGACCTCGTAGCCGTGCGCCGTCCACCGCGCGAGGGCGGCCTCGTCGTCGGCGTTGGGCAGCACCGTGCGGTCGACACCCGGTGCGACGCCGTCGAACCAGTCGACCACCTCGTCCAGCAGCGCCGGGTGGCCGGGGTGCACCTGGTGGGCGAGGTAGGCGCCGGTGACGTCCCTGACCGAACCGTCACGGCGGACCACCCGGCGCGGCAGCTGCGCCCACCCCCAGGCCACCAGGTCGTCGCCCGCGAACCAGAGCCGGCGCACCCAGGCGTGGCCCTCGGTGGCGTGGTCCTTGCCCCAGTTCCACGCGAGCTCACCGTAGGAGGCGTCGCTGTTGACCAGCTCCGGGCGGACCGCGGTGACCCGCTGAGCCAGGCCCTGCATCAGGCGCACGTCCTCGGCGGTGAGGAGTTCGGTCGTCACAGCGGGCACTGTGGCAGGGGCCGGCGGCGGCGTCGAACCGTTTTCAGGTCAGCGCCCTGGCGTAGGCGGTGGGGGAGACGCCGACGGTCTGCGTGAAGTCGCGGACCAGGTGCGCCTGGTCGCTGTAGCCGAGGTCGGCGGCGAGCCCGGCCCACTCGACGTCGGTCTCCGCCCGTTCCAGCGCCTCGTGGATGCGGTAGCGCAGGATCACCCACTTCGGGCTGACCCCCACGTAGTCGGCGAACAGCCGCTGCAACGTCCGCACCGCCACGCCCTCGGCACGGGCGAAGTCAGCGACCCGGCGGATCTCCCGGTCCTCGCGGATGCGCTGCACCAGCTCCACCGCGAGCGCCGCCTGCGGGTCGGCGACCGGTCCGAGGCCCAGCAGGAACGCGTCCAGCGCCGCCACCCGATCATCCTCGCCCTCCACGGCCAGCACGAGCGCCGCGGGCACGTCGGTCAGCCGCACGTGCCGCCCGGTCCACCGCGACACCGGCTCCGCGCGGAACGGCCGGAACCCGCCCGGCCGGAACTGGACCCCGGCGACCCGCACCCGCCCGCGCAGCTCCCGGCTGAACAACCCCAGCCCGACCCCAGCGATCTCCGGGTGCTCGTGGCCGTGCTCGAACACGACGTTCACCGACGGGTGCGGCACGACGTGCGAGGTGTAGGGCGTGTCCAGCTCGCCGTCGATGAGCCAGTAGTGCTCCAGGTACGGCCGCAGCTCGGGCGCGGGCAGGCGGCGGCGGAACCGGACACGGGCGAAAAGCTCCCGTGCGTCGACGATCCCCCGTGTGTCCCGGCGCGGCCCCTGCACGCCGGGAATCCTATGTGGCGCGTTTCTTCAAGAACGTCCCCACGCCGCGTCCTACCGTCCTCACCATGAAGCTCAGCGTTCTGCTCGACCGGGCCCGCGACCACGCGTTGCCCGTCATCGCGACCATCAGCGACGACGACCTGACCAAGCCGACCCCGTGCGCTGACTACGACGTGCGCGCGTTGCTCGACCACCTGCTGCACGTCGTCGTCGAGTTCCAGAAGCTCGCCGTCAAGCAGGACGCCGACTTCGGCACCACACCGCACTACCCGGACTGGCGCGCGCAGTACCCGGCCGAGACCGCCCGGCTCGTCGAGGCCTGGGGACAGCCCGGCGCGGACGAGGGCATCGCCGGCACCATGAACCTGCCCGCCTCCGTGGTCGGCGGGCTCGCGCTGCTCGACCTCACCATCCACGCCTCCGACCTCGCACAGGCCACCGGTCAGCGGTTCGAACCCGACCCCGAGGTGCTCACCGCCGTCGAGGGCCTCGTCGAGCAGATGGGCCCCACCGCCCTGGAGTGGAACGTCTTCCAGGCCCCCACCGAACCACCCGTCGACGCCACCGCGTTCGAACGGCTGCTGGCCAAGACCGGACGCGACGCGCGCTGGAGTGCTTGACTGACGGCATGTTGACCATCGGGATGCTCGGCGGCATGAGCTGGGAGAGCAGCGCGGAGTACTACCGGCTCGCCAACACCGTCGTGCGCGAACGGCTGGGCGGCCTGCACTCGGCCAAGGTCGTGCTGCACTCCGTCGACTTCGCCGAGATCGAACGCATGCAGGTCGAGGCCAGGTGGGACGACGCGGCGAAGGCACTGGCCGACGCCGCGCGGCTCGTGCAGGCCGGCGGCGCGGACTTCCTGCTCATCTGCACCAACACCATGCACAAGGTGTTCGACGAGGTCCAGGCCGCCGTCGACATCCCGGTGGTCCACCTCGGCGACACCACCGCCACCGCCATCACGCAGGCCGGGCTCACCACCGTCGGGCTGCTCGGCACCGGGTTCACCATGGACCAGCCGTTCTACCGCGAACGCCTGGAGCAGCACGGCCTCACGGTGCTGCTGCCCAGCCCGCAGGACCGCGCGACCGTGCACCGGATCATCTACGACGAGCTGTGCCTGGGTGTGGTGAAGGACGAGTCGCGGCGCGCCTACCAGGACGTGATCGGCCGGTTCGAGGGCGCGCAGGGCGTGATCCTCGGCTGCACCGAGATCGAGCTGCTGATCAGCCAGCACGATGTGCCGCTGCCGGTGTTCCCCACGACCCGGCTGCACGTCGAAGCCGCCGTCGCACGCGCGCTGGCCTGAGCCGTTGCTCATCTGGTGAAGCCGCACCGTTCGCGAAACCCGGTTGCGGACGGGACCGGCCTCGCGCAGGTTGACCACATGCAGTCACGTGTCGCGCTGGTCACCGGCGCTGGATCGGGAATCGGCGCCGGTATCGCGCAGGAGCTGGCCGAGCTGGGTCACCGGGTCGCCGTGGTGGACCGCGACGTCGAGGGCGCCCGCACGGTCGCCGGCCGGATCGCCGAGGCGGGTGGGCAGGCGGTCGCGGTGGAGTGCGACGTCAGCGACCCGGCCTCGGTGGACGCGGCGGTGGCCGAGGTCGTCGCGGCGTTCGGGCCGGTGGAGATCCTGGTCAACAACGCCGGGTTCGCGCGGGACAACCACCCGCTGGACATGCCCCTGGAGGACTGGGACGCGGTGCAGGGCACGGTCCTGCGCGGCGCGTTCCTGATGCTCAAGGCCACCGCGCCGGCGATGCGGGACGCCGGGTGGGGGCGGATCGTCACCATCTCCAGCATCTCCGCGATCGTGCAGGGCGAACGGATCAACTACGTCGCCGCGAAGGCCGGTGTCGAGGGGCTCACCCGCGGTGCCGCGCTCGACCTCGCACCGCACGGCATCACCGTCAACGCCGTCGGTCCCGGCACCGTGCGGACCGGCATGACGGAGGTCAGCGCCGCGCGGGCCGGGCGCACCGTGGACGAACACCTCGAAGTGGTGCGCAGGTCGATCCCGGTCGGGCGGATCGGCACACCGCACGACATCGCGCGTGCGGTGCTGTTCTTCGCCGCCGAGGACGCCGACTTCGTGACCGGCCAGGTCCTCTACGTCAGCGGCTACCCGCACGGCTGATCCCGGTGGGGTCGGGCCTGAGCGGTCCGACCCCGTCCCGGTCACTGCTTGTACGGCGCCAGGGTGTCCTGGTCGACGTCGGGGGCGCCCATGATCGGGTGCACCTCGATCGGCTGGTTCAGGACCTTCCCGCCGGGGCCGGGGCACGCCGAGGCCTTCTGGCAGATCTCCAGCAGCCGCTCGCGGCTGTCCACGTCGACCACCCAGTAGCCGGCGATGACCTCCTTGGACTCGGCGAACGGCCCGTCGACCACGTTCGGCACGCCGTCCTCGCCGCCGCGCACCACGAACGCCCGCGCGGGCCCGCTGAGCCCCTCGGACTGCAGCAGCTCACCGGTGGCGCGCAGCTCGGCGTCCAGGTCGCGCATGTACCCGATCATCCGGTGCATGTCCTCGTCGGTCCACGCGGCGAGCCCCTCCCAGTCCTCCTGGGCGCCGCCGTAGCTGACCAGCATGTACTTCACTTCCACTCCCCACCGGTCGCGCGGGCCCTGATCTCCTGCACGGCCCAGCTGTTGCCGTCCGGGTCGTCGAAGAACACGAACGACCCGCCGTCCTTCTCGTTCATCCGCACGATCTCGCTGACCTCGACCCCGCGCTCGACGAGCTGCGCGCGAGCCTTCTCCAGGTCGGAGACCACGAGCTGGACGCCCTTGAGCGTGCCGGGCTCGCCCTTCACGATCCCCTTGCCGATCACCACCGAGCAGCCGGAGCCGGGTGGCGTGAGCTGCATGATGCGCGTGTTCTCGTCGAACGTCGTGTCGTGGTCGACGACGAACCCGAGCTGTTCTGCGTAGAAGTGCTTCGCCCGGTCCAGGTCCGACACCGGTACGACGACGACCTCGAGGGTCCAGTCCATCTCTGCGCTTCCTCTCCGCGGCTGGCGTTGTCACCGGTCCGTCGAAGGGCTCAGGACCTTTTCGACACGGGGTCGCGACCCGCATACCGGAGCTGCGCGATCGCGGTCCTCACTCCTCGACTGCGCCGCCGATCTCGCGCAGGTGCTCGCGGAACGTGAGCCCGCTCGCGAGGTACTCGTCGAACCGCAGCTGGCTGCGCAGGGACTCACCCTGCCGCACGCGCTGCGCCTGCGCCCGTTCGACGTCGCGGATGCCCCGCGCTTTGGCGATCACGGTCTCGACCTGGTCGGCGGGCACGAACAGCACGCCGTCGTCGTCGCCGAACACGACATCGCCGCTGGTGACGGTCCACTGGTCGACCTGGGCGGTCGACAGCGCCTCCGGTGCCCGGTCGCGCAGGCTCAGCGGCCCCGTCGGGTTTGCGCCGAGGCTGAACACCGGCAGCCCGATCGCGCGGATGTCCGAGGTGTCGCGGTGCAGGCCCCAGACCACCAGGCCGCGCAGCTGCGCGGCCTGGGCCTCCAGCACGACCATGTCGCCGATGCACGCCTCGTCGGTGCGGCCGTCGTTGTCGACGACGAGCACGTCACCGGGTGCGCTGCGCTCGACGGCTTCGAGGAAGACGTCCACGCTGCCGGCGTGGCGGGCGGGCAGGACGCGGCCGGCGACCCTGCTGCCGGGGACGACCGGGGCGAGGGTGGCGGTGCGGACCGGGACGCCGGTGCGGATGCAGGCGTCGGCCAGGTGCGCGGTGGTCAGGTCCAGCGCGGCGAGGTCCAGTTCGGGGAGATCCATGCGGGACAGTGAATCACCTGCGAGCGCTGCGGCACGCCGGAAAGATCGAGGCCTTTCCGGCGTGCCGCGCCCGTTCCGTCAGTGCACGGGGTCGGCGGTGCGTTCGACCTCGGTGGCCGCGGGCCTGAGCACACCGGCCGCGAACGCCGTGACCACGCAGAACAGCACCGGCAGCACGAACGCGACGTTGAGCGGCATCAGGTGCGTGAGCCAGCCGATCACCGCGGGCCCGGCGAGCACGCCGATGTAGCCCAGGCCCGCCACCCGCGACATGTTCACCGCCGCGGAGCTCGGGTCGCTGTGCCCGGCCGCGCTGAACAGCTGCGGCACCGTGCCGGACAACCCGGCGCCGGCCACCGCCCAGCCCGCGATCGCCAGGCCGGTCCACGGTGCGAACGCCGCCAGCAGCAACCCGGCCGCCGCGATCACCGCACCCCAGCGCAGCACCGCCATCGGCCCGATCTTCGCGGTGACCCGGTCCGCCAGCAGCCGCCCGACGGTCATGGTGGTCGCGAAGGCGCCGTAGGCGAGCGCGGCGATCTGCGGTTCGGCGCCCAGGACGTCCTGCAGGTGCAGCACGCTCCAGTCGTTGGCGACGCCCTCGCTGAGCATCACCATGAACGCGAGCCCCGCCATGACCCAGATCCGCAGCGGCACCTTCTTCTTCGTCCTGGGCTGGTCCTCGTCGCCTTCGTGCGGGATGGTCGTCGCGCCGTGCGACAACGCCGGTGCCGTGACGAGGCTGACCACCACGCCGACGACGGCGACCACCGCGAGCGTCGTGGCCGGCGAGAGCTCCCAGCTCAGCGTGCGCGCGCCGACCAGGGAGGCGGCGACACCGCCCAGCGACCAGGTCGCGTGGAAGGCCGACATCACCGGGCGCGCGTACTCGCGTTCGACGACGACCGCGTGCCCGTTCATCGCCATGTCCAGCACGCCGTTGCCGAACCCGAACGCCAGCAACGCCGCGGCGAGCGCCAGCTCACCGGTGGAGAGTCCCGGCAGCACGACGGCCGCGCTGCACAGCACGCCCGCGAGCGGGGTGACGGTGCGCGCGCCGAACCGGTCGGTCAGCCAGCCGCCGGCCCGCATGCCGATGAACGCGCCGAGCCCGAGGACCAGCAGCAACCGGCCGAGCTCCGCGTGGTCGATGCCGACCCGGCGCTCGACCGTGGGGATGTGCACGATCCACATGCCGAGCAGGAAGCCGTTGAGGGCGAAGTACGTGAAGGTGGCCACCCGCGCGGCCCTGAGAGCGTTCACATGCTTCACGCTAACGAACAATCCGCGTGTTTGAAAGTTTGAACTTCGAACACAGCTGGTGTTCAATCGCGAGTGTGTCCCGACTGAGGCAGATCACCGAGGCCGTGCGCGACGCCGGCTCCCTCGGTGTGGCGGAGCTCGCGTCGCTGACCGGCGCGTCCGAGATGACGATCCGCCGCGACCTGGAGGTGCTCGCCGCGCAAGGCGTGCTGGAGCGCTACCGCGGTGGTGCGCGCAGCCTGCTGCTGCGCGGGTCTGAACCACCGTACGCACTGCGTTCGGAGGAGGCGCTGGACGCCAAGCGCCGCATCGCCGGGGTCGTCGCGGGCCTGCTCTCCGACGGCGAGTCGGTCGTGCTCGACAGCGGCACCACGTGCGTGGAGGTCGCCCACGTGCTGCATGCGCGCCGTCTGACCGTGATGCCGCTGTCGCTGCACGCGGTGAACGCGCTGGTGGGCGGCCCGTCGCTGACGTTGCTGATCCCCGGCGGCACACCGCGCGCGGGGGAGCTGGCGCTGACCGGACCGCTGACCCTGCAGTCGCTGCAGTCGCTGCGCTTCGACACGGCGGTCATCGGCTGCTGCGGCCTCTCCGCCGAGCAGGGCCTGACCGCGTTCGACCTGGACGACGCCGCGGTCAAGCGCGCGGCGATCTCGTCGGCCCGGCGCGTGATCGCCGCAGCCGACGCCTCGAAGCTGACGCGCACCGCGCTGGCGTTCGTGGCACCGGTGTCCGCCCTGGACGCCGTGGTGACCGATGCGGACGGCGACGACGGGTTGACGGCAGCGGGCGTGGCGGTGGTGACGGCGTGATCGTGCTGTTCGACATGTTCGGGGTGATCGCCCGCGACCAGTCCCGGGCGGTGATGGACACCATGAGCACCGACCCGGCGTTCTGGCAGGCCTACTGGGCGCACCGCCCCGCCTACGACCGCGGCGACGTGACCGCCGCCGAGTACTGGCGGCGCGTCGGGTACCCGCCGATGGTCGAGCAGGACGTGGCGAGCTGGACCGAGGTCGACGACGAGATGGTCGCCCTGCTCGGCGCACTGCACGCCGCGGGCCGGCGCATCGCGTTGCTGTCGAACATCCCCGAGGACCACGCCCGCGACTTCGAGCGCCGCTACCCGTGGCTCGACCTGTTCGAGCTGCGGGCGTTCTCCTGCCGCATCGGACACGCGAAACCGTCGATCGAGGCGTTCGAGTGGTGCCGGGAACGCCTCGGCGACGACGAGATCCTGTTCGTGGACGACCGGCTGGAGAACGTCGAGGCGGCGCGGCGGGCCGGGATGCGCGGGCACCACTTCACGGGCATCGACGGGCTGCGGGCGGTTCTCCACGCGTGATCGCACGGGGACCTGAGCGCACCGCACCCGTCGGACCGTTTTGTCAGGGCAGAGACGCGCCGTAGCACTGGAACACCGCCTCGGTCCAGGTGCGCTGCGCCTTCGCCAACGCCTCCGCCGGGGCACGGCCGGCCGCCAGCTCCCGGTGGTAGCGCAGCATCAGCGCCTTGCTGGTGTCGTCGGGCACCGACACCGCCGAGGCGATGAGGGTCCTGGTGCCCAGCGCCAGCAGTGCCGCGGCGAGGCCGAGCAGCTCGTCACCCGGACGAATGCCCGAGTTGCCCGCCTCGCACGCGGACAGGATCACCTGCCGCGGCGGCCGGTGCAGTCCTTCGAGGTCGTAGACGGTGAGCGGACCGTCGGCGAGGGTGAGCGTCGAGAACAGCGGGTTGTCCGCGCGGAACCGGCCGTGCGCGGCGATGTGCGCGAGCTCGGCGCCGTCGAGGGCGTGCAGCAGGTTCGCCGTGGTCGCCCTCCTGCCGGTGAACCGCTCGGCGTGCGGGTAGCGGCGCTTCAGGGCTTCGACCTCGGCCACGGCGTGGCGCAGGCCCGGTCCGGCGGCCAGCACCGCGCGCCCGGTGACGTGGTCGGACTCCGCGGCCCTGAGCCACAGCGCCGCGGACGGCGCGACGGTCACCGCCCGGCCCCGGCAGCTGGGCAGCGCGGGCCACGGAAGTGCGTGCAACGCACCGGTCGGCACGATGACCAGCGGTTTCCTCGTCGCGGGCAGGAGCCGGTCGAGGCGGTCGGCGGCCTGGCCGAGGCGTTCCTCGATGGCCTTGCGGGTGCGGTCGGAGCCGATGCGGTGCGCGAGGTGGTTGATGCCGAACCGCAGCGCCTGCACCTCCCGTGCGGCGGCCTCGGCCGGGCCCGCGTCGAGCAACCGGACCCTGCCGCGGTCGAGGACGACCGCGTGCAGCCGCCCGTCGGACTCGACGTACTCGACCAGCACGTGATCGCCCAGCGCCGTGCTGAGCCGGGTGCGCGACGGCGGTGGGTCGGCGGCACGGATGCCGGTCGCGTGCCGGGCCCGTGCCCTGATCGCCTGCTCCAGCTCGGCCTGTCGGCGCAGGTCTCCGGCGGCCATGACCTGCCGCAGCTCCGCGAGGTCGTCGGCCAGCCGGTCGTCGTCGGGCGGCCGCACCGGGCGCACGCGCAACGCCCCCGCCCGCCACCGCTCCGCCCACCCGAACACCGCGGCGGGACGGCCGCCGGCCAGGGCCAGCCGCGTGCCGGTGGCGACCAGCTCGCCCGCCAGCCCGGACGCGTGCGCCCGCAGCTCCGTCGCGCCCAGACCGTTGCGGAACGCCGCCAGCACGTCGACCCCGGACCGCAGCGCCGCCTCGGCACCCTTCACGTCACCGTCGGCGAGTCGCAGCAGGGCCGTCGCGTGCCAGGCCCGTGCGCGCAGCTCCGCCGGACCGGTGCGGGCGGCCGCGGCGACGGCGGTCAGCTCCGCGCGCGCCACCGCCCGGTGCCGCGGTGGCTGCAGGGCCAGCCGCGCCACGATCAGCCGCGCGTCGAGCGCCGCGACCACCCAGCCCTCACCGGCCAGCGCCTCGACGACCCGGCGCGCGGACCGCAGCGACGCCGACCCCCGCTCCCACCGCGCCCGCAACGCCAGGTACCCGGCGAACGCCGCCCACGCGGGCCGCCCCTGCCGCCGCGCCGACCGCCCCGCCGACACCGCCGAGGCCAGTGCCGCAACCGGGTCCCCCGCCACCAGCTCCACCCGCGCCAGCACCAGCCGTGCCTGCACCACGTCCACGAAGTTGCGCTGCCGGGTGAACGCCGCCACCGCCGCCGCGGCCGCCGACCGGGCCTCCGCGACCAGCCGCACCGACAGCAACGCCTCGGCCCGCTCGATCGGCAGCAGCCCGGGGTCCCGCCCGGCCGCCGCGTACCGGGCCGCCGCCTCGTCGAACGCGGCCAGCGCCGCCGGCACGTCGCCGCGCGCCTCGAACGCCACCCCGCGGTTGTGGAACACCATCGCGGTCCGCCCGGTGTGACCGGCGGCGACGTACAGCGACTCGGCGAGGTCGAGGTCCTCCGCCGCACCCCGCCAGTCCCGCCGGTGCGCGCGCAGCAGGCCCCGGTTGTTGCGGATCGTCGCCTCCAGCAGCGGGTCACCGGGGTTGGCGGCCAGCGCCGCGGCGAACCCGTCGGCGGCCTCGGCGAACCGGCCGATCTCGGTGAGCACCAGCGCCCGCTGCATCAGCAGCCGCGCCGCGGTCACCCCGTCCACCTGCTCGGGCACGTCGGCCAGCGCCCGCAACGCCTCCGCCGTGCGCCCGGTCAGCGTCAGCACGTACCCCAGCGACCCCCGCGCCTGCGCGGCCCGCACCACCAGCCCCGCCACCGACGCGACCGACACGGCCGCGCGCAGGTGCCGTTCGGCCTCGTCGAGCCGCCCCACCGCCGAGGCCGCCATGCCCAGGGCGTGCAGCGCCACCGACTCGGTCTCCGCGTCCGTCCTGCCGCGTACGGACTCGGCCAGGCGGCGGGCACGCGCCGGTGAGGTGTAGGCGAGGTCCTTCGCCTGCTCCGCACGGACGAGCGTCATAGGCGGTGTGTATCAGCTATCCGTTGCCGCGGCATCAAGCTTCGGACATGCTCATCCGGACGCAGGAGGGGAGTGGACACCATGGGCGGCAGAGACCCGCACGCCTACGGCCTCGCCCAGGCGGTCAGCACCATCACCAGGGTGCCGCTGCCGGCGGCGGACGCCGCACTGAAGATCGGCGTGGTCGACACCGGCTACGCACCGCACCCGTGGCTCGACGGTCACGTCGAGGTCGACGACGACCACGTCGAGGCGGCGGGCTCCGGGCACGGCACGTTCGTCGCCGGGGTGGTCCTCGACCACGCGAAGACCGCCACGGTCGTCCTGCGCCGCGCCCTGGTCGAGGGACCCGACGACGACACCCAGGTCGTGGCCGCGCTGGAGAACCTGAACCGGCCCGACATCAAGCTGATCAACCTGTCGTTCGGCGGCAGCCTCTCCGAACAGGGCACCCCCGAGGGTCTGCGGGCCGCGCTCGACGCGCTGGCCGGTGACGTCGTGGTCGTCGCAGCGGTGCCCAACAACGCCTCACCGCTGCGCAACTACCCGGCCGCCGACGCGGGCGTCCTCTCGGTCGGCGCGACCACGGCGAGCGGGGAGATCGCCGAGTTCAGCGCCTGCGGCCGGTGGATCACGGTCTTCACCCGCGGTGAGGACGTGCACGGCCCGTTCGAGAAGGGGTTCGCGACGTGGTCGGGCACCTCGTTCGCGGCCGCCGCGGTGACCGGGCGGATCGGTGCGCTGATGGAGAGCGGCCTGACCGCCACGGCCGCGCGGGACGTGCTGCTCGGCCAGTGCGAGACCCGGCACGCGTGGGGCGTCAACGGCCCGTTCGACGTGCGGGTCCTGCTCTAGAAGCGCGCCCACTGGGTCACCACGACGGTGCCGTCCGTGGCGGTCACCCGCACCCTGACCAGCCCGGACGGCACGTCCGTGACCGTGAACCAGCCGTCGACGACCGGGGTGGAACGCCGTGACCGCGGTGTCTCCACCACCACCTCGCCCACCGCGCCGGTGACGAGCCCGCGCACGGTGTCGCCGCTGATCTCCAGGTTCAGCGTCACCCGCTCGGACTCGAACGCCAGCAGCAACGGCCCGTCATCACCGCGCACCAGCGCCGCCTCGTTCTCCACGAGCACCGCCAGCTCCTCGTCGAGCGCCCGCAGCGCCAGTGCCGCGCTCGCGTCGCGCAGCACCCCGGCCGGCACCGGGTCGAACCGGTCCGCCGCCGCCCGCAGCTCGGCCAGGAAGTCGTCGTCCTCGCTCATGACCGCTCCTCCAGCACCGGCTCGCCGCTGACGAGCGCCCTGAGCCGGTTGAGGCACCGCTGCCGGATCGGCCCGATGCTGCCCACCGGCATGTCCAACGCGGCCGCGACCTCGGCGTACGCGGGCGGCGGTGACGCCATGAGCACGCGCAACAGCCGCCGGCACCGGTCCGGCAGCCCCTCGAACACCCGCCACAGCGCCGCGTCCCGTTCACCGACGAGCAGCGCGTGGTCCACCGGCGGCGCGGGGTCGGCGGAGTCGTCGATCTCGGCCGGCTCCGGCAACCGCCCCGACCGCCGGATCAGCTGCAGGCACTCGTGCCGCGCCGTGGTGGCGAGCCACCCGGCCAGCCGCTCGGGCTCTGCGATGCGGTCGAGGTGCTCCACCAGCTTGATCCAGGTGCACTGCACGGCGTCGGCGGCGTCGGCGTCGCTGAGCCGGTGGGCGCGGGCGACCGACCACAGCAGCCCGCTGAACTGCCTGACCAGGGCGTCCCACGCCGTCTGGTCACCACGCGCGGCCGCGGCCAGCGCCGCTGGTACGTCCATGCCCACATGATGCCGCCCGCACCCGCCCAGATTCGCCTTCCGCGCACCGGGTTCGCCGTGCGGGCGGTGCGGGTCGCCCGGTCGGTGGAACGTTTTCCCGTTGATTAGCCGCCGATGCCCGAACGTGAGAAATCCCGGACCGATACAACGGTGGTGCCGGCGTTCGTCGGGGGCGCCGGCAGCCATCGACCGGGGGGCCGGTGGTGCGGGCTGGGGGCGGGCGGGGCGTGGCTGGAGGTCACGTCCCGCCCGGCCCGCCGCGCGAACGTGCCGTGCGCTTTCCTGCCGGAACGGGACCTGTTCGCCCGTTGCGCACCCACAACCGCTCGCGCGGGTGCATCCTGTGTCCTACAGCACAACCCTGAGGACTGATGACGATGACGAGTGCGACCGCGTCCTCCCGCCACGGCTGGGAGTCGGACCTGGAGCGCTACCGCGACCGGGCGGTCAGCGTGCTCGAGGCGCACCTGCCCGCGACCTCCGGCTGCACCGAGTGCGGCGACCCGTGGCCGTGCGCCCGCGCGTGCACCGCCGAGCTCGTGCTGGAGCTGTAGACGGCGGTCCCTAGGAGCTGACGCGCGCGAAGAACGCCGCCACGTTCCCCAGCAGCCGGTCGACCTTGTCCTCCCTCGCCAGTGACTCGTGGATCCGCCCGCCGAACCCGGCGTCCTTGCGTCCCCGCAGGTACAGCGAGCAGTCCAGGTCCGCACACAGGTAGACGCCGACCGAGTTGCCCAGCTGTCCCGCCTTGCCGGCCTTGCGCGCGGTCATCAGCGACACGCCGTCACCGGAGTGCGTGGTCAGGCACCACGAGCACATCGACTTGCGCGGCAGCCCGGACTGGGCGGCCCGCCGCAGCGCCACGCCCGCGAACCGGTCGCCGAGCTCGGTGACGACGTAGGAGCGGTCGGGTGCCGCCGGGTCGCGCCAGCCGAGGAAGTCCAGGTCGGCCCACGGGCGGTCGGCGAGATCGCGGGGCACGTGCATGCGCTTGGCCTCGCCCTTGGTGGAATTGACGAAGGACGCGCGGATGTCGTGTTCGGTCAGCGGCTTCATGACCTCGACGGTAGGTTTACCTAGAGGTACTAGGCAAATGATTAAGAGCCCTAGGAAGGGTGGTGCATGGCACGCGCGGGGATCACCGCCGACCGCCTCACGCAGGCGGCGGCGGAGCTGGCCGACCAGGTCGGCTTCGACAACGTGACGGTGTCCGCGCTCGCCCGCCACTTCGGCGTGAAGGACGCCTCGCTGTACTCGCACATCCGCAACGCCCACGACCTGCGCACCCGCGTCGCCGTCCAGTCGCTGGCCGAACTCGCCGACCGCGTCGCCGCCGAACTGGCCGGCCGCTCCGGCAAGCAGGCGCTGCGCGCGTTCGCCGACGCCTACCGCGGCTACGCCAAACAGCACCCCGGCCGGTACGCGGCCACGCGGATCGCACTGGACCCGGACACGGCGGCCACCGGCGCGGCCGAGCGGCACACCGAGCTGACACGGGCGTTGCTGCGCGGCTACGACCTGTGGGAACCCGACCAGACCGACGCCGTGCGGCTGCTGCACAGCACGTTGCACGGGTACGTGTCGCTGGAGCAGGCGGGCGCCTTCCACAGCCACCCGCGCGGGGTCGAGGCGTCGTGGACCCGCGCCGTGGACGCGCTCGACTCGCTGCTGCGCGCCTGGCCCGCCTGAACCCGGCCGGCACCGGCGGGTAGAACGAAGGTCATGACCACTGGGCAGGCCTTCCCGCTGCACCCGACCCCGATCCACGTGCCCGACGAGGTCCTCGACGACCTGCGCGCCCGCCTCGCGCGGACCCGCGCGCCGCTGGACGAGGGCAACGACGACTGGTCCTACGGCGTACCGGCCGGCTACCTCGGCGAGCTGGTCGCGTACTGGCGCGACGGCTACGACTGGCGCACGGCCGAAGCCGCCATCAACGCCCACGAACACTACGAGGTGACCGTCGCCGATGTCCCGGTGCACTTCCTGCGCGCACCCGGACGCGGCCCGGCGCCGATCCCGCTGATCCTCACCCACGGCTGGCCGTGGACGTTCTGGCACTGGTCGAAGGTCATCGGCCCGCTCGCCGACCCGGCCGCGCACGGCGGTGACCCGGCCGACGCGTTCGAGGTCATCGTGCCCTCGCTGCCCGGTTTCGGGTTCCCCGGTCCGCTCACCGGGTTCCCGGACGTCAACTTCTGGAAGGTCGCCGACCTGTGGCACGCGCTGATGACCGACGTCCTCGGACATGACCGGTACGCCGCCGGCGGGTGCGACATCGGCGGGATCGTCTCCAGCCAGCTCGGCCACAAGTACGCCGGCTCGCTGCACGGCATCCACATCGGCTCCGGCCTGCCGCTCGACTTCTTCACCGGCCCGCGCGCCTGGGACTTCGCCCGCAACCGCCCGCTGACCGACGACCAGCCCGCCGACGTCCGCGACCGCATCATCGAGATGGACCGCCGCTGGGCGACGCACCTGGCCGTGCACATGCTCGACGGCGCGACGCTGGCGCACGGGCTGAGCGACTCGCCGGCCGGGCTGCTCGCGTGGCTGCTGCAGCGGTGGACCGCGTGGAGCGACAACGGCGGCGATGTCGAGTCCGTGTTCACCAGGGACGACCTGCTGACGCACGCGACGATCTACTGGGCCACGAACTCCATCGCCACCTCGATGCGCTACTACGCCAACGCCAACCGGTACCCGTGGCAGCCCTCGCACTCCCGCACCCCGGTCGTGGAGGCCCCGGTCGGGCTCACGTTCGTCACCTACGAGAACCCGCCGGGCATCCACACCGCCGAGGAGCGGGTCGCGGCGTTCCTCGGCGGTCCGCAGGCGGCGTGGTTCAACCACGTGAACGTCAACGCCCACGAGCGTGGCGGGCACTTCATCCCGTGGGAGAACCCGCAGGCGTGGGTGAGCGATCTGCGGGCCACGTTCCGGGATCGCCGCCCTTAGGGAAGTTTGTAGGCGGTTCACAGTTTTCGCAGGGCGTTCGAGGCTGCCGGGGGACCGGTTTCGTTGGCAGCCTCCCCGGATGCTGACCGCCGATAATGTTCACTTATCGGCGGTCAGGTTCTAGACGCTTATTTGGCTTTCATTGCGTCGCATAACGTAACTACACACGTAATTCTGCTACGATATTGCCCGTGGAGACGAGCTGTAACTTCCCAGGCTGCGAACGCCCCGTTTTCCGAGGTAGCGGCCCCGGTAGGCCCTCGGAGTACTGCGACCTGCCCGAGCACACGCGCTGGCGGGCATGGCGGGAACGGCAACGGCTCCAAGAGGCGGCCGAGAAAGGGGCGGAGCAAAACCTGGAGGTCGTCACCGTGACGAATCTGCCTAGGGTCTCCGGTACCGCCAAGATCAGGGCTGAAGAGCTTCTCGACCGCTTCCGGGTGCTGTCCGAGCAGATGACGCAGACGCTGGGGCGGGCGGTCGGTGAGCTCAACGCGATGGCGGACCCGAGCGTCGCCGAGAGCCAGATCCAGGCGGCGGAGGCCGAGGCGGCTCGCCGGGTCGCGGAGGCGCAGGCCGACCTCGCGGCCGCGGAACGGCGCCGGCACGACGCTGAGCAGGCACGCAAGGCGGCCGAGGTGGTCACCGAGCAGGCGGTGCGGTCCGCGGAGGAAGCCGACGAGGCCGCGGACCGGGCGTTCACCGAGCGGGACGAGGCGCGTGAGCAGGCGCAGGCCGCGAAGGAGCGGGCCGAGGCGGAGGTCGCCGAGGTCAGGGTGCAGGCGGCGGCCGTGGTCGAGGAGATCAGGGCCGAGGCCGAGGAGAAGGTGAGGCTCGCGGGTGAGGCCGTGGAGCAGGCGAGGGCAGACGCGGTGAAGCACGCCGAGCAGGCACGGCGGCAGGCGGCGAAGGAGATCGAACAAGCCCGCGCCGAAGCCCAGGCCCGGGTGGAGCAGGCTCAGGCGGCGGCCGAGCAGGCGCAGGCAGCCGCTGACCAGGCCCGGTCGGAGGCCGCGGCGCAGGTCGAGCAGATCCGGTCGGAAGCTGTGGCGCAGGTCGAGCAGGCACGCCAGGCCGCCGCGGACACCGTGAGCAAGGCGGCGATGGCACGCGATCAGGCCGTGGTGCGCGCGGAACGTGCCGAGCAGACGGCGGCCGACGCGCGCGCCGAGGTGCAACGGATGCGGGACGAGGTCGACGAACGGCTCGCGCAGGTCCGGCGGGAGAGCGGCGAGCAGGTGGCGGCGGTGCGGCAGGCGTTGGCGGCGGTGGAGGACGCGCGGGCGCAAACGCTGGCGCGTGCGGAACGAGCCGAGCGCCAGCTGGACGAGGTGATGGCCGAACTGCGAAGCCTGCGCGCGCCGAGCTGAGAACGGAGTACTCGTCGCCCAGCTCGGCGCCGTGCCGGAACCACTCGTGGGCGCCCGGCAGGTCACTGCGCTGCCGCAGCACCGCGCCCATCCCGCCCCACACGGGCACCGGTGCCGGCGGCCTCGCGGTGGTGCGCCTCGGTGTGCACGGTCCCCTCGCGTCCCAGTGTTCTGGCCGCATGGTGACCGTCGCGAGTGATGGCATTGATCTGGCCCGTATCCTGACCGCGATGGACGAGCTCAAGGCGGACTGCGCCGCCTGTTTCGGGTTGTGCTGCGTGGCGCTGCCGTTCGCGAGGTCGGCGGACTTCGCGGCCACCAAGGACGCGGGCACGCCGTGCCGCAACCTGCTGGCCGATCACCGTTGCGGAATCCACGCGAAGCTGCGCACGTCCGGCTACGCCGGCTGCACCGTGTACGACTGCTTCGGTGCGGGTCAGCGGGTGTCGCAGACGGTGTTCGGAGGTGTCGACTGGCGCACCGCCGAGCGGCAGAAGATGTTCGACGTCTTCCCCGTCGTGCGGCAGCTGCACGAACTGCTCTGGTACCTCGCCGAAGCCCAGCGGCGCGACCCGCACGACGACCTCACCGCGGCGTACGCGGAGGTCGAGGGCTGCGCCTCGGCTGATCCGGACACCGTTCTCGCGCTGGACGTCGCCGAGATCCGCGCGAAGGTCGACGTCCTGCTGCTGCGCACGAGCGAACGGCTGCGGTCGAGTGCGAAGTCCTACCGCGGCGCGGACCTGATCGGGGCCCGGCTGCGCAACAAGAAGCTGGTCGACGCGGACCTGCGTGGCGCCTACCTGATCGGCGCGGACCTCACGGGTGCCGACCTGCGCGGTGCCGACCTGATCGGGGCGGACCTGCGGGGCGCGGACGTGTCGGGTGCGGACCTGAGCACGAGCCTGTTCCTGACGCAGATGCAGGTCAACGCCGCGCGCGGCAACGCCGGGACGAAGCTTCCCGCGGTGCTCACCCGGCCTGCTCACTGGGCGGAGCCGCGGAGACGGCGGTAGTCGCCACCGCACGACGCAACAGGAACCGAGGTGAGCGTGTCGCAGCGCAGGGCCCAGCTGCTCGACGCGGCGGTCAGGGTGATCGCGCAGGACGGGGTGCGCGGGCTGCGGGTGGACAAGCTCGCCGCCGAGGCCGGGGTGTCGACGGCGTTGATCTACTACCACTTCAAGGACCGGGCCGGCATCCTGCGCGCGGCGCTGGAGCACGTGAACCACCGCGCCGCCGAGTACACCGGCACGACCGCGCGGGACCCGCGTGAGGCGTTGCGGGAGCTGCTGCTGGCCGAGCTGCAGGACGTCGATGAGGTGCGGGAGAACAGCGTCGCGTGGGGTGAGCTGCGGGCCAGCGCGGTGTTCTGCGAGGAGCTGCGCGAGCCGCTGGAGCGCACGACCGGCGCGTGGAACGCCGACGTGGCCGAGCTGGTCCGCGCGGCCGGTGGCGAGGACGCGGATGCGGCGGCGGAGCGGCTCACCGCGCTGGTGGAGGGGCTCTGTGAACGGTGGCACAGCGGCTCGGTCAGCGTGGCGCGGGCGCGGGAGCTGGTGTCGGGGGCGATCGACCGGGAGCTCGGGGTGGAATAACACGAACGCGACGACAGGCGCAGGGGTGGTGCGCGACCATCACGGGCGTGACCCTCCGCCACGCCTGGGTGTTGCCGGTGCTGCCCACCGCCGTCGTCGTCGCGCTCGCGGTGGTGCTCGTGCCCGTCGCACGGTCCGCTCCGGCCGGTGACGTGTGGCTGCTGGGGGTGCTGATCGCCGCCGTCGTGCTGGCGGCGGTCGTGGCGGTGGGTGCGGGGCGGTTGTCCGGAGAGCCGGTGGACCGGCCGTGGCCGCTGGCCCTGGGCACGGGTGCGGTCACCGTCCTGACGCCGTTCGCGGTGACCGGTGTGCTCGGCGAACCGGCGCCGGCGCTCCTGGTCCTGCCGTGGTTGGTGTTCGGTCTGGGCGCCGGGTACTGGCAGCTGTCGCTGTGCGAGGGAGCGCGTTCACGGTGGCTGCACGCGGGCATCGCCTTCGGCTACACGCTGGTGTTCACGGCGGTGTCGCTGGTGCTCGCGGTGCTGTCGGCGGGCCTGGTCGACTAGCACGGGGGTGCTGTCGAAAGCGGTCTGAGACCGCTGTGCGGCAGGGTAATGTCCAGCCATGCGCGCCGTTGAGATCAGACCTGGGGTCAACATCCGGTGGGTCGAGGTTCCCGGCGCCTCACCCGCTCGCGTCTACCTGCACGGTCTCGGCGCGTCCTCCGTGCCCTACTACGCGGAGGCCGTCGCGCACCCGCTGCTGGCCGGCCGCCGCAGCTTGATGCTGGACCTGCTGGGTTTCGGCATCAGCGACCGCCCCACCGGGTTCGCCTACTCGCTGGAGGGCCACGCCGACGCGCTCGCCGTGGCGCTGGCGAAGATCGGCCTGCGGCGCAGTGAGATCGTCGGGCACAGCATGGGTGGCGCGGTGGCGGTCGTGCTGGCCGCGCGGCACCCGGAGATGGTGCGTTCCCTCGTGCTCGTCGACCCCAACCTCGACCCGCTCGAGCCGTACCTCGGCGCGCTGGGCAGCCGCGGCATCGCCGCCTACGACGAGGCCGAGTTCCTCTCGCACGGCTACGAGCAGGTGCTCGCCGACGCCGGTCCCGAGTGGGCGGCGACGATGCGGCTGGCCGGGCGCGAGGCGCTGTACCGCAGCGCGGCCGGACTGGTGCGCGGCACGCACCCGACGATGCGCAGGCTGTTGCTGGAGCTGGAGATCCCCTGCGTCCTGCTGCACCCGGCCGACAGCTCACCGGCCGGTGCGCGGGAGCTGACGCAGGCCGGGGTGCAGCTGGTCGCGGTGCCCGGCACCGGGCACAACATCATGATCGACAACGTGGACGGCTTCGCGCGCGCCGTGGCGCAGCAGCGGCTGCTCGTCTGAGCAGGTTGCCAGCTGCTGGTAGTCAGCGGCGATTTGATCATGTGTTGGTGGTACTTGCAGACGCCTGGGCAGCAACGGCCGGGTGCTCAGTCGGGCAGGCCCAGCGCGTCCCACGCGGCGGCGACCGTGGCGGCGCGCAGCTCGTCCACCGGGGCGTCGGGGAACTGCATGGTGCAGTCCTGCATGCCGCCGAACGCGAGCACGGCGCGGGCCTCCTGTTCCAGCGTCGGGTGGTCGCCGAAGATCAGCCTGCTCAGGCGGGCGCGCCACGACAGCACGACGTCGATGAGGCCGAGCTCGGCGAGCGTGGTCATCTCGGTGAGCAGGAACAGCATGTCGGCGCGGTAGCGGTGGTGGAAGTCGAAGAACCCTTCCAGCAGCTCGCGCGGTGCGACGTCGGCGCGGCGTTCCATCTGTTCCAGGAAGCTCTGGCCGTCGTTGAGCAGCGGTTCGACGATGCTGCGGATCAGCTCCTCGCGTGAGGAGAAGTGGTAGTACAGCGCCGGTTTGGTGATGCCGAGGCGGTCGGCGATCTCCTGCAGGCTGGTCTGCTGCACGCCCTTGGCCGCGAAGAGCTCGCGGGCGGTCGTGAGGATGCGCTGCTTGGTGTCGGACGGTCGGGCCACGGGCGCAGCATAACTTGCTTAACGGTAGGTAAGCGGCGGTGCTAGCCTCACACCAGGTCACTTACCGACCGTTAAGTAAGGGGGTGTGACGTGCGGGTTCTGGTTTCGGGGGCGAGCATCGCGGGTCCGGTGCTGGCGTACTGGCTCACGCGGTACGGGCACGAGGTGACGGTGGTGGAACGGTCACCGGTGCTGCGCAAGACCGGCGGGCACGCGGTCGACCTGTTCGCCCCGGCGATGGAGATCTCCGAGCGCATGGGCGTGCTGGAGCGCATCGAGTCGATGAAGACCGGCACCGAGCGGCTGACGTTCCTGCGCGAGGGCACGCGCCGGCCGATCAGCGGGGACGCGACGAAGCTGTTCGCGGCGGCGTCGGACCGGCACGTCGAGGTCATGCGCGATGACCTCAGCGAGGTCTACTACGACGCCACGCGCGCCGACGTCGAGTACGTCTTCGGCGACTCGATCGCCTCCATCACCGAGGGGGACGTGACGTTCGAGGCCGGTGCGCCGCGGCGGTTCGACCTGGTGATCGGCGCGGACGGGCTGCACTCGAACGTGCGGCGGCTGGTGTTCGGCGAGGTGGCGAAGCGGTTCACCGGCGCGTACCTGGCGGTGTTGTCGGTGCCGTGGGAGCTGGGCGTGCCGGGGGCGATGACCGGGCACATCGGGCCGGGGCGCAGTGCGGCGCTGTACGGGGCGCGGCACCTGGGCGACGCGCGGGCGGTGTTCCTGTTCCGCCGCGAGCGCGAGCTCGACTACCACCACCGCGACGTGGCGCGGCAGAAGCAGCTGCTGCGGGAGGCGTTCACGGGCCTGCACCCGGAGGTCGACTCGTGGCTGGGGCACCTGGACGGCGAAGGGGCGTTCTACTTCGACTCGATCACCCAGCTGCGCGAGGACACGTGGTCGCGCGGGCGGGTGGGGCTGGTCGGCGACGCCGCACACTGCCCCGGGCCCGCGGTCGGCGGGAGCACGAGCCTGGCGGTGCTGGGCGCGTACGTGCTGGCCGGGGAGCTCGCCGGCGGCGACCACGTGGCGGGGTTCGCCCGCTACGAGCGGGAGATGCGCGGCGTGGTGCACGCGAGCCGGGAGTTCGCGCTCGGCATGGCCAGGACGCTGATCCCGCGGTCGCGGCTGGGGGTCACGGGGCTGGTGCGCGGCATGCAGGTGGCGACGTCGCTGCCGGTGTGGCTGGTGCGGCCGCTGGCCAAGCTCAACTCGAAGGGCGTGCGGCTGCACGACTCGATGGTCGTGCGCGACTACGGCCCTCAGGGCGCCGGTGTGCTGCCGGCGCCCTGAGGGACCGCTTCGGTCAGCCGGTCAGAACTGCAGGCTCCACTTGTCGAGGAACCCGGTGTCCTGGGCGGCGTTGTCGTTCACCCGCAGCTGCCAGGTGCCGTTGGCGACCTCGCTGGAGGCGTTGACGGTGTAGGTGGTGTTGATGTTGTCCGTGCCGCCGCCGGAGCGGTTGTGCAGCACGTAGGCGGTGCCGTCCGGTGCGACCAGCTCGACGCGCAGGTCGCCCTGGTAGGTGTGCTTGATGTCGACGGCGACCTTGAGGGTCGACGGGGCGTTGCCCGCCACCTCCGACACCGCGATCGGGGAGTTGACCGTGGCGTTGTCCTTGATCTGGAAGTCCGTGGCGTTCTCGAAGTACTTGCCGGTCGGCGGGGGCGTGGTACCGCAGTACTGCGCCTCCTTGCCGATCGCCTCGTACGGGCAGTCCGCGCGTTCGAGCAGCTGCAGCACGGCCTCCTTGTTGCGGGAGGTCTGGGCCGGGATGACCTCGTCGGGCGGGTAGAAACCGCCGCCGCCGGCGCTGCCGGGGTACATCTCGAAGGTGTAGGCGAAGATGCCCTGCGTGCCCCACAGCCAGTCCGGGATGGACCCGTCGGTGATGTAGAGGTCGCTGGACTGCTCGGGCGTGTAGCCGTTGCTCTGCGCCATCGACTGGCCGATGGTGGCGAAGGTGTCGCGCTGGTCCTGGGTCAGGCCCGGTGCGATGTCGTCGTAGGTCCAGCCCCACGGCCACAGGATGAGCTCGCTGTAGGTGTGGAAGTCGATGGACGCGGTGATCTGCTGCTTGCCGCCGACGTTGCGGCCGCGCACGAAGTCGGCCACGACCTTGACCTCGGGCGCGGACTCCGCGCTCGGCCCGCGGTAGGTCTCACTGCCGGTGCTGCCCGACGACCCGCCGCAGCAGCCCCACTTGTAGGCCCAGTTGCGGTTGAGGTCGGTGCCGACGTTGCTGGAGCCGGCGTTGGGCTGGCGGTTCTTGCGCCACGACCGGTAGGTGCCGGTCGCGATGTCGTACTCGCCGCCGTCGGGGTTGACGTCCGGGATGATCCAGATCTCGCGGCTGTCGACGAGACCCTTGATCCGCGCGTCGGTGGCGTACTGGGTGGTGAACTGGGTGACCAGGTACAGCGCCATCTCGACGGTGAGGTGCTCACGGGCGTGCTGGTGGTGGGTGAACAGCACCTCCGGCTCGTTCTCGTCGGTGGTGACGTTGTCGCTGATCTTGAGAGCGACGATGTCGCGGTTCTCGTAGGACTTGCCGATGACCTGCTTGCTGATCAGGTTCGGGTAGGCGGCGACGGCGTTGTTGATCGCCGTCGTCATCTCGGCGTAGTTGTGGTAGTTCGAGTCCGCCGCGGGGAAGTCGAACGGCCCGATGGCGGAGCTCGCCTCCAGCCGCTTGGGCAGCTCGGTGACCTCGAACCCCTGCGCGCGCAGGTTCCTGACCTCACGACCGGTCGCGGTGACCACGACGATGCCGTGTTCCTCGACCGAGTCGATCGCCGCACCGGACTTGGCGACCTTGGTGCGCTGCTCAGCGGTGCGCACCCCGCTGACCTGGTAGTTCGTCGTCGTTTCGGCCTGGTCGGGGGCCGCGCCGGTGGGCACGCCGCCCATCGCGAAGCACACCGAGGCGGCGACGGTGACCCCGATCAGGGGTCTGAGATGGCTTTTTCGCATGCAGGGCAACCCTTTCGAACCACGGCAGGGACATGGCTCCGCAATGTGTAGTGCGTGTGAAGCCCCGCTGTCATCCCGCCATCCGTATGGCGCCACCTGGTGGAACGGGGCTGACCGTCAACCGAGGTGCTCGCCGCGACGGGGTGCGCCGCCCGCCGCGGGCAGCGCACCCCGTCCGAGGTCAGGCGGTGCGCGCGGCGGCCTCCCTGGCGGCCTGCTCGACGCGGGCGACGTGCGCGGGCCAGTCCTGGCCGTCGGGCAGGTTCGACACGGCCGCGCGCAGGCCGGCGGTGCCGTCGAGGGTCTCGCGGACGATGTCGGCGTGGCCGCAGTGCCGGTTGGTCTCGGCGATCACGTGCACGAGCAGCAGGTGCAGGGTGACGTGCCTGCGGTCCTGCGGCCACCACGGCACGACACCGGGTGCGTCCAGGGGCAGCTCCTCGATGGAGCTGTCGGCGAACGCGGTGGCGCGGGCGTGCAGGGACAGGACGAACTCGCGGGACTCCTCGGCGGTGGCGAACGAACATGTCCGCGTTCGGGTCGCCGTTGTCGATCCAGGGCAGGGTCTCGCCGAAGGGGCGGCCCATGCAGGCGCCGAAGTACTCCTGCTCCACGCCGGCGAGGTGCTTGACCAGGCCGAGCAGGTTGGTGCCGGTGGGGGTGAGCGGGCGGCGCACGTCGTACTCGGACAGGCCGTCGAGCTTCCACAGCAGGGCCTCGCGGGCTGCTTTGAGGTAGTGGTGCAGGTCTGCCTTGGGGTCACGGGACATGGGCGTCACCCTGCCATGATCGACAGGCGGTCCCCCGCGGGTCCGCCTGATGCGTGGTGAGGCGTTGCCGCAGGTCGCCGGGCTCGCTCCGGGGAACCTCCACGCGGACTGTGTTCACGGCTGACACACTGGGAACAATTGCGGAAAGTTTCATTCCGCGTTCGCGGGGAGGGGTGGAACTCGTGCTGGAGACGTCGGCCCGGCTGCTGAAGCTGCTGTCACTGCTGCAGTCCCCGCGCGACTGGACGGGTCCGGAGCTGGCACGGCGGTTGCAGGTGACGACCAGGACGGTGCGCAACGACGTGGACCGGCTGCGCACCCTGGGCTACCCGGTGCACGCGACACCCGGGGTGACCGGCGGGTACCGGCTGGGCGCGGGAGCGAGCCTGCCGCCGTTGCTGCTCGACGACGACGAGGCGGTGGCGGTCGCGCTGAGCCTGAGCACGCAGGACTCCGAGACCGCGGACCGGGCGCTCAAGAAGCTGGAGCAGGTCCTGCCCTCCCGGTTGCGCCACCGGGTCTCGGCGGTGCGGGAGCACAGCACCGGCACGAGCGCGGAGCCGGACCCGGACGCGATGGTGACGATCGTCGACGCCTGCCGGGCACGGGAGCGGTTGCGGTTCGACTACGTGGCGTTCGACGGCACCGAGGACCGCCACGAGGTCGAGCCGCACCGGCTGGTGCACGCGCGGGGCCGCTGGTACCTGGTGGCCTGGGACGTGGCGCGGCAGGACTGGCGCACGTTCCGCGCCGACCGGGTGCGGCCGCGGGTGCCGGCCGGGCCGCGGTTCACGCCGCGGGAGCTGCCGGACCTGGAGACCCACCTGGCCCAGGGCCTGGCCACGGCGGCGTGGCGGTGGCGCACGACGGTGCTGGTGCACGCGCCGGCGGCGGAGATCGCGGCGAGGGTGCCGGCGGCGCTGGTGGAGGCGGTGGACGAGCGCACGTGCCGGGTGACGGCCGGGTCGGACACCCCGCAGGTGCTGGCGGTGCACCTGGGAATGCTGGACGCGGAGTTCGAGGTGGACGGTCCGCCGGAGCTGGTTCAGCACCTGGGAAAGACGGCTGACAGGTTCCGCAACGCCGTCGATACTGCCGGGCATGGGTAAGAGCTACGAGCGCATCGAGCCGCGACTGCGGGAGTTCATCGAGGACCAGAAGGTGTTCTTCGTGGCGACGGCGCCGCTGGCCGGGGACGGTCACGTGAACCTCTCGCCCAAGGGCCGCGCGGGCACGCTGCGCGTCCTCGACGACCGGACGGTGGCGTACCTGGACTTCGGCGGCAGCCACGCCGAGACGATCGCGCACGTGCGGGAGAACGGCCGGATCACGCTGATGTGGTGCGCGTTCGACGGGCCGCCCAATATCGTGCGCGTGCACGGCCGCGGCGAGGTCGTCTTCCGCGACGACGCGCGTTTCACCGAGCTGGTCACCGGCTTCGGCGACGCGGACGGGCCGGGGCTGCGGGCGGTCGTCGTGGTGCACGCGGAGCTGGTCAGCGACACCTGCGGGTTCGCCGTGCCGTTCATGGACTACCGCTGCGAGCGCACGCTGCACGCGGACTACTTCGGCCGCAAGTCCGACGAGGAGTTCCGCGAGTACACCGGGAAGAAGCCGACGAACGTCGCGAGCATCGACGGCCTGCCCGCGGTGCCGCTGCCCCTGCCGCCGCGTTAGGACATCAGGAACCGGTCGAGCACGCGGGCACCGAACTCCAGGCCCTCGACGGGGACGCGTTCGTCGACACCGTGCGCCATGGCGCGGTAGTCGTACCCCCGCGCGGGCAGCAGCAGCGGCGCGAAGCCGTAGCAGTGGATGCCCAGCTTGCTGAACGCCTTGGCGTCGGTGCCGCCGCCCAGGCAGTACGGGACGACGACGGCGGAGGGGTCCTCGTCGCGCAGCGCCTCGGCCATGGCGGTGAACCAGGGTGTGTCGACCGGCGCCTCGACCGGTGCCTGGCTGTTGATCAGCTCCCTGGTCACGCCGGGGGCGAGCAGGGAGTCGATGGTGGCGAGGACCTCCTCGACGGTGCCGGGCAGGGTGCGCACGTCGAGCTCGGCGGTGGCGGTGCCGGGGATGACGTTGACCTTGTAGCCGGCGTCGAGCACGGTCGGGGTGGTCGAGCAGCGCACGGTGTTCTCGACGAGCTTGGCGGCCGGGCCCAGGCGGGCGACGGTGGCGTCGACGTCGTCGAGGTCGACCTCGACCCCCAGTGCCTTGCCCGCGCCGACCAGGAACGCTTCCGCGGTCGGGGTGAGCACGACGGGGTGGCGGTGGGCGGCGATGCGGGCGAGGGTGGTGACCAGGGCGGTGACGGCGTTGTCGGGGTTGCGCCGCGACCCGTGCCCGGCGCGGCCGGTGGCGGTGAGCCGCATGTGGGAGGTGCCGCGCTCGGCGGTGCCGACCGGGTACAGCCGCACACCGTCGACGTCGTAGGAGAACGCCCCGGACTCGCTGATCGCGGCCTGCACCCCGGAGAAGTGGCCGGCGTGGTGCTCGACGAGCCAGTGCGCACCATAGGCGCCCAGGTCCTCCTCGTCGGCGACGAACGCGAGCACGACGTCGCGGCGGGGGCGGCGGCCCTCGGTGTGCCAGCGGTGCACCACGGCCAGCGTCATGGCGACCATGTCCTTCATGTCGACCGCGCCGCGGCCGTGGACGAACCCGTCGCGGATCTCGCCGCTGAACGGGTCGAAGCTCCACTCGGCGGGGTCGGCGGGCACCACGTCGAGGTGGGCCTGCACCAGGACGGCGGGCAGGCCGGGGTCGGTGCCGGGGATGCGGGCGAGCACGTTGGTGCGCCGCGGCGCGGGTTCGAGCAGCGTCGGCACCACGCCGCTGTCGTGCAGCACGGCCGCGACGTGCTCGGCGGCCTCGCGTTCGCCCCGGGACTCACCGCCGCCGCGGTTGGTGGTGTCGAAGCGGATGAGCTGCGCACACAGCTGTGCCACGTCCAACGTCATGGGGCCACCGTAACCACAGGTGCCTCGTGAGAAGGTCACGGCACCCACGATCCGGGACGATCGCACGCACCGGGTGTGCGGCGGGGGTTCAGCCGTAGATGCCCTCGATCGCCCCGGCGGCCACGTGCGTGACGACCTTGAACGCCTTCATCGCCTCGGTCATCGACACCGCGTCGAACCCGACCCGCCGCACCCCGACGAGCTCGACGGTCGGCACGACCGCGGCGGCGTCGGCCAGGTGGGTGGCGTCGAACTCCACCTCGACGCGATGCGCCGCCACGGCACCGTCGGCACGCCCGGCGCGTGCCATCGACAGCGTCGCCGCCTCGGTGATGCGGGAGTGGGCCACCGCGGGCGGCAGGCACACCGCGGCGTAGCGCGACACGCACTCCTTCACGGCCACGAGCTGCGCGCCGGGCGCGTAGGCGCGGGCGTCGGCGCAGGTGCGGTCGTCGCCGGTGACCATGAGCACCGGCACCCCGTGCTCGGCGGCCAGTGCGGCGTTGAGCAGGCCCTCGGAGGCCAGGACGCCGTCGAGCCACACACCGGTGACGGAGTTCTCCAGGTAGGTGTGGGCCAGCACCCCGGTGTCGCCCGCGGCGGCGTGGTAGCCCAGGAACACCACCCCGTCCACGCCCGAGTCGACGCCCTGCATCATCGACAGCGGCTTGTGGCGGCCGGTGAGCAGCCGCGCGGCCGGGTGCAGCTCCTCCAGCAGCAGGTTGCGCTGCGAGGAGTGGGCCTCGTTGACGAGCACGTCGGTCGCGCCGCCGGCGACAAGGCCCTCGACGCAGGCGTTGACGTCGCCGGTGAACAGCCGCCGGAACCGCTGCCACGGCTCGGTGCCGGGAACGACGTCACCGGTCCAGGTGACGCCGGTGGCGCCTTCCATGTCTGCCGAGATCATGATCCGCACATCTGGGTAACGTAGCGGCGGGCGGCTGGGGAGAGGGGTATTTCGTGCGGGTGAAGTTGTGCGCGTTGGTCGCTGCCGCGACCGTCCTGGGGGCCACGACACCGGCGGCGGTGGCGCAGCAGCCGACGATCCTGAAGGTCGCGATCGTGCAGCAGATCGACTCGCTGAACCCGTTCCTGGCGGTGTTCCAGTCGAGCACCGAGGTCAACCGGCTGATGTACGACTACCTCACCGCCTACGCCGCCGAGGACCAGCGCGTGACCGAGGGGATCGCCAGCCGGTGGGAGACCTCGGCGGACAAGCTCACCTGGACCTTCACGGTGCCCGAGGGCAAGAGGTGGAGCGACGGGCAGCCGATCACCGCCCACGACGTCGCGTTCACCTACACCCTGATGCTGACCGACGAGGCCGCGCGCACCGCCAACGGCAGCTTCGTCGCGAACTTCGAGTCCGTCACCGCCACCGACGACCGCACCGTGGTCATCAGGACCAAGGCACCGCAGGTGACGATGCTGGCGCTGGACATCCCGATCGTGCCCCGGCACGTGTGGGAGGAGGTGACCGGCGTCAAGGACTACGCCAACGACCGGATGCCCGTCGTCGGGTCGGGGCCGTTCGTGCTGACCGAGCACGTGGCCGGGCAGTTCATCAAGCTCAAGGCCAACAAGGACCACTGGCGGGGCGCACCGAAGTACGACGAGCTGCACTTCGTGTACTTCCAGAACTCCGACGCCGCGGTGCAGGCACTGGGCAAGGGCGAGGTCGACCTGGTCAACCGGATGGCACCGGCCCAGTTCGACTCGCTGGCCGGCCGGCAGGGCGTGACGCGCAACAAGGCGCAGGGCCGCCGGTTCACCGAGCTGCTGATCAACCCCGGCGCCGCCACCCGCTCGGGTGAACCGATCGGCGACGGCAACCCGGCGCTGCGCGACGTGCGGGTGCGGCGGGCCATCGCGCAGGCCGTCGACATGGACGCGCTGGTCTCCCGGGTGAACCTCGGCTACGCCGAGCGCGGTGCGGGCCTGGTGCCACCGGTGTTCGCCAAGTGGCACTGGCAACCGAGCGAGCAGGAACGCCGCAGGTACGACCCGGCCGCGGCCAACGCCGCCCTCGACGCCGCCGGTGTCGCGCGCAAAGCCGACGGGACCCGGTTGGCGCTGCGGCTGATGGGCCGGGCCGGACGCGCCTATGACGAACAGGCCTCGGAGTACCTGAAGCGGTCGCTGGGCGAGGTCGGGATCGCACTGGACGTGCGGCTGGTGTCGGACAACCAGCTCAACGAGGCCACCACGGCCGGCACCTACGACCTGGCGTTCTCCGGCTGGGCCACCAACGTCGACCCCGACTTCGTGCTGAGCCTGCACACCTGCGGGCAGCGTCCCGGCGCGGACGGCAAGGGCGGCACCACCGACGCCTACTTCTGCGACGAGACCTACGACCGGCTCTACGCCCGCCAGCTCTCGGAGTTCGACGAGTCCAAGCGGATCGAGCTGGTCAAGCAGATGCAGGCCCGCTTCTACGACCAGGTGCCCGCGGTCGTGCTCGCCTACGACAACGCCCTGGAGGCCTACCGGTCCGACCACGTCGCCCGCTTCACCACGCAACCGGCGCAGGGCGGCGTGATCATGGCGCAGAACGGCGTGTGGGGCTACTACGGCGCCGAACCCGCCGACCGGGCGGCGACGACGGCGACGGTGAGCCGCACGGCACTGGTCATCGGCGGCGTGGTGCTGCTGGGGCTGGTCGTGGTGGTGGTCGCCGTGGTGGCGCGGCGGCGGGCGACGGTGGGGGAGCGCGAATAGCGTGCGGCTGCTCGGTCGGCTCGGCGGTGCTGCGCTGAGCCTGGTGATGGTGGCGGTGCTGGGGTTCTTCCTGTTCCGCGTGGTGCCCGGCGACCCGGTGGTGTCGATGACGCGCGGACGGCCGACGACCGCGGCGATGCAGGCCGAGCTGCGCGCGCAGTTCGGCCTGGACCGGCCGCTGCTGGAACAGTTCTGGACCTACTTCACCGGGTTGCTGCGCGGTGAGCTGGGCACGTCGTTCACGTTCCGCCGGCCGGTGGCCGATGTGATCGCCGAACGCCTGGGCCCGACGCTGCTGCTGGTCGGCACCGGCACGCTCATCGCGGTGCTGCTGGGCCTGTGGCTGGGCATCCGGGCGGCGTGGAAGCGCGACACGGCGTTCGACCGGGTGACGACCGGGGTGTCGCTGACGCTGTGGGCCGTGCCGACGTTCTGGCTCGGCATGCTGCTCATGATGGCCACCGGCGACCTGTTCCCCTCCCGCGGCATGCGCGACACCGACACCGCACCCGACTTCCTGTCCCAGGCACTGGACGTCGGGCACCACCTGGTGCTGCCGTCGCTCACGCTGGTCGCGGTCGTGGCGGCGGAGTACATGCTGGTGATGCGCTCGTCGCTGCTGGAGGAGATGCACGCGCCCTACCTGACCACGGCACGGGCCAAGGGGCTGCGCGACGACCTGGTGCGCCGCCGCCACGCGGTGCCCAACGCGGTGCTGCCGGCGATCACGCTGGTGTTCCTGCGGTTCGGACTGGTGGTCGGCGGGGCGATCACGACGGAGACGGTGTTCTCCTGGCCGGGGCTGGGGCTGTTGTTCTACGACGCGCTGACCGGGCCGGACTACTTCCTGCTGCAGGGGCTGCTGGTGGTGACGGCGGGCGGGGTCGTGGTGATGAACCTGCTGGCCGACCTGCTGCACGGCGTGCTGGACCCACGGGTGAAGGTCGTATGAGGGTGATGCTGTCCCACCGCTCGGGTGTCGCGGGCGCGGTGGTGCTGCTGGTCGCGGCGGTGGTGGCGGTGCTCGCGCCGTGGCTGGTGCCGGCGGAGGCGCTGGACGTGACGCGGGTCAGCGCACGGGCCTGGCAGCCACCGGACGCGGCCGCGTGGCTGGGCACCGACCACACCGGCCGCAGCGTGGCCGCCCTGGTCGTCTCCGGTGCGGGCACGTCGTTGTTCGTCGGGCTGACCGCGGCGGTGCTGTCGGTGGGCATCGGCACGCTGGTGGGCATCACCAGCGGGCACTTCGGCGGGCTGGTGTCGGGGGCGTTGCTGCGGGTCACGGACTTCTTCCTGGTGCTGCCGGCACTGGTGCTCGCGATCGCGCTGTCCACGGTGCTGCCGCGCGGGCTGGGCACGATCGTGCTGGCCATCGGGCTGACGAGCTGGCCGTCGACGGCGCGGATGGTGCGGGCGCAGACGCTGACGATCGAGGCGCGGCCGTTCGTGGAACGCGCCCGCGCCCTGGGCGGCGGGCACCTGCACGTGATCGGCCGGCACGTGCTGCCCTCGGTGGTGCCGCTGGTGCTGGTGAACACGACGCTGGCGGTGGCGTCCTCGATCGTGGCGGAGTCGACGCTGGCGTTCCTCGGGCTGGGCGACCCGACCCGGATCTCGTGGGGCGCGATGCTGCACCAGGCGCAGCTGCACGGCGCGGTGCCGCAGCGGGCGTGGTGGTTCCTGTTGCCGCCGGGAGTGGCGATCGTCGTGGTGGTGCTGGCGTTCACGCTGGTCGGCCGCGCCCTGGAAGCCGTTGTGACACCGAAGAGGTGACCTGGTGCTGGAGCTGAAGAACCTCACCGTCCACTACGGACCCAAGCGGGTCGTCGACGACGTGAGCCTCACCCTGGCCGCCGGGCGGACGCTGGGCCTGGCGGGGGAGTCGGGGTCGGGCAAGTCGACGCTGGCGATGTCGGTGCTGCGGCTGCTGCCCAAGACCGCGCGGGTCGAGGGCGAGGTGCTGCTCGACGGCGAGGACGTCGCGGCGATGTCGTGGGGCCGGCTGCGAGCGGTGCGGTGGGCATCGGCGTCGGTGGTGTTCCAGGGGGCGATGCACTCGCTGAACCCGGTGCGCCGCGTCGGCGAGCAGATCGCCGAACCGATGCGCCTGCACCACACGCCCGGCAACGTCCGGGAGCTGCTGGAACAGGTCGAGCTGCCGGCCGGCAAAGCCCGCGCCTACCCGCACGAGCTCTCCGGCGGGCAGAAGCAGCGGGTGATGATCGCGATGGCGCTGGCGTGCTCACCGCGGCTGGTGATCGCCGACGAACCGACCACCGCACTCGACGTCGTGGTGCAGGCCCAGGTGCTGGCACTGGTCACACGGCTGGTCACCGAGCAGGACCTGAGCCTGCTGATGATCAGCCACGACCTGTCGGTGCTCGCGCAGACCTGCGAGGACCTGGCGGTCATGCACCGCGGCGCGCTCGTGGAACGCGGCGGCACCCGCACGGTGATCGCGAACCCGCGCCACCCGCACACCGCGGCGCTCGCGGCGGCGTTCCCGGTCATCGGCGACCCCGCCCACCGCTGGACCGAGCCCGCGGAAGACCCCCCGCGGCCACTGCTGCAGGTGCGCGACCTGCGCGTGGACTACGGCCGGACCCGCGCGGTCGACGGCGTCGACCTGGAGGTCGGCCACGGGGAGATCGTGGCGCTGGTGGGGCAGTCCGGCTCCGGCAAGACGACTCTGGCCCGCGCCATCATGGGCCTGCGGGCACCGTCCTGCGGCACGGTGGTCTTCGACGGCGCCGAGGTGCCCCGCTCGGGCCGGGCGCTCAAGGCGTTCCGCCGCCAGGTGCAGCTCGTGCTCCAAGACCCCGCCAGCGCCCTGAACCCCCGCCACACCGTCTACGCCGCCGTCGCGGAGGGACTGCGCGTGCACGGCCTGGCCGACGACGAACACGCACAGGTCACAACCGCCGTCGAACGAGCCGAGCTGCGGCCCGCGACGGTGTACCTCGACGCCGTGCCGCACGAGCTGTCCGGCGGCCAGCAGCAACGGGTGGTGATCGCCGGCGCCCTGGTGCTGCAACCCCGCCTGCTGGTGGCCGACGAACCGGTCGCCTCCCTGGACGCCTCGGTGCGCGGCGAGATCGTGGCGCTGTTGCTGCGGCTGCGCCGCGAGCTGGGCCTCGCTTCCCTGATCATCACCCACGACCTCGGGCTGGCGTGGCAGATCGCCGACCGGGTCGCGGTGATGCACCAGGGCAAGATCGTCGAACAGGGCCCGGTCGAGCAGGTGCTGCTCAACCCCGAACACGACTACACCCGCACCCTGGTCCGCGCGGTACCGCGCATCTGAGGCGCTGCACCGCCCCCGCCGAGATCGGCAGGGGCGGCGTGGACCGCTGCGACCGCACCCACCGGCGGCCGCGGGTACAAGCCGCCGATCAGCTGTTCGTGCCCCACGATCCGCCCAACCTCCAGCGCGAGCAGCGCCCACTGCCGCATCGCGGCGGCCTCCCGCCCACCGACCTGCCCGGACCCGGCACCCCCACCACCACGACCGGTGCTCCTTCCCGGCACCGCACACCCACCGGGCCGGAACCGGCATTGGTCCGAACAGGCCGACTACCGGTGCAAAGCGGTGATGGTGTGTATCCGAACGCCCGCGTGCGATCTCCTTCCGATCGGTCGGGGAACAGAACCCAACGAGCGGAGACCACGCGCATGAGACCCACCCTCACGGTCGGCACCGCACTGGTGACCACCGTGGCCTTGGCCCTGCCCGCGCACGCGGCCACCGGCAACCTGCCCGGCGGCACCAGCATCGGCGTCACCATCACCAGCCCCGCACCCGGCACCCTGGTCGTACCGGGCCCCGTCACCGTCACCGGCAAGGCCACCATCGGCACCGGCGTCGCGATCGTCGACACCGCGCTGACCTACGTCCTGGACGTGTCCGGCTCCACCGCCTCACCCGTGGCCGCCGGCTGCGGCGGAGACCACAACGGCGACGGCCAGCCCAACACCGTCCTGGACTGCGAGGTCGCCGCAGCCAAGGCCCTGCACGCCAAGGCCGCCGTCCCCAACACCGTCGTGGGCAGCGTCGGCGCCGCCGTGTTCGGCACCGACGGCACGCCGGTCGACGTCAGCCCCGCCGCCGGCGAGCAGAAGACCGCCGCCCCCGCCGCCGACACCAACGGCAACGGCACCCCCGACGTCATCGAGGCGGTGACCACCGCCCGCTACGGCGGCGTCGGCCTGTTCACCGACCACAGCTTCCCCAGCGGCACCAACTACACCGCCGCGCTGACCGCCGGACTCGCCTCCGCCACCGCCGCACCGCAGCAGCGCAAGCTCATGGTGTTCCTGTCCGACGGCGCCGGTGCCGGCTCCGTCGACGCCCAGCTGCAGCAAGCCGTCGCCGCCGGCATCACGATCTACACCTTCGCCGTGTCCAACGGCGTCGCCTGCGACCTCGCCGGCTCGCAGAGCTCGTTGCGCAAGATCGCCGAGACCACCGGCGGCACCTGCACCGAGGTCCCCGACGTCTCCCAGCTGCCCGACCTCGTCCCCGGCGTGATCGCCTCCAAGCTCACCCAGCTCACGCTCACCGTCGACGGCGGCGCCGACCTGCCCGTCACCGCCATCACCCCGGCCCTGCCCCAGGACGGCCCCGCCACCGTCGACTACACCGTCGACACCCCGGCGCTGACCGCGGGCACCCACCAGCTGTGCGTCACCGCCCGCGGCACCGACGGCGGGGGACCGGGCAGCGTCACCGAATGCACCACCGTGCGCGTCAACGCCCCACCCGTCGTGCTGCCCGGCGGCCCCTACGCCGGCCAGGAAGGCACCGACGTCACCCTCGCCGGCACCGTCACCGACCCCGACGGCCCCTCGCTGACCACCTCCTGGACCGCCACCCCGCAGTCCGGTGTCGACGCGGGCGCCACCTGCACCTTCGCCGACCCCACCGCCCAGACCACCACGGTCAGGTGCACCGATGACGGCGTGTGGACCCTGCGGCTGACCGCCGACGACGGCCTCAACCCGGCCGTCTCCACGACCACGACGCTCACCCTGACCAACGTCGCCCCGAACACCACCCTCACCGCCGACAAGACCCTCGCCACCCGCGGCACCACCGTGAACTTCACCGCACCGTTCACCGACGTCGCCGCCAACGACACCCACACCTGCACCTTCGACTACGTCGACGGCGGCGCGCCGGAGAACGGCACCGTCAACCACAGCGCCAAGACCTGCACCGGCTCACACGCCTTCACCACCCTGGGCGTGCACAACGTCCTGGTGACCGTCACCGACGACGACGGCGGCTCCGCCACCGCGGTGCTCACCGTCGTCATCTACCTGCGCGGCGAAGCATGGGCCCTCTCGGCCAGCGGCCTGATCACCGTCGCCAAGACCCCGCACGCCACGTGCCCGCCCAACGAGGACAAGACCATCGCAACGGTCAACGTCCTGGGCCTGGCGTCGGTCAACGCCCTGCACGCCGACTGCACCCTCGACCCCACCACCGGCCGCACCCGGGCCAACGCACGCGTCGAGGGCGCCACGCTGCTCGGCGGCGCCATCCAGCTCAACGCCGTCGAAGCCTCCTGCACCAGCGACTCGAGCGGCATCACCGGCACCTCCAAGGTCGGCAGCCTCAACGGCCAGCCGATCGGCTCCGCACCCGCCACCATCGGCATCCCCGGCGTCGCCACCGTCCACCTCAACGAAACGACCACCGGCCCCGGCGGTCAGCTGACCCAGACCGCCGTGCGCGTGCAGACGCTGCTCGGCCAGCAGATCGTCATCAGCGCGTGCCGCCTGGGCTGATCAGGCCAGCGCCCGCAGGATGATCCGCTCCACCACGCGCGTCTTGGCGTCGGCGTAGTCCTGGACCCGGTCCCAGGTCCGCCCCGCCAAGACGCGCTTGGTCCGCTCGTACTCCTCCCGGTCCGCCGGGTGGGAACGCAGCCGGTCGCGGAACACCAGCATCCGGTCGACCTCCTCACAGGCAGGGGAGAACACGTGCAGGTTCACGTCCGGCCCGTGGTCGCGCAACAACCGGTGCTCGTACCAGCCGTGCTCCCGCAACCGCAGGTAATAGCCCGCCGCCACCAACGCCGGCACATAGGCGTCCTCGTCGTTCGAGTCCGCCACCACCAGCAGAACATCGATCAACGGCTTGGCCGCCAACCCCGGCACCGACGTCGACCCCACGTGCTCCAGCCGCAGCACCGCCGCCCCCAGCGCACCCCGGATCCGCCGCGCCTCCCGCTCGTACCAGCCCGGCCAGTCCGGGTTGTAGTCCTCCAGCACGACCTGCCCCGACCCCACCGGCGACTCCGTCACGAACTCCACGTCGTCCGACGGCAACCGCCACGCCACGTACGCGCGTTCCAGGATCTCCAGCACGACCTCGTTCTTCGCCGCCGCGTAGTCGCGCACCCGCTCCCACTGCCGCCCGGCGAGCTCCCGCTTCACCCGCGCGTACAGCGCACGGTCCTCGTCGTTCACGCGCAACCAGTCGCGGAACACCCGATGCCGCCGCACCTGCGCACACCCCCGCGCGAACACGTGCAAGTTCACGTTCGTGTCCGGCCCCTTGAGGATGCGGTGGTGGTGCCAGTCGTCCTCCCGCACCACCACCCGATACCCCACGGCCTCCAACGCCGGCACGTACGACGCCTCATCCGCCGCGTCCGCCACCACCAGCATCAGGTCGACCACCGGCTTCGCGCACAACCCCGGCACCGACGTCGACCCCACGTGCTCCAGCTCCGCACCCGGCACCGCCCCCAGCACCCGCGCACGCTCCCGCTCGAACAACCCCGGCCACGCGCAGTCGTACTCCACGAGCTCGACGTCCACGACACACCCCCTCGTAGGCAGTCGGCCAGAATATCAACCCCCGAACAGGTCACCCACCGCATCAACCCGCGCCAGCACCTCATCCGCCGTGAACACCAGGTCCTCCACCACCCGGCACTCCTCGACCTCGTCCCACGTCACCGGCGCCGACACCGTCGGCCGCTCCCGCGCCCGCAACGAGTACGGCGCCACCGTCGTCTTCGCCGGGTTGTTCTGCGACCAGTCGATCAGCACCTTCCCGGTGCGCTGCGCCTTCGCCATCGTCGACACGACCAGCTCCGGGAACTCCCTCGCCAACCGCCGCGCCACCCCCTTCGCGTACTCCGACGTGTCCTTCGCCGGCGCGTACGCGTACACCTGCATCCCCTTGTTGCCCGACGTCTTCGCCCACGAGTCCACACCGTCGTCGTCCAGCACCGTCCGCACCAGCTCCGCCACCCGGCAGCACTCCACCACCGTCGCCGGCGCCCCCGGATCGAGGTCGAACACCAGCAGGTCCGGATCCCGCTTCCCACCCCGCGGACCCACCGTCCACTGCGGCACGTGCAACTCCAACGCCGCCAGGTTCGCCAGCCACACCACCGTCGCCAACTCGTCGACCAGCACGTAGTTGACCGTCTCGTTGCCCTTCGTGCTGCCCGGCGACTCCAACCGCACCGTCCGCACCCACTCAGGACGGTGCTGCGGCGCGTTCTTCTCGAAGAACCACTTCCCGTCCACCCCGTTCGGGAACCGCTTCAACGTCACCGGCCGGTCCTTCAGGTGGGGGAGCAGCACCGGCGCGACCCGCGTGTAGTAGTCGATCACCTCACCCTTGGCGAACCCGAACCCCGGGTACAACACCTTGTCCAGGTTCGTCAGCTTCAGCACCCGGCCCTCGACCCGCACCGACACCTCACCGCTCACCCCGCGTCACCTCCCCGGGCGTCTTGTCCGGCCGCAACCCCCGCCACGCCGGGAACCGCATCCGCCCGTCCGGTGTCCACTGCCGGAACACCACCTCCGCCACCAGCTCCGGCTCCACCCACTTCGCGCCCCTGGACCTCTCCCTCGGCATCTCCGTCACGAACGGAGACGACCTGCGCGCCAACGCCTTCAACCGCGGCGTCAGCACCGCCAGCTCCGCGTCGCTGAACCCCGTGCCCACCGACCCCGCGAACGCCAGCCCGCCGTCCTGCGGAATACCCAGCAACAACGCACCGATCACCCCCGCACGCTTGCCCTCACCCATCCGCCAGCCCCCGATCACCACCTCCTGCGCCATCAGATCGGTGATCTTGCGCCACACCGGCGACCGCAACCCCGGCTGGTACACCGAGTCCAGCCGCTTCGCCACCACACCCTCCAGACCCTGCTCCCGGCTCGCCGCCAGCACCGCCGCCCCATCGGCGTCGTACGACGGGGGAGTGAGCCAGTTGGGCCCCCTCAGCTCCAGCTCCCGCAGCAACTCACGGCGCTGCCGAAAAGGCAACGACACCAACGACCGGCCATCCAGGTGCAACAGGTCGAACACCAACAACGTCACCGGGTACTGCCGCGCCGCCCGCCGCGCCGCATCCGACTTGCTCACGTGCATCCGGTTCTGCAACGCGCTGAAACTCGGCCGCCCGTCCCGCAACGCCACGATCTCCCCGTCCAGCAACGCCTCCGTCGACCCCAGCTGCGCACCCACCGCCTGCAGCTCCGGATACGCCACCGTGATGTCGTTGCCCAACCGCGACCACGCCTGCACCCGGCCACCCTCGACCCGCAGGATCGCCCGGACACCGTCCCACTTGAACTCGTATGCCCACTCGTCGTCATCATCAGCAGGCAGCGGACCCGGAACCGCCAGCATCGGCTTCACCTGCTCGGGCAACACCTGCCAGTCCGGCCGCGCATTCGCGTACCGCCGCTTCACCATCCAGTTCTTCCCGTCCCCACCCGACCGGAAGAACACGAACTGACCCTCGACCCGACCCCCGCGCAGGACCACGTCCACCTCGCGGTCCGACCACTTCACCGTCTCGTACCGGCCCCGGTCCCAGATGACCATCGACCCGCCGCCGTACTCACCCCTCGGGATCTCACCCGAGAACTCCGCGTACTCCAGCGGGTGGTCCTCCGTGCGCACCGCCAGCCGCACCACATCCGTCGTCGGCGGCAACCCCTTCGGCACCGCCCACGACACCAGCACCCCACCCCGCTCCAACCGCACATCCCAATGCAGGCTCGACGCGTGGTGCTCCTGAACCACAAACGTGTCATCGTCACCACGGGGGAGAACCGCAGCACCCGGCACGGGCTCCGGCGTCCTGGCCGGATCCCGCTTGCGCCGGTACTCGTCGAGCCCGGCCATCTACGCCGACGAAGCCTTCTTCTTCGGAGCGGCCTTCTTCGCCGACGCACCCTTGCGCCCGGCCTTCGCCTTCTCCACACTCCGCTCCAAAGCCGTCATCAGGTCGATCACATCGCCCTTGTCCTCCGACTCCGGCTGCTCGGGCAACTCCGCACCCTCCGCCTTCGCCGCGATGACCTTCTCCAGAGCATCCCGGTAGTCATCGGTGAACGAGCCCGGATCGAAGTCACCCGCCATCGACTCCACCAACGACGTCGCCATCCTCAACTCCTGCGGACGCACCTCCACGTCCTGCTCCAAGAAGTCGAACTCCGCCCTGCGGATCTCATCCGGCCACAACATCGTGTGCAACACCAGCACGTCATCACGCGCCCGGATCGTCGCCAGCGTCTCCTTCTGCCGGATCGTGATCTTCACGACCGCCAGCTGACCCGTCTTCACCAACGCATCCCGCAACAACACGTACGGCCGCGCCGCCGCCTTGTCCGGCTCCAGGTAGTACGTCTTCTGGAAGTAGATCGGATCGATCTCCTCCGCCGGCACGAACTCCAGCACCTCGATCGACTTGTCGGTCCTCACCGGCAACTTCTCGAAGTCCTCGTTCTCCATGACCACCATCCGGCCGTCGTCCAGCTCATAGCCCTTGGTGATCTCGCCGTACTCCACCTCGTTGCCGCACACCGAACACACACGCTTGTACTTGATGCGCCCGCCGTCCTCACGGTGCACCTGGTTGAAACGGAAGTCGTGCTCCTCGACAGCCGTGTAGAGGCGCACGGCGATCGTCACCAACCCGAAGGAGATGGCCCCACGCCACACGGATCTCATTCCCACTGAGTACCCCTGAAATGCGGTTTTCGCACCACCACGTCACCCACACGGCCCACCCCACCGGCACCAGGGCAACCCCGACCCACCGAGGCTCCCGCACACCGGTCGAACCCCACTACATGTCCCGCAACGCCCGATACGTCCTATTGCTCGCCACCGCCGCACGCCGCTCCCGCGCCGTCGCCTCGATGTAGTTCTGACTCGTCGCCAAACTCGCATGCCCCAGCAACGCCATGATCTCGCTCGCCGACGCCCCGTCCTCCGCCAACCGCGTCGCGAACGTGTGCCGCAACGCGTGCAGGTTCGCCCCCGTCGGCACCCGGTCGTGCAACCCCGCCCACCGGAAACACGACTTCACCAGGTACTCCAACCCACCCCGCCCGATCGGCTCACCATGCCGATCCCGCAACAACGCACTGTCCCGGTCGAACCGCCCCTGCGGAAACCGCCGCCGGCAACTCGCCAGGTACGCCTCCACGATCCGCTCCATCGGCGGCTCGATCGGCACCGACCGGTCCCGGTTCCCCTTGCCCTTCACGTGCAACCGCCGATCACCCTCCCGCCCCACGACGCTCGCCAGCGTCAACGTCCGCATCTCCGCACTGCGCAACCCCGCCACCAACCCCAGCGCGATCACCAGCACGTCCCGCTCCGGCCACGGGTCACGCCCCTTGCGCGCCCCCTCCGCGGCCGCCGTCAGCAACTGCTCGGGCGTGTCCTCACCCCGCAACGGCTTGGGCACCAGGGGAGGGGTCTTCGGCCGCGCCACCGCACCCATCGGGTTGCCCGCGATCAGGTCCTCGGCCACGCAGAACGTGAGGAACTGGTTCCACGTCGACCAGGCCCGCAGCACGGAGCTCTTGGCGTGCGTGTCCGCGAACAACCCGAAAGCGTGACGCAGGTTGGCGCCCGTGAGGTCCTGCACGACGAGGTCCTCGACGGGGGAGGAGAGGGTCTCGGCCAGGAGTGCGGTCACGCCGGCGAGATCCCGCTGGTAGGCCGCGGTGGTGTGCGGCGAGTCCTTGCGGGTCCGGCGGGCGAGGAAGAAGGCGTCCTGCGCGGCGAGCACGTGCATATGGATCTTGTACCGCACAGCACCGACAATTCCGCGTTCTGTGCTGGATAATGGCGATTATGCATCAAATGTCCGTTTCGCCGGACTCCGGCGGCGGGCGGTGGCACGGTCGGTGGCGCCGGAGTTCCTCGGGGAGCCCGCGTCACGATTCACCGGTTCGCGCGTCTCTTCCACAACCAGTCGATGCCGACCGCGCTCCGGCATCGCCGAGGTTCGAGGTTCAGGCGTCTGCAGGGGTGTCCGCCGACCTGCCCGTGGGCGACACCCGCAGACGCACCTGAGGACGGTCCGGCGCGACGGCCTGGGATTCGGGTCCTTCTGGACGATCTCCGCAGGTCGCCGTTTCGCCGATAATCTACATTATGTCAAGTAATGCGGATCCGGCGCAGCTGGAGTCCTCCTCTGGGGTTGGCGCGCCCGCCTTGCGCCGCGTTGCGCGTTCGCCGGGCGCCGACGCTCGGTTCGCGTGTCGGTTCGCCGTTCTGCGTCGGGACGCGCGTCGCTGTTGCCGCTTGGTGAAGGTGGCGCTTCGGTGACCGCGCTGCGGCCGCTCGCCGACGCTCGCCTGCTTTCGTCACCGTGGCGTTAGCTCCCCTGGTCAGATGATCTTGTCAGGGGTGCTTGCCACACTCGGTGCATGCGATTCGCGATGTACGTGCCGTGTTTCGGTCCGGAGCTGGGTGACCCGGCTGAGCTCGTGTCGCTGGCGGTGGCCGCCGAGGAGGCGGGGTGGGACGGGTTCTTCCTGTGGGACCACGTGGTGGTGCCGGACGAGCCGGTGGTGGCGGACGTGTGGGTGGTGCTGGGTGCGGTGGCGGCGCGGACGTCGTCGATCCGGTTGGGGCCGGTGGTGACGTCGTTGGGGCGGCGGCGGCCGTGGAAGGTGGCGCTGGAGGCGTCGACGGTGCAGCGGTTGTCGGGTGGGCGGTTGGTGCTGGGGGTGGGTGCGGGGACGCCGCAGGACTTCTCCCCCTTCGGTGAGGTGGTGTCGCGGGCGGAGGCGATGTCGGAGGGCGTGGGGTTGGTGCGGGCGTTGTTGTCGGGTGAGGTGGTGGATCACCGGGGTGCGTTGTTCCGTGCGGAGGGTGTGCGGTTCGCGCCGGTGGAGGTGCCGATCTGGGTGGGTGGGGTGTGGCCTCGGGAGGTGCCGTTCCGTGCGGCGGCGTTGGCGGACGGGGTGGTGCCGGCGGTGTTCGGTGGGTCGGGGTTGGCGGTGGTCTCCCCCGCTGATGCGGCGCGGATCAAGGCGGAGTTCGTGGCGTCGGGTGGGCCGGTCGGGGGTGATCTGGTGATCTGGGGTCCGGGGTTGTCGGATGTGGGTGCGTATGAGGAGGCGGGGGTGACGTGGGTGCTGACTGATGGTGGTGCGCGGGATGTGGCGGGGTTGCGGGAGTTCGTGGTGGCCGGTCCCCCGCGGTAGGTGTGCGGGTCAGGAGGCGTGGAGGCCTTCGAGGAGGGTGTCGAGGTAGCGGTGGGCTGTGGTGACGCGGTCGTGGGTGGGGTGGCCGTGGAGGTGGACGGCGTAGGCGATGCCGCACATGAGGGGGACGATGTCGCCGTCGTGGACGGTGGTGCGGACGTGGCCGGCGTCGCGGGCGCGGGCGAAGAGGGCTTTGCCGAGTGCTTGGAGTTGGTGTTTGAGCTCGGTGGTGTGCGGGAGGGCGTCGGTGGTGGAGGCGACGACTTTGACCGTGGCGGGGTCGGTGACCTGGGCTTCGACGGTGCGTTCGAGGAAGGTGCGCAGGGCGTGCCAGGGGTTGTCGGCGGTGAGGGCGTGGTGGCCGTGTGCGGTGAGGGTTTCGAGGCAGGGGGTGGCGATGGTTTCGAGGAGGGCTTCGGTGGTGGCGAAGTGGCGGTAGACGGTGCCGACGCCGAGGCCTGCGCGGCGGGCGACGTCGTTGAGCTGCAGTGGGGTGCCTTGGTCGACGAGTTCGCGTGCGACGGCCACGATGCGGTCGAAGTTGCGGGCGGCGTCCTTGCGCAGCGGCGTCATGTGTCCAGGGTAATTGGATAGCCCATCCGTATTGGGTCAGCTGGGCTCGAGTGGCGCGTGCTGTTCACTGAGGCGGCGGATGGCGGCGATCACGTGGGGTTGCAGTGCGGTGCGGTGGGGGGTGGTGGGTGTCCCGTTCGGCCCAATGAGGAGTTGTGTTCGGCCGGTGAGTGCGGGGTCGGTGGCGGCGGTGATGGAGGGTTGTGCGGCGTGGGTGGCGGGTCGGGCGGTGGAGCGGGCGAAGGTGCGTTTGACCAGTGGCCAGAGCAGGCGCAGTGGCGGGGAGACGATGTTCGGGTCGTTCATGGTGCCGTTGGTCATGTCGGTGGCTGCTCCGCCGGGGTCGGCGGCGATCACGGTGATGCCGTTGGTGCGGGTGCTGAGGTCGAGGGTGTAGGCGAGGTTGGCGAGTTTGGCGCGGCCGTACCAGTGGAAGGCGTAGTAGCCGCCGGGTGGTTCGGTGTGGTCGAAGTTCTTCTTGGCGGCGATGACGGCTGCTGAGGTGACGTTGACGATGCGGCCGGTGATGACGGGCAGGAGCAGTTCGGTGAGCAGGTAGGGCGAGAGGTGGTTGACGAGGAAGGTGGCTTCGAGGCCGTCGATGTGCTGGTGTCGGGGGAACATGGCGCCGACGTTGTTGATGAGGACGTCGAGTGGTCCTTCGTCGGTGAGTTTGCGGGCGAGTGCGCGTACTTGGTGCAGTGAGGCGAGGTCGGTGCGGAGGAATCGGGCTTCTCCCCCGATCTGTGCGGTTGCTTGGTGTCCTCGTTGTGGGTCGCGTCCGATGACGGTGACGGCGAATCCGCGTCGTGCGAGTTCTTTTGCGGTTTCGAGTCCGATGCCGGCGGTTGCGGCGGTGATGACTGCTTTGGGTGGCATGGCGTCTCCTGTGTGGATAGATGATCCGTTTCGGGACGCTAGCACATCCGGATGAGCTATCCGTTTGTCGCGTGCGCGAGAATCCCCGCTCGTGGACCTCGCTGTGATCGCCCAGGCCGCGGGCATGTTCGCCGTCACCAACGTCGACGACCTGGTGCTCCTGGCCCTGTTCTTCGCCCGCGCCCGCTCCGCCTGGCAGATCGTGGCCGGTCAGTACCTGGGTTTCGCGGGCATCCTCGTGGTGGCCGTGCTGGGTGCGCTCGGCGCTTCCCTGCTGCCCGAGCAGTTCCGCCCCTGGCTCGGCCTGATACCCCTGGCGCTGGGCTTGAAGGCGGCCTGGTCGCTGTGGCGCGGGGACGACGACGGCGATCCCGGCGCGGCTCCGGGCGTCCTGGCCGTCGCGGGTGTGACGCTGGCCAACGGTGGCGACAACATCGGCGTCTACGTCCCGGTCTTCACGGTGACCGACGCGCTGTGGCTCTACGTCGTGGTGTTCCTGGCGCTCGTGGGCGTGTGGTGCCTGGCGGGCTGGTTCCTGGCCTCCCGGCAGGTGGTCGCCCGCGCGCTGGCCAGGTGGGGTCACATCGCGTTGCCGGTGGTGCTGGTCGGGATCGGTCTGCTGGTGTTGTTCTCCGGCTGAGTCACCGGAACAGGGTGTCGAGCACGTGGCCGAGGATCGCGGCGGGGTCGACGGCCGGGGCGACGGTCTGGCGCAGGGCGAGGCCGATGCCCAGTGCGCCGAGCAGGACGACGGCCTGCTCCAGGGGCAGGGCGGGGTGCAGGCCGAGGCGGCGGGAGTGTTCGCGCAGCAGTGCGGTGACGGCGTCGTCGTGGCGTTGCTGGACGGCGGCGACCTGGGCCGCGGTGCCGGGGTTCTGGGCGGTCGCGGCGAGCACCTCCGCGGCGGCCGCGCTCCACCGCGCGGCCTGGTCGCCGGTCGTGGTGGCGGGTGTGAGTGCGGCGATCAGCTCGTCGCGGGTGGTGGCCGCGCTCAGGGCGGTGCGCAGGGTCTGCAGGTGGGCGTCGGCGTCGGTGTCGACGAGGGCGAGCCAGAGGCCTTCCTTGCCGCCGAAGTGCTTGTAGACGGCGCCGCGGGTGTAGCCGGCGTCGGCGGCGATCTCCTCGACGGTGGCGGCGAGGAAACCGCGGCGCAGGAAGACCTGGCGGCCGGCGGTGAGCAGGTGGTCGTGGGTGAGCCGCTGCTGCTCGGCTCGGGTGAGGCGGGTCATCGCCGTCCATTCGGTAACACGGTGTTTCTGGATACGCGACGTTACTGTACCGTCGGGTGAGTGGAGCTCCTGGCGTCCGTGGCCGCGTTGCTGAGCCTGCCCCTCTTCCTGGCGGGTTTCGCCTGGTACGCCCATCGGGCCCGGCGCAGCGGCAGCGGGCATTCGCTCATGGCGCCGTTCGAGGAGATCTGGGACCCGGTTGCACACCGGACGAACGTCGAGGTCCAGGCCGAGGCCCAGCGGCAGGACGAGGCGCCCGCGCCCGGTGACCCGGTCAGGTTGCGCCGCAGGCGGTAGGCCGGGTGCTCACAGGGGCCACAGCGGCCGTGCGCGGGTGGGGTCCGCGACCGCGTCGGACAGGGCGGCGGCCAGTCCCGCCAGGTCCTGTTCGCTGAGGTCCCTCTCCCCCACCCGGCGCAGCACCTCGGCGCGCGAGCACACCACCACCGCTCCCGGGCAGGCGCCGAGCTCGGCCGCGGCGACGATCTCGGTGGCCCCGTCGTGCAGGACCAGGACCGGGTCGGGGGTGTCGGTGTAGAGCAGGTGCTCGATGTCCCTACCCGTGATGGCCATGGTCAGTCTTGTACGGCGCGGGCGTAGCGGGCCGCAAGGGTGCGAACGTGTGCAACCAGGTCGGGCGGTGAGGTGACCTCGAAGTCGAAGCCGAGCATGCTGATCCAGACGGCGAGGGTCTCGACGGAGTCCGAGCCGGTCACCAGGACGCAGGTGTGCTCGTCGACGGCCTCGACGCTGCCGATGGCGGGGCTGATCCGGGTGAGGACCTCGGTCGCGGGGGCGTGGACGAGGACGCGGGCCTCGTAGCGCCAGGCCGCGGAGGTCACCCGGGAGGCGACGTAGGTGGTGGCGTCGAGCTCGCGCGGGGTGAAGCGGGGCCCGTGCGGTGGTACGGGGCGGCTGATGCGGTCGACGCGGAAGCTGCGCCAGTCCTGCTTGTCGGCGTCCCAGGCGACGAGGTACCAGCGGCGGCCCCAGTTGACGAGGCGGTGGGGTTCGGCGCGGCGGCGGGTGGGGGTGCCGTCGTGGGAGGTGTAGTCGAAGCGGAGGGTGTCGCTGTCGCGGCAGGCGGCGGCGAGGGTGGTGAGCAGCTCGGGGTCCAGCGCCGGTGCGGGGCTGTCGCGGGGGACGGACTCGACGCCTTCGAGCGCGGAGACGCGGTGGCGCAGCCGGGAGGGCAGGACCTGTTCGAGCTTGAGCAGGGCGCGCAGCGACACCTCCTCCAGGCCCGTGACCGGCGTGGTGCGCAGGGCCACGGCGACGGCGACGGCCTCGTTGTCGTCGAGCAGCAGCGGGGGCAGCTCGGCGCCGGCGCCGAGGCGGTAGCCGCCGAAGCTACCGGTGGTGGCGTTGACCGGGTAGCCGAGCTCGCGCAGCCGGTCGACGTCGCGGCGGACGGTGCGGGGGCTGATCCGCAGCTCGTCGGCGAGCTCCGAGCCCTGCCAGTCGCGGCGGGACTGCAGCAGGGCGAGCAGGCGCAGCAAGCGTGCGGAGGTTTCCAACATGACCCGGAACTTTAGGACAGGAGCTGGCCACAATGCCGCGGAGGATGGGTGACACGACGGAGATCAGGGAGTTCCGGGTCGCGGTCGGCGCGGCAGAGCTCGACGAGCTGGCGCTGCGCCTGGCGCGCACGCGGTGGACCGACCAGGTGCCCGGTGCGGGGGCGCGCTACGGCGACGAGGTCGAGACCGTGCGGGAGCTGGCGCGGTACTGGGCCGAGGAGTTCGACTGGCGGGCGGTCGAGGCGCGGCTCAACTCCTTCCCGCAGTTCGTCACCGAGATCGACGGCACCGGTGTGCACTTCCTGCACGTGCGCAGCACGAATCCGGACGCGCTGCCGCTGCTGATGATCCACGGCTGGCCGGGCACGGTCCTGGAGTTCGTGGACGTCATCGAGCACCTGCGCGACGACTTCCACCTGGTGATCCCCTCGACGCCCGGTGTCGGGTTCTCCGGTCCCACGACCGCGACCGGCTGGCACTCCGGGCGGGTCGCACGGGCCTACGCGGAGCTGATGAGCCGGCTGGGCCACACCCGCTACGGGGTGCACGGCAACGACGCCGGGGCGATCATCGGGCCGGAGCTGGGCCGGGTGGACGGCGAGCACGTGGCCGGGGTGCACGTCACGCAGGTCTTCTCGTTCCCCTCGGGCGACCCGGCCGAGGTGGAGGGGCTGACGCAGGACGAGCACCGGCGCCTGGGGGTGCTGCAGAACTTCTACGACACCATGTCGGGGTACGCGAAGCTGCAGCAGTCGCGGCCGCAGAACGTGGCGTTCGCCCTGGCCGACTCCCCCGCCGGTCAGCTCGCCTGGATCCTGCAGCTGATGGGTGAGCCGGCGGTGAGCAGGGACTTCCTGCTGGCGAACGTGTCGATCCACTGGTTCACCCGCACCGCCGGGTCCTCGGCGCGGCTGTACTACGAGGACGCCCACCGCGAGGACACCCCGGGCGAGCCGACGACGTTCCCGCTGGGCGTGGCGGTCTTCCCCGACGACTTCCAGTCGATCCGCCGCTTCGCCGAACGCGACCACCACAACCTGGTGCACTGGTCGGAGTTCGGCCGCGGCGGGCACTGCTCCGGGCACGAGGCACCCGATCTGCTGGCCGAGGACCTGAAGGTGTTCTTCGCGAAGTTGCAGGGCACCCCGCCTCGGTGACGCAGTGGATCGAAGCGGGACTGTGGGGTCTGGCAGGTGGCGGCGCGCTCGTCGCGGGCGCGGTCGTCGCCTGGTTCGTGCGCGTGCCGCGCGACGTGGTCGCGGTGGTGATGGCCTTCGGCGCGGGCGTGCTCATCGCGGCGGCGTCGTTCGAGCTGGTGGACGAGGCCGAGCAGACCGGTGGCCTGCTGGCCACCTCGGCCGGGTTCGCCGGGGGCGCGCTGGCCTACGTGCTGGCGAACGTGGTGCTGGCCCGCCACGGGGCACGGCACCGCAAACGGGCCGCGAACCAGCCCTCGGAGTCCGACCAGGCCGGCAGCGGCACGGCGATCGCGGTCGGCGCCCTGCTCGACGGGGTGCCGGAGTCGGTGGTGCTCGGTGTGTCGCTGCTCGACGGCGGGGGCATCGGGGTCGCGATGCTGGTGGCCGTGGTGATCTCCAACGTCCCGGAGGGCCTGTCCAGCGTCGCGGGCATGAAGCAGGCGGGGCGCGGAGCGGGCTACGTCTTCGGCGTGTGGGGTGTGATCGCCGTGGCCAGCGGCATCTCGGCGGCGCTGGGCAACGTGCTGCTCGACGGCGCCTCCCCGCAGGTGATCGCCGTCATCACCGCCACGGCCGCCGGTGCGATCCTGGCGATGATCGCCGACACCATGATCCCCGAGGCCTTCGAACGGGCCCGCCTCTACACCGGGCTGTGCACCACGGCGGGGTTCCTCACGGCGTTCGTGGTGGAACGTTTGGGCTGACGCGGGGTGCCCGGCGGGTGGGCGTTAAGGTCGCTCGCGCCGCCAGCAGGTGGCGCGAGGTGCGGCTGACGAGGAGAGTCGTGGCGATCGGTGAGCTCTACGACGTGGTGCTGGACTGCCCCGAACCGGACGAGCTCGCGGAGTTCTACCGCGAGCTGATCGGCGGGAAGGTCACCGACTCCGACGGGTGGTGGACCACCCTGGAGGCTCCCAGTGGGATGCGGGTGTCGTTCCAGCGCGTCGACGACTACGAGCCGCCGCAGTGGCCCGGCCAGGAGCACCCGCAACAGGTGCACCTCGACGTCATGGTGAGCAACCTCAACGAGTCCGAACCGCTCGTGCTCGAACTCGGGGCGACCAAGCTCAAGGGCTCGCGGTCCAAGACGGGGTTCCGCGTCTACGCCGACCCCGCCGGTCACCCCTTCTGCCTGGTGACCAACTAGGCGGTCCACACGGTCGCGCTGCGGGTCTCGGTGCTCTCCAGCGTCAACGGCACCGGCACCTCGTAGCGCGCCCGCTGCGTGAACCGCTCGCGCGGCAGGTGCGCCCGGTCCGGGTCGCCCAGCAGCACCACCGCGCCCCGTGCCGCCGCCCGGTGCAGGAACGGCAGCACCAGCGCGGTGATCCGCGCGTCGTAGAACACGTCCCCGGCGAGCACCACGCCGGCGCCCGCGGCGTCCCCGGCGAGCTGGTCGGCGGCCAGGGTCGTGATGCGCACCCCGTTGGCCTCGGCGTTGAGCCGCACCGCCGCCAGCGACAACGGGTCGATGTCGTTCGCGACGACCTCCCGCGCTCCCGCCAGCGCGGCGGCGATCGCCACCAGCCCCGAACCGGACGCGAGGTCGAACACCGTGCGGCCCGCGACCAGCTCGGGGTGGTCGAGCACGTGCCGGGCCAACGCCTGCCCACCGGCCCACGGGAACGCCCAGAACGGCGGCTGGTCGTGGTGCGTGCGCTCCCACAGCTCCATGGCCTCGCACGCGCTGTGCAGCACGATCTCGGGCACGAGCGGCACCGGCGTCGGAGTCGTGTTCGCGAGCACGAACTCCGCCAGGGTCGGAGCGGGCATGACCCAGCAGTCTAGGTGCGCCCGCCCGTCACATCCCGCCGGTCACCCGCAGAACCGCCCCGGTGGTGTAGGAGGCTTCCGCCGACAGCAGCCAGGCGATGGCGTTCGCGATCTCCTCGGCTTCCCCCGCGCGTCCCAGCGGCACCCGCGGCGCCACCCGGTCGGCCCGGTCCGGCACACCGGAGAGCCGGTGGATGTCGGTGCGGACGGTGCCCGGCTGCACGCAGTTCACCCTGATCCCGCGCGGCGCCAGCTCCGTGGCCAGGCCGACGGTCAGCGCGTCGACCGCGGCCTTCGTGGCGGCGTAGTGCACGTACTCGCCGGGGCTGCCCAGCGTCGCGGCACCGGAGGACACGTTCACGATCGCGCCCGCGCTCATCCGCCGGGCCGCCTCGCGGGCCACGAAGAACGCGCCGACGACGTTGACGTCCACGACGCGGCGCAGGTCCTCGGTGCGCAGCTCGGCCAGCGTCCCCACCGGGGAGGTGATGCCCGCGTTGTTCACCACGCCCGTGACCTCGCCGGCGGCGTCGAACAGCCGCGCCACGTCGTGCTCGTCCGCGGTGTCGGCCCGCACGGCCACCACACCCAGCTCCTGCTCCAGGGCACGGGCCTCGTCGGCGGCCTGCCGGTAGCTGATCACGACCCGGTGCCCGTCGCGCACCAGCCTGCGCGCGGTCGCGGCACCGATCCCCCGGCTTCCCCCGGTGATCACCGTTGTCATGCCGGTCACCCTAGGACCCGCACGCCCGCGGTCAGAGCTGCCCGGCGCGGGTCACCACGACGAACGCGACGTTGACCGGGGCGGTCGTGGTCTCGTGGCGGCCGTGCACGCAGGCGGCGCCGTCGCACAACCCAGTGGTGTGTTCACCCGGTCGATGCCGGGTACCCGCCGACGATGAAGGTAAGGGTGTCCTTAGCCATCACCCGATCGGCCGTATAGAGTGCGCAGATGAGGTGCTCCGTACTCGCCGACCTCGCGGGTGAGCCGCTGGCCGGCACGGCCGCGACCGCCACCGCGTGGCTGTGCCTGGAGCAGCCCGGCCCGTGGGGCCGCGACGCGCTGCTCGACAGCCACCTCGACCGCGAGCTGGGTGCCGAGCTGCACCGCCGTGCGAGCGGCACGGGGGTGCGCATCCTGCTGATCCGCCGTCCCGGCCGCCACGCCGACACCGGTGTGCCCGCCCGCCGCCGCGTCTACCTCGCCGCCACCACCCCCGGTGCGTCGTGGCTGGAACAGGCCGACGTCGGCGCGCCCGAGGAGCTGCTGGAGCTGGACTTCGCCGCGCTGGGCGCTGGGCGTTCCACGGCGTTCGGCACACCGGTGCACGACCCGTTGTTGCTGGTGTGCACCAACAGCAAACGCGACGTGTGCTGCGCGCTGTACGGGCGGCCGATCGCCACCGCCCTGAACCTGTGGGAGTGCACCCACACCGGCGGCCACCGCTTCGCCCCCACCGGTGTGCTGCTGCCCACCGGCCACCTCTACGGCCGCCTGGACCACGACCTGGCCGAACGGCTCACCACCAAGGGCGTCTCCGCCGAACGCTGCCGGGGCCGGTCCTGCTTCACCCCGCGCGGGCAGGTCGCCGAGGTCGCCGTGCGCGAGCGGATCGGCGAGACGGGCGACGTGCTCACCGTCGTGGCCGAGAACGCCGGCTCCGCGACCGTGCGCCACGCCGATGGCCGAGAATGGCGGGTGAGCGTGACCGAGCGGCCGGTGCCCCCGCGCCCGTCGAGCTGCGGCCGCTCACCCGACACCGCGACCGCACTGGTCGCGACCGCCGTCGACGAACTGGTGAGCGCGTGCCGCCCAGGCTGATCCACCTCAACGGTCCCACCGGCGTGGGCAAGTCCACCCTCGCCGCCCGCTACGCCGCCGACCACCCGCTCACGCTCAACCTCGACGCCGACCGGATCGTGGGCCTGGTCGGCGGCTGGCAGGACGACTTCTTCGCCACCGTCGACCTGGTCCGCCCGCTCGCGCTCACCATGGCCGCCCACCACCTGCGCACCGGGCACGACGTCGTGATGCCGCAGCTGATCACCCGCCGCGACCAGCGCGACGTCCTCGCCGACGCGGTGAGCTCCGCCGGCGCGCGGTACGTGGAGGTGGTGCTGCTCGCCCCGCGGGCCACGGCGATCACCCGGTTCGAGCAGCGCGACGACCCCATCGACGCCGTGGTGAGGGCACTGGGCGGGCAGGCGCTGATCCACCGGGTGTTCGACGACCTGCGGCGGTACCTGACACCGGGGACGACGGTCATCGACAACGGCGGGCTGGACGTGGAACAGACCTACGCCGCGCTGCTCGCGGCCCTGGGCTAGCTGCCCGCTTCGCGGTGCTGCGCCGGGGGCGCGACCGGGTCGGGCACGGTCGCGGAGAACACGCCGATGCCCAGCGCGTACGGGTCGTCCAGGCCCACGGTCTCCAGCGTGTCCACCGGCAACGCCAGCAACGAGATCGCCACCCCCAGGAAGTACGCGTCGAGCAGGCCCGTGTCGCGCACCGTCGAGGGCAGCCCCGCGGCCTGCTGCAGAGCGGCGGCGGCCTCGGCGTTGGCCAGCACCATGCCCGACAACGCCGCACGCACCCCCGGCCGGCGCACCGCCTCCAGGTACAGCTCCACCATCGCGAGCATCTGCGTCGGGTCCTCGGCGACCGCGCGCCGCAGCAGCGCCGGGTAGAGCTCGGCGACGTCGGCGGGGCTGATGTCGGCCGGGGTGGTCTCGCGCAGGCGGTCCACGGCGGCGCGGTGCAGTGCGGTCATGCGCGCGGCGGAGGCCTCGAGGATGGCCTCGCGGGTCGGGAAGTAGTTCTTGGTGGTGCCGATGGGGACGCCGGCCTCGCGGTCGATCGCGCGGTGGGTCAGTCCCCGGCCGCCCTCCACCGCGAGGATCTGGATCGCGGTGTCGCACAGGAGATCACGACGGCTCACGCCCCGAGGGTACTTGGTCACCGCTGGTCCGCGGCACCGGGCGGAACGCGCTGGTCCCGGCGGTCGCGGTGAGCACCCCGCGGTCGATCACCAGGAACAGGCCGCACACGCACCGCACGTAGGCGACCGGGCCGTGGCGGGACAGGGCGGAGTCGCAGGGCCAGTGGCACGCGGGGCAGGTGGCGATCATGCCCCCAACTCTGGTGTCATGGTCTAGTGCATTTCAACCCTTACGGCGGGGCGGCCGCTGAGCTCGCCGCGACCCTGGTCAACGCCGACCCCGCCACACCCCTGCTCGACGTGCTGAAAGCCTCGGACTACAGGCCGCTGGGCTCGCTGGACGCACGCCAGGAACGTGACGTGCGGAACTGGGTCGAGCGGCTGCGGCAGGTCTTCCGCGAACCGGGCGTCGACCTGCTCAACGACCTGCTCGCCCAGTCCTCGACCACGCACTACATCTCCACCCACGACGGCCGCGCGCCGCACCTGCACTACGCACGCGAGGACGCGCCGACCGACGTGCGGCTCAAGGCCTACACCGCGGCGGGGATGGCGGCGCTGTTCTGCGAGGACGCCGGGCGCATCGGCTGGTGCGACCGCGACGGCTGCGACACCGTCTACGTCGACACCAGCCGCAACGGCCGCCGCCGGTTCTGCTCCACCAGGTGCGCCAACCGCGTCAACGTCGCCAACCACCGCAGCCGCCAGCCCGCCTGACTCCCCCGGCCGGCTCAGCCGGTGACGAGGACCGCGGACTCTCATACCGGTACTGCGGTCCGGGTGATCACGTTAGGGTCGGGCCATGACCGAGGAGCTGGTGTTCGCCGGTGTCGCCGGGCAGGCCGCGGCGATCAGAGCGGGCGAGGTGACCTCGCGTGAGCTGGTGCGGCGGCACCTGGAGCGCATCGAACGGCTCGACCCGGTGCTGCGGGCGTTCCGGGTCGTGTTCGCCGAGCAGGCGCTGGCCGAAGCCGACGCCGCCGACCGCTGCGATGCCGACCTGCCGCTGCGCGGTGTGCCGATCGCGGTCAAGGAGGACCTCGCGGTCGCCGGTCTGCCCACCACCGGGGGCACCAACGCCGCACGCACCCCGCAGCCGGCCGACTCCGCGGTCGTGGCCCGGCTGCGCGCCGCCGGCGCGGTGGTCATCGGCCGCACCCGGATGCCGGAGCTGGGGCTGTGGCCCCACACCGAGAGCGGCTGGGCCGGGCCCACGCGCAACCCGTGGTCGCTGACGCACTCCCCCGGCGGGTCCAGCGGCGGATCGGCGGCCGCGGTCGCGGCGGGACTGGCCGCGGCGGCGATCGGCACCGACGGCGCCGGGTCCATCCGCATCCCGGCGGCGGTGACCGGACTGTTCGGGCTCAAGCCCCAGCGCGGCCGCGTCTCCCTCGCCCCGCAGCCCCAGGCGTGGGGCGGGCTCGTGGTGGCCGGGCCGATCACCCGCACGGTCGAGGACTGGGCACTGGTCGCCGATCAGATCCACGGCCCCGTGCCCGGTGACGCGCACGTCGCCCACCCGCCGCGCACCACGTTCACCGACGCCGCCCGCACCGACCCCGGCCGGTTGCGCATCGGGGTGTCGCTGCGGCCGTGGGGACCGGGCATCGGCATCGACGACGAGGTCCGCGACGCCGTGCAGGACACCGCCGCCCTGCTGACCGACCTGGGCCACGACGTCGTGCGGCTCGACCCGCCGATGAAGGACCTGTCGGCCTCCACCCGCTTCGCGCTGCGCTACCTGCACAACGCCCACCTCGCCCGCACCGAGGTGGAGCTGCCGGACCTGCTCGAACCGCGCACCCGCGCCGCCGCCGACCTCGGCCGGCGCCTGCCGCGGACGCTCGTGCGCTGGTCACGCAGCCAGGACGCGGCGCTCACGGCGCACGCGAACCGCGTCTTCGGCCGGGTCGACGTGCTGCTGACCCCGGCGCTGACCCGGCCGCCGATCCGCGTGGGCGAGTGGAACCGCACCACTGTCGTCGCGGCTCTGCTGGCCGCCGCCCGCTACACGACGTTCCTGCCGTTGTGGAACATCGTGGGCAACCCGGCCGCGTGCGTCCCCGCTGGCCGCAGCGCCGCGGGACTGCCGCTCGCGGTGCAGCTCGTGGGCCGCCAGCACGACGAGTGCACCCTGCTCTCGCTCTCCGCCCAGCTCGAACGCGTCCGGCCGTGGGCGGACCGGACCCCTTCCGGCCTCGACCACGCAGCACGAGTGCGGACTGTCCGGAGGTGAACTGGTCAGAGGCCGCGGCGCGACAGCTCGTCGAGCAGCTCCCGGTCGGCGACGTGCCGTGACTTGATGTGCTCCAGGTAGTCGGCGAACGCGTCCGGCTGCAGACCGCGCAGCTGCCGCAACCACCCCACGACCACCTCCTGCTCCTGCACCCCGCGCCGCGCCAGCTCGACCTCGACGATGCGCCGGTACACCTCGATCGCCAACCGGCCACCGTCACGCACCAGGTGCTCCACCAGCTCCGCGCGCAACGGCGCCCACTCGTCGGTGTGCACCACCAGCGCACGGGCCTTGAGGTAGATCTCCAGGTTGGGCCGCACCAGGAACGCCTCCCGGCACACCGCAACCGCCCGGTGCGGTGCCGCCCGGCGCAGGTGCTCCTCCACCGCCAGGTCGATCAACCGCAACGCCGCACCCCGCCCACCGGTCGCGCGCAACCCCCGGTCGATCCACTCCAGCGCTTCATCGGCGCGGCCCGCGTCGCGCAGCACCGTGGCGACCTGCAGGTAGTGCCACCCCGAGGACAGGTCCTTGGACAGCACCAGCAGCTGCAGGTCCACGTCGTCGGTGTACTCGGCCAGCTCCTCCATCACCCGCAGCAACGCCCACCGGGCCCGGTCGTAGCGGCCGGTCTCCCCGAACCCCACCACCGGCAACGGCTCGAACAACGCGACCGCCCGCTCGCGGTAGTGCGCCAGCCCCTCGTCGTCCAGCGCCCCCGCGTACGGCGCCAGCGCGACCTCGGGCGCCTCCGGGTGCTCCAGCTGCAGGTCCAGCAGCCAGTCGGCGAGCCGCACCGGGTCAGGCGTGCTCACCGCGCACGCGCGGGCGTGGATGTCGAGCACCCGGTGGGTCAGCTCCGCCAGCTCCACCCGGTGTCTTCGGCTGCCCGCGACCCCGTCGGCGAGCTGCGTGACGATCTGCTCGACCAGCGCCACCAGCTCCGGCCCGGGATCGGTGAGCAGCAAGGACTGCAGCTCCACCGACACGGCGGTGAGCTCCTGCCAGCGCGCCGGCCAGTCGGCGTCGTTCTCACCACCGGCCTCGGCGAGCGCGGAAGCCACGGCGGCGGGCAACGAGTTCATCACAACATCAAACACTCGTCACTCGACCGAGTGCTACCGATGTCGCCCTAACGGAACCCTGCTGTTCACCGCTCGTGGTCGCCCGCCTACAGCTCGGCGAGCTTGCGGGTCAGCACCGCCCGCTCACGCTCGTTGCCGCACAGGACCAACGCGCGCTCAAGCTCGGCCCGGGCCTCGTCCACCCGCCCCAACCGCCGCAGCAGCTCCCCCCGCACCCCCGGCAGCTGGTGGGAGTCGCGAAACGCCTCCGACCCGGCCAGCGCGTCCACGATCGGCAGCGCCGCCTCCGGCCCCCGTGCCATCGACACCGCCACCGCGCGGTTGAGGTCCACCACCGGTGAGGGCGCGAGCCGGCCCAGCGCCTCGTACAGGACGACGATGCGGTTCCAGTCGGTCTGCTCGACCGAGGGCGCCAGGGCGTGGCACTCGGCGATGGCGGCCTGCAGCCCGTAGTAGCCGTAGCCGCGGCCCGCGTCGGCGGCCTTCGCCAGGGCGGCGCGGCCGCGGGTGATGGCCGAGCGGTCCCAGCGGCGGCGGTCCTGGTCCTCCAGCAGCACCGTCTCCCCGTCGGGGCCGCGGCGGGCCGGGAAGCGGGCGGCCGTGAGCTCCAGCAACGCCAGCAGGCTGTGCACCTCGGGTTCCCCCGGCATCAGCCGCGCCAGGATGCGGGCCATGCGCTGCGCCTCACCGGCCAGGTCCAGGCGCATCACCTCGTCACCGGAGCTGGCCGACGAACCCTCGGTGAAGATCAGGTAGATCACGCTGAGCACCTGCGCGAGGCGCTTCGGGCGCTCGGCGGCGGGCGGCACCTCGAACGGCACGTTCGCCGCGCCCAGCGTCTTCTTCGCCCGCGTGATGCGCGCCTGCACCGTCGCGGTCGGCACCAGGAACGCCCGCGCGATCTCGTCGCTGCTCAGACCGCCGATCACGCGCAACGTCATCGCGACGGCGGCCTCCCGCGACAGCACCGGGTGGCACGAGGTGAACACCAGCGCCAAGGTGTCGTCGTCGATCTGGTCGGGGTCCCACAGCACGTCGCCGGGGGCCGGGGCGGGTTCGGTGGCACCGGTCAGCGCGCCGCCCTCGGGCAGGTGGTGGGCGAGGGCGGCGTACTTCTCGTCACGGGTGCTGCGCCGGCGGAACGCGTCGATCGCCCGGCGCCGCCCGACGGTGAGCAACCACCCCGCCGGGTTGGCCGGCACGCCCTCGCGCGGCCACGTCACCAGCGCCTCGGCCAGCGCCTCCTGCGCGAGGTCCTCGGCCAGGGCGAAGTCACCGGTGTAGCGGGTGAGCGCACCGACGATCCGTGCGGAGTCGATGCGCCACACCGCGGCGACGGCCTTGCGGCCGGTGGGGTCGCTCATGGCGCCCAAAATAGATCAGGCGGCTGCGCTCAGAGCTGGCCGGTGGACTCGCGCCAGGCCCGCTCCTTCTTGATCCACTCGTTGTCCTGGGGGAACTCGTGGATCTCGGACACGCGGCGGATCTCGGTCTTGAACCCGGCGGCGGTCATCGGGGTGCGCTTGGCCCACTCGACGGCCTCCTCGATGGAGTCCACCCGGATCAGGTAGAAGCCGTTGAACAGCTCCTTGGTCTCCCCGTAGGGGCCGTCGGTGACCACCGGCGGCTCGGAGGAGAAGTCGACGACCACACCCTCCTCGGCGGGTGCGAGGCCCTCGGCGGCGATCAGCACACCGGCCTCGATGAGCTCCTCGTTGAAGCGGCCGACGGTCTCGATCATCTGGTCGAAGTCGATCTCGCCCAGGTTGCTCCACGCCTCGTCGGACTCGACGCGCCAGATGAGCATGAACTTCATGACGATCTCCCCAGGGGGTTCGGGTGGGTCCGGTGTGGACCCTTTCACGCCCAGGTCGAACGGGCCGGTACCAGGATCGACACCCGGCGCGCAGATTTTCCAAGTTTTCTTGTTTCCGCAGCTCACGACGGCGAACGGCCCGCCCCCGGTGGCAGGGGCGGGCCGTTCGTGGTTGTCCTGCCTGGTGCTCAGGCCTGCTCGTCGGGCTGGTGCAGGGAACGCGGCTGCTCGGCCTCCAGCTCCGGGAACGCCGCCGCGCCGCCCACGGACCGCGGCGGTGCGCTCAGCGGACTGGGCACCTCCTTGCGGGCCACCGCCTCCGCGGCGGCGACGGCCTCGGCGACCTTCGGGTCGGGCTTGGTGTCGAACCAGTCGGCGACCGACGGGTCGTCCTGCTCCGGCTTCGGCCGCTCACCGGTGTCGGCGGGCGGCTCGTAGCGGAACACACCGTCCTCACCGGGTGCGCCGAGCATGCGGGCGAACCCCTCGAGGGCCTTGCCGTAGTCCGACGGGATCATCCACACCTTGTTCGCGTCGCCCTGCGCCATCTGCGGCAACGTCTGCAGGTACTGGTAGGCCAGCACCTCCGGGGTGGGGCGGCCGTCCTTGATGGCGGCGAAGACCTTCTCGATCGCCTTCGCCTGGCCCTGCGCCTGCAGGTAGCGGGCGGCGCGTTCACCCTGCGCGCGCAGGATCGCGGACTGCCGCTCGGCCTCCGCGGTGAGGATCGCGGCCTGCTTGGCGCCCTCGGCGGCGAGGATCTGCGACTGCTTCTGGCCCTCGGCGGTCTTGATGGACGACTCGCGCTGGCCTTCGGCGTTGAGGATCATGGCGCGCTTCTCGCGGTCGGCGCGCATCTGCTTCTCCATCGAGTCCTGGATCGACGGCGGCGGGTCGATGGACTTGAGCTCCACCCGCGCCACCCGCAGGCCCCAGCGGCCGGTGGCCTCGTCGAGCACCCCGCGCAGCTGACCGTTGATGTGGTCGCGGGAGGTCAGCGTCTCCTCCAGGCTCATGCCACCGACGAGGTTGCGCAGCGTCGTGATCGTGAGCTGCTCGACACCGACGATGTAGTTGGAGATCTCGTAGACGGCGCTGCGCGGCTCGGTGACCTGGAAGTACACGACCGTGTCGATCGACACGGTCAGGTTGTCCTGGGTGATCACCGGCTGCGGCGGGAACGACACGACCTGCTCGCGCAGGTCGATGCGGGCCCGCACCTTGTCGATGAACGGCACGATGATGTTCAGGCCGGGCGCGGCGGTGTTGCGGTAGCGGCCCAGACGTTCGATGACGGCGGCCTGCGCCTGCGGGATGACCAGCACCGATTTCACGGCGACGATCAACACGAACAGGGCGATGACGGCCGCGACCACGCCGGTGATCGGGTCCAACTCGGTTCACATCCTTCTGGGCTCCGACGGCCGGTCGCGCGATCGCAGCGCGGCGGTCAGACCGCGGCGATCACCACGGCCGTCGCTCCCGAGATCTCGACTACGGTGACGGCCTCGCCTGCCGCGATCACGGACCCGTCGAGGGTGCGCGCGCTCCAGGTGTCGCCGCCGATCTTGACCTGCCCGCCGTGCTCGTCCACCTCGGACACCGCGACGGCCTTGCTGCCCAGCAGCGCCTCGTGGTGCATCCTCACGCTGGAACCCAGCTGCAGCCGCCTCTTGAGCAGCGGCCGGGCACCGGCGATCAGACCCACCGAGGACGCGGCGAAGACGAGGACGCTCACCAGGTCACCAGCACCCAGCGCGGTCACCCCCGCCGCGGCCAGCGCGGCGGCGCCGAGCATCACCAGCACGAAGTCACCGGAGAGAACCTCGGCGACGACGAGCAGGATCCCGACGATCAGCCAGATCAGCGCGGCCATGCGCCCATACATACACCACGGGCCGCCCGACCGGCTGAACTTCAGCGCGCTGCACCCCCGACCGTGACAAAACCGATCATCCTGCGGCGTCGACACCGGCGGCCGCCGTTCGCATCAGGGGTGACGGTGGTTCCGGCGGGAAGACGAGGTGCACGGCGACGGGGTCGATCTCGGTCACGATGTTCACGACGCTCGACGGTGTGGTCCAGGGCTCGGGCAGGCCCGAGGGCCGGCGCCGCTGACCCGGTTCGCACTCACCGGCAGCACCACCCACCGGCACGGGTGTGCTCGTCGCCCGCTACAGGCGGGTCAGTCCCGGGGAACGGTGACGAAGTCGATGAGCCGCTCCACGGCGCCGAGCAGGTCGGACTCGACGTCGCGGTAGCTGCTGACCGCGCCGAGCACCCGCTGCCAGCCCTCCCAGGTCTCACCCCACCCCAGCTGCGCGCACACCCCTTCCTTCCACGGGATGTGCCTGGGCACCACCGGCCACGCCTCGATCTTCACGGCGGCGGGTTTCACGGCCTGCCAGATGTCGACGTAGGGGTGGCCGGTGACCAGCACGTTGTCGTCGCGGACCTGATCGACGATGCGCTGCTCCTTCGACCCGGCGACGAGGTGGTCCACCAGCACGCCCAGGCGGCGGTGCGCCGCGGTGCCGAACTCGGCGATGCGGGCGGGCAGGTCGTCGACGCCGTCGAGGGGTTCCACGACGATGCCCTCGACGCGCAGGTCGTGGCCCCAGACGCGTTCGACGAGCTCGGCGTCGTGCTTGCCCTCGACCCAGATGCGGCTGGCCTTGGCCGTCCGCGCCCGCAGCCCCTCGACCTTCACCGAACCGGAGGCGCTGATGCGCGCCTTCTGCGGCGCGGCGGCGGGCCGCACGAGCGTGACGGGCTGTCCGTCGACGAGGAACCCGGCGGGCGTGAGCGGGAACAGCCGGTGGCGGCCGTGGCGGTCCTCCAGCACGACGTTGCCGTGCTCGAACTTCACGACCGCGCCGCAGAAGCCGCTGGCGGGGTCCTCGACGACGAGGCCGGGTTCGGCCGCGACCTCGCGGACCTTCTTGCGCTTCGGGGTGGACAGGACATCGCGGCCGTAGTCGTGAGAACGCACCCGCAGACCCTAGCCGTAGAACGGTTTGAAGGCGGTGAGCCACTCGTGCACGCGGTCGAGGTCCACGTCGGCGCCGTGCAGGTCGTACCCGCCGTGCACGAAGTCCAGCCAGTCCACCGCCGGGTCACCCACGCACGCCCGTGGGTCGATCGCCACCGGCCCGCGCGCGCTCTGCAGGACGTTGCCGGGGTGCATGTCGCCGTGCAGCAGCACCACCGGGGTGTTGTCGGTGGCGAGCCGGCGGGCCTTGGCGTGCTCGGTGGCGTAGTAGGTGCCGGTGCGGCGCGGCAGCAACGTCTCGAACAGGAAGTCCACGCGGGCGCGCAGCGGCGGGAACCCCTTCGGGTCGGCCTGGTGCAGCACCGGCACCACACGCGCCGGGTCGGTGGCCTCGGTGCCGGGGTGCAGCAGCTCCAGCAGCAGGGCGCCGCGGGCGAGGTCGGTGTCGAGCAGGTCCACCGCCGCGGGTGTGTCGGCCCACGCGGTGAGCGCCTTGGCCTCGTGGGCGGCGATGTCGTGCTCGGGGGTCAGCTTGAGCACCGCGTTCGTGCACCGGAACGTGACACCGGTGCCGCCGGGCATCGACTCGACGACGGTGAGGCCCCAGCGGGCGGAGAGGGTGGCGACCAGGTCGGGCAGGGCGTCGAGCCAGGTGGTGACGGAGTCTCCGAAACGGCGGACCAGGCGGGCTCTGGCGGGGTCGTCGATCACCCGCTTCACGCTAGCGACTCGGGCCAGGACGCCGGGTCTGTTTCGCCCCGGAGGCCGGATTCACCCCGGTTTCCGGTCGTTTTCCGGTCGCTACCGGGGGCAGATCGGTGCGGGGAGGTGAGGTTGTGCGGGTCAGTAGGTGACGGTGATCGTGCGGTTCGGGCCGTCCACCCGCACCCGGCCGCCGACCGGAACCACCAGCTGCGGGTCGGTGTGGCCGAGGTCGACGTCGAACACGATCGGCGTGCCCGGCGCGTACCGCGCGAACGCCCGCAGCACGGCCTCGCGCTGGTCTGCGGTGTAAGCGGCCCGGTCGGTGCCGGGCTTGGTGAACGACCAGGCGCGGGCGCGGCCGACGAGGACGGCGGCGAACCGGGCCAGCAGGCCGCGTTCGCCCATCGCGCGCAGCACGTAGAACACCTCGGTGGCGGGCGGCATCTCCTCGGAGGTCTCGAAGAACAGGACCTTGCCCTCGTAGTGCTCGGGCGGCTTGATCTCGCGGTCGGCCATCAGCAGCCACGACAGGACCTCCAGGCAGCCACCCCACGCCTGGCCCTCCACGACGCGGTCGCCGTGGTGCCACCGCCAGCCGGCAGCGGGCCGCAGCTCGGGTTCGGCGTCGAACGTGGCGGGATCGTCCCAGGGTTTGTTCACGTCGCCGTAGGCGGTGGACTGCGGCAGTGCGTACTCGCCGGTGGTGAACAGGGCGGCGTGCAGCGAGTCACGGGTGGCCGGGTGCAGGGCACCGGGACGGCCGAGCTCGGTCATGACGGTGGCGCCGTGGTAGCCGACGATGCCGCGGTTGGCGAGCCAGACCAGCAGGTTCGTGTTGTCGCTGAACCCGACGAACGGCTTGGGGTTGGCGGTGACCAGCTCGACGTCCAGGTGCGGCAGGACTTCGATCTGGCTGTCGCCGCCGATGCTCGCGATCACGGCCTTGACGTCCGGGTCGGCGAACGCGGCGTGCAGGTCCGCGGCGCGCTCACGCGGACTCGCGCCCGTCTTGCGGGTGGCCGGGTACTCCACGGGTTCCAGGCCCAGCTCGCGCAACCGCCGCAGGCCGAGCTCGTAGGGCAGCGGGAACAGTCCGGGCAGGCCCGCGGAGGGGGAGACGACCGCGACGCGGTCACCGGGCACGGGCTTGGGCGGGGTGATCACAACCCCGGACGCTAACCGTGCGTCAGAACGCGGGCCACGGAATTGCCGGCCAGTCGCCCGACGGTTCGGGGAACACGCCGTCGGCGAGCAGCTTGTCGGTGCGTTCGGAGACCGCGCGGACCTCGGCGCGGGTGAGGTGGTCGTGCAGCTGTTCGCCCAGGTCGCCCTCGAGCGCGGACCTGAGGCGGCGCATGGCCTCCAGCACCGGCTCGGGCAGCGGTTCGCGGGCCCAGCCCCACAGCACGGTGCGCAGCTTGGGTTCGACGTGCAGGCAGATGCCGTGGTCGACGCCGAACACCCCGCCGTCCACGGCGTGCAGGACGTGGCCACCCTTGCGGTCGGCGTTGTTCACCACGACGTCGAACGCGGACATCAGCTGGACGCGGGGGTGGTCGGCGTGCACGAGCACGGCCGGGTCGCCGAAGCGGTCGTGGGCGTGGAAGACGGGGATCCAGCCCGGTTTCACGTCGTCGACGCCGACGATGTCGACGAGCTCGTCCTCCTCGCGGGTGTCCACCCACAGCTGCACCATGCCCGAGCCGAACGGGCCGGGACGCAGCACCGTGGGCGGCACCACGCCGACACCGGAGGCCGCCGAGATCAGGTAGGTGGCGACCTCGCGGCCGGCGAGGGTGCCGTCGGGGAAGTCCCACAGCGGCCGTTCGCCGCGCACCGGCTTGTACACGCACTGCGCGTCGAGCCCGTTGTGGGAGATCTTGCAGAACAGCGTCGCGTTGGAGGCGTCGACGAGCCTGCCCTCGACCTCGATGCGGCCGTGAGTCAGCAACTCGATGGCCGCGGCGGTGTCCACGTCAGTCTTCCTCGGTGCGGCGGTAGCCGTTCTGGCGCGGGCAGATGTGGCCGTCGGGGTCGAGCGGTTCGGCGCACAGCGGGCAGGGTTTGCGGCCGGCGTTGACGACGCGGTCGGCGCGGGCGGCGAAGGCGCGGGCAGCACCGGGTGAGAGGAACACCCGCACGGCGTCGGGGCCCTCCTCGGTGTCGTCGAGCACCACCGCCTCGTCGACCTCCTCCTCGGAGATCGCGAGCAGTTCGATCACGACGGCCTTGGACTCGGCGTCCCAGCCCAGTCCCATGGTGCCGACGCGGAACTCCTCCTCGACGGGCACGTCGAGGGGTTCGGTGTCGACGTCGTCGGGTGGCGCGTCGTCGGGCACCTCGGTGCCGAAGCGGCGATGCACCTCCTCCAGGAGCGAGCCGATGCGTTCGGCGAGGACCTGGACCTGCTGCTTCTCCAGCGCGACGCTGATCAACCTGCTCTGCTCGGAGGCCTGCAGGTAGAAGATGCGGTCGCCGGGCTGCCCGACGGTTCCTGCGATGAACCGGTCGGGTGCGCGGAATACGTGAATGACGCGAGCCATGGCACCTACGACCCTAGGCCACGCGGAGATCGTCGGCAGGTCCTCCCCCACCAAACACTCCGCGTATAGGGTCGGGTTGTGGTGAAGATCGCTTCGTACGGGACGTGGACCTCGCCGATCAGCGCCGGCGACACCTCCAAGCCGGGTGGTGGGTTCCAGTGGGCCGACCTGCACGGTGAGCAGGTGTGGTGGGCCGAGAGCAGGCCGGCCGAGGGTGGCCGGGTCGCTCTGGTGCGCGACGGGGTGGAGGTGCTGCCCGCGCCGTGGAACGCCCGCAACCGGGTGCACGAGTACGGCGGGCGGCCGTTCGTGGTGCTCGCCGAGGACCGGGTGGCGTTCACGCACTGGGCCGACCAGCGCGTCTACGTGTTCAACCCGGACACCCCGCAGGTGCCGCCGGTGCCGTTGACGCCGGAACCGGAGCGCCACCACGGGCTGCGCTACGCCGACCTGTCCGCGGGACCGGACGGCGAGGTGTGGTGCGTGCGCGAGTCGATCACCGGGGACGCGCGCACCGACGTGCGCCGCGACCTGGTGGCGATCACACCGTCGGGTGAGGTGCGGGTGCTGGGGTCGTCGCACCACTTCATGACCGGCCCGAAGATCAGCCCCGACGGCACGAAGTTCGCGTGGATCGGCTGGGACCACCCGCAGATGCCGTGGGACGGCTCCGAGCTGTGCGTGGCCGACATCGGCGAACCCGGTCACCGGGTGCTCACCGGGTCGACGACCGAGGCGGTGTGCCAGTTCGAGTGGGAGGGCGACTCGCTGCTGGCGCTGACCGACCCGCACGGCTGGTGGAACCTGTTCCGCGTCGGGCTGGACGGCTCGCGCACGAACCTGGCCGAGTGCGCGGAGGAGCTGGGCGGCCCGATGTGGCGGCTGGGCAACCGCTGGTTCGCCACCCTGGCGCCGGGCCGCTACCTGGTGGTGCGCTCGGGTCACCTGGCGGTGCTCGACGAGCGCAGCGGCACGGTCACCGACGTGGAGACCGACCTGCCGATGTGGGCGGCGGACCTGTCGGTGCGCGACGGCGTGGTGATCGACGGGGCGGCCGGGCCGACCTCGGAGTTCAACGTCGTGCGGCTGGACCTGTCCAACGGCGAGCTGACCTACCTGACCGGCGGTGAGGAACCGGCGCAGGCCGCGTACCTGCCGGTGCCGGTGGAGCGGGTGTTCGGGGAGGTCCCCGCCTACGTCTACCCGCCGACCAACCCCGACTTCGCCGCTCCCGAGGGTGAGCTGCCGCCGTACGTGGTGCACGTGCACGGCGGGCCGACCGGGCGGGCGCTGCCCAAGCTCGACTCCGACATCGCCTACCTCACCAGCCGCGGCATCGGCGTGGTGGCGGTGAACTACGGCGGCTCGACCGGCTACGGCCGGGCGTTCCGGGAACGGCTGCGCGAGCAGTGGGGTGTCGTGGACGTGCAGGACTGCGCGTTCGTGGCCCAGGAGCTGGCGAAGGAGGGCACGGCGGACCCGCAGCGGCTGGCCATCCGCGGTGGCTCGGCCGGTGGCTGGACCTCGGCGGCGTCGCTGACCTCCACCGACGTCTACCGGTGCGGCATGGTGGCGTTCCCGATCCTCGACCTGGCGGGCTGGACCTCGGAGGGCGGGGAGACCCACGACTTCGAGTCCCGCTACGTCGAGGGCCTGGTGGGCACGCTGCCCGAGGCCGCTGACCGCTACCGGGACCGGTCGCCGTCGAACAAGGCGCGGTCGGTGTCCGGTCCGGTGCTGCTGCTGCAGGGCCTGGAGGACGAGATCTGCCCGCCCGAGCAGGCCGACCGGTTCGCCGCGGACCTGGACGGGTCGGGCATCCCGCACGCCTACCTCACCTTCGAGGGCGAGCAGCACGGGTTCCGCAAGGCCGAGAACATCAAGGCCGCCCTGGAGGCGGAGCTGTCGTTCTACGGGCAGGTGTTCGGGTTCACGCCGCCGGGTGTGCCGGTGCTGGACCTGCGTTCGTGACCCTGCGCGCGGTGCGCTCGTGAGCGTTCTGAAGCGCGGGGACCGGGTCGCGCTGGTGTCACCGGCCGGCCCGGCTCTCGCGCCGCTGGTCGCCGCGGGTGTGGCGGTGCTGCGGTCGTGGGGGCTGACGGTCACCACACCTGTGGTGGACGCGTGGTCGTTGCCGTACCTGGCCGGTTCCGACGCCGACCGGGCGGCGGAGTTCGTGGACGCGTGGTGCTCGGACGTGGCGGCGGTGTTCTGCGTGCGCGGCGGGTACGGGTGCCTGCGGATGACGGACCTGGTGCCGTGGCGGTCACTGCCGCCGCGGGTGTTCGTGGGCTCCTCGGACGTGACGGTGCTGCACGCCGAGCTCAACGCGGCCGGGCAGCCGACGGTGTTCGGGCCGATGCCGGGCACGCGGGACTTCGTCGAGGACCCGGTGGCGCAGGAGCGGCTGCGGCGGTTCCTGTTCGAGGGCGTGTCGTCGTGGACCGCGGGAACGCCCGTGGTGCCCGGTACCGCCCGCGGGGTGCTGGTGGGCGGGAACGCGGCGCTGCTGGCGGCGTCGGTGGGCGGGCCGCGGTGGTCGGTGCCCGAGCCGGGGGCCATCGCGTTGCTGGAGGACGTCGGTGAGGAGCCCTACCGGCTGGACCGGATCCTGACGCAGCTGCTGCGGGCCGGGTGGTTCGAGCCGGTGTCGGGGATCGTGCTGGGGTCGTGGACCGGGTGCGGTGACCCGTCGGCGGTGCTGCTGGACCGGCTCGTGCCGCTGGGGGTGCCGGTGCTGGGCGACTTCGGGTTCGGGCACTGCGCCGGGCAGTGGACGTTGCCTCTGGGCGTGGCGGCGGAACTCGACGCCGCCGCCACAACACTCCGCCTTCTCTGACCCCCGTCTGTTCAGGACACGCGGGGACCTTTCGTTCCCCTGGAGGGTACGAAAGGTCCCCGCGTGCCCTCGGATGTGGCGGGTGGGGCTCGTGTGGGTGATCAGAGGGCGGTGCGGCGCTGCTGGGCGTCGAGGCGCAGCCGGTCGGTCTGCCGGCCGATGGCGCTGATCTGGTCGGCGAGGCCGGGGTGGCCGTCGCGCAGGCCGGGACCGGCCTGGGTCAGCGGTTCGAGGAGCTGGGCGGCGTCGGTGTGGCCGAGGGCGTCCTGCACGCCCGCGTCGTGCGGGCCGACCTGGGCGGCGAGCACCCGCAGGACGGCGGCGTTCTCGCGGGCCCAGGCGGTGACGGCCTTGTCACCGGCGCGGCGGTCGCGTTCGGCCTGCACGCGCTCGTCGCCGGTGCCGGTGTCATCGGTGCGGCGCACGCGCAGGTAGCGGCGTTCGGCGGCCTGACGGCTGGCGACACCGAGTGCGGGGGCGAGGTCGGCCCAGCTGGTGCCCAGGGAGCGGGCGGCCTCGATGAGCTGCGGCTCGTAGTCGGAGAGCTCGTCGCGCAGCCGGCGCAGCAGCATCAGGGCTGACAGGACCTCGGTGGCGCTGCCCGGCCGGGCAGCGGTCGCGCGGACCGTCTCGTAGTCACTCGGCATGTCGTCCTCCTGATGACATCGGTGGCTTGTCATCGTCTCGACGACATGCTACAACAGTGGTGCAGCGCATTGACAGTCCACGAGGTGACAGGAGGTGTCAGATGTTGATGCGCACTGACCCGTTCCGCGAGCTCGACCGGCTGACGCAGCAGGTGTTCGGCGGACAGGGCACGTGGTCGCGGCCCTCGGCCATGCCGATGGACGCCTACCGCGACGGTGACCGGTTCGTCGTGTGCTTCGACCTGCCGGGTGTCTCGCCGGACGCGATCGAGCTCGACGTCGAGCGCAACGTGCTGACGGTCAAGGCCGAGCGCAGGCCGGTCGGCAAGGACGTCGAGATGCAGGTCTCGGAGCGGCCGCTGGGCGTGTTCTCGCGGCAGCTGTTCCTGGGCGACACGCTCGACACCGACCACATCGACGCGGGCTACGAGGCGGGTGTGCTGACGCTGCGGATCCCGATCGCCGAGCGCGCCAAGCCCCGCAAGATCGCGATCACCTCGGGTGACGAGTCCCCGAAGCAGATCGACGCGTGACCGTTCCCAGCGCGTGACGACTCACCGCGCGTGATGATTCACACGGCGGGCGGCGGCCGACCGGGTGATCCCGGGTAGGCTTCCGCCCGCCATGAGACCCCAGCCCCAATGGGCGGCATTGGACGTCTACGCGTCCAACACCGACCTCTACGCGGATCCCCGACTGGTGGAACGGGTGGACTACCGGCGCCGTTTCAAGCGGCACCGTCCCCGCACGCAGTCGGTCGTCCTCGCCCCGCACGGCGGCGGCATCGAGGTCGGCACGTCCGAGCTGTGCCTCGCGATCGCCGGCTACCACCCCTCGACGCGGGTGCCCATCGGGCAGACCCACGACTACTGGATGTTCGAGGGCCTGCGCTCGGTCGCCAACGACGAGCTGCACGTGACCTCGTCGCACTGCGACGACCGGGTGGCGCGCACGCTGGTGTCGGGTGCGGCGCACGCACTGGGCCTGCACGGGTGCACCGCGGCGGCGGCGGGCCTGGAGGACCACGACCGGGCGGTGCTGGTCGGCGGCCGCGACGCCCTGCTGCGCGCGGAGCTGCTGACCCGGTTGCGCCGCGCCGGGTTCCACACGGTCGACGCCGCCGACCACCCGATCCTCGGTGGCGGCGACCGGGCGAACATCGCCAACCGCACCCGGTCGCGCCGGGGCGGGCAGCTGGAGCTCACCACTCCCCTGCGCGGCGCCATGTTCGCCGAGAACTCCCGCTCCGACCGCCGGCACACCACGACCGAGGTGTTCTGGGACTTCGTGCACGCCTGCCGCGCGGCTCTCGCGGCCCGCGAGGCCTTGAACAACTGACCGGTGTCGGTGCCGGCCGCGGTGGGTACCGCCTGCCGGCGGAGGCGACACCGGAGGTTCACGGCATGCGGCTCACCTCGGTCACGGTCGGCTGTGCGCGGCCGCGGGAGCTGGCGGAGTTCTACGCGCGGCTGCTGGGCGCGGACGTGGCGGAGGCGGAACCGCGGTGGGCGCTGGTGCGCACGCCGGACGGCCTGGCGGTGAACTTCGAGCTGGAGCGCGAGTTCACGCCGCCGGTGTGGCCGAGCACGCGCTCGGGGCAGAACGCGACGCAGCACCTCGACATCGAGGTGGAGGACCTGGAGGCGGCCACCGGGCACGCGCCGGCGTGCGGGGCGGTGCTGGCCCCGGTGCAGCCGCAGCCCGGCGTGCGGGTGCTGTTCGACCCGGACGGCACCCGTTCTGCCTGTTCACCTGAGCATCACGGGGCCGGGTCGCCACGGCGGTGGCGACCCGGCCCGGTGGTCGTGTCCTAGAGGTACTTCTTGAGCTCCCGCTTGGCCAGCGACATGCGGTGGACCTCGTCGGGGCCGTCGGCCAGGCGCAGCGTGCGGGTGGCCGCCCACAGCTCCGCGAGCGGGAAGTCCTGGCTGACACCACCGCCACCGTGGGCCTGGATGGCCTTGTCGATGACCCACTCGGCCATGGCAGGGACGCCGATCTTGATCGACTGGATCTCGGTGTGGGCGCCCTTGTTGCCCACGGTGTCCATGAGCCACGCGGTCTTGAGCACGAGCAGGCGGGCCTGTTCGATGCGGACGCGGGACTCGGCGATCCACTCCTGCAGCACGCCCTGGGTGGCGATGGGACGGCCGAACGCGACGCGGGACACGGCGCGGCGGCACATCAGCTCCAGGGCGCGTTCGGCCATGCCGATCAGGCGCATGCAGTGGTGGATGCGGCCGGGGCCCAGGCGGGCCTGCGCGATGGCGAAGCCCTCGCCCTCCCCCGCGATCAGGTTCGCCGCCGGCACGCGGACGTCGGTGAACTCGATCTCGGCGTGGCCGCCGTGGGCGTGGTCGCCGTAGCCGAAGACGTGCAGGGCGCGCTTGACGGTGACGCCGGGGGCATCGCGCGGGACGAGGATCATGGCCTGCTGGCGGTGGCGTTCGGCGTCGGGGTCGGTCTTGCCCATGACGATGAAGATCGCGCAGTTGGGGTTCATCGCCCCCGACGACCACCACTTGGTGCCGTTGATGACGTAGTCGTCGCCGTCGCGTTCGATGCGGGTGGCGATGTTGGTGGCGTCGGAGGAGGCCACGTCGGGTTCGGTCATGCAGAACGCGGAGCGGATCTCGCCGTCGAGCAGCGGCTGCAGCCACTGCTTCTTCTGCTCGTCGGTGCCGAACATGGCGAGGACTTCCATGTTGCCGGTGTCCGGGGCGGCGCAGTTGAGGGCCTCGGGGGCGAGGTGGGGGCTGCGGCCGGTGATCTCGGCGAGCGGCGCGTACTGCAGGTTCGTCAGGCCGCCGCCGTGCTCGGGGTCGGGCAGGAAGAGGTTCCACAGGCCCTGGCGGCGGGCCTCGGCCTTGAGCTCCTCCAGGACCGGCTGGCGCTGCCACGGGTCCTCGGCGTCGTGCAGCTGCTGCTCCAGCACGGCCTCGGCGGGGTAGACGTGGGAGTCCATGAACGCGAGGAGCCGGGTGCGCAGTTCCTCGGTCTTGGCGTCGTAGGCGAAGTCCATGTCAGAGCTCCTTGTGGGCGGCGGCGAGTCCTTGGCGGACGAGGGGGACGGTGAAGGCGCCGAGCTTGTCGAAGCCCGCGCCGACGGTCTTGCCGCTGGCGAAGCGGAAGTGGATGCCCTCGACGATGACGGCGAGCTTGAAGTAGCCGAAGGCGATGTACCAGCCCAGGCCGGAGGTGTCGGTGCCGGTGCGGGCGGTGTAGCGGGCGACGAGCTCGTCGGCGGTGAGGAAACCCGGCAGGGACGTGACGCCGCCGGTGATGGGGTCGGCGCCCTTGCCGGGGTCCGCGCCCAGGCCCGCCCAGTAGACGTAGAGCAGGCCGAGGTCGGCCAGCGGGTCGCCGAGGGTGGCCATCTCCCAGTCCAGGACGGCGCTGATGGCGAGCGGGTCGCGGGTGACCAGCGCGTTGTCGAGGCGGTAGTCGCCGTGGATGATCGTCGCGCGCCCGGAGGCGGGGACGGTGGCGGCGAGCTTGTCGCGCAGCTCGTCGATGCCGGGCAGGTCGCGGCTGCGGGAGGCGTCGAGCTGCTTGCCCCAGCGGATGACCTGGCGGGTGAGGAACCCGTCGGGGCGGCCGAAGTCGGCCAGGCCCACCGAGGCGGGGTCGACCGCGTGCAGGTCGGCGAGCACGTCGACGAGGCGCTGCGACAACGCGCGGGCGTCCTCGGGGGTCAGCCACGGGCACTGGGAGCGTTCGCGCAGGGCGGCACCGGGCATCTCGTCCATCAGGTAGAAGGGCGCGCCGATGACCGACGGGTCCTCCACGAGCCGGTGGGTGCCGGGCACGGGCACCGCGGTGCCGGCCAGGGCGGAGATGACGCGGAACTCGCGGGCCATGTCGTGGGCGGTGGCCAGCACGTGACCCAGCGGTGGGCGGCGCAGGACCCAGGTGCGGGTGCCGTCGCCGACGCGGTAGGTGAGGTTGGAACGGCCGCCGCGGAACAGCTCGCCGGTGAGCGGGCCCGTGCCCAGGTGGGTGGCCAGGGCACGCAGGTCGAGGCCGGGCAGCTCCGAGCCGGGCTGGTCCGGGGCAGGGCGGTCGGTCACGGGTTCACTCACAGGGTCACTCCGAGGGTGGCGAGGTGGGCGCGGGTGGCATCGGCGGTGGTGTGGCGGAAGGCGTGCATGCCGATCGCCTGGGCGGCCTCGACGTTGACGGGCGCGTCGTCGAAGAACACGGCACGCCCGGCGGGCACGCCGATCTGCTCCAGGGTGTGGTGGTAGATGCGCCGGTCGGGTTTGCGCAGGCCGACGCGGCCGCTGATGACGACGGTCTCGAACAGCTCGACGAGCAGGTCTGCGGGGTAGCCCTCGCCCCAGCTGTTGGACAGCAGCGCGGTGTGCAGGCCGGCGGCGCGGGCCTTGCGGACCAGCTCGACCATCGCCGGGTCGGGGGTGGCGCCGCCGAACATGCGCCGCAGCAGCCCCTTGCCGGGGATCGGGTCACCGCCGGTGGTGATGAGCTCGGCGGCCAGCAGCCGTTCGAACTCCGCCACGGTCAGCTCGCCGGTCTCCAGCAGGTGCACCGGGTTGCCGGGACGGGCCTCCCGGCCCAGCCAGTCGCGCATGATGCGGCCGTAGACGTCGCGGTCCACGGCCTCGGCGTGCATCCACTGACCGACGAACTCGGGTACGGAGACGGTCATGACCCCGCCCCAGTCGAAGACCAGCGCGTCGACCGACGGGCTGTCGGGAAGTGTCGTGTCACCCACGGACCGGAGGGTACCGACCGGTCGGTATGTCGGCAACCGGGCGATCGCCTTCGGATGGCGGGGACGGCGACCTCCGGCGGTATCGGCCCCGTGGCGGCCTCGCTACGTTCGGTGGCGGACTGAGGGGGTTCCATGAGACGCAAGCCGATGAGGTCCGTGCTGACCGCGACGCTGACCGCGGTGCTCGCCACGGCGGTGGTGACGGCCCCAGCGGCCGCCGGGAACGGGGCCGGGGACGGCCGGGTGGTGCGCACCGACAAGGGCCTGGTGGCCGGGACGGTGGCCGAGGGGTACCGGACGTTCGGCGCCATCCCGTTCGCGGCGCCGCCGGTGGGCGCGAACCGGTGGCGCGACCCGCAGCCGGCCGCGGCGTGGCGCGGGGTGCGGGACGCGACGGTGCCGAGCCCGAAGTGCGCGCAGCTGCCGCAGCTGGGCCAGCCGGGCTCGCAGACCGAGGACTGCCTGTACCTCAACGTCACCGCACCCACCGGCCCGGCACGGCCGCGACCGGTGATGGTGTGGGTTCACGGCGGCGGGTTCACCGCGGGGGCGGCGTCGGACTACGACGCGCGCCGGCTCGCGACCCGCACCGGCGCGGTCGTGGTGACGGTGAACTACCGGCTCGGGGTGTTCGGGTTCTTCGGGCTGCCCGGCCTCGCCGGGTCGGGTGCGTTCGGGCTGGCCGACCAGCAGGCGGCGCTGCGGTGGGTGCAGCGCAACGCGCGGGCCTTCGGCGGCGACGCGGGCAACGTGACGGTGTTCGGCGAGTCCGCCGGTGGGTTGAGCGTGTGCGCGCTGCTGGCATCGCCGCGGGCGGCGGGGTTGTTCGACAAGGCGATCATCCAGTCCGGTCCGTGCGGGCTGACGACACCGGGCGGGCAGCCGGGGGTGTTCTCGACGCTGTGGCGCGAGCGGGCGGCGGTCGAGCAGACCGGCGCGCAGGCCGCCGCGGGGCTGGGGTGCGCGGACGTGGCGTGCCTGCGGGCGTTGCCGGTGACCGCGCTGCTCGGGGTGCACACCGCGTTCGGCACCCCCGCGCACGGCACGGCGGTGCTGCCGGTCGACCCGGTGGTGGCGCAGCGCACGGGCCGGATGCACCACGTGCCCACCCTGGTGGGCTCCACGCACGACGAGGCGACGCTGTTCGCGGCGTTGCTCTTCCCGCAGCCCATCCCGACCGCGGCCTACCGGCAGGCGCTGGCCGGGCTGTACGCGGCCGAGGACGTGGACCGGGTGCTGGCCCGCTACCCCGGCGACGGCAACGGCGACGTGCGCGACGAGCTGGCCCGGCTGATGACCGACCAGTCGTGGGCGTGCACGGTGGCCGACGCGCGCCGGGAGCTGGGCCGCCACCAGCGGGTGTCGGGCTACGAGTTCGCGGACGCGGGCGTGCCGCTGCTGTTCCCGGACCTGCCGCCGTTCCCCGGTGGGTACAGGGCCTACCACGCCTCCGAGCTGCTGATGCTGTTCGACTTCCCCGGCGTGGTGCTCACCCCGGCCCAACGCGCGGTGTCGGACTACATGATCACGGCGTGGGGCCGGTTCGCCCGCACCGGCGACCCCGGCTGGCGGGCCGCGGTGCAGTCGCTGGCTCCGGGTGCCATCGGCCCCACCGACTTCGCCCGCGACCACCGGTGCGGGTTCTGGGCCCAGCTCTGAGACCGGGAACGGGCGCGGCCCGCCCCGGCCCTGCTGGTGACGCTGCGTCACCGGAAGGGCCAGGGTGGCCGTGGGCGTGCAATTTGCATGTGCCTGCCGCGGGGGTCGTCGCGTTCGGCGGCGCGGTGACGGCAGGTGGGGCAACCCGGACAGCGGATTTCGCCGGTGATCACCCGGCACGCGGCCGGGTCGGCCATCCTGTAGCCCATGCCCGGCTACCGCGATCTTGCCCGTGACGGTGAGTTCCGCGCCCTCTTCGCCGCGCACGTGGTGTCGGTGGCCGGGGACCAGTTCGCGCGGGTCGCGCTGGCGGTGCACGTCTACGACCGCACGGCGAGCGCGGGGCTGACGGCGCTGACCTACGCGTTGACGTTCCTGCCCGACCTGGTGGGCGGGCCGCTGCTGTCCGGGCTGGCCGACCGGTTCGCGCGCCGGGACGTGATGGTGGCCGCCGACCTGGTGCGGGCGGTGCTGCTGCTGGTCATGGCCGTACCGGGGCTGCCGCTGTGGGTGCTGGCGGCCGTGCTGGTGCTGGTGCAGCTCGCCGGGGCCCCGCACGGTGCGGCGCGGGCGGCGCTGCTGCCGCACGTGCTGCCCGACGAGCGCTACCCGCTGGGGATGGCGGCGCTGAGCACCGTCACCCAGGCCGCGCAGGTGCTGGGGTTCGTCGCCGGCGGCGCGCTGGTGGCGTGGTGGGGGCCCGGTCCGGTGCTGGTGGCCGACTCGGTGACCTTCGCCGTCTCCGCCCTGCTGGTCAGCGCCCACGTGCTGCGCCGCGCGGTCCCGGAGCACCCGCACGTGCGGGCCTGGTCCTCGGACCTGCTGGGCGGCGCACGGCTGGTCTGGCGGGCCCGCCGGCTGCGGGCCCTGGTCGCACTGGCCTGCGTGTCCGGGTTCTACATCGTCGCCGAGGCACTGGCCGCTCCCTACGCGGCACAGCTGGGAGCGGGCGCGTCGGCGGTGGGGCTGATCCTCGCCGCGCACGCCGCCGGTGCCGTCGCCGGCATGGCCGTGGTCGCGCGCATCCCGCACCACCGGCAGCTCGCCGCCATGCCGTGGCTGGCGGTCGCCTCCTGCGCGGTGCTGCTGCCCGTGCTGCTGCGACCGGGACTGGGCTGGTCATTGGCGCTGATCGCACTGTCCGGGGTCGCGAGCGCCTACCAGCTGCTCGCGAACACCACGTTCGTGCGCGAGGTGCCCGACGCCGCCCGCGGGCAGGCCTTCGGGCTCGCCGTCACCGCACTGCGGGTGTCGCAGGGCGTCGGGGTCGGCCTGGCCGGGCTGCTGGCCGAACGGTGGGCGGCGCACCAGGTCATCGCCGCCGCGGGCCTCGCGGGCGTGCTCGCGGCGTGCGCGGCGGGCTGGTCGTGGCGGCAGGCGGTGGCGGCGCCTGCCCGCGGCACGCTGTGAACGAGAGAGCGGGGTGCCGGCCGTCCACACCGGCCGGCGCACCCCTCTCCCACTGCGTCCCAGGTGGTCAGACGGTCCAGTCGGTGGACGCGAAGGTCCAGTCGGTCGAGGCGAACGTCCAGTCCGTCGACGTGAACGTCCAGTCGGTGGAGGACCGGAAGGTCCAGTCCGTCGACGCGGCGAAGGTCCAGTCGGTGGACAGCGCGGTGTTCATCATGATGACCGTCTCCTTGTGGGAATGCGGGAGTTGCAAGGGGTGAATGGTGCGCGAGAACGCGAGGACTACTCAGGGTGAGGTCCCCCACATGGAGCCACGACTTGGCGTGACCCGGTGGCTACAGTGGTTGGTTCCTGATGGTTTTCGGTGGGGGTGGCAGCGTGCCTTGGCTCGACCCGCGCCGGTGGAAGCTATGGTCTCTTCCTCCTGTCGTGCTGACCTACGTCGTGACGATCGCCGTGACGGCGGCACTCGTCACGCTCGCAACCGCACGGCTTACCCCTGTCGAGGCGCGCTCGTGGACGTGGTTCGCGGCACTCGCCGTCGCCGCCCTGGTCCACCTGGAAGCGGCACGCGGCATCGAACGCATCCGCGAGATCTCCGTGGAGGGTGCCCCGCACGCGCAGATGCAGTCGGTGTGGCAGTTCGCGGGCGTGCTCGTACTCCCGATGCCACTGGTCGTCCTGCTGGTCGTGACCATCTACCTGCACGCGTGGCTGCGGGTCTACAAACGCCGGGCGGTCCTGTACCGGAAGCTGTTCTCCGCCGCCACTGTCATACTTGGATGTGCCGCAGCGCAATGGGTGCTGCACATGTTCTCGGCGTCAGCTCCGTCTGATCTGGACGGTCCACGTGGGCTGATCGCCCTCGCGGTGGCCGGGTTCCTCTACTGGTTCGTCAACTACGCCCTGGTCGTGGGCGCCATCATCATGACCAACCCGGCCAACCCGGTGAAGACCGCGCTCGGCCACGCCTCCGACGTCCTCATCGTCACCGCCTCCGTCGGCCTCGGCTCCGGCGTCGCCATCATCGCCACCGCACGGCCGTGGCTCACGCCGATCCTGCTGCTCACCGTCCTGGCCCTGCACATGGGCCTGCTGCTGCCGCAGTTCCGCGTCGCCGCCCGCACCGACTCCAAGACCGGCCTGGTCGACGCCACCTTCTGGCACGACGTCGCCGAACGCGAGCTCGCCCGCGCCCGCCGCCTGACCTCCACCGTCGGCGTCCTCATCCTCGACATCGACCACTTCAAGGTCATCAACGACACCTACGGCCACCTCGCGGGCGACCGGGTCCTGCGCGCCATCGCCGACTCCGTCCGCCACGCCGTGCGCTCCTACGACCTCGTCGGCCGCTTCGGCGGCGAGGAGTTCGCCGTCCTGCTGCCCGGCGTCGGCACCGACGAGGTCCGCGCCACCGCCGAACGCATCCGCTTCGACATCGCCCGCCTCGAGGTCCCCGCCGTCGACCGCAGCGGCGAACCCCGCGTCATCACCGGCCTGACCGCCTCCGTGGGCGCGGCGGTGTTCCCCGACACCGCGACCGAGCTCAGCCCACTGCTGCTCGCCGCCGACGAAGCGCTCTACCGGGCCAAGAACTCCGGCCGCGACCGCGTGGCCACCGCACCCGCGTTCTGACCGGCCCCCAGGCGAACCCTCACGCCTCCAAGAACGCCGCGATCCGCGCCGACACCTCGCCCGGCTCCTCCACCCACGGGTAGTGCCCCACACCCTCGTGCACGGTCAGCACCGCGTCCGGGAACAGCTCCGCCAGCTCCCGGCACCGCCGCACCGGCGAGATCGGGTCCTCACCGCACGCGTACACCAGCACCGGGTGGTCGAACTCCACCAACGCCCGCCGCAGCACCCCCGGCACGAACGCGCCCTCGGCGTTGTAGCCCAGCGCCACCGGGTACTTCCACTGCCCCAGCTCCGCGGCCGCGTGCGCCCGCGCCCGCTCGTCCCACCGCGCGTACAGCAACGGGGACGCCGCCACCCGGTTCTCCACCGAGTCGTCACCGGCCGCGCTGCGCTCCAGCGCCTCCTGCGCCGCCGCGAACCACGGCTGATCGGCGCGAGCGGCGAGGAAGGTGTCCCAGTCGCTCTGCTCCGGCGACAGCCCCACCGACCGCAACGCCGGCGTGAGCAGCACCAACCGGCCCACCCGGTCCGGGAAGTCCGCCGCGTACCCCATGGCGATCCCCGCACCCGCCGAGTGCCCCAGCACGTCGACCCGCTCCAGCCCCAGGTGCCTGCGCAGCACCTCCACGTCCCGCACCAGCACGTCCCGCCGGTAGGTGAACGCCTCCACCGGCTCGTCGGACTCACCGGTACCCCGGTTGTCCAGCACCACCAGCCTGCGGTGCCGGTCCAGCCCGCCCAGCGTCTCCAGGTACTCCGACGCCCTGCCGGGACCACCCGCCAGCACCAGCAGGGGAGCACCCTCCCCCACCTCCCGGTAGGCGAGCCGAGTACCGTCGAACGAGGTGAACCGTGCCATGCTGCACATCATGCCGAAGATCGCCACGACCGACCTCGTCGACCGGCCGCAGCTGCTCGAGTTCCTCCGCCCGCGCCACCACGGCGTCCTCATCACCCACCGCTCCAGCACCGGCGGCGTGCAGGTCTCCCCCGTCTCCTGCGGCGTCGACACCAGCGGCCGCATCGTCATCGCGACCTACCCGCAACGCGCCAAGGTCCGCAACGCCCGCCGCAACCCCGCCGTCACCCTCTGCGTGCTCTCCGACGACTGGGACGGCCCCTACGTCCAGGTCGACGGCACCGCCGAGGTCCTCGACCTGCCGCACGCCCTCGACGACTTCGTCGAGCACTACCGCTGCATCGCGGGCGAACACCCCGACTGGGACGAGTACCGCGCCGCCATGCTCCGCCAGGGCAAGGCCCTCCTCCGCATCACCATCGACACCTGGGGCCCCATCGCCACCGGCGGCTTCCCACCCGAGCTCGACGCCTGAGCACCGCGCGGACCGGGCTCAGACCGCCCAGGCACCGCCCCAGCCGCGGGGCCGCTCCAGCACCGCACACGCACCACCGTGCGGCCCCGAGATCGACGCGACCAGTCCGGTCGGCACGGTCGTCGGCCCCAGCAGCACCCGACCGTCCAACTCGGACACCCGCGCACACGCGTCCTCCACGCTGTCCACGGCGAAGTACGTCATCCACCCCGGCGCCCGCCCCGTCCGCAACCGGCCCGCCACCGCACGCCGATCACCCTGCCGCGCCGCCAGGAACACCGCGAAGTCCTCCGACCTCGCCTCCACGTCCCACCCCAGCGCCCCGGCCCAGAACGCGTCGTCGGGCCGCTCCACCATCAGCTCCACCCAGCAGGGCTCCCCCGCACGCGGCGCCGGCGCCCACGGACCGTGCAACACCCGGCCCACGTCCACACAGGACCCGTCCCCCAGCTCCCGCGCCCCGTCGTCACCGAACACCACGCGCCAGCCCGACTCCCCCACCGCCACCCGCGCAGCCAACCGGTCACCGACCCAGCCCGAGAACGAACCACCCGGCTCCGCGATCACCGTCCACCCCAGCACACCGGCGAAGAAGTCCACCGACACCTCGGGCTCGGCAACACCCAACTCAAGACGACGCAGACCACAAGACGACACGGGCATCCCATCAAGGCGGTGATCAGGAGCGCGCACCATCCTCTGCGCCGACCACCCGAGACGACAATGCACCATTCGGCGGCATGCGCTCCGCGTTCACCACCTCACGCAACGGCACCGGCCGGCCCAGGTGGAAACCCTGCCCCACCCGCACCCCCAACCGCCGCAACGCCTCCACCTGAGAAGGCCGCTCCACCCACTCCGCCACCGCCGACAACCCCAGCCCGTTCGCGATCTGCACGATCCCCGACACCAGCACCGCGTCCGCGTCGTTCGTCTCGATCCCCTTCACGAACTCACCGTCGATCTTGATCCCCGTGATCGGCAGGTGCTTCAGGTGCACGAACGACCCGAAACCGGAACCGAAGTCGTCCAGCGTGATCCGGCACCCGAACTGCCGCAGCCGCGTCGCCAGCGACACCGCCGCGTCCAGGTTCGTCACCGCCGCCGTCTCCGTGATCTCCAACCCCAACCGGCCCGGCGCCACCCCCGCACGCCCCAACCGGTCCAGCACGAACCCCGCGAAGTCCGGGTCCTCCAACGTCCGCCCCGACACGTTCACGTTGAACCGCAACGACGAGCTCGGCTCCGCCACCAGCGCGTCGATCGCCGTCGACAACACCCACCGGTCGACCTCCAGGATCAGGTTCGACCGCTCCGCCACCGGCAGGAAGTCCGCGGGCCCCAGGTACGGCTCCTGACCGTCCTCCAACCGCAGCAACAGCTCGTGCCCCAGCGTCTTGCCCGACTGCAGCTCCACCATCGGCATCCCGTACAACGCCAGACCCTCACCCGCGAGCGCCTGCCGCAACCGGTCCAGCACCGACACCCGCTTCACCGTGTCCGCGTAGTGGTTCGGCTCGTACACCGTCACCCGGTCCCGGCCCGCCGCCTTCGACGCGTACAACGCCAGGTCCGCGTTCGCCAGCACCAGCTCCCACGAGTCACCCGGCCCGTACTCCGCCAGCCCCGTGCTCACCGTGATCCGCGCCGGCGTCCCGATCCCCGCCAGCGGAAAACCCGCCACCGCGTCGCGCAACCCGTCCGCCACCGCACCCGCGTCCCGCGCAGAGGACCCCGGCAGCACCACCGCGAACTCGTCACCACCCAGCCGCGCGATCAACTGCTCACCCAGCCGCGACTGCAGCGCCGACGCCAGCATCCGCATCACCCGGTCACCCACCGCGTGCCCGCGCAGGTCGTTGACGTCCTTGAAGTTGTCCAGGTCCAGCACCAGCAACGCACCGGACCCGTTGTTCGCCAGCTCCTTCTCCAACGCCCGCGTCAGCGCACGCCGGTTCGGCAACCCCGTCAACGGGTCCTGCTCGGCCATCCGCACCAGCTCGTCGTGCACCCGGCTCGACTGCGTCACGTCGTGCGCCGTCCCCAACGCCCGCAACGGCGCCCCGGTCTCGTCGACCACGACCTCACCGAAGCACTCGAACACCCGCTCCGCACCGTCCGGGCGCAACATCCGGTGCGTGTAGGTGAACACCGACCCCGTCTTGAGCGCCGTGTCCAGCTTCTCCTCGATCATCGGCAGGTCGTCGGGGTGCACCAGCTGCGCGTACATCTCGAAGTCGAACGCCGTGCCCGGCGCGAACCCGAACATCTCCAGCAACGTGTCCGACCACGTCACCCGGTCCTCCGAGATCGACCACTCCCACGTGCCCATCCGGCCCAGCGCCTGCGCCCGCCGCAGCGCGTCCGCCTCCTGCGTCACCGTCAGCTCCCGGTCACGCCACGTCGACACGTCCACGACCTCGTACATCAGGTCGTCACCCAAACGGCTGCACCGCACCTCGAGCCACCGCGGCCCCGGCGCCAGCACCTCCCGCGCGGGCGACGGCCCCTCCGGCACCCCCGGCAGCAACGCGGGCAACGACCGCCCGTACGCCTGCTCGACCGGCACACCCAGCACAGCGCCCAGCGCGCGGTTGCACCACAACAGGCTGCCGCGCGCATCCGTCACGGCATAGCCGACATCCGCCCGGTCGAGCACCGTGCGGCAATAGGAGGTCACGCGCGTCATGATCGTCCGATCACCGGACGTAAGCAACCCGCTACGCCGGTTGGTTCGCTGGAGTGCGAACGGCTAACGCAGCCGCTCCAACCCCTTCGCCGACTCCACCAACTCCGCCGCCAACTTGCGCAGCTCCTCGTTCTCCGCACCGTCCTGCGCCGCCGTCACCACGTCCTCCGCGGCACACCGCAGCTGGAACAGCCGGTCCTGCAAGTCTGCCAACTCCGCCGTGCTGAGCACCACGGCGTCCTCGGGGAGCCCGCCGCGCTGCAACGCCGCTCGCCGCTCGTACGCCCGCTGGCGACACGGCTGAGCACAGTACCTGCGCGGCCGGCCGATCCGCCCACTCCCCGGCAACCGCCGCCCGCACCACGCGCAGTGCCTGGGCTCATCCGCCTCCATGGAGCGCTCCATGGCGCGCGACGGTAGCGGGTGAGCTGGGGTGGGCGTAAGCGACGCGCCACAAACCCCGACGTTCGTAGGGAACCGGACAGCACCGGTCGCGCGATTGGTCCCATTCCGCCACGGATCTGCTCGGCTTCTTCCCGGTTGTTTGTGGTCCTGGGGTTGGTTGGGAGCGTGACCACCTTGGAGTGTTAACTTTGGTCTGCACTGAAACCATAGAATTGAACAAGAAAGTGGTGCGCCACCCAACCGCCACCTCACGGCCGGCTTCGCCAGGCACACTCGCACCCGTGACCCACCCCTACCTCGCCGGCCCGCACCCGCGGGCCTTCGCCCACCGCGGCTGGCACCTCGACGACCTCACCGGCATGGAGAACTCGCTGAGCTCGTTCCGCCGCGCCGCCCGGGAGGGCTACCGCTACGTCGAGACCGACGTGCACGCCACCAGCGACGGCGAGGTCGTCGTCCACCACGACCACACCCTCGACCGCACCACCGACGGCGAAGGCGTGGTCTCCGCACTCCCCTGGGCCCGGGTCCGCGACGCCCGCGTCGGCGGCCGCGAACCCATCGCCCGCCTCGCCGACGTCCTGGAGGAACTGCCCGAGACGTTCTTCAACATCGACGTCAAGGCCGACAACGCCGTCGAACCCGTCGTCACGCTGCTGCGCAGGACCGGGGCGCTGCACCGGGTCTGCCTCGCGAGCTTCTCCGACCACCGCCTCGCCCGCCTGCGCCGCCTCGGCGGAGCGGGCCTGCTCACCTCCATGGGCCCCCGCTCCGCCGGCGCGCTGTGGGCAGCACGCCGCGTCCCGTTCGCCGGGCTCGCCGTCCGCGGCCAGGTCGCCCAGGTCCCCCGCAGCCAGGGCCGCCTCACCGTCGTCGACCGCCGCTTCGTCGCCGCAGCCCACAAAAGGGCCCTCGAGGTGCACGTGTGGACGATCGACGACGAGGCCGACATGCGCGCCCTGCTCGACCTCGGAGTCGACGGCCTGGTGACCGACCGGCCCGACGTCCTGCGCGACGTCCTGCGCTCACGTGGCGACTGGTAACAGGTTGGACAGTCACCGGATCGGGTGAGTCGGCGGACAAGTACAGTCCGCCGACATGAAGGTCAAGGGCGACGACCCCACTGACGCCACCACCGCCGGCCGCCGCAAGGAACAGCGCGGCTGGGTCTGGTACGACGTGGCGAACTCCGTGTTCCCCACGTCCGTGATCACCGTCTTCCTCTCGCTGTACCTCACCAGCATCGCCGAGAACGCCGCCAAGGCCGACAGCGCGCTCAACGGCGCCACCCCGTGCGCCGGCGACAACGCCTTCGACCGCTGCGACGTCACGCTGCTCGGGCTGCAGTTCCCCGCCGGGTCCCTGTGGGGCTACCTGCTCTCCGTCGCCACGGTGGTCCAGGTCCTCGTCCTGCCGGTCATGGGCGCCATCGCCGACCGCACCCAGAACAAGAAGAAGATGCTCGGCGCCTTCGCCTTCACCGGCTCGGCCGCCACCATCGCCCTCGCCACCGTCGAGGGCACCAACTGGAAGCTCGGCGTCCTCCTCTTCGTCATCGCCAACATCTGCTACGGCTCCAGCGTCGTCGTCTACTACGCGTTCCTGCCCGAGATCGCCACCCCCGACGAACGCGACGCCGTCTCCAGCCGCGGCTGGGCCTTCGGCTACCTCGGCGGCGGCGTGGCGCTCGCGGTCCAGCTGGGCATCACGCTCTCGGCCGACTCGCTGGGCATCAGCTCCGGTGACGCCGCGCGCATCGCGTTCGTCATCTCCGGCATCTGGTGGGCCGCGTTCACGATCATCCCGCTGCGCGCCCTCACCGAGCACCAGAACCCGCACGGCCGCGAACACGGCACCTCGGTCATCTCCGCCGGCTTCAAGGAGCTCGGCACGACCCTGCGCCAGGCCAAGGCCTTCCCGCTCACCCTCGCGTTCCTGGGCACCTACCTGATCTACACCGACGGCATCGCCACCGTCGCGAACGTCTCCGCGCAGTACGGCAGCGTCGAGCTCAAGTTCGAGCAGCAGACGCTGATCACCGTGATCCTGATCGTCCAGTTCGTCGCCTTCCTCGGCGGCGTGCTGCACGGCTTCGTCGCCAAGCGCGTCGGCGCGAAGAAGACGATCCTCGGCTCGTTGCTCGTGTGGATCGTCGTCATCACCGCGGCGTTCTTCGTGCAGGCCGGTGACGAGATGCAGTTCTACCTCGTCGCCGCCGGCATCGGCATCGTCCTGGGCGGCACGAACGCGTTGTCGCGCAGCCTGTTCAGCCAGATGGTCCCGCCAGGACGCGAGGCGCAGTACTTCTCGCTCTACGAGGTCGGCGAGCGCTCCACCAGCTGGCTCGGCCCGCTGGTGTTCGCGGGCGTCGGCCAGGCCACCGGCAGCCTGCGGCCCGCGATCCTCGCGCTGATCATCTTCTTCGTCGCCGGCTTCGTCCTGCTTATCTTCGTGCCGGTCCGCAGGGCCATCAAGGCCGTCGGCAACCCCGAACCCACCCTCGTCTGACCCGCTCAGGGGCGCTGACCGCGGTCAGCGCCCCTTCCCCGTCACGACAACGCCACCCGCGCCCGCCGCACCGGCGCGACCACGCTCCCCACCAACGGCACGGCCAGCGCGCACACCACCCAGGTCACCTCGCCGGCCAGCAGCACCGCGACCGGCACCAGCAGCAACGCCGCGAAGACCGACAGCGCCCTCCCCAGCACCACATCCCCGCGCACGTAGGCGACCACGCGCACCGCGACCGCCAGCAGCGCCACGACCACCAGCCCGACTCCCGGCGCGAGTCCGGCACCCAGCCCCAGCACCAGCGCTCCCCCACCCCACCACGCCGGCCTGCGCGCGGGCGGCGTCGGTGCCTCCCGGTGGAAACCCAGGCACAGGCACGCGAACAGCACCAGCGACGGCACCTGGAACGCCAGCGAGAACAGCACCGGCCCCGGTTCCGACAGCGCCACCACGACCGGCACCACCGCAAGCGCGGCCACCGCCTTCGCCACCGTGCGCCTGCCCGCCAGCAGCGCCGCGAACGCCACGACCGGCGCGAGCTCGAACCACCGCACGGGCGCGGCCGGCGGCACCCACGGTGAACCGCCGCGGGTCAGCACCAGGTGCAGGGCGGCGGCACCGGCGTAGAACACGCCCAGCAGCAGTCCCAGCACCCCCAGGGCGCGCACGACCTCACCGCGCCACCGCGCCCGGTCCGGCACGTGCACCAGCGCCGCGCCGGCGGCCAGGTGGGTGCGCACCCCCAGGCCCAGCGTCGCCCACGTCTCCCCCCAGCCCGGCCAGCTGTGCTCCAGGTCCAGCTCGTCGGTCCGCTCGGCGAGGAAGATGCTGACCATCTCCTCCTCGCGGTCACGCCGGTACCAGCCCGGCAGGACCTTCAGCAGCCGCCGGTAGCGGCGCTCCAGGTTGCTCATGCCTCGATCCCCCTCCCCCGCAGCACCGCCGCCGCCGCGCGCACGTTCGCGCTGAGCCTGGCGACCTCCGCCTGCAACGCCCGCACCCCCGAGTCGGTGAGCCGGTAGTAGCGCCGCAGGCGGCCCTGGTGAACCTCCTCGCGGTCGCGCTCGGCCAGGCCGTCGGCCACCAACCGGTCCAGCACCCCGTACAGCGTGCCGACGCGCAGCACGGTCCGGCCCTGCGACAGCTGCTCCACCGCCTGCACGATCGCGTACCCGTGCAGCGGCTCCTCGGCCAGTACGGTGAGCACCAGGAACGCCTGCTCGGACATGATCCGACCACTCATATCCCTGAATATATCGCGACGCGAGCTATATCGGGAAGCCGGACATCGGTGAAGCATCTCTTTTAGTCAACACTGAAGCCATGGAGACTCTGAAAACAATTGTTCCGATCTCATGGCGCAGCGAACCGACCTGGTACCGGCGGTGGAGGTGTATTCAAACGTGATGTTTCGGCCCCCGGCGCACCGGCTATCTCCAGCCCACCGGGGCCGGCGAGCACAACAGGAGGAGCACGATGGACAACGACACAGCGCGGGGACGCCGCGGTGCCGGTCGGCGTTGATCAGCCGATTCCTGTTGATCACCGGCCAGGCACTAGGGTGACCCGCCGTGGACGCCCTACCCGATCCGACAGACGCCCTGTCCGCCGTGCCCGTAGCGGGTTCGCGGCGGACCACCCCGGTGGTGGGGCACCTGAAGTTCTTCTTCGGCCCGATGGACTGCGGCAAGTCCACGCTCGCCCTGCAGATCGACCACAACAACTCGCGGCAGGGCCGGCGCGGCCTGCTGCTGGTGCGGCACGACCGGTCGGGGCGTCCGCAGATCTCCAGCCGCATCGGCATCACCAGGGAGGCCGCGGAGATCCGCGACGACGATCTCCGCCGGCTGGTGCGCGCCGAGTGGGCGCAGGGCCGCCGGGTGGACTACCTGATCGTGGACGAGGCGCAGTTCCTCACCCCCGTCCAGGTGGAGCAGCTGGCCGAGCTCGCGGACGACGTCCAGGTCGACGTCTACTGCTTCGGGCTCGCCACCGACTTCCGCGGGGAGATGTTCCCGGGCTCGCAGCGGCTGTTCGAGCTCGCGGACGAGCTGAAGGCGATCCAGGTCGAGGTCCTGTGCTGGTGCGGGGTGCCGGGACGGTTCAACGCGCGGGTGCGGGCCGGACGGGTGATCCGGGCCGGGGACACGGTTCTGGTGGCCGACACGGTGCCGGACACGGAACAGCACCGATCGGGTACGGACAGCAACTGTGTAACCGATACCACGGAAACTACTGTCCGCTACCAGGTCCTCTGTCGGCGTCACTTCCGGCTAGGTGATCTGGGTCCTGACGTCGCACAAAGTGGTCAACTCCGGTTGGCGTGATCGACTTCCCAGCGGCCTGCTAGGCCATTAGAGTGACGCATAAGCCCAGTAGCTTGATAACGCGTCACGATCCTTGAGCGATCGCATCCATTAGTAGGAAGCCTTCGTTGACGAGTGAACGACGTCACTGTGGGCAACCATGAGAGCGAACCGGAAACAAACGGAGCAATCCGGGCGTTGCACACGGTGAGCAAGAAGCCTGGGCCCCGGCCCTGAGCCGAGCGAAAGGACACCGCCATGGCCGACCGCGTTTTGCGTGGAAGCCGGCTCGGAGCAGTCAGCTACGAGACCGACCGCAACCACGATCTCGCTCCGCGCCGGGCAGCGCGGTACGCCTGCCCCAAGGGACACGACTTCGAGGTCCCGTTCTCCGACGACGCCGAGCTGCCTCCGACGTGGGAGTGCCGTCTGCACGGCACCGAGTCGAAGATCATCGACGGTGTCGAGCCGGAGGTGAAGAAGGTCAAGCCGCCGCGCACGCACTGGGACATGCTCCTGGAGCGCCGGTCGATCCCCGAGCTCGAGGAGCTGCTCGACGAGCGCCTCGAAGAGCTGCGCGGACGCCGCACCCGCACGGCCTGACCCGAGCACAGACGCTCAAGCCGTCCCGGTCGCCTTCCGGGGCGGCTTTTTGCGTGCCCGGAAAGCCGCACGCGGCGCACCGGGTGCGGCCTAGGATCTTGATCATGTGGCCACGCCTGGACGGACTGCGCACGCTCGAGCTCGGCCTGCCCGGTGAGCACCGCGACCGGCTCACCGCCCTGGTGCTCGCCGGGACGAAGCAGGCCACCGCCGGTCTGCTGGCCGGCTACACCGGTGAGGGCGAGCTGCCCGAGCACGTCGGTGAGCGGCTGGTGCTCGTGGACAGCGCCGGTGACCGGCTCGCGGTGGTCGAGGTGACGGCCGTGCTCGTGACGCCGTTCGACTTGGTCGGCTGGGAGCTCGCCGAGGCGGAGGGCGAGGGGTTCACCTCGGTGGAGCACTGGCGGGAGGTGCACGCCGGGTTCTGGGCGGAGCACGGCGGTGGCCGGCCCAGCGGACGGGCACCTGTCGTGTGCGTGTGGTTCCGGCTGATCAACGGGTGACAAGCGCGGTGCGGCGGGCATCCTGTGCGCATGACGACCACGCACGTGCGGCTGCCCTCCGGTGAGTCCATCCCCTCCCTCGGCCTGGGCACGTGGCACCTGGGTGAGTCGCGGGCGGCGCGCGCGGACGAGGTGACCGCGCTGCGGCTGGGGCTCGACCTGGGCATGACGCTGGTCGACACCGCCGAGATGTACGCCGACGGCGGCGCCGAGGAGGTCGTGCGCGAGGCCGTCGAGGGGCGGCGGGACGAGGTGTTCCTCGTGTCGAAGGTGCTCCCCCGCAACGCCAGCGCGGCGGGCACCGTGCGGGCGTGCGAGGCGAGCCTGCGGCGGCTCGGCACCGACCGGATCGACCTGTACCTGCTGCACTGGCGGGGGCGGGTGCCGTTCGAGCAGACCCTCGACGGGTTCGCCGCGCTCGTCGAGGCGGGCAAGATCCGGCACTGGGGCGTCAGCAACTTCGACGTGGCCGACATGAGCGAGCTGACGGCGTTGTCCGGGTTCTGCCAGACCGACCAGATCCTCTACAACCTCAGCCGCCGCGGGCCGGAGCACGACCTGCTGCCGTGGTTGGCGGAGCGGTCCATCCCGGTCATGGCCTACTCCCCCGTCGAGCAGGGCCGGTTGCTGCGTTCACCGGTGCTGGCGGAGGTCGCCCGCCGCCACGACGCCTCCCCCGCGCAAGTCGCGCTGGCGTGGGTGCTGCGCCGGCCCGGTGTCACCGCCATCCCCAAGTCCAGCTCCCCGGAGCACGTGCGGGAGAACGCCGCGGCTGTGGACCTCGCCCTCACCGTCCAGGACCTGTCCGACCTCGACGCGGCCTTCCCTCCCCCGGACGGCCCCGAACCCCTGGACGTCCTCTGACCGCTCCCCCCGCATCTGCAAGTACCACCAACTCGACATCAACAGGCTCGTAACCACCACCAACAGCACCTCCGGCCCCTGCGGGTGGCGAACAGGTTGGTGGTACTTGCAGATGCTCAGGCCGGGGTGCGGACGTGGAGGGTCACGCGGTCTCCCGCGAGCTCGAAGCGGACGTGGGAGAGGTCGGGCACGACGATGTCGGCGTCCAGGTCGGTGCCGACGCCCAGCGTGGTGCAGCCTGCGGCACGACCGGAGGCGAGACCCGAGGCGGTGTCCTCCACGGCCAGGCAGCGGCGCGGGTCGACGTGGAGCTGTTCGGCGGCCTTGAGGTACGGGACGGGTTCGGGTTTGCCGCGGTCGACGTCGTCGGCGGTCACCAGCACGTCGGTCACGGGTAACCCGGCGGCGGTCGTGCGGGCGTCGGTCACGTCACGGGTGCAGGAGGTGACGATGGCCTTGCGGTCGCCGACGGCGGTGGTCGCGTCGAGCGCGCCGGGCAGCACGACGACGCCGTCGAGGTCGTGGGTGGCGATGTGCGAGTAGTGGGCGAGGCCCGACTCGTGCCGGTCCGGTGGCAGCAGGGCGGCGACGATGTCCTTGGCGGGCTTGCCTTCCGTGCCGGCGAGGCGGGCCGGGTCGACGCCTTCCTCCTCGGCCCAGCGGTGCCACGCCCTGCGCACGGCGGCGGTGGAGTCGATCAGGGTGCCGTCCATGTCGAACAGGACGGCGTCGAATTCGAGTCCCATGGTCATCCCTTCGATCCGGTGGTGCAGGGGTCACGGTGGTCACGACCGGCTGGCCTCACCGCGGTGCTGTTACTTCGCTGTGGTGTCCGCGAGCTCGCGGCGCGCGACCTGGCGGACGAGCAGCACGACGAAGCCCAGTGCCACGAGGCTGAGTGCCGCGCCGAGCACGGCCACGCCGGGCAGGCCGAACTGGTCGAGTGCGATGCCGCCGAAGCCGGCGCCCGCGACGATGCCGATGTTGAACGCCGAGACGGCGAACGAGACCGCGAGCTCGCCGCCCTCCCCCGCCGCCTGGAACAGCGCGGCCTGCACCGCCGGGACGAACGACCAGGCGGCCAGCTGCCACACCACGACGAGCGCGATGGTCTGGAGGGCGCTGGTGGACATCGGCAGCACGGCGAGCAGGGCCACGGAGGTGATGGCGGAGGTGATGAGCAGCGTCTTGCGGGAGTCGGTGTCGGCTCCCTTGCCGCCGATGACGTTGCCGACCACGGCGCAGACACCGGCGATGACGAGCACGACGATGACCATCGTGCTGTCGAGGCCTGCGCGCTGTTCCAGCAGTGGCACGAGGTAGGTGTAGACGGTGAACGAGGCACCCCAGAACAGGGTGATCGCGGCGAGGCCGATGAGCACGGGCGCGGTGCGGATGGCGCGCAGGCGGACCTTGAGCGGCGGGCCGTCGTCGGCACCGGTGGGCGGCAGTGCGATGGCGATGAACGCCAGTGACAGCAACGCCATGCCGCCGATGACGAGCATCGGGACCCGCCAGCCCATCTGGTGGCCGAGCAGGGTGCTGATGGGCACGCCCAGCGCGGTGGCGGTGTTGACGCCGGCCTGGATCGTGGCGATCTTCGAGGCGCGCTTCTCCTCCCCGCCCAGGCGGGCGGCGGCACCGATGGCGGTGGCCAGGTAGAGGCCCATCATGGCGCCGGAGAGGATGCGCGAGCCCAGCAGGACCGCGTAGTTGGGTGCGAGCCCGGCGGTGAGGTGCCCGACGGCGAACACGATGAGCGCGCCGAACAGGACCTTGCGCCGGTCCATCCGGTGGCAGGCGGCGGCGAGCACCGGGGCGCTGATGGCGAACGCGACGGCGTTGAGCGTCACCAGCTGGCCCGCGGCCGCCTCCGACACGTTCAGGTCACGCGCGATCTGGGGCAGCAGTCCGACGACGGCGAATTCGGTGCACGCCACCGCGAACGCGCCGCTGAACAAAGCCCATATCCAAATCCTCTTCACTGCCCCCTCCAGGCGTGCGCGTTGACAACGCAATTGCGCAGAGGGTTCTCAGCTCGCTTCACGGCTAAGCAAATTTCCCCGTGACGGACTACGGGGTCCCGCAGGCATTCGGCGCGGGTCCGGTGGATCTGCGCGTATTTTCGCACGTAGGACCAACCAAAGTCGTCACGGGATCAGCCCAGCCACGGATGTCCGATTAGCACCTGGATGGGCGGTTCAAGCGGGTGAGCGAGTGGGTACGTGCAGTAGTACCGCGGCGCCTGAGGGTGACGACGCGCCACGTCCGCCGACGGGGAGGACCTCTGTGCTCAAGGACGTCGAGCAGCCCGCCACAGCACCGTCCACACAGCGAACACCGGGACCACAGCGAACACCGGGAGCACCTCGAACACCCGGCAGCCCCGAGCTCGTCACCGCTGCCCTCGCCGCACTCGAACGCGGCGAGGGCAGCGTGCTCGTTGCCGAGCAGCACGGCGTGCTGGGGCGCAGAGCGCTGGTCGGGCACGCGCGGGCCGAGGCCGCGCGCAGGGGCACGAGAGTGGTGCACGGGCGCGCGACCCACGTCGACCGGGTGGCACCGCTGTCCACGCTCAGAGCGGCGCTCAGCGCCGGGGTGCCCGACGCCCACCGCGACTTCGACGTCGACCACCTGACCGCGTTGCGGCAGGTCAGAGCACAGCTGGTGGGGCTGGCCGGTGACGGCGGCGTGCTGGTGTGCCTGGACGACTTCCACCACGCCGACGACGCGACGGCGCTGGCGCTGCGGGTGCTGATCCCCGGTCTGGCGACCACCCCGGTGCTGTGGCTGCTCTCGCTGCGCCCGGCGCAGGCCTCCCCCGCCGTGCGCGGGGTCGTCGACGTGCTCCTGGACGCCGGTGCGCGGCTGCTGCCCGCGCGGTGGCCGACCGGGGACGACGCGCGGCGCCTGTGCGCACAGGTGCTCGGCGCCGAGCCCGACCCGGCAGTGGTCGCGATCGCGACGGACGTCGACGGTGACGCGGAACGGGTCCTGCGCGCGTTGCACGAGGCCGGGCACATCCAGGTCGGCGGTGGTACGGCGGTGCTCGCCGCCGGCGCCGACCGGCAGCCGCTGCCGTCCTGGCTGGTCGCGGACGTCCGCGCCGCCCTGGGTGACCTGGCCGCGACCCCCACCGCCGTGCTGCACGCCGGTGCGGTGCTGGGCAGGGCGTTCACCGTGCACGAGGCGGCCGCGTTGTTGCGCAGGCCGGTGCCCGAGCTGCTGCAGGCCGCCGCGCAGCTGGTCGAGGCCGGGGTGCTGGCACCGGATGCCGGAGGCCTGGCCTTCCGCAGCGAGCTGGTGCGCCGGGTGGTGTACGCGGGGCTGGCCGAGCCGGTGCGGGTCGCGCTGCACCGCGAGGCCGCCGACGTCGTCGCCGCGGAGGGCGGTGCGCCGGCGGAGGTCGTGCGCCACCTCGAACGCGGTGGCCGCCGGGGTTCGCCCGCGGTGGTCGAGGCGCTGCGCAAGGCCGTGCGGGAACGCACCGGTGGCCCGGTCGAGGCCGCTGAGCTGGCGGTGAAGCTGCTGGACGTGGTCGGTGACGACCACCCCGGCGGTGACGAGCTGGTGGTGGAGGCGGTGCGGCTGCTCGCGCTGGCCGGGCGCACGGGTGAGGCCTGGGACCTGGCGGTGCGGGCGCTGAGCCGGGTGCCCGGCCCCGCCACGCAGACGCGGCTGGTCTGCGCGCTGGGCGAGCTGGCCGACGGCCGCGACCCCGGTCACGACCACGTGGTCGTGGAGTACGCGCGGCGTGCGCTGGCCCGGCCGGACCTCGACGACCAGCACCGGGCCGACCTCGCGGCGGTGCAGGCCTACCGGCTCGCGGCCGCCGGGCACACCGACGCTGCGGAGAGCGCCGCGGCACGGGCGCGGGCAGCCGGTGGTGAGGCGGTGGTGTTCGGGTCCGCGGCACGGGCGCAGGTCGCGTTGCGCCGCGGTGAGCTGAGCCGGTCGCTGGAGCTGGCCAGGGCCGCCGTGCGGGAGGCCGACCGGACCGGGCCGTTCCCGCGCAGGCACCACTCCCGGTTGTGGCTGTGCGCGCCGCTGGTGGCGCTGGACCGGTTCGACGAGGTGCACTCGACGCTGACCGTGGTGGCCGGTGAGTCGGCCCAGCTGGGGACGGCGTGGCCGATGCCGCGCTGGCAGTACCACCGGGCCAGGGCGCACCTGGCCAGCGGCCGGCTGCGCACCGCGGAGTCCGATGCCGAGCTGGCGGTGCGCAGCGCCAGGGACCGGCCGTTCACGCCGCTGCTGGGGCGGGCGTTGCTGCTGCTCGCGGAGATCCGCACGGGGCTGGGTGACCTGGGGGCGGCCGAGGCGAACCTGCGGGAGGCCGAGCAGGTCGGCGGCCGCGGTGCCGGGGCGGCCCGGCTGGCGTGGCGGCGGGTGCTGTGGCTGTGCGCGGCTGACCGGCACGACGAGGCGGCCGAGGTCGCCGAGGGGCTGCTCAGCGGCGCGGACCTGCTGGCGATCACGGCCACCGCGCCGTCACCGGTCGCACCGGTGCTGGTGGGGCTGGCCCGCCGGCGCGCCGACGAGCACCGCGTCGACCAGGTCGTGCGGGTCGCGCAGCAGCTCAGCGAGCTCAACCCCGGTGTGCTGGGCGTGGCCGCCGCGGCCGCGCACGCCACGGGCCTGCGCGACGGTGACCCGGACGCGGTGGTCCGCGCCGCGGAGCTGAACCGGCTGAGCGACCGGCGGGCGGCCGCCGCGGCCGCACTGGCCGACGCGGGCAGGCTGGCCCGTGCCCACGACGACCCCGACCGGGCCCGTGAGCTGCTGGAGCAGGCACGGCAGACGTGGGCGGCGTGCGGTGTCCCGCTGGCCCCCGGCCGCACCGGCAGCTACCTCGCCGACGGCCCCCGGCAGACCCGCCCGCCGCGGGAGGCGGTGCCGGAGCCGTCGCTGGAGCTGTGGGCGAGCCTCACCGAGACCGAGGTGAGGGTGGCCCGGCTGGTCGCCCAGGGCCTGACGAACAAGGCGATCGCCACCCGGCTGACCCTCTCCCCCAACACCATCGGCACGCACGTGCGCAACGCGTTCACGAAGCTGCAGGTCACCAACCGGGTCGAGCTGGCGCTGCAGGTCATCGCCCACGACCGCGACCGCGCACCCCGCCGCACCCCCTGACCGACCCCCGCCCCCGTCCCCCGACCTCCGAACGCCCGCCGGTGCCACCGGCGGGCGTTCTTTTTCTTTCACCGCCATCTGGCCTCACTCATTCACGTGAGAAGCGCCGCACGCATTCGGCATTCGCCGCGCGCAGGTTCATGGATTTGAGCGAGCTTCACGGACCCCCGCCACGGGGAACTTCTAATTCGCGACGAGTTCGAGCCCACCACGAGTGGCGCTGCTCGGACCGGTTCTGAGCGAATTCGACTTCCCTTCTGGACTTATTCCGGACGGAGTGGCATGCAGATCAGCATCCAGAAGTACGGGGGCAGCTCGCTGGCCGACGACGCCCAGGTGGCGGCGGTGGCGCGGCGAGTGGCGCAGACCCACCGGGCCGGCGCCGAGGTGGTCGTCGTGGTGTCCGCACGGGGTGCCACGACCGATGAGCTGGTCCGGGCGGCCACGGCGGTCAGCACGTCACCGGACCCGAGGGAGACCGACAAGCTGCTCGCCACCGGTGAGCTGGCCTCCGCGGCGTTGCTCGCCATCGCGTTGCGCGAGCTGGACGTGCCGGCGGTGTCGCTGTCCGGGCCGGAGGCCGGCCTCAAGGCGGTGGGCCCGCCCGGTGCCGGGGTGATCGCCTCGATCGACACCGGCACGGTGCGGCAGTGGCTCGACCGCGGCCACGTCGTGGTCGTGGCCGGTTTCCAGGCCCTCGACGAGGAGGGCGCGGTGGTCACGCTGGGCCGCGGCGGGTCGGACACCTCGGCGGTCGCGCTGGCCGTCGCCCACGGCGCGCCGGTGTGCGAGATCTACACCGACGTCCTCGGGGTCGCCAGCGCCGATCCCAGGGTGGTGCCCGGTGCCGGGCTGTTGCAGCGGCTGCCGGCCGCGGTGATGGCCGAGATGGCGTTCTCCGGCGCACGGGTGCTGCACCCGCGGTCGGTCGAGCTGGCCGCGGCGCACGGCGTGGACATCGTGGTGCGCGACTCGGCCGGGCTCGGCGAGGGAAGCACGATCTTCGGAGGGAGAGCGGCGATGCTCGACTCGGACGTCCTGGAAGGACGCGCCGGTGTGGTGGCGGTGACCCACGACGACAAGGTCACCCAGGTCGTGGTCGAGGCAGGGCGGGACCCGGCTGACGGCGGTGCGCGCGTGCTGGAAGCGGTGGCGCGCCTGGGAATCGCGGTCGACTCGGTGCAGTGGCTGTCGCACCGCGGCGCTCCGCTGCGGATGCGGTTCTGCGTCACCGACACCGCCGCGGACGACGCGGCCGGCGCGGTGCGCGGTGAGCTGCCCGACGACGACTGCGCGGTCACCCTGCGCCAGGACCTCGGCCGGGTCTGCGCCGTCGGCACCGGCCTGCTCAGCCGGCCCGGCCTCACCGCGCTGGGCCTCAACGCCCTGACAACAGCGGGCATCCCGGCCGAATGCGTGTCGTGCAGCCAGGAACGCACGACGTTCCTGGTGGCCCGCGACCGTGTGCACGACGCCGTGCGGACGCTGCACGAGCGCTTCGGGCTGCACGACCCCGACAGCGCACTGCCCGCCTGACCCCACCACTGTGCGAAAGGAGCCAGTTCCGGTGAACCAGCCGCAATCCTTCGGCGCGAAGCTGCGCCTGAACCGCATCGACCGCAACGGCGACGGGCGGTTGCTGGTCGTCCCGCTCGACCACTCCGTCGCCGACGGACCGGTGACCCCCGACGACTCCCTGGGCGACCTGATCGGCCAGCTCGTCGCCGCCAAGGTCGACGCGGTGGTGCTGCACAAGGGCACCGTCCGCCACCTCGACCCGAAGCTGTTCGTCGACACCTCCCTGATCGTGCACCTGAGCGCGAGCACCGCCCACGCCCCCGACCCGGACGCCAAGTACCTCGTCACCAGCGTGGAGGCCGCGTTGCGGCTGGGCGCGGACGCGGTGAGCGTGCACGTGAACATGGGCTCGCAGCAGGAGGCCGAGCAGATCGCCGACCTCGCCCGCACCGCGGAGGAGACCGACCGCTGGGGTGTGCCGCTGCTGGCCATGATGTACGCCCGCGGCCCGCAGATCGACGACGGCACCGACACCGAGCTGGTGCGGCACTCCGCCACGCTCGCGGCGGACCTGGGCGCGGACCTGGTGAAGGTCACCTACCCCGGCACGGCGGACGCGTTGTCGGACGTGGTGCGCGCCTGCCCGATCCCCGTGCTGGTCGCGGGCGGGGCACCGGTGGACGACCGGCGGGAGCTGCTGCAGCGCGTCGCCGCCACCATGCGGGCGGGAGCGGCCGGGCTCGCCATGGGCCGCAACATCTTCCAGCACCCCACTCCCGGCCGGTTGGCCAGGGACATCGGTGACGTCGTGCACGGCCGCATGGCGATCGCGGCCTGAACCGGGGAGGAAAGGCACTCATGACTGCTCAGATCAAGCAGATGCGGCAGCTGCTGGCCGACCCGGCGATGACCGAGAGCTCGCCCGGCTCGGAGTTCGCACAGGCCGCGGCGTTCGGCAACCGCGCGGAGGACGTGACCGTCACCTACCGCGGCTACCTGCCCACGGCGTTCCCGCTGTTCGCCGAACGACCGCGGTTCACCGTGCGGCAGCTGATGAAGATGGCGACGGTCCGCGACGGCGACACGCCGTTCGTGCGGGAACCGCAGCCGGAGTCCGACCGCGGGCAACGCTCGGGCGTCACGTTCGACACGACCCCGGAGGCGGGGTTCCAGCCGCTGCTGGACGCGGCGAAGCTCACCGACATCGGGGTGTCGCTGCCGGTGCCCGCCGGCCTGCTGGAGCACCCGCGGCTGCTGGCGGCGTTCATCGACTTCCGGCTGATCGTGCGGTTCGGCACCACGGAGAACCAGGTGCTGCTGCGCGGCAGCGACGACGGCGCGGTGCCCGGTCTGCTGGAGCTGCCGGAGGCCCGCCGCATGACCGTCGACTGCCGGCCGGTGGACCTGCTCACCAGGGCGGCGGCACTGGTCGAGGAAACCGGTGGGTCGTGCGACGGGATCGTGGCGCACAACGCCGTGTACTGGCAGGCCGTGGAGTCCGGGCTGCTGGGCCGGCTCGCCGAGGCGGGCGTGCGGATCGCGCGGACCAGGATGATCCCGGAGCACCAGGTGCTGCTCGGTGACTTCCGCGCCGCCACCACGTTCCTGGACCCCGGCATCTCGCACCTGACGCTGCGCCGCGGTGCCGCCCCGGACGGCGGTGACCTGCTGGAGGCGGGCAGCCGCATGGGTCTCGCGGTGCACCTGCCGCAGCACTTCGTGCTCGTGGAGCAGGAGGGTGCGCGCTGATGCGGGTCCTCTACGTCACCGGCATGATGCGCTGCGGCAGCACGATGATCGGCAACGTCCTCAACGAGACCCCGCACGCGGTCCACGTGGGCGAGCTGCACTACCTGTGGCGCAACGGCATCCTCACGCGGGGCACGAACTCCAGCTGCGGCTGCGGTGAACCGCTGACCGGCTGCCCGGTGTGGTCGCAGGTGCTGGCCGAGGAGGTGGCCGCCGACCGGCACGTCGCCGAGGCGGTCGAGGCCGTGCAGGCCACCCGGTTGCGCGCCCGCCACACCCCGCTGCGCCTGGCGGAGTCGCTCGGCCCGCTGCGCACACCCCCGGACGTGCGGTGGGTGACCGGGGTGACCACCGAGCTCTACCGCGCCGCCGCACGCGCCGCCGGTGCCGAGGTGGTCGTGGACAGCTCGAAGTACCCCGCGGAGGCCGCGGCGCTGCTGGGCCGTGACGACCTGGACGTGCGGGTGCTGCACGTGGTCCGCGACGCACGGGCCACCGCGCACTCCTACCGCAAGGACAAGAGCTACGTGACGCGCATGAGCGCGGCCCGCAGCACCGGTTACTGGAGCGCGGTCAACGCCGCCTCCGACCTGCTGGCGCTGGCCGGCCACGACCGGTACCTGCGGGTGCGTCACGAGGACTTCTCCGCACGCCCGGACGAGGTGATCGGTGAGGTGATGGCGTTCGCGGGCATCCCGGGCAGCGTCCCGGTGACCGCGGGCGGCACGGTCGAGCTGGGCGTGAACCACACGGTGACCGGCAACCCGGACCGCTTCCACCACGGTCAGGTGCTGATCAAGGCCGACGGCCGGTGGCGCACCGACCTGCCGTGGAAGCCCAGGGCGTTCACCACGGCCGCCGCGGCACCGCAGCTGGTGCGCTACGGCTACTCGGTGCGCGCGGGCAGGGAGGGCTGATGGACCTCGGACTGGACGGCAAGGTCGCCCTCGTGGCGTGCGCCAGCAGCGGCCTCGGGCTCGGTGTGGCCCGCGCCCTGGTGACCGAGGGTGCGGACGTGTCGATCTGCGGCCGCGACCGCGACCGGCTCACCGAGGCGCGCGGCAAGCTGGAGGCGCTGGGCGGTGGCCGGGTGCACGCCCAGATCGCCGACGTCGGCATCGACGGCGCGGTGCAGCGCTGGGTGGACAGCGCCGTGGCCGAGTTCGGCGGGATCGACGTCGTGGTCAGCCACACCGGCGGGGTCGTGCAGGGCCCGGTCGCCGACTTCGGGCCCGAGGACTACCGCCGGGCCGTCGACACCGTGCTCATCCCCCACGTGGCGCTGGTGAAGGCCGCGACACCGCACCTGCGCCGCGACGGGCGGGTGCTGATGATCACCTCGGAGGCGGTGCGCCAGCCGATGCCGCACAACGTGCTGTCCGGGGTGGCCCGGCAGGGGGTGCTGTCCTACGCCCGCAACCTCGTGCACGCCTTCGGCGACAGCGGTGTGACGGTCAACGTCCTCGCACCCGGCTACCACGACACCCCGGCGCTGCGCGGACCGTCCGGTGAGGACACCTCCGCCGCGGCCGCCGAGGTACCGCTGCGCCGCGTCGGCGACCCGGACGACTTCGGTGCGCTGGCCGCGTTCCTCGCCTCCCGGCAGGCCGCCTTCGTCACGGGCGCGCTGCTGCTGGTCGACGGCGGCAACACGCGCGCGCCGGTGTGACCACGACCCCGCGACAGGAGTGAGAACGATGGACCTGGCCGAGACCTACCGCGCCAACGGGTGGTGGCGCACCGACGAGACGCTCGTCGACGACCTGCGCCGGGCGGCGCGGGAGCACCCCGACCGGCGCGCGGTCGTCGTGTGGCACACCGACGGCCGCGACACCGAGACGCTGACCTACGCCGAACTGGAACGCCGAGTCGAGCGGATCGCGGCGGGACTGGCCGGCCTCGGCGTCGAACGCGGTGACGTGGTGACGCTGCAGCTGCCGAACTCCTGGCAGCTGCTCGCGACAACGCTGGCGTGCGCCCGCATCGGCGCGGTCGCCGGACCGGTGCTGCCGATCATGCGCCGCCGCGAGCTGGCGTTCATGACGACCCTGACGAAGAGCCCGGTCTACATCGGACCGGTCGAGCACCGCGGTTTCTCGCACGCCCGTCTCAGCGAGGAGGTCGCCCGCGAGGTGGCGTCGATCAGGGAACGTGTCCTGGTCGGCGCCGCCGGCTCGGACGCCGACCTCGGTGACGCCCGGGACTTCGACACCGCGCTGCTGGGCGAACCCGGCACCGAGGGCGCGGTCTTCGGTGACATCGAGGGCCGTGAGGCCAAGCCCGACGACCTGGCCTACGTCATGTTCACCTCGGGCACGACCGGTGAGCCCAAGGGCGTGATGCACAGCCACAACACGTTGCACGCCACCAACCGCATGCAGATCGACGCGCTGCACCTGCGCGACGACGAGGTCACCGCGATGGGCTCCCCCACCACCCACAACGCCGGGTGGACGTGGAACTTCACGATGCCGCTGCTGCTCGGCGCCACGTGCGTGCACATCGACAACTGGGACGCCGACCTGATGCTGCGCGTCCTGGAGACCGAGCAGGTCACGTTCTTCATGGGCGCGCCACCGTTCCTGGTGGACCTGATCGACCGCCAGCGCGAGCAGCAGCGCGACCTGTCGAGCCTGCGCACGTTCGCCACCGGCAGCGCGCCGATCCCGCCGGTGCTGGTCGAGCAGGCCCGCGACGTGCTGGGCTGCCGGCTGTACGCGTTGTGGGGCATGACCGAGAACGGCGCCCCCACGATCACCCGGCCGGAGGACCCGCAGATGCGGGCCGCCGAGAGCGACGGCTCCCCGGTGCCGGGCATGGAGGTCCGCATCGTCGACGAGGACGGCGCCCTGGTCGAGCCGGGAGCCACGGGGAGGCTGCAGGTGCGGGGCGCGACCCAGTGCCTGGGCTACTTCGAACGCCCGGAGGTCTACGCGGACAACGTGACCGCCGACGGCTGGTTCGACACCGGTGACCTGGCCCGCGACGACGGACACGGCGGCATCCGCATCGCCGGGCGGGAGAAGGACGTGATCTCCCGCGGCGGCGAGAAGGTGCCCGTGGTGGAGGTCGAGGCGGCGTTGCGCCGCCACCCCGACATCAAGGACGTCGCGGTGGTGGCCTACCCCGACGACCGGCTCGGTGAGCGGGCGTGCGCGGTGATCGTGGCACAGGGCGAGCCACCGCAGCTGCCGGCGTTGCGCGAGCACCTCGACGGGCTGGGCATGGCCAAGCAGTACTGGCCCGAACGCGTCGAGCACGTCGGTGAGCTGCCGACGACGCCCAGCGGCAAGGTCCAGAAGTTCAAGCTGCGCGAGCAGCTGGTCAGCGGCTGAGGGAGGGCAGGAGATGGACTTCTCGTTCACCGACGAGCAACAGGCGCTGGCCGACAAGGTCCGCGCGTTCGCCCAGGACACCATCGCCCGGCACGCGGCACTCGACGACCGGGAGGGCACGTTCTGGTCCGGGTTCTTCGCCGAGCTGGGCCGGGCCGGGCTGACCGGTCTGGCGATCTCCGAGGAACACGGCGGCCGCGGGCTGGGCGCGGTCGAGGTCGGCATCGCGGTGGAGCAGCTGGCCCGCGCCGAGGCGACGGCGTGCTACCCGGTGCTCAACGCGGCGCTGATCGGCGGCATCATCGGCCGCAGCGGCACCGCGCAGCAGCAGAGCCGGTGGCTGCCGGCGGTCGCCTCGGGTGACTCGGTGGTGGCACTGGTGCTCACCGAACCCGAGCACGGCACGGACGCGGCCGCGATCGAGCTGCGCGCCGAACGCGACGGCGAGGGCTGGCTGCTCACCGGCACCAAGACCTCGATCATGCTCGGGATGCACGCCACCCACGGGCTGGTGTTCGCCCGCACCGGCGAGGACGGGGCGCGCGGTGTGACCGCGTTCTTCGTCCCGCTCAACCGCGACGGCATCTCCCGCGAACGGCTCACCGACCTCGGTGTGCGCGCGGGAGGCCGGGCCACGCTGCACTTCGACGGCGTGCGCGCCGCGGACGACGAGGTCGTCGGCGGTGTCGGCGAGGGTTTCAGCGGGGTGATGCGCGGCTTCGACCACTCCCGCGCACTGATCGCCGTGCTGGCCGTGGCCAACGCCCAGGCCGCACTGGACGACGCACTGGCCTACGCCCGTGAGCGCGAGTCGTTCGGGCAGGTCATCGGCAAGCACCAGGGCGTGGCGTTCCCACTGGTCGAACACGCCACACGGGTGCACGCGGCCCGGCTGCTCGCGTTCGAGGCGCTGTGGCGCGCCGACGCAGGGCTGCCGCACCGCGCCGAGGCGAACATGGCCAAGTGGTGGGCACCGCGCGTCGGTGTCGACGCCGCGCACCAGGCCCTGCTCACGCTCGGCCACCGCGGCTGGAGCGACGAGCACCCGGCGAGCCGGCGGGTGCGCGACGCCATCGGGCAGGAGATCGCCGACGGCACCGAGAACGCCACCAAGCTCGTGGTGGCACGGGAGCTGCTGGGCCGTGAGCACGCGCCCTGACGGGCCCGGACCGAAACCACGACTGGACAAGGAGGAACACGTGACCACCACGCTGTGGCTGACCGGGCTGCCCAGCTCGGGCAAGTCGACACTGGGCCGGGAGCTGGTCGAGCGGCTGCGCGACCGCCGTGCGGTGCAGCACCTCGACGGTGACGCCGTGCGCAAGGACTTCTTCCCCGAACTGGGGTTCAGCAAGCACGACCGCACCGAGAACATCCGCCGCATCGGCAAGCTCGCCGCCATGCTCGCCTCCCACGGCGTGCTGTCGGTGGTGTCGGTGATCGCACCGTTCCGCGAGGTGCGCGAGGAGGTCCGCGCCGCGCACGAGGCGGCGGGCCTGACGTTCGTCGAGGTCTACGTCGACGCACCAGTGCAGGTGTGCGCCGAACGCGACGTCAAGGGCCTCTACGCCAAGGCCGACGCCGGCCAGGTCGAGGCGATGACCGGGGTCAGCGACGTCTACGAGGCACCCGCCTCCCCCGACGTGCTCGTCGACACCGCGTCGCTGAGCGTGCAGGAGAGCGTCGAGATGATCGAACGCGCCCTGGAGCGCTGCGAGTCCGAACGCCGTGAACAGGACATCCGGGAGGTGGTGCTGCGATGAGCGCGCCGGCCAAGGAAAAAGCGGTCACCGGCATCGAACAGCTGGAGGCCGAGGCGATCCACGTGCTGCGGGAGGTGGCGGGCGAGTTCGACCGGCCCGCACTGCTGTTCTCCGGCGGCAAGGACTCCACGGTCCTGGTGCACCTGGCGGTGCGCGCGTTCGCCCCCATCGCACCGCCGTTCACCCTGGTGCACGTCGACACCGGCCACAACTTCCCCGAGGTGCTGCAGTTCCGCGACGACATCGTGGACCGCTTCGGGCTGCGGCTGCACGTCGCGGAGGTCCAGGACTGGATCGACAAGGGCGCGGTGCAGGAACGCGCGGACGGGATGCGCAACCCGCTGCAGACCGTGCCGCTGCTCGACACGATCACCGAGCAGAAGTTCGACGCGGTGATCGGCGGCGGCCGCCGGGACGAGGAGCGCTCACGGGCCAAGGAGCGGATCTTCAGCGTCCGCGACAGCTTCGGCCGCTGGGACCCGCGCCGCCAGCGCGTGGAGCTGTGGAACCTCTACAACGGCATGCACTCCCCCGGTGAGCACGTGCGGGTGTTCCCGATCTCGAACTGGACCGAGCTGGACGTGTGGCGCTACGTCGAGGCCCGCGACATCGAGCTGCCCTCGCTGTACTTCGCCCACCAGCGCAAGGTGTTCCTGCGCGACGGCATGTGGCTGACCTCCGGGCAGTGGGGTGGTCCGGCCGACGACGAGGAGACCGTCGAGAAGACCGTGCGCTACCGCACCGTCGGCGACGGTTCCTGCACCGGTGCCGTGGAGTCCGACGCGGCCACGGTCACCGACATCATCGAGGAGATCAAGGCGAGCCGGCTCACCGAGCGCGGTGCCAGCAGGGCCGACGACCGCATGTCCGAGGCCGCCATGGAGGACCGCAAGCGGGAGGGGTACTTCTGATGACGTCCGACCTGTTGCGACTGGTGACGGCGGGCAGCGTGGACGACGGCAAGTCCACCCTGGTCGGCAGGCTGCTCTACGACACCAAGTCCGTGCTCAGCGACCAGATCGACGCCGTGCTGCGCAGCAGCGAGGAACGCGGGCTCGACAACCCCGACCTCTCGCTGCTGGTGGACGGCCTGCGGGCCGAACGCGAGCAGGGCATCACCATCGACGTCGCCTACCGCTACTTCGCCACGGCCAAACGCACCTTCGTGCTCGCCGACACCCCCGGTCACGTGCACTACCTGCGCAACACCGTGACCGGTGCGTCGACCGCGGACCACGCGGTGCTGCTGACCGACGCGCGCAAGGGCGTGCTCCCCCAGACGCGCCGGCACCTGGCCGTGATGGCGATGCTGGGCGTTCCCGGCATCACGCTCGCGGTCAACAAGCTCGACCTGGTCGACTTCTCCGAGGAGACCTACACCTCCGTGCGCGAGGAGTTCGTCGCACACGCGCAGTCGCTGGGCTTCCGGCCAGAGCAGATCACCACCATCCCGCTGTCGGCCCTGACCGGCGACAACGTCGTGACCCGCTCCGAAAACACCCCGTGGTACGACGGACCGACACTGCTGGAACACCTGGAGACCGTGCAGCCCGACGACCGCGGCTGCGACGTGGGCCTGCGGGTGCCGGTGCAGTACGTGCTGCGCGACGGCGACAACGACTACCGCGCCTACGCCGGGCAGATCGCCGCCGGCGCCGTGCGGACCGGCGACGAGGTCGTGGTGCTACCCGCCGGCACCCGCTCGACGGTGACCGAGATCGGCACCCCCGACGGCCCGGTCGACGAGGCGACCGTCGGGCAGCCGGTGGCCCTCACGCTGGCCGACGACCTGCCGGTGAGCCGCGGCGACCTGATCGCCGCCGCCGACCGCCTGCCGGAGCTGGCCGCCGAGCTCACCGCCACCGTGTGCTGGCTCGCCGAGGAACCCCTGCGCCCCGGTGCGCGGGTGCTGCTCAGGCACGGCACGCGCACCACGAAGTGCCGGGTCCCGAGCCTGGCCGCCCGGTTCGACGAGCAGGAGCTCGTGCTCGAACGCGACCCGGAGTGCCTGGAGCTCAACGAGATCGGCCAGGTGCGCCTGGAGGTCGCCGACGCCCTGCCGTTCGACGACTACACCGACTGCGTCGCGACCGGCGCGTTCCTGCTCATCGACCCCAACGGCGGCAACACCCTCGCCGCGGGCCAGGTCGGCGACACGCTCTCGGCGGTGACCGACGGGCGCGGTGATGGGTGAGCGGGACCGGGGCGTCGCGGAAGAGCGCGTCCGGGCGGCCGCCGGTGAGCAGGACGGCGCCGGCGGCCGCCCGGTGACGGGTCAGCACGACCGGGTCGTCGCCGGCGACCGGGACCGCCCCGTGACCGACGAGCGGGTTCGGGTCGTCGTCATCGGCGCGGGCGCGAGCGGCACGCTGGCCGCGGTGCACCTGCTGCGCTCCGGCGTCCCCGTCGAGCTGGTCCTGGTGGACCGCAGCGGCGAGTTCGGGCCGGGCCGGGCGTACCGGACCGGCGATCCCGGGCACCTGCTCAACACCGTCGCCGAGAAGATGAGCGCGTTCGACGACGACCCGGAGCACTTCGTGCGCTGGAGCGGAGCGGAACCGGGAGCGTTCCTGCCCCGCCGGGACTACGGGCGCTACCTGGCCCAGACCCTGGCCGCCGAGGAACAGCGGGCCGAGCACCAGCAGGCAGACCGCCAGGCCGTGGTGCGGCACGTCGCCGACACCGCCGTCGGACTGTCCACCCGCGACGACGGCGTCACCGTGGAACTGGCCCGCACCGGGCCGGTGCACGCCGACTTCGCCGTCCTCGCACCGGGCGCGGGCGGCGGCGACCCGCTCGCCGACCTGCTGCCCGACGGGTCACCGCGCTACGTCGCGGACCCGTGGGCCGGACCGTTGCCCGACACCGCTGGCGCACCGGTGCTGGTGCTCGGCACCGGACTGTCCATGATGGACATCGCCGTGAGCCTGGCACCGGACTCGCCGCTGCACGCCGTGTCCCGGCACGGACTGCTCCCCCGCCCGCACCGCCGCAAGCCGGGCGCACCGTCCTTCCCGGACCCGCCGGAACAGATCGGCTCGCTCGGCGAGCTGCTCCGGTTCGCCCGCCGCTGCGTGTCCGCCGACCCCGAGCGGTGGCGCGAGTTCGTGGACCACCTCCGGCCGCACACCCGCCGGCTGTGGCGACAGCTGGGAGTGGCAGAACAACGGCGGTTCCTGGAACGGGTGCACCACTACTGGAACGTGCACCGGCACCGAGCCGCACCCGACACCCACCGCGCGGTGCGGGCCTTGCTCGCCTCAGGACGCTTGCGGCTGCACCGCGGCCGCGTGGAAGCGCTGACACCCGTGCAGGACGGGTTCGAAGTCGTCCTGACCGGCGGACAGGCGCTGCGGGTGGGGTGGCTGGTCAACGCGACCGGTTTCCGCCGCGACGGTGGCCCACTGGTGCGGGAGCTGGTCGCGGAAGGCACCGCGCGACCCGACCCGGTCGGGCTCGGCGTGCGGACCGGCACCGATGGCCGCGTGCTGGACCGGTGGGGCACGCCACGACGGGTGTTCACACTCGGCGCGCTGCGCCGGGGCGAGGAGTTCGAGAGCACCGCGGTACCGGAGATCCGGGCGCAGGCGGCGGAGATCGCCGCGCACGTGCGACGAGGGGTGATGACATGAACGACCTGCTGATGTACCCGGCCTACATCGACGGCAAGGACGTCGAGCACCCACAGGGCCGGTACGTGCACACGGTGACGGCACGGGCCGTGCTGGAAGACACGATGCCGGCGCTCGCGCTCAAACGCGACCTCGACGCCGGTCTGACCGACCCGCGCACCGCCGGACCCGCCGTGGTCGGCGGATGCGCCCTGGCGGACGACCGGATGGCGACCGACGCACTGGAAGCAGCAGCGCGAGCGGCACCGGAGTGGGCACGGGTGCCACTGCGCGACCGCCTGGAGATCGGGATGCGCATCGGCGAACGACTCCGGGAGAAGCGCGACGACATCGTCGAACTCCTGGTGGCCGAAGGACAGCCCCGCGACCTGGCAGGCCCGACACTGGACGAGTACTGGCGGGCCGACTTCAGCGCCGAGACGCTGACCTGGTGCGCATCGCAGATGCAGACCACCAAGCACCGCGGCTGCGGCGGACAGGCGATCGTGCGACGCGTACCCGACGGCGTGGTGTGCGTGAACCCACCGCAGAACGCCTCGACCCCGAACGCCCTGTTCGGCGCAACCGCACTGCTCGCGGGCAACGCCGTGGTGGTGCGCGCCCCCCGCGGCGTCCCACTGGCCACCACCCACGCACTGCGCGAGGTCGTCGTACCCGTGCTGGAAGAAGCCGGAGCACCCACCGGAGTGCTCAACATCCTCTGCGGACCACCGATGACCGACCTGTGGCTCACAAGCCCGCACGTCAACGACATCGTCTACGTCGGCGGCAGCGCCAAGGGCCTGGAGTTCGAACGCGCCGCCATCGCCGCCGGCAAGAAACCCGTGCTGGAGCTCGCCGGCAACGACTGCGTGGTCGTGTGGGCCGACGCCGACCTCGACAGCGCGGCGGCGGCGATCACGGAGAACTTCCGCCAATCCGGGCAGATCTGCAACATCCCCAACCACGTCATCGCACACCCGGCCATCGCCGACGCGTTGCTCGAGAAGCTGGTGGCCGCCGCGGCCGCCACGAAACCCGGCTACCCCGACGAACCCGGAGTGGTGCTCACACCGGTGCTGATGGCCGACGCCTACTTCGCCGACATCGCCGACGCCGTGCGCCGAGGCGCGACACTGCTGCACGGCGGACGACGACTCGAAGTCGACGGGACACCATCGGACACGGGCTTCTTCGTGGAACCCGCCGTGCTGCGGGTCGACGGCTTCGACCGCGCCCGCGACATGCCCGCGGTACGGGAGGAAACGTTCTCACCGCTGCTGCCGGTCGTCGTCCCCGAAGAGCACGACGGACTGTTCGACGAGATCGTGCGGTTCGTCAACGCCAACCGCTACGGCCTGCGCAACTCCTTCTGGGTCCAGGACGAAGCGCTGGTCGCCGAAGTCGCCGCCGGAGTGACCTCCGGCGGCGTGGTCAACGTCAACGACTCGCACTCCGCGTTCCGCCCGTTCCTGCCCACCCACGGCGGCACCGGCCTCACCGGCGGCGTGTTCGGCGAGGCCAACTACCTCATGCTGCGCACGACCCACCTGCAGGGCGTGAACATCAACCGGGGAGGAGCACGGTGAACGAGCACAGCGTCGTCCTGCGCACACCACGACCGGCCGACGAGGTCTTCGACCAACTGCTGCACCCCGGCCGCTTCGCCGACGCCGCCACCGACATCGAGTCCGTGGCACCGTCGGACGACGGCGACCGGTACGCCCTGCGGTTCCGCGGCGGACTGGCCCGCTGGACACAGCGCACCGAAGCCGACCACGACGCGCGAGTCGTGCGGTTCCAACAGGTCAGCGGCGACTTCGTCGACTTCGGCGGCGCATGGGAGGTCGAACCCGACGGCACCGGCAGCCGCGTCGTGCACCGGGTGGCGTTCCGCACCAGCGTGCCGCACCTGGCCGGCGCGATCGAACCGGTGCTCGCCCGCGTGCTGCTGCGCGCCGCCGCCGACGTCGTCGACGCACTGGCCGGTCCGGCGGAGCTCGTCTCCGGCGCCCTGACCGACCAGAAACCGTCCGAGCACACGGCACTGGCCTACGCCGCCCCCTCAGCCGGCGCCCCGCTGCAACCGACCACCATCCCCCGCCGCCCACTCGGCCCGAACGACGTGGCGATCGACATCCGCTACTGCGGGGTGTGCCACTCCGACGTCCACCAGGTCAACGGCGACTGGGGCAGGGAGCTGTTCCCGATGGTGCCCGGCCACGAGATCGCCGGCGTCGTCACCGAGATCGGCCCCGAGGTGACCCGCCACGCCGTCGGAGACCGGGTCGGGGTGGGCGTGATCGTCAACTCGTGCCGGTCGTGCGACAAGTGCGCCGACGGGATGGAGCAGTACTGCGCGGACTCGGTCGAGACCTACTCCGACGTGGACAGCTACCAGGGCGGCGAACGCACCCGCGGCGGCTACTCCACGCACATCGTGGCCGACGAGCACTTCGTGCTGCGCATCCCGGACGCGTTGCCGCTGGAACAGGCCGCACCACTGCTGTGCGCGGGCATCACCACCTACTCCCCGCTCAAGCACTGGCAGGCCGGACCCGGCCGCAAGGTCGCGGTCGTGGGCCTGGGCGGACTCGGGCACCTGGCGGTGAAGATCGCACACGCGATGGGCGCCGAGGTGACCGTGCTGTCGAGGTCGTTGCGCAAGAAGGACGACGGCCTGCGACTCGGCGCCGCCCACTACCACGCGACCGAGGACCCGGCGACGTTCGAACAGCTCGCCGGCACGTTCGACCTGATCCTGTGCACGGTCTCCGGACTGTCCGACGTGGACTCCCACCTGACGCTGCTGGCCAACGGCGGCACCATGGTCTGCCTCGGGATCACCGAGGAGTCCATGGAGGTCAGCGTGTTCTCCCTGCTGCAGGGCCGCACCTCGCTCGCCGGCTCCCAGATCGGCGGCATGGCCGAGACCCAGGAGATGCTCGACTTCTGCGCCGAGCACGGCATCGGCGCGGAGGTCGAGGTGATCGACGCCGCGCAGATCAACGAGGCGTTCGAACGGGTGGTCGCCGGCGACGTGCGGTACCGGTTCGTGATCGACACGGCCACCATGACCGCTCAGAGGTAGCCCGGTGAGCCCGTTCACCGGGCGATCTACCGTCCGGTGAACGGGCTCACCACCCGCTGGTCGGCCATGTACAGGCGGTCTTGTTGGCGCACAAGACTGGATTTGCGGCACCCGGAGCAGAGGGTTGGTTTTAGATAGCACTGAAGTTATAGAGGTTATTTACTATCCGATGCGCGCTCCAGGCGAATTCCGGCGCCCATCGACTTCACCGTGGACACGAGGTCGTCCCACTTCGCGCCGAACAGGGTCCTCTTAGGACTTCTGGGTCAAGATGGCGGCATGAACTCGTTGTTGCTCGCCGCCGCGTTCGCCATGGTCGTCCGCTCGCTGGCGGCGTCCCGGCTGGACCGCTGGAACCTCGGCGCACCGGTCGTGATGGTGCTCGCCGGCGTCGCGGTCGGGCTCGCCAACGAGGACTCCATCGCCGCGGTCTTCAACACCGAGGCGGCCCAGCACGTCGCCGAGATCATCCTCGCGGTGCTGCTGTTCGCCGACGCCACCGAGGTGCGCGCCGGCCGGCTGTGGGGCGCCTACCCCGGTGCCGCGGCACGGGTGCTGCTCGTCGCGATGCCGCTGAGCCTGGGCCTGGCGGCGGTGCTGGGCTGGCTGCTGTTCCCGTCGCTGTCGTGGGCGGTGCTGCTGCTGGTCGCGTGCGTGACGGTGCCGACGGACTTCGCCGCGGCCGAGCGGGTGGTGCGCGACCCGGCGTTGTCGGTGCGGGTGCGCAGCACGCTGAACGTCGAGAGCGGCTACAACGACGGCATCGTCTCCCCGCTGTTCCTGTTCGCGCTCGTGCTGGCCGGCGACCACACCCAGGAGCGCTCGCCGGTCGAGGCGCTGGCCACGGTGCTGCCGTTCGCGGTCAAGGCCGTGGTCGTCGGCGTGGTCCTCGGCCTGCTGCTGGGGTGGCTGATGGACCGGGCGCACCGGGCGGGCTGGGTGACGGCGCAGTCCGGACGCGTTGCGGTGCTGCTGGCACCGCTGCTCACCTACACCGCGACGGTCGCGATCGACGGCAACGGGTTCGTCGCCTCGTTCGTGTGCGGCATCGCCTTCCGGTACGTGCACCGGCTGCTCAAGGCGCGCCGGGTCCGCGCCGGTGCCGCCGACCGCGCGGAGATCAGGGCCGACGTGCTGAACAACGACCTGCACCTGCTGGACGACGTCACCGGGCTGCTGACGATGACCATGTGGTTCGTCGTCGGCATCGCCGCGGTGCTGACCTTCTCCCTCGGCGTGTCGTGGCAGGTCCTGCTGTTCTGCCTCGCGGTGCTCACGGTGGTGCGGCTCGTCCCGGTGGTGCTGGCGCTGGGCGGGTCGCGGCTGCGCGGCCGCGAGCGCGTGCTGGTGGGCGCGCTCGGGCCGCGCGGGACGACCACGGTGGTGTTCGGGTTGCTCGCGTTCAACAAGCTGCCGGAGGGCGACGCCGCGGACACGATCCTGGTGATCACGATCGTGTGCGTGCTCGGCAGCGTGCTGGTGCACGGCATCGGGGCCAGGCCGACGGCCCGGCTCCTGTCGAAGGGTCAGTGACGCACCCGGTCGGTCGCGCAGGCGACCAGCAGCATCACGGTGACCGCTGCGAGCGCGTGGTCACCGCTGAGCGCGCAGATGCACGCCAGCGCGAACCAGAGCAGCAGTTTCATGAACCGAGGTTAGGGACCGCACGAGTGACGCGCATCTCATTTGGGGAAGGCTTGAGCTTCGATCAGGCCGCGGTCAGCCGCGTGCCGCGATCCCGTCGTACATCACCCGCCGCACCGCCTCGCTCAACCGCCGCTGCTCCTGCTCCCCCGGCGCGCGCAACGACGCGATCGCCGAGCCGAGGATCATGCCGTTGACGGCCCGCGCGGTGTTCGCGACGTCGAGGTCCGCGCGCAGGTAGCCGAGCTCCACACCGTGGGAGAGGTAGGCGGCGGTCAGCGAGTCGGCCAGCTCGAAGAGGTCGAGGACGCGGTCGGCCATGGCGCGGTCGATGCCGGGAGCCTCGAACAGCAGCAGCCGCGGCACCCGCGGGTCCGCGGTGAAGATCCGCGCCAGCGACTCCCCGATCCGGGCGGACTGGGCGCGGTACTCGTCGAGGGTGGAGACGGCGTCCGGGGCGTTGTCCGCGGTGAGGGCGCCGGTGACGCGGGCGACGAGGTCGTCGATGACGTGGTCGACGATGTCGCGCTTGTTCTGGAAGTAGCGGTAGAAGGTGCCGTGCCCGATGCCCAGGCGCGCGGCGACGTCGGCGATGCCGGTGGCGTGGTAGCCGGTCTCGGCGAAGCAGTCGAAGGCCGCGTCGATGATCTCGCGGCGCAGCTCCTGCTTCTTGCGCTCGGCGCGGCTGACCGGGTGGGCGCTGGACGTCATGACGCCGAGTCTATGACCTGCGATCCCTTGTGATCACCACAAAACTGACATACGGTTCCGAAGCTGACAGGCGATTCCGCAAGGAGGTTCCCGATGGTCCACGACGCGGTCGTCGTCGGTGCCGGGTTCGGCGGCATGGGTGCCGCGATCCAGCTCAGGCGGCTGGGGATGCGCGACCTGCTGGTCCTGGAGCGGGAGGACGACCTCGGCGGCACCTGGCACGTCAACCGCTACCCCGGCCTCGCGGTCGACATCCCCTCCCCGACGTACTCCTACTCGTTCGAGCCGAACCCGCACTGGTCGCGGCTCTTCGCGCCGGGCGAGGAGCTCAAGCGCTACGCCGAGCACGTGGCCGCGAAGTACGACCTGCGCCGGTCGATGCGGTTCGGCACGACCGTCACGGGTGCGGTCTGGCGGGACGACCACTGGGAGGTGCGGACCGCGGACGGCTCGGTCGTGGCGGCGCGGTACCTCGTGACGGCGACCGGGTTCCTGTCGATGCCCAGGATGCCGGACGTCCCCGGCATCGAGACCTTCGCCGGCCGGGTCGTCCACACAGCCGCGTGGGAGCCGGTCGACCTGACCGGCGAGCGGGTGGCGGTGATCGGCACCGGCGCCACGGCGGTCCAGCTGGTCCCGGAGCTGGCGAGGACGGCGGCGGCGCTGACCGTGTACCAGCGGACCCCGATCTGGGTGAGTCCCAAACCGGACTACCGCATCCCGCCGCCGGTGCGGCGGTTGTTCGCGCGGCTGCCGGTCGTCCAACGGGCCGTGCGCCGGCTCGGCAGCTCGGTGCTGGAGCTCATGATGATCTCCGGTGTCGTGCACTACCGGCAGCTGCGGGTCGCCAACCGGCTGGCAGAGCGGTGGTGCCGGGCGCACCTGCACCGCCAGGTCCGCGACCCCGGGCTGCGCCGCGCGCTCACCCCGGACTACTCCTTCGGCTGCAAGCGGCCGACGTTCTCCAACGACTACTTCCGCACGTTCACGCGTCCCCACGTCCACCTGGAGACGTCGCCGATCACGCGGGTCGACTCGTCCGGCATCGTCACCGCCGCCGGGCGCACCGAGATCGACGTGCTCGTGCTCGCGACCGGCTTCAACCTGTGGGACGTCAACTTCCCCGCGTTCGAGGTGCTCGGACGGGACGGCAGGGACCTGGGCACGTGGTGGCGGGAGAACCGGTTCCAGGCCTACGAGGGCGTGACCGTGCCGGGGTTCCCGAACCTGGTGTCGCTCAACAGCCCCTACTCCTACAGCGGCCTGTCGTACTTCACGACGATCGAGAGCCAGATGAAGCACATGGCCCGGTTGTTCACGGCGATGCGGTCACGCGGGGCGGACGTCTTCGAGGTGACCCAGCGGGCCAACGACGAGTTCCTGCACCGGATGCGGACGCGGGTCGCGGAGAACTCCGTGTTCTCACTGGGACAGTGCGCCACCTCGCGCAGCTACTACTTCAACCAGCACGGCGAGGCGACGCTGCTGCGACCGACCTCGACGATCAACGCGCACCGGGCTGCGGGGCGCTTTCCCTTGGAGCACTACCGGTTCGCGGTGTCAGCCCGGCCACGGGCGTGAGGGGCACCAACGGCGGCCGCTCCGCCGTGGTCGTCAGCTCGATCCGCCGCCCCTCCTCCCCCGCCCGGAGCACGGCCGTGATCGTCTCGAGCACGTGCAGCGCGAGCTCGTCGCCGGCGCGCGGCGCCCGCTGCCCGTCGGCTGCGACGAGGTCGAGCAGGCCGACTCCGCGCCCTGCTCCCGTGTAGCCCGCAGCGGCGGGAAGGGTCCGCCACCCGGTGCCGTCGAGCGGGAACAGGCGGGTCTCACCGTCGAAGTGGTTCGGGTCGGGTACCGCGAGCGTGCCGGTCTCACCGTGCACCTCGATCGGCACGGCGGTGGTGGTCACCCCGTCGAAACTGGTCGTGATGGTCGAGAGCGCACCGCTGACGTGTTCGAGCACGCCGGAGACGTGGGTGTCTACCTCGACCGGGACCCGCTCACCGGTCCGCGGCCCGGACCCGATGACGCGCTCGCTGCGCAGGCGGCTGACCGCGCCGACCACCGCGCGCACCGGGCCGAGCAGGTGGATCAGCGCGGTGAGGTAGTACGGCCCCATGTCCGCCAGCGGACCGCCCCCCGCGGTGTAGTAGAAGTCGGGGTTGGGGTGCCAGCGCTCGTGCCCCGGCGTGACCATCACGGCCGACGCGGAGAGCGGGCGACCGATGAGCCCGCTGTCGATCGCGGCCCGCGCGGTCTGCGTGCCCGTGCCGAGAACGGTGTCCGGCGCGCACCCGACCCGGACACCGGCCGCGGCGGCCCGGTCGACGATCGCCCGGCCGTCCGCGAAGGTGACGGCGAGCGGTTTCTCGCCGAAGACGTTCTTGCCCGCGTCGATCGCCCGGAACGCGATCTCCGCGTGGGCCGCGGGCACGGTCAGGTTCAGCACCGTGTCGACGTCCGCCCTGCCGAGCAGGCCCTCGACGCTGACCGCCTCGGCACCCGGCAACTCGGCCGCGACCGCCGCCGCGCGGGTGGTGTCGAGATCGGCGACCGCGGTGACGCGCACCGCCGGGTGGTCGCGGAGCGTGTCCAGGTACTGCCCGGAGATGAACCCGAGCCCTACGATTCCGACGCGGTGCGGGTCGCCCACGACATCCCCCTCGTGATGACGGTGCGGACAGCGGGGTGCCGCAGGACGTCCAGGCTGTGCCCCGGCGTCGTCACCACGATCCGCCCTGCACCCCACCGCCGCGTCCAGATCGCCGGGCAGGTGACCGGCCGGTGCCACGGGTGCCACGGCCGGACCGGGTGGGTGGTGGTGGCCAGCACGTCGACCAAGTCGTCGTGCAGCACCCAGTACTGCTCGGTGACCAGCTCGAAGTCCTCGACGCCCGCGGTGATCGGGTGCTCCCGGCCGAGCGCGGTGATGGTCACCTCGTGCGGCAGGAAGTTGTCCTCCGGCCCACCCTGGCGTTCGCACGGCTCCTTGCCCGGATGCGTGACGAACTGCCCACCCACCAGGTGCAGGTAGTCCGCCGACGCGCGGAACGAGTCCGCAATGCCGCCGTGCCATCCCGTGAACCCGGTGCCGGCCTCGACCGCCGAGCGCAACCCGCTCAGTTCCTCGTCGGTGATCTCCGACATCGTCATGCACTGCACGACGAGGTCGGTGCGCGCCATCTCGGCGGCGTCGGCGTACACCTCGGTCGACTCCTCGACCCGCACGGCGTAACCGCTGTCCTCCAGGAAGGGGATGAACAACTCGGTGGCCTCCACCGGTTGGTGGCCTTCCCAGCCACCGCGGACCACCAACGCACTCGGCCGTGCCACGCCACCCCCCGGTAACCGCTTTCCACACCTGGCTGAACAGTGCCTCGAACGGCACCGGTGGTCAAGAACTTCCCAGCCTCCGCACCGGCCGGCGCCGAGAACGGCTACCGGGCAGCTCCCCTGCGCTGAACGGCGCCGCGTTTGAACCGGCCGCTCCCGTGGTATCGACCAGGACCATTTGTTTCCCGTATGGAGGGTGCTCATGCAGATCCAGGTCAACACCGACCACAACATCCACGGTGGCGAAGGACTGGCCGCCTATGTGACCACCGACCTGGAGAGCGGCCTGTCCCGGTTCAGCGAATGGCTGACCTGGGTGGAGGTGCACCTCAGCGAGGACGGGGGCACCACCCCGGAGGACAAGAAGTGCGTGATCGACGCGCGGCCGAAGGGCAAGCAGCCGGTCGCGGTCACCCACCACGCGACCACCGTGGACGACGCGTACGCGGGCGCGGCGCAGAAGCTGGTGAGGGCGTTGGACTCCCGCTACGCCCGCGCCCGCGACCACAAGGGCAGTGACAGCATCCGCCACATGCCCGCTCCCGAGGACCCGGAGCTGGTCGGCGTGATCGAGGACGAGCCCAAGGGCTGATCGGCGCATCTCCGGCCGCCCCTCCGGGCCGCTGCCTTTGCCGGCGTCTGCAAGTACCACCAACTCAACATCAACCTGATTCGACAGGTGGCGAACAGGTTGGTGGTAGTTGGCGGCGATTTGATCAAGTGTTGGTGGTACTTGCAGACGCCTGGGCAGCAACGAGGGGGCGGGAAAGGCTTCTGGCCGGGTGCTCAGACCGGCTTGCTGAAGTGGAACGCCGCGATCACGTACCCGGCGGAGAAGTAGCGGCTGTGGGCCTCGTGCCGGTGCGTGCCGGAGTCCAGGTGCACCTGACCGCACCCGAGCCGGCGGGCCTCCTCGTCGACCCAGCGCAGCAGCGCTCCCCCGTGGCCCTGCCTGCGCACGGCGGGCAGGGTGCTCAGGTCGTCGATGTAGAGGTGGTAACCGACGTAGAGGTTCGTCAGCGGACGGAAACCGGCCACCGCGACGACCTTCCCGTCCGCGTCGAACGAACCGACCAGCCGGTAGCCCTCCTTGCGCTGCACCCGCACCGCCGCCACGAACTCGTCCGCGGAGACGAGGTGTGCCCGCAGCTCCCGCATCGCCTCGAAGGCCAGGGCGGTGTTCTCGTCGTCGAGCTCGGCAACGGTGTGCGTCGTCATGCCGACGATCATCACGGCAAGAAGTGGCCTCTCAGAAGACCCAGTTCACAAGATTTCTGAGAGGCCACTTCCCCAGAGGCGACTACGGGGTCAGGTTGAGGCTCCACGTGTCGAGGGTGCCGGTGTCGGACGAGGCCAGGTCGCGCACGCGGAGCTTCCACGTGCCGTTCGCGGTCTCAGCGGACAGGTCGGCGGTGTAGCTGCGGTCGATGTTGTCCGCGCTGCCGCCGCTGCGGTTGTGCAGCACGTACGCCGTGCCGTCCGGTGCGATCAGGGACACCGTCAGGTCGCCGATGTAGGGGTGGACGATCCGCACGGCGACCGTCGCGGTGGCCGAGGGCGTGGCCGAGCAGCCGGAGATCACCAGGTCGCTGTCCACGGCCGCGCCCGCGTCGGGGATGGCGAGGTCGGTGCCGTTGGTGCCGTTGCAGCTCCCGCCGCCACCACCGGTGACCGTGAGGCCGTAGGTGGCGGTGCGCGACACCGAACCGGCCGCGGTGACCGTGACCGAGTAGGTGCCGGACGCGACCGACGCGGTGGTGTTGATCGTCAACGTCGAGCTGCCACCGGTGCTCACCGACGCCGGGCTGAACGACGCCGTCGCGCCCGAGGGCAGGCCGGAGGCCGACAGCTGCACGGTCTGCGCGTTGCCGCTCACCGTCTGGGTCGCGACGGTGGCCGAGACCGGCGAACCCGCCGCCACCGAGCCGGACGTCGGCGACACGGCGACGGAGAAGTCCGCGCCGGGGGTGCTGCTGCCGACCGCGGACTTCCACAGGGTGTAGGCGATGCCGTCGACCGCGCGGTTGAGGTGGGTGTCGCTGATGTTGGCCGTCGTGTCGCAGGAGGAGTGGTAGCACGGGTCGAACGCGCGGCCCGCGGTGCCGCCCCACTTCGTCGCCTGGGCCGAGGTCTTGGTGGCGCTGGCGCCCATCGCGTACCCGGAGGCCGGGATGCCCGCGTTGGTGAACGACGCGTCGTCGGACCGGTTGCGGCCCTCGGTGTTCTCCTCGGGCTGCAGGCCCAGCGAGTCCCAGTAGGCCTTCATGTGCACGGACTGGGTGGAGTTGATGTTGTTGATGAAGTAGCCGCCGTTGACGGAACCGACCATGTCGAAGTTGTGGTAGGTCTTGATCTTCGAACGTTCGGTCGACGGCAGCTGCGAGACGTAGAAGCGCGAGCCGTTGAGGCCCTGCTCCTCGTCGGTCCACCAGGCGAACCGGACCTTGTTCAGCATCGCCGGGTTGCTGCGGGAGAGCACGAGCGCGGTCTCCAGCAGCGCCGCGGAGCCCGAGCCGTTGTCGTTGATGCCGGGACCGGCGGACACGCCGTCGAGGTGAGCGCCGAACATGTAGACGTTGCTCGCGTTGCCGCCGGGCCACTCGGCGATCACGTTCGGGCCGGCGCCGGTGGAGCAGCCGGAGGTGCAGGCCTGTTCGGACACCGTGAACCCGGCCGCGGTCAGCTTGTCCTTCACGTAGGCGACCGAGGCGCGGTAGCCGGCCGTGGTCGAACGGCGGTTGCCGCCGTTCTGGGAGGCGATGGTGGCGAACTGGGTCAGGTGCGCCTTGACCGCCGCGACGTCGACGTCGGGGATCTGCGGACCGGTGCCGCCGGTGACCGTCAGGGTGTAGGTCGCGGTCTTGGTGGTGCCGCCCGCGGCCCGGACGGTGATCGGGTAGGTGCCCGACGCGGTCGAGGACGTGGTGCTGACCGACAGCGTGGAGCTCGCGCCCGTGGTGACCGAGGCCGGGCTGAACGACGCGGTGGCGCCGGAGGGCAGGCCGGTGGCGGTCAGCTGCACGGTCTGCGCCTGGCCGGCCGTCGTCTGGGTCGAGACGGTGGCCGAGGCCGACGAGCCCGCGGCGACCGAGCCGGACGTGGGCGACACGGCGACGGAGAAGTCGCCGGCCGGGGTGGAGCCGCCGAGGTTCAGCGACCAGGAGTCGATCCGGCCGACGTCGTTGGCCGCGTTGTCGTTGACCCGCAGCTTCCAGGTGCCGTTCGAGGTCTCGGTCGACAGGTCGACGGTGTAGGTCTGGTCGATGTTGTCCGCGGAGCCACCGCTGCGGTTGTGCAGGGGGTAGGTGGAGCCGTCCGGGGCGACCAGCGTCACCGCGAGGTCGCCGATGTAGGTGTGGACGATCTTCACCGGGACCGTGCTGGTGGCGGACGGTGCCGAGGGGCAGTCGGTGATGGTGAGCGGAGACTCGACGGTGGTGTTGTCACCGATCGCGACGTCACCGTCGTTGGTGCCCGAACAGCCGGCCTGGGCCGTGGCGGAGGCGGGCAGGGCGACCGCCGCGGCGACGATTGCCGCCAGTGCCGTGCCGAGCAGGGGTCTTCTTCGCACGGTGGAGCTCCTTCGCAGGGTCTGCAGGTTTGCAGGGTCTGGCGAAGGTAGCTCCGCGGAGCGCTGACGACATCCGGTCGTTCGGAGGGTTGTGGTGCGGGTTCAGCCCGGCAGCGCCGTGCCGGGGGTGCGGGCGACCAGCGCGGCGGCCGCGATCAGGTCCCAGCCGGACGCGTACTCGTTGCCGGTCTCCAGGTGCGGTGCGTGCTTCTCGTAGCGGTCGAGCAGTTCTAGCACCGACTCGAAGACCGCGCGGTCGGGGTGCTCCGGCCGGACACCGCAGCAGTGCCGCGCCAGGTCGAGCATCTGGCCGGGCGACTCGCCGCGCTTGGTGGCCTCCACCTCGGCCGCGAGGTACACGTACAGGCGTTCCAGCAACGGGTCCAGCACCGGCACCCGGCCGGGCGCCGGACCGAGGTCGGGGGCGTCCCGCCGTTCCACCAGCCGCAGCGCGTTGCCGCCCAGCACGCCCGCGACCTGCTCGTCGTCCAGGCCGGCGTACCGGGCGCAGCGTGCGGCCGCGTGCGCGCCCCACAGCGCCGTCGAGTACGGCACGTCGCTGCCGAACAACACCCGTCCGGGTGGCATCGTGGCGAGCGCGACGACCAGGTCGGTCGGGCTCCACCAGGACGTGTCGAGGTACAGGTTGTCCACCGGGTGCCCGGACAGCCACGCCAGGTCCGTGAGCGCGGCGTGCGCCAGCACGAACCGGGCACGGGGGTAGCGGCGCAGCACCGCGAGCAGCGTGTCGCCGAACGGGTCGATCTCGGGTCCGGCGTGCACCACGACGGGCAGCGTCAGCTCGTGCGCCAGGCCGAACACCCCGTGCAACCGGTCGTCGTCGAGGGCGAACTCGTCGCTGGCCGGGTGGAGCTTGATCCCCCGCGCACCCGCCCGCACGCACCGCAGCGCCTCCGCCTCCGCGTCGTCACCGGGCGCCACCCGGCAGAACGCGACCACCGGTGACCGCGCGGCGGCGATCACCGCGTCGTTGGCACGGCGGTAGCCCTTCGGCTCGGTCAGCGGGAACACCGCCGCGGCCGCGTCCACTTCGGACAGGGCGTCCAGCAGCTGGTCGAAGGTGCAGGAGAACCCGCTCGGGTCGTTCGTGCCCACGTGCGTGTGGATGTCGAACAACGGCGCCGTCTCCCCGAGCGCCTCCCACCACGGCCGCACCAGGTCGTCTGCGTACACACCTCACCCCGTTCCTGTCCGTGCGCGAATGCCCGGTGGGGTCACGGGCAAACTCCGGTCGTTTTTCCCCGACCCGGCCGGGTAGCCGACGCACATGAGCGAACAACTCCCGATTTCCGGCTACGACCAGCTGACGCTCGGCGACCTCAAGCACCGCATCCGGTCGCTGGACGAGCAGGACCTGCGGCGGGTGCGCGAGCACGAGGAGGCGCACGGCAACCGCACACCGGTGCTGGAGGTCGTCGACGAACGGTTGCGGCAGCTCGCGGACGGCGCCGAACCGGCAGGCGGCGACCAGCGCAACACGCCACCGGCGGACGGCACGGCCGGCGGGTCGCCGGTGTCGCCCCAGCAGTCCCCGGACGGCAACACCCCGTTGCGGCACGGCGTGTACCAGCAGACACCGGCCCGTGGCCGCTGATGCCCGTGGGGGTGCGGTGACCACACCCCCACGGGACCTGCTCACAGCTTGAAGACCGACCGCACGCAGCCGTCGTCCTTCTTCTTGAAGATGTCGTAGCCGTGTGCGCCCTCGCTCAACGGCATGACGTGGGTCGCCAGGTGGTTCGTGACGAGCTCGCCGGTGGCGATGCGGTCGAGCAGCGCCGGGATGTAGCGCTGGCCGTGTTGCTGTGCGCCGCGCACGGTCAGACCCTTGTTCATCATGGCGCCCAGCGGGAACTTGTCCACGAACCCGGTGAACACGCCCAGCACGAACACCGACCCGCCCTTGCGGCAGTTGTAGATCGCCTCGCGCACGGCGATCGGCCGGTCCGTTTCGAGCTTCAGCTTGCTCTTCACCTGGTCGTAGGCGTACTGCGGCCCCGTCGAGTGCGCCTCGCAGCCGACCGCCTCGATGCACACGTCCGGTCCGCGCCCGCCGGTGGCCTCCAGCAGCGCGTCACCGACGGAGGTGTTCTCGTAGTTGATGGTCTCGACGCCGAACAGCTGTTCCGCCTGCCGCAGCCGGTAGTCGAACCGGTCGATCACCAGGACCCGTTCCGCGCCGAGCAGTTGAGCCGCACGGGCAGCCATCTGCCCGACAGCGCCGCACCCCCACACGGCGACGACGTCACCGGGTTTCACGCCGCCGAGGTCGGCGCCCATCCAGCCCGTCGCTGCCGAGTCCGACGTGAACAGCGCGCTCATGTCGTCGACCGCTTCGGGGATGGGGATGGCGGTGTGGTCGGCGAACGGCACGCGCACGTACTCGGCGTGGCTGCCGCGGAAGCCGCCCATCGCGTGCGAGTAGCCGAAGATACCGCCGGGGTTGGCGCCCCAGAGGCCCTGGGTGATCGCCGGGTTGGTGTTGGTGTTGTCGCACAACGAGTACAGCTCGTTGCGGCAGTACCAGCAGCGGCCGCAGGCGATGAACGAGCACACGACGACGCGGTCGCCCGGCCGGTGCCGCGTGACACCGGGCCCGACCTCGACCACCTCACCCATGAACTCGTGCCCGATCACGTCACCGGCCTGCATGAACGGGATGTGGCCGGTGAGCAGGTGCAGGTCGGAGCCGCACACGGTGCTCAGCCGGACCTTGAGGATCATGTCCTGGTCGTTCAGCAGCCGCGGGTCCGGCACGTCCTGCACGCGGACGTCGTTGATCCCCTCCCAGCACAACGCCTTCACAGCCGGCCACCTCCCCTTCCGGTCACCAGCTGCAGCGCCTTGCCCAGGGGGCCGGGGTGCGTCGGCGCGGTGTCGGGTTCGACCACCTCGCCGGCCTCCAGCACCGACTTCGCCCTGCGCAGCGCCTCCCGCAGCTCGGCGCGGGACGCGTCGCCCAGTGGCTGCGCGACCAGTTCGGTGCCCTTGTCCCCTGCGGCCGCGCGGATGCTTATCTCGGCCTGGTCCCGCCACGGCCCGGTCAGGTCCGGTAACGCCGCCTGCACGTCGGTGGGAGCGCGGTCGACCGTGACGGTCAGCGGCCGCTCCCCCTTCCCCTGCGCCTGCCGCCGGCGCCGCGCCACCGCCGCCGCGGTCACCACGCCCGCGGCCAGCAGCGCTTTCCCTGCTGAGTTCATGGTTTCTGCCTCTCTCGGAGCGCGAGAGCCGTGAGTACCCGACGTTGCGCGGAACAACCGGGTTCGACCGGATCTGCGCGGGTATGACTCCGGTGCCGAACAAAACACTGGAGGTATCAATGGCAACGGGTGAAACCGGGTTCGACGACGTCACCTACGACCTGATCTCCGTGCAGTACCACGCGCTCAAGGCCGGTCACGACTACGGCCAGTACGTGCGGGACGCCGACAACGCGGGCCGTCAGGACATCGCGGACTTCTTCCGGCGCGTGATGGAGGAGGACTCCGCCCGCGCCCGGCAGTGCCACGAGTTCATCAAGGAGCTGTCGGGTTCGAGCGACTCCGGGCCCGCGGTCAGCTGACCGCGCCGCTCAGCTCCACCCCACCGGTGATGATCAGCAGCGCCACGTCGAGGACCGCCACCGCGAGCAGTGCGGTGAAGTTCGCCCGCGACCCCGGCCGTCGTCCGCGCAGCCTGCCGAGCACGAGGATCAGCACCGACAACGGCACCGCCACGAGCCCCGCCGCAGTGACGGGGCCGGGCGGGCCGACCGCGAGGACCACTCCGGTGATCACCGCCAGCGCGGCTGCAACGCACGCGCTGGCGGTTCCGCCGATGCGGTGCGGCAACCCGCGCACGCCGGTCGCCGCGTCGTCGTCGAGGTCCGGGATGACGTTGGCGAAGTGGGCGGCGCTGCCGAGCACGGCGGCCGCCGCCATGAGCCACAGCGGTGGCCACCGCCCGTCCGGACCGCCCAGCGTCACGAACGCGGGCAGCAACCCGAACGAAAGCGCGTACGGCACAACGGAGAACGCCGTGGCCTTGACCCCGAGGTCGTACGCCCACGCCGAACACAGCATCACGACGTGCAGCAGCGTTGCGTCCACACCGGACAGCAACGACAGTCCGACCGCGGCCACCGCGGCGACGACCGTCGCGACCGCCACCACCCGCCTCGACACCACGCCGGTGGCGACCGGTTTGTCCGCGCGGCCCACGCGCGCGTCCCGGCCGGCGTCGAGCAGGTCGTTGAGCCAGCCGACGGACAGCTGCCCGGCCAGCACCGCCGCCGCGACGGCCACCAGTCCGGCGGCCGACCGACCGACCGCCGCGGCCAGCACGGTGGCCACCACGGTGACCGCGACGGAGGGCAGCGGATGACAGGAACGCGCGAGAGCTTCGAGGCGACCCATGGGCCTCCAGTCTGCCAGCGGGCGGCCACCGCGCAGAACGATCTTGAACCGAACGACCCCGAGCTGTACGAACGGCTGGCCGCCGAGTGGTGGCGGCCGAGCGGCGCGTTCGTGATGCTGCACTGGCTCGCCGCCGCACGGGCCGCCCTGGTTCCACCGGCCGTTCCCGGTGCGGTGCTGGTCGACCTGGGCTGCGGTGCGGGCCTGCTCGCGCCGCACGTGCGCGGCTACCGGCACATCGGGGTCGACCTCTCCCACGAAGCACTGCGCCAGGCGGCCGAACGCGGCGTGCTGCCCGTCCGCGCGGACGTGCTCGCCGTGCCGCTGCCCGACGGGTGCGCCGACGTCGTCGTCGCCGGCGAGATCCTCGAACACGTCCCCGACCTGCCCGCGGCCGTCGCCGAGGCCTGCCGGGTGCTGCGCCCCGGTGGCCTGCTGGTGCTCGACACGCTGGCCGACACCGCGCTGTGCCGGCTGGTGGCCGTCGGGGTGGCGGAACGCGTGCTCGGCCTGGCGCCGCGCGGGGTGCACGACCCGGCGCTGTTCGTCGACCGGGCACTGCTGGTGCGCGAGTGTGCCCGGCACGGTGTGCGCCTGGTTCTGCGGGGTATCCGCCCCTCGTTGCCCGACCTGCTCACGTGGTTCGCGCGCCGCGGTCGGTCCGTCCGCATGGTGCCGACCGCGTCCACGGCCGTGCTCTTCCAGGGCGCCGGCCGCAAGAAGGGATGATCCGTGGACCTCCCCGCACTGGTTGACCGCATGTCCGGCCGCGCGTCGAAGTACGACGTGGCCGGGGAGTTCCCCGAGGAGGACTTCGCCGACCTGCGCTCCGCGGGCCTGCTCGGCCTGATGGTGCCGCAGCGGCTCGGTGGCACGGGTGCCTCGTTCGCCGACTACACCGACGTCGCCGTGCAGCTGGGCAGTGGCGCCGGGGCGACGGCGTTGATCTTCAACATGCACGCGTCGGTCACCGGTGCGCTCGCTCACACCCCCGACGAGCTGGTGCGCCAGTTCGGTGCGCCGGAGAGCTTCTTCGCCTCCCGCGACCGGGTGCTGGCCGCTGCCGCGGAAGGCGCCCTGTACGCGGTGGCGATGAGCGAACGCGGCGTCGGCTCGCGGCTGTCGCAGGTGCGGACCTCCTACGAGCGCACCGGTTCCGGTTTCCGGATCACCGGCGCGAAGACGTTCGTCTCCGGCGCGGGACACGCCGACGCCTACCTCGTGGCCGCGCGGGACAGCACGTCGGAGGAACCGAAGGTGTCGTACTTCCTCGTGCCGGCCGGTCCCGGCGTCGAGGTCAGGCCCACCTGGGACGCGCTCGGGATGCGCGCCACCACGAGCCACGACCTCGACCTCGACGTCGAGGTGGGCGAGGACGCGCTGGTCGGCGGGATCGAGGGGGCCGCGCTGCTGCTGGCCCAGGTGATGCCGCAGTGGCTGGTCGCCTCCTACGCCGCGGTCTACGTGGGTGTCGCGCAGTCCGTGCTGCGGCACGGCGTGGCGCACCTGCGGGAACGCGGGCTGCACACGTTGCCGATGGTGCGCGCCCGGCTCGGGCGGGCCGACGTGGCGGTCGCCGCGGCCGAGCTGGTCGTGCGCAGGGCGGCGCGGCAGGTCACCGACGACCCCGGCAGCCCGGAGACGAACCGCTGGGTGTGGCGCGCGAAGCTCACCGCTGGAGACACGGCGGCGCAGGTGGCGTTCTCCGTGCTGGAGGCGGCGGGGGCGTCGGCGACCCGGCGCGGGCACCCGCTGGAACGGCTCTACCGCGACGCCCGCTGCGGTGCGCTGCAACCGGCGACGTCCGACGTGTGCGCCGACTGGCTCGGCGCGAGCGCACTGGGCGACAACCCGGACGAGGTGGCGCGCTGGTGACCGCGCACATCGCCGCGATCGGCACCGCGTTCCCGCCGGTGATCGAGCAGGACGCCGTGTGGGAGCACCACTTCAGCCCGTTGCTGGACGGCAGCAGGGCGGCCGGGCGGATCTTCGCGGCGGCCGGCGTGCAGCGCAGGCATGCCGTCGTGAGCCCGCTGGAGCTCGACGTGTCGGCGTGGACGACCGGTGAGCGGATGCGCCTGTACGACGAGCACGCGCGGCCGCTGGGGCACCAGGCCGTGACCGCCGCGCTGCGGTCGGCCGGTCTTGACGCGTCCGACGTCGGTCAGCTCACCGTCGTGTCGTGCACCGGCTACACGGCACCGGGCCTGGACGTGCAGCTGGCCGCGTCGCTGGAACTCCCCCAAGACGCCCAGCGGCTGCTCGTCGGGCACATGGGCTGCTACGCCGCGCTCCCCGCGCTCAGCTCCGTGGCCGACTACGTGACCGTGCACCGCCGTCCTGCGGTGCTGCTGTGCCTGGAGCTCACGTCACTGCACGTCCAACCTTCCACGAAGGACCTTCAGCAGGTCGTCACGCACGCGCTGTTCGGCGACGCGGCCACCGCACTGGTCGTGCTGTCCGGCCGGGGCGGGCTGGAGGTGGTCGGGACCGGTGCCGTCACCGATCCGGCCACCGCGGACCACATGACGTGGACCGTGACCGACCACGGGTTCCGGATGACGCTGTCCCCGCAGGTGCCCGACGTGCTGGGCAAGCACGTGCGGGACGCCGTGGAACGGCTGCTCGCCGAACACGGCCTGACCGTGCCGCAGGTGCGCGGCTGGGCCGTGCACCCCGGTGGTCCGCGCATCCTCGACACCGTCGAGCACGAGCTCGGGCTGCCGCCGGACGCGCTGGAGCCGTCCCGGCGGGTGCTGCGCGAGCACGGCAACTGCTCGTCGCCGACCGTGCTGCTGGTGCTCGACGAGCTGGTGCGGGGCGCTGGGCTGCGACCGGGTGACCCGGTGGTGGCGATGGCGTTCGGCCCCGGTCTGACCCTGTACACCACTCTGCTATCCGCGAGGTGACGCCGTGCGCTCCGTCGAAGGCCAGGTCGTGCTCATCACCGGCGGGTCGGCCGGCATCGGCCGCGTCACCGCGCAGCGGCTCGCCCGTCGCGGTGCCCGCGTGGCGATCTGCGGCCGTGACCAGGACCGGCTCACCGCCGCGGTGCAGGAGCTGCCCGGTGCCTGGGGCATGTGCTGCGACGTCACCGATCCGCGGGCGCGCGAGGAGCTGGTGCGCGGTGTCGTCGACCGGTTCGGCCGCATCGACGCCCTGGTGAACAACGCGGGTCAGGGCCGGGTCGCGAAGCTCGCCGAGCTGGACGCCGAGCAGGCGACCAGCCTCGTCGAGGTCAACTTCACGGCGGTGGTCGAGCTGACCCGGCTGGTGCTGCCGCACCTGGAGTCCCGTGGCGGGCACGTGGTGATGATGTCGTCGATCGGCGCGTGGGTGCCCGTGCCGCCGTTGTCGCTGTACTCGGCCACCAAGGCCGGTGTGCTGGGGCTGGCGGTCGGGTTGCGGCGCGAGGTGCCGCGAGGCGTGAAGGTGCACGCGGTCTGCCCCGGTCCGATCCGCACCGAGTGGCTCTCCCGCGACCTCAACGGCCGTCCGTCCGAGCAGGAGGCCCCGAACCGGCTGTCCGCGGGTTCGGCGCCGGAGGCCGTGGCCCGCGCGGTCGAGCGGTGCCTGACCGCGCGAACCTCCAGGACGATGGCCGCGCCGCGCTGGTGGGCCGTCGCACGCCTGGGTGCTCTCGCGCCGGTGAGCCGGGTGCTGGACCTCGTGGTCGCACCCGCCTCCACCACGATCGTCCGAGCCGCCCGACGCTACGGCCGCCACCTGAGCCCCTAACCCGCCCCTCCGTTGTCGCCCCACGCATCTGCAAGTACCACCAACTCATGATCAAACCGCCGCTGACCACTACCAACATGGTCGCCGCCCGCCGGACCGGATCGGCGTGCGCAGGTGGCGGGAAACGCTGTTGGTAGTGGGAAAGTGCCTGTTGATGTTGAGTTGGGGGTACTTGCAGATGCCAGAAAAACCAAGGGGCGGTTAGCGCCGGGACGGGGCGGCATCGCTCAGGGAGCTGGGTGCGTCGGGGTGGGCGTTCTCCTCGACGCTGACGCCGAGGCGTTCGACCAGTTCCCCGCCCAGCCAGCCACCGAGGCCGCCGGCCAGGAAACCCAGCCAGGCCACGACGATCGCGGGCCAGGTGGGGTGCCAGTCCGGCTCGCCCAGGCGCAGCAACCAGCTGATCGCGAACGCCACCAGCACCACGCCGTTCGACAGGCCGTGCAGCAACCCGATCCGCCGCGCTCGGGTGCCGCGCGGGACGACCAGCGCCCAGTCGAGCCAGCCCGTGGCGGCGGTGACCACCCCCATCAGCACGCCCGCGGCGATGAGGTGGGCGGCGGTGAACCCGAAGCTCACCCGGTCGGTGAGCAGGTACAGCACGTCGAAGCCGACCGCGGTGGTCAGCAGGCCCAACGGGAACACGATGAGGATGGGGTGGACGGCGTGGCCCGCGGCGCGGACGCGACTGCGCATGAGGTGCTCCTTCCGGAAGCGACTGCTGCCAGCAGGCGTACCCGGCGGCGGAGCGGATACCCCTCTCTCATGAACAACTCTGGCGTGAACACCCCTGGCGTGCCGATCGAGGAACTGCGGCGGTTCGTGCTGGACCGGCTCGACGAGGACGAACGCCGCCTGGCCGACGAGGAGCTGCCGCGGCTCGACGACGCCGAGCGCCGCGGCCGGTTGCGGGTCGTGCGCTCCGACGACGGCGCCGGGCTGCTCCTGCTGCCCGGACCGGTGCAGGCGGCGGAGGAACGGGCCACGGTGCCGTTCCCGGAGAAGGTCGGCCTGCTGCGCACCGAGGTGGAGCAGACCGAGGACGAGGCGGTGCTGCGGCTGGTCGCGTCCGCCTACAACGAGCACCACGACTGGCAGGAGGAGTGGCGATGACGAGCCGCGCGCCCGAGCCCGACCGGGTGACCGCCGAGAGCGAGCTGGAGGACGCCGACATCGGCGGCGAGCACACCCGGCCCACCTACGCCGACGAGAACCCCGGCGGCCCGCACCGCGGACCCGACGAGTCCGAGCCCGACGACGAGGGCGGCATGGACCCGTGAGTCACTCCTCGACCTGCTGGGTGACCGTGCCGCGCACGAAGTACCGCTGGGCCACCAGGAACAGCAGGATCATCGGCACGGTGGCGACGACGCTGGCCGCCATCACCAGCTCCCACTGCGCCTCGCCGCCCTGGCCGAACCGGTCCAGCACCGCCTTCAGCCCGCGCGGCAACGTGTACAGCTCCGGCTCGCGCAGGTAGATCAGCGGCCGGATGAGGTCCGTCCAGGCGGCCTTGAGCTCGAACACGAACACGACGATCAAGCCGGGCCGGGCCAGCGGCAGTGCGAGGGACCGGAACTGCCGCCACGGCCCGGCGCCGTCGACCCGTGCCGCGTCGAACACCTCCGCGGGCAGGCCGAGGAAGAACTGGCGCAGCAGGAACACGTAGAACGCCGACCCGAACAGGTTGCCCGCCCACAGCGGGACCTGCGTGGTCGCGAGGCCGACCGCGTGCCACTCCAGGTACACCGGCACCATCGTGACGGCGGCGGGCAGCATCATCGTGGCGAGCACGAGCCCGAACAGGACACCGCGGCCGCGGAACCGGAAGCGGGCGAAGCCGAACGCCACGACCGCGCTCGACACCGTCGCCGCCGCGGCGGCCGCGAACCCGACCGCCACGCTGTTGCCCACCCACGCGAGCAACGGCACGGCCCGCCAGACCTCGGCGTAGTTCTCCGGCCGGAGCACCTCGGGCAGCAGGGCGTTGTCGAAGACCTGCGAGCGGTCCTTCAGCGACGCGCTGACGAGCCACCAGAACGGGTACGCGAACAGCACCCCGACGGCGACCAGCGCCAGCACCACGGGCAACCTGCGGGTCATGACCGGTCCTCGTAGTGCACGTAGTCGCGCGAGAGCCGCACCTGCACGGCGGTGATCGCCGCGATCACCAGGAACAGCACCCACGCCAGCGCCGAGGCGTAGCCCATGCGCAGCGAGCCGAACGCCTCCTGGAACAGGTAGATCACGTAGAACAGCGCCGCGTCGCCCTCGGCCGGTGACGACGGGCGGGCGCCGAAGAACATCGTGTAGGCCTCGGTGAAGACCTGCAGCGACGCGATGGTGTTGACGATGACCGTGAAGTACACCGTGCCGCTGATGCCGGGCAGGGTGATGTGCCAGAACTGCTGCCACGGCGAGGCGCCGTCGAGCCTGGCTGCCTCGTAGCGCTCCCCCGGCACCCTGGTCAGCGCCGCCAGGTACAGCACGGCGGTGCTGCCGACGGTCCACAGGCTCATCAGCACCAGGCCCGGTTTGATCCAGTCCGGGTCGGTCGTCCACTGCGGACCGGTGAAACCGAACCAGCCCAGCACCGCGTTGACCGCGCCGTTCTGGCCGTTGAGCAGCAACAGGAACAACGCCGCCAGCGCGACCGGCGGGGTCATCGTGGGCAGGAACAGCACGGTGCGGAAGAACCCGGCGGACCGGCCGGCGCGGCGCAGCAGCGAGGCCAGCCCGAGAGCGAGCACGATCTGCAGCGGCACGTGCAGCAGCGTGAAGAAGACCGTGTTCCACAACGCGGTCGCCGCCCGGTCGTCGGTCAGGATCTCCCGGTAGTTCGACAGCCCGGTGAACCGCGCGGGCTTGAGCAGGTCGTAGTGGGTGAACGACAGGTACAGGCTGTAGAGCATCGGCCCGGCGGTGAGCAGCAGGAACCCGAGCACCCACGGCAGCACGAACAACCAGCCCGCACGGGCCTCCCGCGCGGTCGTCATCAGCGTCCTCCGACGCGGGTCAGCGCCCGGCCGGCCTCGCGTTGCGCCTGCGCCATCGACTCCTCGGGGCTCTGCTGACCGAGCAGCACCCTGGTGACCGCGGCCTCCCACGACCGCACGAGGTCGCTGGCAGCGGGGCTCGGTGGCAGTGCGAAGGCCTTGTCCTGCACGGACTGCAGCACTCGCACGCCCTGTTCGAGCACCCGGATGCCGCGCGGGTCGTAGACCTCGGCGAAGATCCTCTCGTCGGCGGCGCGGTTGGCGGTGAAGGTGCCGCTGTAGGGCTTCCCCTTCGCGGCCAGTGCGTCCCTGCGCGCCTTCGCGGCGGTGACCCACGTGTCGGTCGCGGTCATGGTGGTGATGAAGTCGCAGGCGAGGTCCGGGTGGCGGGCGCCCTTCGGGATCGCCCAGGCCTGCCCTCCTGCCTCGGTCAGCGGGGCACCGCGCCGGTCGGTCAACGGCGCGATCGTGACGTCGACGTCCGGCGAGTTGGCGGCGAGGGTGTTGACGTACCAGGAGTCCATCGCCATGGCGGCGACCTGGCCGGTGGCGATCTCGTTCTTCGCCCCGAAGGAGTCGAACGTGTCGCGGAACGCCTTGAACGCCGCCCAGCCGCCCTGCTCGCGCACCAGCCCGGCGGTGTAGCGGACGGCCTCCACCACGCGCGGGTCGTCCAGGTGCGGTTCGTCGCCGAGCAGGTCGGCGCCGTTCGCCTTGGCCCACATGGCCACGAACTCCGGCATGCGCGGGTCGAACCCGATGCGCTGCACCCGGCCGTCCTGCACGCGGGCGAGCCGCGCGGTGACCTCGGCGAGGGCGTTCCAGTCCGTTGTGGACAGCCGGGCCGGGTCGACGCCGTTCTCGCGCAGCACCGGGTTGTTGAGGATCAGCACCCGGACGGTGAAGAAGTCCGGCACCCCGTACACGGTGCCCTCGTAGGTCACCTGCCGCACCGCCGCCTCGCGGTAACCGGCGAGGTCGACGCGGTGGCGGGCCAGGCACGGCCCGAGGTCCTGCACCGCTCCCCTGGCCGCGTACCCGCCGAGCTTGCGGCGGTCGGCGTAGACCAGGTCCGGCGGGTCGCCGGCGGCCACCGAGGAGAGGAACTGCTGCTCGTCGAACACGCCCTCGTTGACCCGCAGGTCGACCTCGGGCCGGTCGGCCTTGAAGACCGCCACGCGGGCGGTGGCGTGCTCGTCCGGCAGGCCGAAACCCATGGTGACGAGCGTGTTCGGCCGATCGGCCGCGCTGGGCCCGAGGCCTCCGCAGCCCGCGACGAACAGAACGGCCAGTGCTAAGGCCGGCCCCCTCATGCGCGGGCGGCGACCACGGCGCGACGGCCGCGGAGGTGGTTGCGCGCCGCCGTCAGCAGCGTCCGCGCCTCCATCAGCTCACCGTATTCCAGGTGGTCGTCAGCGGCGGCGACGTGGGCCAGCGCCTGCTGCGGCGCCGCAGGTGCGCTCAGCACCGCGCGCGCCAGGCACTTGCGGGCCTGTTCCGCCTGCAGCGCCAGGTCGGCGCCGCCGGTCGCGCGGAGGAGCACCAGGGCGTCGCAGATGGCCTGGTCGAGGGAGCGGTGCTGCACAGTGGCCACCTTCGGACAGTCGGGAACGGGAGCGCCGACTGCTTGACGCCGATCCCGGCTACCCGCGGTTCACGGGCGGCAAACGGGTTGTGCGCGGGAAAGTCGCGGTGCCCCCCGATCAGCCGCCGCGGTTGTCGACCGCGGAGCTCAGTGCCGCGGCGGCCTCGGCGAGCGCCCGGTCCGAGACCGGCTCGCCACCGGCCCGGTCCAGCAGGTCGTCCCTGGACACCACGGGCAGGGCGCCGCGCAGGTCGGGCCGGTCGAGCTCGGTGCTGCCGGCCACCACGTACCGGCCCTCCACGTGCACCAGCATCGCGTTGTGGCGCGGCGAGTCGAGCAGCTTCCTCAGGTCTTCGACGGGAACGGGCACGTCGTTCTCCTCTCGTCGCGCCACAACGGCGATGTGCGGGCGGTCAGTGACCGGTGGCCTCGTTGCCCACGCGCTGACCGGACTCCTTGGCGTGGCCGCCGACGTCCTGCGCCGCCTCACGGGTGTGCTGGGCGGTGGTCTGCGCGGCGTCCGCTGCGACCTGCCTGACCTCACCGGCGGCGTCGGTCACCGAGGACGTCACGTCCTCCTTCAGGTGCTGAGCGGACTCGGTCAGCGCCTCCTTGGCCGGTTCGATCGCATCGCTGAAGGTGTCGGAGAGCTGCTGCACCGCCTGCTGTTCGGCGTCGGTGCGGGGCAGCACGGCCGCCAGCAGCAGTCCGGAGCCGAACGCGATCAGGCCGGCCGCGAGCGGACTGCCCTGCGTCTGGCGGGCGACCCGCTGCGGGGCCTCCTGCACCACCTGCGCGGCCTGCTGCGCGCGGTCCGCAACGGCCTGACCGGCCTGCTCGGCCCGTTCGGCCACGGCCTGCCCGGTGTTCTGCCCCTGTGCCCGCACGCTCTGGGCGGTGTCGCTCGCGGTTCCCATCACCCTGTCCTTCATCGCGGTCAGTCCCCGTCGCACGCCCTGCACCCGCCGTTCGGCGATGCGCTTCGGGCTGGTGTGGTCGACGAGCCGGTTCGCGTCGGCCCTCAGCTCGGCGCGGGTGACTTCGATGTCACGCCTTATTTGGTCGGGTGTTTCGCCCATTCCGCGTCCTCCTTCAGCGTTTCGACGGTGCGTTCGGGTTTCGGGTTGACGGTGCGCAGCTTGGCCCGCCCGCTGGTGTAGAGGACCGCGCCGGCGATGCCCCACAGCACGGCCACGATCAGCGCGGCCCAGCCCAGCGGCATGACCGCGCCGAGCGCGAACACGAGCGCGAAGCTCAGCAGCACCGTCGTGAGGTACCCGGCGAACCCGGCGGCGGCGAGCATGCCACCGGCCTTGCCGGCCTTGCTCGCCTCCTGCCGCAGCTCGGCCTTCGCCAGCTCGAGCTCCTGGCGCATCAGCTTCGACAGGTCACCGGTGAGCTCGCTGACCAGGTCACCGAGCGACTCCTCGGTGCGGGCCTGCGGGTACTCAGGGCTCGACATGCGGCACCCCCGCCGCGGGCCGACCGGGCGCCGGGTTCGACGTGGCCGGGGCACCGTAGTCGGGCGTCGCGCCGTAGCCGGGGGTCTCACCGGTCACCTGCTGACCCGTGGTCCCGGCGTACCCGGAGCTCTCGGTGTAGCCCTGCGTCTCGGAGTAGCCCTGCGTCGAACCGTAGCCCGGGGACTCCGCATAGCCCTGCGTCGAGCCGTAGCCCGGCGACTCCGCATAACCCTGCGTCGAGCCGTAGCCCGGCGTGGACGGGTATCCCGTGGGCTCGGTGTAGCCCGGTGCCAGGTCGGCGCGTTCCGACGTCACCGGCACGACGCCGCCGCCGGAGCGCTGCCCGCTCTGGCCGCCACCGGTCGCGCTCTTCGCGACACGGCCGATGAGGAACCCGGCCACCGCGGCGCCCAGCAGGAACGTGCCCGGCTTGCGCCGCGCGTAGTCCCGTGCGGAGTCGAGCAGCCCCTGCGCTCCTCGCTCGTCGAGGAACCGCGCGGCCTGGCGGCTCGTGTCGGCCGCGCTCTGGATCGCACCCGCCGACATCGAGTCGGACGACGCGCCGCCGGCCATCTCGCTCAGCTCGTCGGCGATGCGGCCGAGCTGCTTCGACACCCGCTGGGCCTGCTGCTCCGCCTCCGCCGCGACGCGGTCGCGCACGTCGTTGACGACGTGGCGGGTCTGCTGCTTCGCCTCCTGCGCCACGTGCGCGGCCTGGTCGCGCACTGTGCCGCCGACCTCGCCGGCTGCTTCCTTGGCGTGCTGCGCGACCTGGGAACCTTCGTCCCGGGCCGCGGTGCGCACTCCACCCATCTGGTTCTCGGTCACGGCTGACTCCTCAGCTCGTAGTCGTGTCCTGGCCTACGAGCTACCCGTCGAAATCCGTCGCAAACGACTCGGTTCTGATCATTTTCAAAAGCTGCTGAACCGAAAACGTGACCGCCGTCCGTGTTTGCCGACGCCCGGCCGGGCTAATTCCTCCGCACGCGCACGAACTGGAAGCGGAGACCACGGATGACCCCTGCTGGACAACTGCGTTCACTCGCACGTGAACACGTCGCCGTCGCCGCGCTGACCATCCCGCGGCTGCTGCGCCACCGGGTGTGGCGCGACGCGAACCCGCACGAGGGAGCCGGTCTCGGTGTCGTGCTGGTGCCGGGTTTCGGTGCGAGCGACCTGAGCCTCACCTTCACCACGACGTGGCTGCGCGACCGCGGTTACGTCCCGACCGGCGCGGGCACCGGGTTCACCGTGGGCTGCACGTCCGAGCTGGTCGACCGGGTCGAGCAGCGGCTGGTCGAGCACGCGGAGGCCACCGGCGGCCCGGTCGTGCTGCTCGGGCAGAGCCGCGGCGGCGGGCTCGCGAGGGTGGCCGCCACCCGCCGGCCCGACCTGGTGAGCGGTCTGGTGATGATGGGCAGCCCGGTGCTCGACCCGATGGGCGCGCACCCGCAGGTGCTGCTCGCGGCACGGGCGCTGGCGCAGCTGTCCCGCGTCGGCGTGCCGGGGCTGATGGACCCGGAGTGCCTCGCCGGTGACTGCTTCGAGGACAACGTCCAGGCCGCCGCCGCGCCGTTGCCGCCGGAACTGCCCGCCGTGTCGATCTACTCCAGGTCGGACGGCATCGTGCCGTGGCAGCTGTGCCAGGACCCGTCGGCCGAGTGCGTGGAGGTGCACAGCACCCACACCGGCATGGCGCTCGATCCGGACGTGTACCAGGTCCTGCGGCCGCGGCTGGCCGAGTGGGCGGCCCAGCGCTACGACCTGCGGGCGACCGGATGAGCTCGCACGACCGGCTGGTGCGCACGGCGGAGGACGTCTTCGGCTGGACCGAGCTGCGGCCCGAGCAGCTGTGCGCGATGCGGCACGTGCTGGACGGGCGCGACGCGCTGGTCGTGATGCCCACCGGCGCGGGCAAGTCCGCGATCTACCAGGTCCCCGCGATCCTGCTCGACGGCCCGACGGTGGTGGTCTCGCCGTTGGTGGCGCTGCAACGCGACCAGGTCGCGGCACTGCGCGCGGCGGGCGCTCCCCCGGCTGCGGCCGTGAACTCAACACGTTCGGCGGAGTCCAACGAGGACGCGTGGCGGGAGTTCGCGGAGGGGCGGACGGAGTACCTGTTCCTCTCTCCCGAACAGCTCGCGAACCCCGACGTGCTCGACCGACTCGACCGCCGTCGGCCGTCGTTGTTCGTGGTCGACGAGGCGCACTGCGTGTCGGCGTGGGGTCACGACTTCCGGCCCGACTACCTGCGGCTGCGCGAGGTCGTCGACCGCCTCGGCCACCCCGTCGTGCTCGCGCTGACCGCCACGGCGAGCGGCCCGGTCCGCGGCGACGTGGTGGAGCACCTGGGCCTGCGCGACCCCGCCGTGGTGGTCGCCGGGTTCGACCGGCCCAACCTGCACCTGTCCGTGCGCTTCGGCACCGACGAGGACGACCGCTCCCGGTCCGTTGTGGACCGGGTGGTCGAGCGGAAGGGCCCAGGCCTGCTCTACACGGCCACCCGCAAAGACGCCGAGCGCTACGCCGAGACCCTCGCCGCCAAGGGACTGCGGGCGGCCGCGTTCCACGCCGGCATGAAGGCAGCCGACCGCAAACGGGTCCAGGACGACTTCATGGCCGACCGCCTCGACGTCGTCGCGGCCACCTCCGCGTTCGGCATGGGCATCGACAAGCCCGACGTGCGCTTCGTGGTGCACGCGGCCACCCCCGGTTCGCTCGACGCCTACTACCAGGAGATCGGCCGCGCCGGCCGCGACGGCGAGCCCGCCGAGGTCGTCCTGTTCCACCGGCAGGAGGACGAGGGCCTGCAACGGTTCCTCAACACCCGCCGCGCCGACCTCGACTGCGCCCGCGAGGTGGCCGCGCTCGTGCGCGAGCAGCCCGGCATCACGCTCACCGCGCTGGCGGACCGGGTCGAGTGCTCGCGCCGGAAGGTCACCGGCACGGTGAACCTCTTGGAGAGCGCCGGAATCGTGGAGATCACGCGCGACGGCGTGCGGTACGCGGACGGTGCACCCACGCCGGCGAAGTCGGTCGCGGTCGTCGAGGAAGAAGCCGAACGGCAGCTGAAACGCGACAGGTCACGGGTCGAGGTCATGCGCGAGTACGCCGGCACCCGCGGCTGCCGCCGCCGGTTCCTGCTGGGGTACTTCGGGCAGGAGCTCGACGGGCCGTGCGGTCACTGCGACCGGTGCGACGAGGGGCTGCCCGAGGAAGCCGACGCGGCCGGCGTGGCCGCTGAGCACCGGCCGGACTCCGAGGTGCGGCACGAGATGTGGGGGCGCGGCACGGTGGTGCAGCAGGACGGTGACCGGTTGATGGTGCTGTTCGACGAGGTCGGGTACAAGACGTTGTCGCTGGCGGCGGTGGAGGAGGCCGGGGTCTTGGACTACGTCTGAGGCCGGCTCAGAGCTTGCGCAGCTCGTGGTCGAGCATGGCGGCAACCTCGAGGACCATGCTCGTGGCGCGCACAGGGTTGACCGGTGAGTCATGGCCGACGAAGCACTCCACGTCGACCGAGACGTTGTGCAGGCGGAACAGGAGCTGCTTGTCGACCTGGTTGTCGAGCTCGTTCGGCCTGAGCAGGTGGAGCTGGAGCGCTTCGTCGCCATACCCCGGTTCGACGTGGTACCGGTGCCCGTCCACCGCGGTGTGGTTCTTCAGCCGGTCGAAGTCGTCGGCGGCACGGCTGCGGCTTTCGTGCAGGCGGACGGACACGGCGAGGCGGAGCCGGCTGAACCCTCCCCAGCTGCACGACCTGGTCCCGGTGGCGATCTGCTGCGGTCCGCCCTCCGCAGCGCCGGCGGTCCACCGGGGGAGGTCCGGTGCGGCCCGGACCACGGCGCAGACGTCGGGAGCCCGGTCGAAGTAGGTGTTGTGGCGGAGGTGGTCCACGGCCTGCGGACCCACGAGGTACCCGCCGACGGCGATCGCGGTGGCCACCCAGCCGGCCTTCACCAACGCCGGACGGGACGGCCACCACCACGTGCGCGGGTTCTCGATCCGAACATCGCCGTGGATCGCGTCCACCTGGAGAACGTGGCCCGCGATGTGGCTGTTGTTCACCTCGTTGCGGTTCACCGGCTCGGCAGGCGGTTCGTTCAGCTGCACCACGCCAGCTTGCCAGCACCCACCAGTGCCGGGGGGTTGCGAGACAAAACCGCGCCTCCCGGCACCGGCGCTACTCGTTCTCCACCCGCAACTCCAAGCCCGGCGCGGACAGCACCGGCGCGTCCGGTGCCTCGGCCAGCACGAGCGTCAGCTCCCCCGTCTCGAACCGGGATCCGCTCCCGGTCCACCGCACGGGTTCCTCGCTCCTCAGCCGCACCTCACCGCCGGGCTGCGTCACCACGGCGGTGAGCCCGTCCCCGTCCTGCTCCAGCACGACGGTGCCGCCGTCCTCGGGCCCGCCCGCGTCGGGCAGGTCCGCGGACAGCCGCAGGCCGGCCACCGCGCCGCCCTCGACGCGGCACTCTCCGACCAGGTCCAGGAGCACCGTCTTGGACCGCAGCGTCACCTCAGCCTGCGAGACCTGACAACGAACCGTGGTTGCTGAACTGTCGGCCATGCGCAGTGCCTACCCACCGCGCACCCGCCGAAAACAGGATCAGCCATCCAGGGCGACGGGCCAGTCACCGACCAGCGGGCAGTGCCGGACCGCCTGGTCGAGCAGGTCGGCCCGGCGTTCGCTCGGGACGTTGGGCAGCGCGACCGAAAGCGACGCGTCGACGGTGTAGTCCTGGGCGGTGCCGTGGTTCAGCGCCACCCGTGCGCGCACGGCGCTGCCGGTCGTGTCGAGGTCGCCGGTGGAGGCCGCCAGCGCCACGGCCTGGTGCAGGCACGTGGCCAGCGCCGCGGCGTACAGCTTCTCGGGGTCCCAGGACCCGTCACCGACGGGGAGCGCGGACCCCGACACCTCGACCTCGTCGTTCCGGGAGACCGCCTCGACCTCTTCGACCTTCATCGCCACCTGCTTCGTCGACGGGTGTGAACCCTCCGCGCATACCCGTGGCCTGGCGGCTCAACCGCGATCGGGGTCAGCGGAACACGACAGTGCCGCTGCCGTCGAACGGCACCGCCAGGTACTCGGTGCACGCGTCGGCCAGCCACGCCGCCAAGTACCCGGCGAACGACGACCGCACCAGCAGCGCGACCCGGTCGGGCCCGGTCACCTGCAGGATGACCCCTGTGCGTGCGAGCAGCGTCTGCACGCAAGTGCCGACGGGAGCCGCAGCCGGGTGCAGGTCCACGGCACATCCGTGAGCCAGCACGTCGCGGACGTGCGGACCCTCCAGCTCCACGGTCGTGCGCTGAGCCGAAGTGTCCACAACGGACCCCCTTTCACCACCGAGCGCGCCACGCAGCACCTCCTCGACCACCGCCTGCAGATCGGGTCCGGCCACGACCAGGAACTCGTCAGGCCCCAGCCACAGCACCTCCACGGCACCGAACAGGCCGGTGTCCATGGTGAACGTGCACGCATCCGCCGGGAACACCACACCCAGCGCGCCGCCCATGGCCGCGATGGCGCCGGAGTTGGACACCCGCACCGTGAGCTGGGAGCGGAACGGCACCTCGCGCACGCCCAGCGCGGGTGCGAGCGCGGTCAGCCGGTCGGTCCAGGCCGCCAGCGGGCTCACCGGGTCAGCCGTCACGGCGGGCTCCTTCCTGGTCGTAGAGCACGGAGCCGGTCACGGTGACCGGGACGAGCGCGTCCCCGACCGGCACGTGGAGGGTCTCGCCGATGCGGTCGCGGCCGGAGCGCACGAGGGCGAGCGCGAAGGTGCGGCCCAGCGCCGCGCTGGGGTAGCTGGAGGTGACGTGGCCGAGCATCCGCACCGGCGGTTCGGGCAGCCGGTCGGTCTCGACGACCTGCGCGCCCTCGGGCAGCAGCACCCGCGGGTCGACTGGCAGCAGGCCGACGAGCTGCTTGCGGTCGGCGCGGTTGTTCTCCGCACGGGCGAAGGACCTCTTGCCGATGAAGTCGGCCTTTTTCTTCGACACCGCCCACGACATGCCGAGGTCCTGGGGTGTGACGGTGGCGTCGGTCTCCTGGCCGATGATCGGGTAGCCCTTCTCGGCGCGCAGGACGTGCATGGTCTCGGTGCCGTACGGCGTGATCCCGTGCTCCTCCCCCGCCGCCATCAGCGCCTCCCACACGGCGATGCCGTGCCAGGCGGTCACGTTGATCTCGTAGGCCAGCTCGCCGGAGAAGCTGATCCGGCACACCCGCGCGGGCACACCGGCGACCTCGGTGTCGTGCCAGGTCATGAACTCGAACGCCGCGTTCGAGACGTCGAGCGAGGGCGCCACCGCGGCGAGCACCGCACGGGACTTCGGCCCCACCAGCGGGATCGTGGCCCAGTGCTCGGTGACCGACGCGCAGTGCACGTCGAGGTGCGGCCACTCCGTCTGCAGCCACTCCTCCATCCAGTCGAGGATCTTGGCGGCATTGCCGGTCGTCGTGGTGACGAGGTAGCGCTCCTCGCCGACGCGGATCACGGTGCCGTCGTCGATCACCATGCCGTCCACGCCGCACATGACGCCGTAGCGGATCCGGCCGACCTTCAGCGTGCTCATCAGGTTGGTGTAGAGCAGGTCGAGGAACTCGCCGGCGTCCGCGCCCTGGACGTCGATCTTGCCCAGCGTGGAGCCGTCCATCAGCGCGACGCCCTCGCGTGCGGCCCGGCATTCGCGCAGCACGGCCGTGTGCAGGTCCTCACCCGGCCGCGGGTAGTACCAGGGCCGCTTCCACTGGCCGACGTTCTCGAACACCGCCCCGTGCGCGACGTGCCACGGGTGGATCGCCGTGACCCGCACCGGATCGTGCAGCTCGCCGCGGTTGCGCCCGGCCAGCGCGGCGAACGACACCGGGGTGTAGGGCGGTCGGAACGTCGTCGGCCGCTGCTCGGCCAGTTCGACGCCGAGGGCCTCCGCGACGATGCCGGCCGCGATCATGCCCGAGGTCTTGCCCTGGTCGTGCGCGGTGCCGATGGTCGTGTACCGCTTGATGTGCTCCAACGACCGCAACCCCGCGCCCGTCGCGCGCAGCACGTCCGCGACCGTCGAGTCCCGTTGCAGGTCGACGAAGCTCGTCTCGTCGGAGCCGGGCACCCGCCACAGCACCAGGCCGGACCGGCCCGTGCACCGCGCGTCCGACACCGGTCGCGGCACCGTCGTCCGGGGGTCGAACCCGGCGCCGAGCGACGCCTCGGCACCGCAGACGCTGCCGTCGCCCAGGCACCGGGCGAGGTCGAGGTTCCCGTTCGCCGCACCGGCGACCCGCACCGTCGGCTCGGCCGGTCCCGGCACGAACGCGCCGAGCCCGTCGTCGTAGAGCAGTGTGCCGCCGGCCTGGCTGAACAGGCTCACCACCGGGTTCCAGCCGCCCGACACCAGCAGGGTGTCGCACGCGACGACCTCGTCGCCGACGTGCACCGCCGTGATCCGTCCCTCGCCCTCCGTGCCGGTGACCACCCGCCCGGCGCGGACCTCGATCCCCCGCGCCGCGCACTCGGCCGCGAGCGCGGCGGGTGCCTCCGGCCGGGCGTCGACCACCAGCGCGACGTCCACACCGGACTCCGCGAGGTCGATCGCCGCGCAGTACGCGCTGTCATGGGTGGTGAACACGACCGCGCGTGAACCGGGCAGCACGCCGTAGCGGCGCAGGAACGTGCGGGCCGAGGACGCCAGCATGATCCCGGGCCGGTCGTTGTCCGGGAACACGACCGGGCGTTCGTGGGCACCGGTGGCGAGCACTGTCTGCTTGGTGCGGATCCGCCACACCCGCTGCCGGGCGACGCCGGCGGGTGCGGCGAACCCGAGGTGGTCGGTGCGCTTCTGCAGCGCGAGCACGAACCCGTCCTGGTACATGCCGAACGCGGTGGTGCGGTCCAGCACCAGCACACCGGGCGTGCCCTTGAGCTCCGCGACCACGTCGGCGACCCACGCGGCCGCCGGCCGGTCGTCCAGGTGCTCCTCGAAGACCGGCAGCGCACCGCCGGGCCGGTTCTGCTCGTCCACCAGCACCACGCGGGCACCGCTGCGGGCGGCGGTCAGCGCGGCCATCAGCCCCGCCGGTCCGGCGCCGACGACCAGCACGTCGCAGTGCACGTGCTTGGCGTCGTAGCGCGCCGGGTCAGGTTCGGCGGCGAGCCGTCCCTGCCCGGCCAGGCCGCGCGCCACCAGGCCGTCGTACAGCTCGACGGTCGTGGCGATCAGCATCGGCTCGGGGAACGGCGCCTCGACCTGCACCAGTGACGTCGGGTCCTCCGACCCGGCCGCGACGATCCCGCGCGGGCGGCCCAGCTTCACGCTGGTGCCGATCTCGTGGACACCGTTGGCCAGCAACGCGGAGGCGAGCGTGTCGCCGGGGTGGCCGGTGTAGTCCTGTCCGTTGAACGTGAAGCGCAGCAGCGTGGTCCGGTCGACCACGCCGCCGGTCGGGGTCCGGAACGTCACGGGGCCACCTCCGGCATCGGCTCGCCGGACCGGTAGGTGGCGAGGAGCTCGTGGGTGCGGGTGTCGCGCACGGCGTTGAACCAGCGGCGGCACCCGGCGCTGTGGCTCCAGCGCTCGGCGAACGGGCCGCTGGGGTTGTCCCGGAAGAACACGTACTGCGCCCACTGCTCGTCGGTGAGCACCGACGGGTCCTCGGGGTAGGCGACGTGGGCCTGGCCGCCGTAGTGGAACTCGGCTTCCTCGCGCGGTCCGCACCACGGGCACGGGATGAGTTGCATCGTCAGCTCCTGCCAGGGCCTGTGTCGAGGTCCTGTTCGATGAGAGTCGTGCCTGAGGTGGTTCCTGGCGGTGCGGGCGGACAGCCCGCATACCGCGGTGTTGTACGTGGGCTGTCCGCCCGTGCCCCCTGGGGCCGCCTCAGGCCCGGCTGTCGCGAACACGGACCTCGACACAGGCCCTAATGCGCGACGGCGGCGGCGCCGTGCTCGTCGACGAGGGCGCCGGTGGTGAAGCGGTCGAGGGTGAACGGCTCGTTGTACGGGTGCGGTTCGTCGTGCGCGACGGTGTGCGCGAAGCAGTCGCCGACACCGGGCGTGGCCTTGAACCCGCCGGTCCCCCAGCCGCAGTTGAGGTACAGGCCGCCGACCGGGGTGAGGCCGACGATCGGCGAGGCGTCCGGCGAGACGTCGACGATGCCCGCCCACGTCCGCAGCAGGTGTGCCCGCGCGAACACCGGGAACAGCTCCAGCGCCGCGGCCATCTGCTCCTCGATGACGTGGAACGAACCCCGCTGGCCGTAGCCGTTGTAGCTGTCGATGCCCGCGCCCATCACCAGTTCGCCCTTGTGCGCCTGGGAGACGTAGACGTGCACCGCGTTGGACATCACGACGGTCGGGTGCACGGGTTCGAGCAGTTCGGACACCAGGGCCTGCAACGGGTGCGAGGCGAGTGGCAGCCGCAGGCCGACCATCTGCGCGAGCACGGAGCTGTGGCCGGCCGCGCACAACGCGACCTTGCCCGCGGCGATCCGGCCACGCGACGTCCGCACCGCGGTGATCCGGCCGTGAGCCGTTTCCAGGCCGGTGACCTCGCAGTTCTGGATCAGGTCGACGCCCATGGCGTGCGCGGCCCGCGCGTAGCCCCAGGCCACGTAGTCGTGCTTCGCGATGCCCGCACGCGGCTGGTAGGTCGCGCCCAGCACCGGGTAGCGCACGTCCGGCGAGGTGTTGACGATCGGGCAGAGTTCCTCGACGCCGTCGGGGTCCACCCACTCGGCGTCGATGCCGTTGAGGCGGTTGGCGTTGACCCGCCGGACGCTGTCGCGGACGTCCTGGAGGCTGTGCGCGAGGTTCAGCACGCCGCGCTGGTCGAACAGGACCGGGTAGCCGAGGTCGTCCTCCAGGCCCTCCCAGAGCTTGAGCGAGTGCTCGTAGATGCCGGAGCTCTCGTCCCACAGGTAGTTCGACCGGATGATCGTGGTGTTGCGGGCCATGTTGCCGCCCGCGAGCCAGCCCTTCTCCAGCACCGCCACGTTCGTGATGCCGTGGACCTTCGCGAGGTAGTAGGCGGTGGCCAGGCCGTGGCCCCCGCCGCCGACGACCACGACGTCGTAGGAGGCCTTCGGCTCCGGGTTCTCCCACAGGAAGTCCGGGTGCTCGGGCAGATGGGCTCCTGGCGGGCTGGTCATGCGACGCCTCCAGCGGGAATCACCTGGTCGACTTCTGGTATATCAGTCTGTGGGTTACCGTAGGTCACATGAACGCACGGGTCAACGACGAGCCGGCGGCCGTCTCGCTCACCGAACGGGCGTACGCCGTGCTGCGCGACCGGCTGGTGATGCTGGAGATCAGGCCGGGCGAGCCCATCAACGAGGACCGGCTGCGCGCGGAGCTCGGCGTCGGCCGCACGCCGATCCGCGAGGCGCTCAAGCGCCTGGAGCAGGAACGGCTCGTCGTCGCCTTCCCCCGCCGCGGCACGTTCGCCACCGACGTGAACATCTCCGACCTCTCCCACGTCTCCGAGGTGCGCCGCACGCTCGAACCGCTGGCCGCCGCCGCCGCGGCCGAGCGCGCGACCGCAGCGGACCGGGCCGCCCTGACCGGGCTGCGGTCCCAGCTGGAGACCGCAGCCCGGCCGGGCGACAACACCGCGCTGCTGCGCGCCGACGTGGACGTGCACCGCGCGATCTACCGGTGCGTGCACAACCCGTTCCTGGAGGACACGCTCATCTCCTACGACAACCTCGCCACCCGCATCTGGTGCGTGTTCCTGCCGCGCCTGTCCGGGATGGCCGGGCACGTCGACGAGCACGTGCCGTTGCTGACCGCGATCGTCGAGGGCGACGCCGAGAAGGCGGCCGAGCTGGCCTCCCAGCACGTCATCGGGTTCGAGCGGGCGATCCGGGCCCTGATCTGACCTTGGCGCCGGTCGCCGCGGCGGGCGGGGTCGGTCAGGCGGGGTGCCCCAGGCGGGCCGAGAGGTCGCGGGACGCGGCGCGCAGCTCCTCGACGACCTCGGGCACGCGCTTCTGCGAGAGCCGGTAGGCCGGTCCGGCGGCGCTGATCGCGGCCACCACGTCGCCGTGCGCGCCGAACACCGGGACGGCGACCGCGTGCAGGCCGGGTTCGAGCTCCTCGAAGCAGGTCGCGTAACCGTCCGTGGCGGTGCGCCGCAACTCCTCCCGCAGCCGCACCGGATCGGTGATCGTGCGCGGCGCGCAGGCCTCCAGGTCGCCGCCGAGCACGCGTTCCCGGTCCGCACCGGACGCACCGGCGAGCAGGACCTTGCCGCTGGACGTGGCGTGCAGCGGCGTGCGCTGGCCGACCCAGTTCTGCGCCGCCACGGCGGAGCTGCCGCGGGCCTGGCTGACGTTGAGCGCGTTGTCGCCGTCGAGGACGGCGATGTTGACCGTCTCCCCCAGCTGGTCGGCGAGCGCCGAGCAGACCGGGCCACCCAGCCGGGCGTAGTCGAGCCGGCCGGTGACGGCGCCCGCGAACCGGAGCATGCCCAGTCCGATCCGGAACGGTCCGCGCTCCCCGTTCTGCTCGACGAGGTCGCGGGCGCGCAGGGTGTAGACGAGTCTGGACGCGGAGGACTTGTGCACGCCGAGCTCGGCCGCGATCTCGGTGATGCCGGCCTCGCCGTTGCGCGCCAACAGCTCCAGGACGGCGATGGCCCGGTCGACGGACTGCACGAGCGCTCCGTCGCGCCCCTCCCCGTTGTTGCTCATGAAGCCAAGGTAACGCTTTCGACCGGCTTCCCCGGCGTCCGTCACCGGGCTGTTGCGTGAGGACGGTCGGTGGTGAAGGCGTTCCGTGCTACCCCGGTAGCACGCCCGAACACCCGCTACCGCGGTAGCGCTCGCGGTGGGCGCCGGGGCACGACGACGCCACGGCGCCGTCCCCCTAGCGTTCCCGATGTGCTCAGCTCCCGTTCCGCCCCGGTGCTCCTCGCCGGTTCGTTCGTCCTGTTCGGACTGGCCGGGTGGGCGCTGCGGCTGCCGCTGGGCCTCGACAGCGCGGTGTACCGCTCCGGCGCGCTGGCCGTGCTCCGCGGTGAGGCGTTGTACGACCACCTCACCGCCACACCGGAGTGGGCGGTCGACCTGCCGTTCACCTACCCGCCGGTCGCGGCCGTGCTGTTCACGCCGCTGGCGGTGCTGCCGACCCAGCTCACGTGGGCGGTGTTCGCCGCCGCCACCGCGTTCGGCGTGGGCGTGGTGCTGCGGTGGACCACCGGCCGGACGCCGTCACCGCTGCTGTTCGCGGCGGTGTTCGGTCTCGAACCGGTGTGGCGGACCGTCGGGTACGGACAGGTCAACGTGCTGCTCATGGCCGTCGTCGTGGTCGACGTGCTGCGGCAGGGCCGGTTCTCCGGCGTGCTGGTCGGGATCGCCGCGGCGGTGAAGCTGACGCCGTTGGTGTTCGTGCTGCACCTGCTGGTCACCGGGCGGGTGCGGGACGCGGGGCGGGCGCTGGCGGTGTTCGGCGGTCTGCAGCTGCTCGGGTTCCTGCTGCTGCCCGGTGACTCGCTGCGGTACTGGGGGTCGGCGGTCCTCCGCGGCAACGACGCGACGGGCAACGGGCACCTCGCCAACCAGTCGATCTCCGGTGCGGTGCAGCGGCTGACCGGTGCGGCACCGTGGGCTCCCCTGCTGGTCGCGGCGCTCTGCCTGGGCTGCGTGGCCGCGGCGGCGGTGCTGGCCCGGCGGGCGCACCTGCGCGGTGAGCCCCTGGGGGCGCTGCTGGTCACAGCGTTCTGCGGGCTGCTGGTCAGCCCGATCTCGTGGTCGCACCACTGGGTGTGGGTCGTGCCGCTGGTGGCGTTCCTCCTGCGCGGGCCAGGTGCCGCGCAGGTGCCCGTCTGGGCGGTCTTCGTCCTGTGGCCGCTGCTGGTGCCGACGGGGAACGCCGTGCTGGACAACCTCTACGTGCTGGTCGCGGTCGTCGGTGGGGTGCTCGCGTGGCGCGGCCTCCTGTCCGGGGGTGGAGTAGGTTCGGCGCGAGTGGATGATCTTCCGGGGCGGTGGGGCGGATGAGGGGTGCCGTGGTGCGGCAGTTCCTCGCCGCCGGCGTGTTCACGTTGTTCTCGGCGAGCAGGCTGGTCAGGACGCCGGCGTCGGCGGGCTGGCGGCGCCTCCGGATCGTGCTCGTGCTCGGCGTCGCGTCCTGGGTGGTCTTCCTGAACGTGGTCGGCCCGGCCGAGCTGCGGTTCACCTACTCGTCGATCCCCGCGTGGTGGTTCACCGGTCTCGCCGTCGCCGCCGTGCTGCTGACGCAGGTCCACCCGCTGTGGGCGTGGCGGATGCTCGCGGTCGTGATGGTGTTCGAACCGGTGGTCCTGCACGACTTCCGCTCGGCGTGGGGCTGGCCGTGGACGCCCGGCACGGTCCTCGCAGCCGCGGCGGCACTGCTGACCACCGCCCAGGCCTACCGGCAGACCGTGCTCGTGTGGGTGTTCTTCTTCTCGATGGTCGTCGTGTGGGCGCACATGTGGGACTACCGGGACATCTTCCTGGTCGGTGCCATCGTGGGCGGTGTGCTCGTCGTGGGCAACGCGATGCGGTTGCGGCGCGTGGCCGAGGCCGACCGCAACGAGCAGTCCCGGCGCCGCGAGGTCGAGGAGGTCCGCGCCGCCACGCTGCAGGAACGCGCGGTCATCGCCCGCGAGCTGCACGACGTGGTGGCGCACCACATGTCCGTGCTGGCGCTGCGGGCCGGGAGCGCGCGGTACCGGTTCCCCGGCCTGTCGGCGGAGCTGGAGGGCGAGTTCGCCGAGATGCAGGAGACCGCGCGGGAGGGCCTGACCGAGATGCGGCGGCTGCTCGGCGTGCTGCGCAACGAGAACGGCGAGGCCGAGACCGCGCCCCAGCCGCGCGTGGAGCAGATCGCCGAGCTGGTCGACCGCCTGCGCAGCGCCGGAGTCGCGGTGACCGTGCGGTTCGACGGCGACGTGAGCGGCGTGCCCGGCGGTGTCGCGCTGTCGGCGTACCGGATCGTGCAGGAGGCGCTGAGCAACGCCGTCCGGCACGCCCCGGGGTCCACTGTGGACGTGCGCGTCACGGCGGGCGCCGACCTGCGTGTGGTGGTGCGCAACAGCGCCGCCGCCGAACCCGGGCCGCCGACGGACGACCGGGCCAAGCACGGCCTGCTCGGCATGCGGGAGCGGGTCGCGACCCTGCGCGGCACGATCGTCGCGGGTCCGGGCGAACGGGGTGGTTTCGTCGTGGCGGTCACGCTGCCCCTGACCGGGAACGAGGACCAGCCGTGAACACGACAGTGCTGATCGCCGACGACCAGACGATGGTCCGGCAGAGCTTCCGCGCCGTGCTCGCCGCACAGCCGGACATCACCGTGGTCGGCGAGGCGAGCAACGGCGCCGACGCCGTGCACGCGGCCGTCCGCGACCGCCCCGACGTCGTGCTGATGGACGTGCGCATGCCGGTGATGGACGGCCTGGAGGCCACCCGGCTGATCCTCGGCACCCCGGACCTCGGCACCCGCGTGCTGATGCTGACGACGTTCGACGTCGACGAGTACGTCTACGGCGCCCTGCGGGTCGGCGCCTCCGGCTTCCTGCTCAAGGACGCCCCGCTGGAGGACCTCGTCAACGCCGTGCGGGTGGTGGCGGCCGGCAACGCCCTGTTCGCGCCCGCCGTGACCCGTCGGCTGGTCGCGGAGTTCGCCGCCCGCCGCCCAGGCGCGGTGCGGCCCGAACGCGCCGACCGGCTGACCGCGCAGGAGCTGAAGGTGCTCCGGCTGGTCGCGCGCGGCCTCTCGAACACCGAGATCGCCGCCGCGCTGGTGATCGTCGAGCAGACGGCGAAGACGCACGTCAGCCGGGTGTTCGCGAAGCTCGGCGTGCGCGACCGGGCGCAGGCGATCGTGGCCGCCTACGAGATGGGCATCGTGGTCCCCGGTGAGTGAGCGGTAAATCGTTCGTCCGGCGCGTTCACCGGACCTACCCTGCCTGGATGGTGCAGGGGGAGATCGACCGCACAGCAGAGGAAGAGGACTTCTCCGGGGTCGCGTGGCTCGACCACGGCGGAGAGGTCGAGATCGCACGCGCCTACGGGCTCGCCGACCGCGCCCACTGGGTGCCCAACACCGTCGACACCAGGTTCGGCATCGCCAGCGGCAGCAAGGGTTTCACCGCGCTGGCCGTGCTCTCGCTGGTGCACGAGGGCAAGCTGGCCCTGGACACCGCGGCCCGTTCGCTGCTCGGCGACGACCTGCCGCTGATCGCGGACGACGTGACCGTCGAGCACCTGCTCACCCACACCTCCGGCATCGGCGACTACGTAGACGAGGAAGCCGGCCACGAGCTCACCGACTACGTCGTCGGCGCCGCGCACGAACTGACGACCACCGAGGCGTTCCTGCCGCTGCTCGACGGCCACCCGGCCAAGTTCCCCGCGGGCGAACGGTTCAGCTACTGCAACAGCGGCTTCGTCGTCCTCGCCCTGCTCGCCGAACGCGCGAGCGGCACCGGCTACCACGACCTGGTCCGCGAACGCGTCCTGCGGCCCGCCGGCATGACCAGGACCGACTTCCTGCGCTCCGACGAACTGCCCGGCGACGCGGCCGTCGGCTACCTGCCGATCGACGGCGTGGACCGCTCCAACGTATTCCACCTGCCGGTGCTGGCCACCGGCGACGGCGGCATCCACACCACCGCGGCGGACATGTCGGCGTTCTGGCGCGCCCTGTTCGCCGGGCGGATCGTGCCCGACGTCGAGGAGGTCGTGCGCCCGCGGTTCGACGTGCCCGAGGACGAACCGGTGCAGTACGCGCTGGGCTTCTGGCTGCGCGGCGGCACCGACACGGTGATGCTCGTCGGCAGCGACGCCGGGGTGTCGTTCAAGTCGACTCACGACCCGCACACCGGCACCACCTGCACGGTGCTGTCCAACACCTCCCCCGGCGCCTGGCCGATCGCTCGCGCCATGGCCGGCGGACGATGGTGATCGAGTGGCCGGCGTCGTCGGCCTTCGCGATGGCGCAGTCCGACACCACCGGCAGTCTGTTCCGAATGGACGGTGCGGCGAGGAGCACCGGAGCTGCTGCCGGCCCGCACCTCCCGGTGGCGAGCGCCGCACCGGCGCCGGCGCGGCGGACAGGCGGCCGATCCCCGAAGTATCAGCCGTCACAGCCCGCGCGCCGACTTCCGGCACCGGCGGGGCAGACCGGGCGCCGCCCAGGCGCCCGGCCCACCGCCTACTTGTCGTCCGGGTTGCCGCAGAGGCCGCTGTCGTTGTCCGACAGGACCGGCACGGCGATGACGTTGACGTCGATGAAACAGGCGTTGATGTCGCTGGCGATCTCGGTGTCGTCGAGGTCGACGAGGCCGACCTGGTGGGTGAGGTCCAGCTCGGGGGTGGCGGCCATGGCCTGCGAACCGAAACCGAGGAAAGCGCCCGCGATGGCGACGGCCGCTCCTGCCTTCTTCAGCACGAAATCTCCTAAGAATGGTTGTGTTCACTCGGGACTCGGCGAGCAACCGCTCAGCCGGAACCTCGCAGCACCGTAGCCAGACCGGTGCGGGACCCAGAAATCCATGATCACGCGATGGTGTGAATGTCGGCCGATCACCACACCATCGGGTTGTTTCGCGCAATTGATGTTTGCGCCGTGTCGTCCGTTTCAGGTGGTTCCCGCCCTCCCCGAGTTGCCCGCGTCACATCGGGTGGAAGTTGACACCGGTGTCAGCACCTAGCGTCGGGGCAGCGCGTTCCGAAGGCCGGAACGCCACCGGTGGAGGAGATCCGCGATGGGCACTGCGTTGGGCTACAAGGCTTTCGGCGGACCGGAGGTCCAGGAGTTCTTCGAGCGGCCCGATCCGGTGCCCGGTCCGGCGGAGGTCCTCGTCCGCGTCGAGGCCGCCGGGGTCAACCCCCTCGACCACCTGCTGCGCTCCGGGCACGTGACCGCGATGAACGGCGACGTGCCCTTTCCGCAGGTGCTCGGCATGGAGGCAGCGGGAACGGTCCTCGCCGTCGGCGCCGACGTGACCGGGCTGGCCGTCGGTGACCGGGTCACCGGGTTCGCGCTCACGTTCGCGGGCACCTATGCCGAGACGACGCTGTTGCTCGCCGAGTCCACCGCCCGCATCCCCGACGCGCTGCCGGCGACGTGGGCGGCGACCATTCCCGTCGCGGGCACCACGGCGCTGGACGTGGTCGACCAGCTCGACCTGCCCGCCGGTTCCTCGCTGCTGGTGAACGGGATCGGCGGCGGTGTCGGCATCGCGCTGGCGCAGGTCGCGCGTGACCGCGGCCTGGTCGTGACGGGCACGGCGAGCTCGGCCAAGCGGGAGCTCGTCGCGAAGACCGGTGCGACCTTCGTCGACTACACCGGGGGCGATGTCGTGCAGCGGTTGCGCGAGCTGGCGCCCGACGGGTTCGACGCGGTGGTCGACACCGTCGGCGGCGAGTCGTTGCGCGCGGTGGCCGCACTCGCGGTGAAGCCGGAGGCGCTCGTCTCCGTCGGTGACCCGTCGGTGGCCGACCTGGGTGGCGCGGCGGTCCGGCGGCGGCTGGACCGGGCGGGGCTCGAACGCGTGGCGGAGCTGATGGTCGCCGGGCGGCTCGACCCGCACATCACCGGCACCTACCCGCTCGCGCGGGCGCAGGAGGCGCTGGCGCTCGTCGAGTCGCGGCACGCCACGGGCAAGCTCGTCGTCGACCTGAGCCGCTGACGGCGCTCAGCCGGTGGCCGTCCCCTGCCGGTAGCTGGTGTTGATCTCGATCAGCTCGTCGAGGACGGCCCTGGCCTCGACGAGCCTGGCGATGTCGGCGGTCAGCCGGTCCCGTTCGCCGGTCATCGTGGTGAAGGCGTCCTCGGCGACGGCCCTGCTGTCGCTGTCCACGCAGGGCAGCAGCCGTGCGATCACCTTGCTGCTCAGGCCCGCGTCGAACAGCCGCCGGATGATCTCGACGCGCACGGCCGTCGTCGGCGGGTAGTGCCGCTGCCCGCCGACGGACCGCGTGCTGTGCATCAGGCCCTGCTGCTCGTAGTAGCGCAGCGAGCGGGCGCTGACCCCGGCCAGCCGGGCCAGTTCTCCGATCCGCATGCCACCAGCCTAGGCGGGTGGCATGCGGATCTCGTAGCCGCGTCATTCGACTGCCCAACCCGTACGCATTGACAACAACGGCGGTCAGAATGACGACTGCGGTCCGCATCGGAGCCTGTAGCTTGGCTGAGCGACCTGCGACAGGTAGTTCCAGGCCGAACCGGCCACTCCCCCAGAAGAAGGCTCCTCATGGCACACACCGCTCTGCTGAAAGTCACGGCCAAGCCCGGCCGCGCGTCAGACGTCATCGATTTTTACCGGGTCACGCTGGCTGCCACGCGCTCCCGTCCGGGACTCATCGGGCTTCGCGTGGTGCGCGAGGCGAAAAACCCCAACAACTTCATGCTGATCGAGCAGTGGGATTCCAAGGAGGACCAGGCCGCTTACGCCGCCTGGCGCGCCACCACACCGGAAGTCAGCGAGGCTTTCAGCGAGATGATCGACTCGTTCTCGCTGGAGTGGTGGGATGAGATCAACGCCTGACACCGGAGAGTCATGACCGGCGAAGACATTTTTTCCGACGTGATGAGCACATTGCGTCTCAGTTGCGTCCTTGCCGGTCATCGGTCCGGTTCGGGCGATTGGTTGATCCAATCGCCACCGCCCGGCAGGGTCAAGGTCCTGGCGGTGACGCGAGGGCAGATCAAGTTCCGCCTCGGCAAGGAGCCGGAGTGGCTCGAAGTAGCAGCCGGTGAAGCGCTTGTCCTGGATGGCCGGTCTCCGTTCGTGTTCGGCACGAAGCTCGACATGGCACCCACGCAGGCCGTCCTCGGCGAGCGGGACATCTCGCCCTCGCCTGACGATGAGACCGTGTGCGTCACCGCGCACGTCGACCTGAGAGGCGGGGCTGATCTGTTCCTGCAACAAGCCGTGCCGGCCGTCACCCACGTTTCCGCTGATTCGAACGCCGGCCCGGCCATGGGATGGCTGCTGCGGCAGCTGGACGTTGAGATGAAGCACCGGCTGCCCGCATCTCACCGCGCCTCCGAACACGTTTTGGAGATCCTCTTCATACACGTCATGCGCGAGTGGCTGTCGGCCGGCTTGGCACTCCCCGCCGGCTGGATCCACCTCTTTGCAGACCCGGTGCTCAGCCCTGCCGTGAGACTGATCCACCACGAGCGCAAATTCGCCCTGTCGGTCGGCGAGTTGGCGCGCGCCTGCGGGCTTTCGCGGACGGTCTTCATCGAAAAGTTCCGCGAAAGTGCCGGGATTCCTCCCGCCTCGTACGTGTTGCAGTGGAAGATGCAGCTGGCACTCAGCCTCTTGGAATCCACGGAGATGTCGGTCGACCAGATTGCGCGACATCTTGAATATTCGTCATCGAGCGCGTTCAACGTCGCGTTCAAGCGCTCGACGGGGAGAGCGCCCGGAAGTCTCCGGAAAGCAAGGCGTTGAAGCGCGCTACGAGGAGTGCCAGGTGACGGCGCTGCCGACGTCCACGCGGGAGGTGCGGAAGCCGTTCACCGGGTGCGCGAGGTCGGGGTGGCCGAACGAGACGCCGGCCACCACCCGCCTGGTCGCGGGGAGCTCGAAGTGGTCGCGCAGGAAGTCGCTGTACCCGGCGAGGGCGGCCTGGGGTGCGGCGCCCAGGCCGAGGCTCTGGGCGGCGAGCAGGAATGAACCGAGGTAGAGGCCGCAGTCGACGGCGCCGTAGACGCCCAGGTCCGCCTCGGTCGTGATGATCGCGACGTGCGGTGCGTCGAACAGCTCGAAGTTGCGCAGCAGCTGCCGCGCGGCGCCCTCGTGGTCACCGCGTTCGACGCCGACGCTGGTGTAGAGCTGCCTACCGCATTCCCGTCGGCGTTCCTGGTAGACCCCGGTGTACTGGACGGGGAACGGGAAGTCCGGCTGACCGGGGTGCTCCCGCAGGTGTCCGAGCAGCCGGGTGCGGAACCGCTCGGTGCCGGCGCCCTCGGTGACGACCACGTGCCACGGCTGGGTGTTGCACCACGACGGGGTACGCTGCGCGAGCGCGAGCAGCTGCTCGATCGTGGACCTCGGGACCGGGTCGGGCAGGAACTGCCGGCAGGTCCACCTCTCGTCCAGCAACCGCCGCAGCGCCTCGTGCAACCCGGTCGTCGTGCTCACTGCGACCTCCGCGGCGGTGTCGATCTCCCGGCCGGAGCCAGTGGTGCTGCCCAGATCGTTGACCCGGTAATTGATCTTCCGCGCTGACCGGCCAGGCTGGTCCCGCTTGTCGAGTGCGGAGGTCGGCTCGGGGGCTGAGCGCCCCGAGGAGTGGCCGGCCGGTCCGCCGAGGCGGGGCGATGGGTCGCCAGCGGGCGGGACCACCACCTCCGGGCGTCCTCAGTTCAGGACGCGGTCGTGGAACTGCGGGAGCGGGTGCGGGACCTTGCCCTCGGGCACCGGTGGGTGGCCCGACGGGTCCGACGGGAACGAGATGACCTCGATGAGGTAGCCGTCGGGGTCCGGGGCCAGCGTGATGGTGATGCCGCCGACCTTCAGCGGCGGGTCGCACGCGAGGGCGTAGCCCGCGTCCGCGATCTCGGCGGCGGCTGCCGCGGCGTCGTCGACGGTGAGGACGAACGGCGTCCACGCGGGCGCGCCGGACTGGACCGGCATGCTGTCGCCGCACATCAGCACCACCCTGCCCTGACCGCTCGCGTCGGCGAGCACCACCTCGGTGACGTCCGGTGCGGTGAACTCGACCCGTTGCAGCACTGACAATCCGATCGCTTTCGTGTAGAAGTCGATGGACCGTTCCAGATCGCTGACCACAATCTTGGCGTAGCTCAGGCGGACTTCCATGGCGTGCGCACCTCCGGGCGTTCGATGCGGTCGCGGGGGACGATCAAACGCAACATAATGTGTTGTGCAAGATCTTGTCCACACTCGACGGAGGAGCACGGCCGTAAGCGCACCACTGGACGGGTCACCGTCCTCTCCTTGCGTCTCGATAGGCGCTGCCGAATGACTTTGCGGACTCGTTCGATCCGGTCTCACCGACGAAGACTTCGAACAAGCGGCGAATGAGTGGCGCGAGAAACGCCTGTACCCCAGCACGCGACTACGAGCGCTCGGCATCGACATCGATCTTGCCAATGTCATGCCCGACGCCATCATCGGCGCAGATCCGGTTCACTTCTGGATCATTGAAGCCGTCGCGTCTGATGGTTTCGTATCATCGCCTCTGGAATCTGGACTTGGTTCGCGGATGAGCCGGGCCTTTCAGCATGAATCGTGATGCACTCGTAGAGGTCCAGGACACGGTGCATCTCGGTGCAGGGTCTCCCGGCTGATCGCGGTGACGGTGCCGCGGTCGAGCAGGTGGAGCGCACAGCGTGCTCAGCGACCAGGTGGAGAACGCGGTGATGCCCCAGTCGGCGGGGGACGTCCGGGCGACCAGGCAGATCCGGTCACCGATCGTCTCCGTTCGCCCCCGCTCCATGCGGACGAACACGCCCGGACGACGAGCCGTGGCCACCTCCGCACTCGACAAGCGGGACCAGCCTTGCCTGGTCAGCGCGGAAGACCAATTACCTGGTCAACGATCTGGGCAACACCACCAGCACGGCACTGCTAGCCTCCACATCACCCCCTCTGACCTGGCAGGACGGACCATGTTCGACGCTGCTGCGCTGCCCGCCTTCGCACCGCCGGACCTCGGCGAGCACGAGGACGGGGACGACGCGGAACGGCCGCCGTTGCGCGGCCACACGACGCCTCCCCCTGGGTTGACCGACGTGGACTGGGCGGCCCTGGAGGACGCCTACGGCACGGCCGCCGACACGCCGTTGTTCATCGAGGCGATCACGAGCGACGACGACGGCGACCGGAACTTCGGCGTGTACGGCCTCTACTCGGCCACCACGCACCAGGGGTCGGTCTACACGGCGTCCGAGGCCGCGATCCCGTTCCTGGCCGAGCTGCTGCACCAGGACAACGAGCTGGCACCGCTGTTCCTGGCTAGGATCGCGGTCGGTGAGACGCACTTCGTGGCCCGGCCGGACGACGTCGCCAAGGCCACGAGCGAGTACGCGGGGCTGGTCGCGGAGTTCGCCGCCGACGTCGAGGCGATGTGGACCCGCACCGGTGACGACGAGGCGCTGCGGCTGCTGGTGCTGCTGGGCCGGGAGCCGGAGAGGCTGCCCGCCCTGACACCCGACGCGTCCGCGGGACTCTGCCTGGCCCACGGTTTCCTGGCCGCGCGCGACAACGGAGTCACGCCCGGCAGCGCGCGACGCACCGACGCGAGGGTGGACCACGTCGCCGCGGCACGGGATCTGATGACGACCAGCCCGTCGTTGCACGTGCGCGGTGCCGCGGCCGCGTGCCTGGTCTACTCGGGTTTCGCCGACGACGGCACGCGGGCGTTGCTGCACCACCTCGCGCAGGGCGAGTACCCGGTGCACGACACGTGGACGGGTGACCTCGGCGAGCTGGCCGCGGCGGCGTGGACCTTCGGCACGGACGACGACGGACTGCTGACCGCGCCCGAGGGCAGCCGTCCGACGTTGCACGCCCGGCTGCTCGAACGGATGGCGCGCCAGTTCCGCGGCAGCGGGGACGGCTACCGCGCGCTGGCGCCGGAGGAGCTGACCGCGGCCCAGCGCACGACCCTGGAGACCGCGCTCCGCTCCTCACCGCAGACGATCACCGGTGCCGACGTCGACTACCTGTGGGTCGACGTCCCGGGAACGGTCGCCGCGGCGCAGAGGCTGCTCGGCACCGCGACCGGCGAGCTGACCCGGCGCACCTCACTGGGCCCGCTGTGGTTCGTGCTGGAGGACGCCCTGCTCGCCCGCGGCGACCGGGAGTCCGCCCTCACCGCCCTGGCCGAGGTCGACGCGTGGGCCGCGCTCGGCGAGGTGTTCGCCCAGCGCGGGCCGGACAGCACGAACGAGTCGATCAGCTTGACCGTGCGCCACTTCCGCGGCGACCGCCACGACTCCGCCGTCACGCTCGCGCTGTCCTCGGTCTTCGCCGACGCACTCGCCGGCCACCGCCCACGGATGGAGGCGTTCCTGGACGGGTGGCTGCCGCGGGTGTCCGAACTGGACGGTCACGACCTGGCGTTCAACGTCCCCGGTGAACGCATCGGCACGGCACTGGCCGCCCTGGCCCGGTCGGGCGGGTTGCCGGAGCGCTTCCGCCCGATGGTCAAGCCGTACCACCGGTTCCCGGAGTACTCCACGGTGCCGCTGCCGTTGCTGGAGGAGCTCGGCTGGGCGGCGCCGGGCGACTGACGCACGCCCTCAGACGGCGGCGGGTGCGCCGGTGACGGTGGCGAGCTGGAGCTTGGTCTCGTCCGCGCTGCCGGGCACCGCCGTCATGACGACGATCTTGAGCTCGGTGTCGCCGTCGCCCAGGACGTCGCAGTCGACCTCGACCGGGCCCACCGACGGGTGGTGGACCGTCTTGTGGTCCTCGCGGTGCGCGGCGACCGCCCCGGTGGCCCACAGCCGCGCGAACGTCTCGTTGCCCGCGGTCAGCTCCCGGACGAGCGCGGCCAGGCGGCGGTCCCGCGGGAACCGGCCGGTCGCGCGGCGCAGGTCGGAGACGACGGCGGCGTCGGTGGCGGCGCGGTCCGCCTCGGTCACCGGCCACCGCGCGAGGTGGGCGGGGCCGCCGTCGGCGGCGAACCGGTCGCGGGCGAAGTTGCGCGACCGGGGCGGGGAGAGGGCCGGGTCGCCCAGCAGCGCCGCCCACCCGCGGTTCCACCACACCAGCTGCCAGTCCGCCGCGAAGACGGCGGCGGCCACGTCGCCGAGGCGGGCCAGCACCCGCTGCATCCCCGGCGGGACGTGGTCGGAGATGGTCCCCTCGGCCGGCGGCACGAGCAGGGCCAGCCGGTACAGGTGGTCCCGCTCGGCGGTGGAGAGTTGCAGAGCACGCGCCAGCGATGCCACCACCGACGCGGAGGGGGCCGTGGCCCGCCCCTGTTCCAACCGCACGACGTAGTCGACCGAGACGCCAGCCAGGTCGGCCAGCTCCTCGCGCCGCAGCCCCGCCGCACGCCGCCCGCGCGCCGTGCCGATCCCGGCGGCCGCCGGGGACAGCCGGTCCCGCCAGGTCCGGATCATCGCACCGAGTCCGGTGCCGGAGGTCGTCACGACGTCCATCCTGCTGCCCGCGGCGTCCGTTGTCCGGGTGGGAGGGTGGTACTGCTGTTCCTACCGCCGGGCCGGTCCTGGTCCACGGCCGCGCCGGCGCTCACGATCGTTCTCATGACGATCACCTTCATCACCGGGGCCAACAAGGGTCTCGGCCGCGAGACCGCCCGCCGCCTCGCCGGGCTCGGCCACACCGTCCTGGTCGGTGCCCGCGACCGGGAGCGGGGCGAGGAGGCCGCCGCGGCGCTCGGCGCGCGGTTCGTCCCGATCGACGTGACCGACGACGCGTCAGTGGCCGCTGCGGCCGCCGACGTCTGCGACCACGAGGGCCGCATCGACGTCCTGATCAACAACGCCGGCGTGCACGGCCCCCTCGGAGGGGAGCTGGGCGACCTGACCGCCGCCGACGCCCTCGCCGTCTTCGAGGTCAACGTGCTCGGCGTCGTGCGCACGACGCACGCGTTCCTGCCGCTGCTGCGCCGCTCCGACGACCCGGTCGTCGTCAACGTCAGTAGCGGCATGGGTTCCCTCGCCCTCACCCACGACCCCGGCCGCCCCGAGTCGGGCGTGGTCGCACCGTTCTACGCCGCCTCGAAGGCGGCGCTGACGATGTTGACCACGCAGTACGCCAAGGGCTTGCCGGGCATCCGCGTCAACGCGGCCGACCCCGGCTACACCGCGACGGACCTCAACGGGCACAGCGGCTTCCAGACGGTCACCGAGGGCACGGATGCGATCGTCGCGCTCGCCACCGAGGGCCGCGGGGCGGGCACAGGCCGGTTCGTGTCCCGCGAGGGCGAGCTCGCCTGGTCCTGATCAGGGCGTGTGCATGCGGTCGACCTTCACCGTGAGGACGACGCGCTGCTGCTCACCGCCGCCGAAGCCCGGGTAGGGCCGCCCGAGGTACTTCTGCGACAGCTCGTCGATGTGTTCGCGCGCGCCGTCGGCGGTGATGTCCACGACGCTGCCGCGCAGCGCCCAGTACCGGGAGGGCGCGGCCGGGTCGGCGATGCCGATCGCGATGCGCGGGTCGCGGCGGAGGTTGCGGGTCTTCTGGTGGGTGTCGACCGTGTTGATCAGCACGTGGTCGCCGTCGGTGCCCACCCAGGTCTGGGAGATCTGCGGTGAGCCGTCAGGCATGAGGGTGGTGACGAAGCAGATCGCCTTGGCGTCGAGCACGGCGATCAGGTCGGCGGGCAGTGCCGTCATGGTGAGGGCCTTCATCTCGTCTGGTCGTTGTAGAGGTGGCCGATGAGCGCCTCGTCGGGGGCGTCGCCGGAGAGGTCGGCGTGGCGCAGGCCGGCCAGGGCGATCCGCAGGGAACGGCGCCACAGGCCGGGTGCGCGGGTGCGGGTGGCGTCCATGACGCTGCCGACCATCACGTGCACCGCGGCGAAGTCGGCCGGTGTCGCACCGGCGGGGAGCTGACCCGCGCGGACGGCCCGGTCGACCAGGCCGGCCACCAGCGGGGTCATCCGGTCGTGCGCCCGCTGCACCAGCGCCGTGGCCTGGTCGCGGCTGCGCAGCAGCTCCCCCAGGCCGCGGCTCTGCGCCTCGACCTCCAGCTGTCGTTCGAGGAACCAGGCGAGCCCAGCCAGTGCGTCCTCGTGCTCGGCGGCCTCCTCCGCGAAGCCGACCACCTTGTCGACGTGGTCGCTGAAGAGGGCGTCCAGCAGGTCTTGGCGCTCGGGGAAGCGGCGGTACACCGTGCCCATCCCGGTGCCTGCGGCCCGCGCGATGTCCTCATAGGACACGTCAAGTCCTTGGGTGGCCATCAGCTCGTACGCCGTGCGCAGCAGCAGCTGGCGGTTGCGCTCGGCATCGCGCCGCAAGGGAGGGGGTCCGGTCACGCACCGAACCCTAGACAAGTGGAAGAGGAATTCCAAGTTGAAGATTTATTCCACTTATGGGCTACGCTCATGCCATGGAGCCGTTCCCGATCGCCGTCCCCGAAGCCGACCTGCTGGACCTGCGCGCCCGCCTGACCGCCACCCGGTGGCCCGACCGCGAGACCGTCACCGACGGCAGCCAGGGTCCGCAGCTCGACCGCATCCGCGCCCTGTGCGAGCACTGGGCCACCGGCTACGACTGGCGGCGGGCCGAGCAGGTCCTCAACGACCTCGGCTCGTCCCGCACCACCATCGACGGCGTCGACGTCCACTTCCTGCACGTCCGCTCGGCCGAGCCGGACGCGGTGCCGTTGCTGCTGTGCCACGGCTGGCCCGGTTCGGTCCTGGAGTTCCGGCACCTGGTCGGCCCGCTGACGGACCCGGTCGCCCACGGCGGCGACGCCCGCGACGCGTTCCACGTCGTGATCCCGTCAATGCCGGGATTCGGGTTCTCCGGCAAACCGACCACGACGGGCTGGACCGCCGCCCGCGTCGCCGACGCGTGGACCACCCTCATGCTGCGGCTGGGTCACGACACCTGGTTCGCGCAGGGCGGCGACTGGGGTGCGGCCGTGGTCGAGCAGCTGACCCGCAGGGCACCCGAACGGTGCCGGGGCGTGCACTTCAACCTGCCGCTGGTGTTCCCCACCGCCGCCGAACTGGCCGAGGCGACCGAGGAAGAGCAGCGGATGGTGGCCCGCGCCCAGCGCTACCAGGACGAGCTCAGCGCGTACGCCCGCGAACAGGCCACCCGCCCGCAGACGATCGGCTACTCGCTCGCGGACTCACCGGCCGGCCTCGCGGCCTGGATCTACACGCTCTTCCAGGACGTCACCGACAGCGACGGCAACCCCGAGGACGTCATCGACCGCGACGAGATCCTCGACGACATCATGCTCTACTGGCTGCCCAACGCCGCCGCGTCGTCCGCGCGCCTCTACTGGGAGGAGGCCAGGACCGGCGGCGGCGCCCAGGAACCCAACCCCGTGCCCGCCGGGTTCAGCATCTTCCCCGGTGAGGCGGTGCAGGCGTCGCGGCGGTGGGTGGAGCGGCGGTACACGACGGTGCTGCACCACGCCCAGCTGGAGCGCGGCGGCCACTTCGCGGCCCTCGAACAGCCGCGCGTCCTCACCGAGGAGATCCGGACGACGTTCCGGTCGCTGCGCTGACCACGCAGCTCGGCTCGGCAGCTCACCGGGGTTCCCGGTCGTCCACGGAGACCGAGGAGCTCTCGATGGCGTTGCCCGCTCCCCCGCGCCACAGGTTGAACCCGGCTTCGACCGCGACCAGGTACCACTCGTGCGAGATCGGCCGGTCCGCTCCTGGCGAACCCGCTTGACGGAGTGAGCACTCACTCCGCATGCTGGGCGCATGACACCGACATCCGAGGCCCGGCGGCGAGCGCCGGGCATGAGCGCGGAGGACCGCCGCGCCATGATCGTGCACGCCGTGCTGCCGCTGCTGGTCGAGCACGGCACGAACGTCACGAGCAGCCAGATCGCCCGCGCCGCCGGCATCGGCGAGGGCACCGTCTTCCGCGCGTTCAAGGACAAGGACGAGCTGTTCGACGCCTGCACGGCCGAGGCGCTCAAGCCCGACCACGTGCTCGACGCCATCGCCGAGATCCCCCTCGACCAGCCGCTGGAGGACCGCCTCGTCGAGGCGGCAGAAGCGCTCGGCGCGCACCTCGAGCGGATGGGCGCGCTCATGGGGGCGCTGCGCGCGTCCGGCCGTCCCAAGCACCGCGACCACCGCCGCGGGGAGCACGGCGGCAGGAGCCGGCGGCACGAGTCGATGATCGCGATCCGGGAGGCCGTGGTCGAGCTGTTCGTGCCCGACACCGACCGGTTGCGCCTGCCACCCGACCAGCTCGCCGCCCTGTTCCTGACCCTGCTGTTCGGCGGCCGCAGGCTGGCCTCCGACGTCGACGCGCCCACCACGCGCCAGGTGGTCGACTTCTTCCTGCACGGCGCCGTGGAGGCCGCATGATGCCGGGCGGCGTGGAGTTCCTGCTGGGCCGGCGTGGCCGCAGGCGCGCTCCCACGACCGTTCCGGACAGCGGGCTCACCGGACCGGTCGACATCCCCGAACCGACACCGGAGCCGCAACCGAAGGACCTGCGCTCCCGCCTCAGGCGGGTCAGGACGTCCGTTGCGGGCACCGTCCGCGGCCTGCCGAAGGTCGCGAAGCTGACGTGGCAGGCCAGCCCGGTCCTGACGGTCGTGCTGACGCTGATCACGCTGCTGTCCGGGCTGCTGCCGACCGCGACCGCCTACATCGCGAAGCTGCTGCTGGACTCCGTCGTCGCGGCGATCCAGCACACCGGCACCACCGGGGACATCGCGAAGGTCGCGGCACTCCAGTTCGGCGTGCTCGCCGCGACCGCGGTCAGCAGCGCGCTGACGTCGATCGCGCAGTCGCTGCTGCAGGAACGCATGACGCTGACCATCCGCCACCGGGTCATGACCCACGCCAGCGACCTGCACCTCGCCTACTTCGAGGGCTCCGCGTCGTACGACATGCTGCGCCAGGCCGCGCAGGAGGCGCCCACCCGGCCGTTGTCGATGATGAACTCCGCGCTGGGGCTGCTGCGGACGCTGATCACGTTCGGCAGCATGATCGCGTTGCTCGTCTCGATCAGCCCCCTGCTGGCGCTGGTCGCGCTGCTGGCGCCGATCCCGGCGTTCATCTCGCAGTCGAGGTACGGCTCGCGCGCGTTCTGGCTGACCTTCATGATGTCGCCGATCAAGCGCCGGATGGACTACCTGTCCTCGCTGGTCACGACCGACACCTACGCCAAGGAGACGAAGCTGTTCGGGCTCGGCCCGTACTTCGTCGACCGGTTCCGCCGGCTCGGCACCGTCTCCTACGAGCGGCAGCGCAAGCTCACGGTCAACCGCAACGTCAGCTCGACGTCCTGGGGCCTGCTGAGCACCCTCGCGGGCTCGGCGATAACGCTGTACATCGCGCTGGAAGCGGTCGGCGGCCGGCTCACCCTGGGCGACCTGGCGCTGTACACGGCCGCGGCGGCGTCGGTGCAGGCGTCGGTCTCGGGGCTGTTCACGGCGTTCTCGGGGATGTACGAGAACAACCTCTACCTCGACACGCTGTACCGGTTCCTCGACACCAAGCCGGAGATCACCGCCCCACCGGCACCGCGGCCGATGCCGTCCACCGTGGAGGGGCACATCGAGTTCGACTCGGTGACCTTCAGCTACCCCGGCGCGGGGGAACCCGCGCTCGACGACGTGAGCTTCGAGATCCGCCCCGGCGAGACGGTGGCGGTGGTGGGCCGCAACGGCGCGGGCAAGTCGACGTTGTTCAAGCTGCTGTGCCGCCTCTACGACCCGACCGGCGGCCGCATCCTGCTCGACGGCGTCGACATCCGCGAGTACGACCCGGTCGAGCTGCGCACCCGCGTCAGCGCGATGTTCCAGGACTACGTGACCTACCAGGGCACCGCCGCGGAGAACATCGGCCTCGGCGACCTCGCCCGGCTCGAAGACCGGCCGCACATCGAGAACTCGGCCCGCCGCGCCGGTGCCGACGAGCGCATCGAACGGCTGCCGCAGGGCTACGACAGCCCCCTCGGCCGCTGGTTCGACCAGGGCGTCAGCCTGTCCGGCGGCGAGTGGCAGAAGATCGCGCTGGCCAGGGCGTTCCAGCGGGAGGCACCGATCCTGGTGCTGGACGAACCGACCTCCGCGCTGGACGCCCAGGCCGAGCACGACCTGTTCGCCCGCCTGCGGGAGCTCTCGGAAGGCCGCACGACCCTCTACATCTCGCACCGGTTCTCCACCGTGCGGCAGGCGGAGCGGATCCTGCTGCTGGAGCACGGGAAGGTCGCCGAGTACGGGACGCACGAGGAGCTGATGGCGGCCGGGGCCGGGTACGCCGAGCTGTTCACGTTGCAGGCCAAGGCATACCTGGACGAGGTGCCGGGCGCACGCGTCGAATAGCGCGTCCTGTTCGATTCGAACAGGCGAAATCACGTCCTCCAGGCTGCGGAAAATCGAATCGTTCATATTCATGAATCATCCGTACGACCCGCACGACTGGGGCTTCGAGTTCATGACCGTGAATTTTATTGCTCAGCACGCGCTGTTGCGCAATACTCGACAAAAGCGCCGCCAGCTACGCTGACTCCCACCGCCATAGCGATCAGCGTCATTTCGATGAATTCGTCCGATCTTCGAAGACGCAGGAGGACAAATGAAACGACCAGTCGCACGGCGGATCTCCGCTGTCGTGGCCGCGGTGGCCGTCGCGACCTCGACCGGCGCGGTGCTGGTGACGTCACCGGCGTCGGCGGCGGCCGGCACCGCGACCGGCTACGCCTCCCAGAACGGCGGGACCACCGGCGGACAGGGCGGGGCGACGGTCCGGGCCACCACGGGAACCCAGATCCACCAGGCCCTGTGCGGCCGCGCGAGCAGCAGCACGCCGATCGTCATCGAGGTGTCGGGCACGATCAACCACGGCAACACCGCCAAGGTCTCCGGCAGCAGCTGCGAGACCGCCGCCGGCGTGATCGAGCTCAAGCGGATCAGCAACGTCACGATCATCGGCGTCGGCAGCGGAGCCGTCTTCGACCAGCTGGGCATCCACATCCGCGAGTCCCGCAACATCATCATCCGGAACGTGACGGTCAGGAACGTCAAGAAGTCGGGCTCCCCCACCTCGAACGGCGGCGACGCCATCGGGATGGAGAGCAACGTCCGCAACGTCTGGGTCGACCACGTCGACCTCCTGGCCTCGGGTGGCGAGTCGGAGGGCTACGACGGCCTGTTCGACATGAAGAACAACACCCAGTACGTGACCCTGTCCTACAGCACCCTGCGCAACTCCGGTCGCGGCGGTCTGGTCGGGTCCAGCGAGAGCGACCGCTCGAACGGGTTCATCACCTACCACCACAACCTGTACCAGAACATCGACTCCCGGGCGCCTTTGCTGCGCGGCGGCATCGCCCACATGTACAACAACCACTACGTGAGCTTGAACGAGTCCGGCATCAACTCCCGGGCCGGCGCCAAGGCCAAGGTGGACAACAACTACTTCAAGAACTCCCGCGACGTCCTCGGCACCTTCTACACCACGGAGGCCGGTTACTGGCAGGTCAGCGGCAACGTCTTCGACACCGTGACGTGGTCCGCCCCGAGCAGCGACCACAGGCCCGCCGGGCCCGACGTCAAGTCCACCACGACCGTCTCTGTGCCCTACGCCTTCACCCTCGACCAGGCCACCTGCGTTCCGGGTGTCGTGAGCCGCACGGCAGGCTCGGGAACGGGTCTGGCGGAGTCGAACGGCAGCTGCCAGTAGAACTCCGCACGGACTGAGCGAGATCCTGTTCGACGAGGGGAGCCCGTGGCGGCACAGGCCGTCACGGGCTCCCGTGTTCGCAAGACCTTTCCCCGTGGGGAGATCAGCGAACGGTGAGGGTGTACTCCGCGGTTCCGGTCTTGCCCGCGCTGTCCGTCGCCGTGACGGTCACCCTGTAGGTGCCGCGCTGGTACGGGCCCATCAGCGTCATCCGGGTGGTGCCGCCCGGGTTGACGGTCTGCGGGGTGAACATCGGCGCGTTGGGCAGGCCGGCGCCGGTGAGCCGGATGGTGCCCGTGCCACCGGTGACGGTGACCGTCGCGGTGGCGTAGCCACCTGGCGGGACGCTGCCGGAGTTCGGCGACACCGAGGGCGTGGGGCCGTTCACGGTGCCGCTGCCGACGGTGAGCGTGTACTCGGCGGTCCTGGACTCCGCGGTGCCCTTGGCCGTGACGGTGACCTTGTACGTGCCCGCCGGGGTGGTGGCCGAGGTCGCGAGGGTCAGCTTGGCCACCTCACCGGAGTTGACGGCCGCGGGCTGGAACGTGGCCGTCGTTCCCGCGGGCAGGGCGGACGCGCTCAGCTCCAGCTTCTCCGGGCCCTGGTCGCCTGCCGTGGTGGTGACGCTGGTGGAGACGTGCTTGCCGGGCTCGGCCTTGCCGGAGGACGGCGACAACGCCACCGCGAACCTGCCGGGCTGGGTACCGCCGCCGATCTCGCCCTTGGCCCAGTCGCCCATGGAGTTGGTCAGCCGCGCCATGATGCTGTAGCGGTTGCAGCCGCTGGCACCCCACGACGAGACGCCGACGATCACGCCGTCCACGATGAACGGACCGCCGCTGTCACCCGAGCAGTTGGCGGTGCGCCCGTCGTCGTAGCCGGTGCACACCATCAGGTCGCCGTTGACCCTGATGTCGAAGACCTGGCAGCCCGCGGGGTCGTTGACCGGCAGGGTGGTCTTGCGCAGCTCGCCGGACCCGCCGGCCGAGGAGGTCTTGCCGTAGCCCAGGGAGAAGCCGGACTTACCCGGCCGAGTGAGGGCGCTGTCCCCCGAGCCGGCCACCGCGGCCCACTGGCTCTGCGGGACCGGCAGGTCGTCGGCCGTGGTGACGACAGCGACGTCATAGCCGGTGCGCCAGCCGCCGGAGCCGGTGTAGCCGGGGTGGGTCTTGAACGACTCGACGGCGGTGCGGAACATCTCGTCGCCGGGGGTGTTCAGGTCGTCGTCGCCGTAGACGTAGCTCTTGGCGCCGGTGGCGTCGACCATGCAGTGCGCCGCGGTGAGGATCTTGCGCTTGCCGACCACCGAGGCGGTGCAGGACTGCCCCTGCGGGCCGTTGCCACCGACGCGCATGCCGGCGATGACGAACGGGTGTTCCTTCACGGTGGTGCGTTCCCCGTTGACGATCAGGGCTCCGGCGCCACCGGGGCGCAGCTGGTCGGTCGGGGTCGCCGCGGTGCTGGTCCCGCCGGCGGGCGTGGCGCCCGCCGCGGTGACGACGGGCATGGTCACCGCGGCCAGTGCCAGGGTGAGTACCGCTGCGAAGCGTGGTGTTCTCATCGTGTTCCTTCGGTGCAGGGGTGTGATCGAGCCGGAGGACGTTGTCCGTCCACTTCGGTCAGAAAGTGATGGACCAGCCGGTGAGCGTGCCGGTGTCGAACCGGTAGGTGTCGGTCACCAGGAGCCGCCAGGTGCCGTTGGCCTCCTCGCGCGAGGCGTCGACGGTGAAGCTGCGGTGCACGCCGCCGGACTCGCCGACACCGCCGGCGCGCTGGAGCGGGTAGGCCGTCCCGCTCGGTCCGACGAGACCGATGGCGAGGTCCCCGGTGTAGCCGTGGTCGATGTCGACCCGGACCGACAGCGCGGCAGAAGCCTTGCCGTCACAGGAGTCCTGGGTCACCGAGGTGCCGACCGCGGTACCCGCGTCGGGGATCGCCACGTCCTCGTCGTTGCTCCTGGCTCCGCACCGGGGCGGGGTGCCGCCGCCGACGTCACCGACGAAGAGCAGCCTGTTGGGCGAGCCGGTCCCGGGATTGCTGACCAGGTCGGGGGTGGCGCTGCGCACCAGCGCATCGCCGACCTGCTGCGGGGTCGCGCCGGGGTGGGCCGACAGGTACAGCGCGGCGGCGCCCGCCACGTGCGGTGAGGCCATCGAGGTGCCGCTGGCGGTGCGGAAGGACCCGGCGTTGTCGCTGGAGTGGATGTTGCCACCCGGAGCGAACAGGTCGACGCAGCGACCGTAGTTCCCGCCGCGCGTGCGGTCCTTGTTGAACCAGCCGACCGTGAGCGCCTCGGGGACGCGGGCCGGGCTGACCCCGCACGCGTCCTCGCCGTTGTTGCCGGCGGAGACCACCACCACGAGCCCCTTGGCCACCATCGCCTTGACCTGCTCGTCACCGACGCCGAGGACGTCCATGCCCAGGCTCAGGTTCACCACGGCGGGCTTCACCGCGTTCTTGGCCACCCACTCCATGGCGCTGACGGTGACCGAGTCCGGGCCGGAGCCCCGGCAGTCCAGCGAGCGCACGGCCACGACCTTGGCCTTCTTCGCCACGCCCACGGTCTTGCCCGCGATCGTGCCGGCCACGTGCGAACCGTGCCAGTAGCAGTCACTCGCGTCGGCGTCGTTGTCGAGCAGGTCGTAGCCGTGGCTCGCCCTGCCCTCGAACTCGGGGTGCTGGATGCTGATCCCGGAGTCGATGACGTAGGCGGTCACGCCCTCGCCCTCGTTGGGGTAGGCGTACTTCTTGTCCAGGGCGGTGGTGCGCTGGTCGACCTGGTCCAGACCCCACGACGGCGGGTTCGGCTGCTCGCCGGTGGCCGTGCTGGTGCCGTCCTGGTGCACGGACCTGACCGACGGGTCGGCCGCCAGCCGCCGTGCCTGCTGCTCGGACAGGTCGCGGACCGCGAAACCGTTCAGGGTGACCGAGTACGTGTCGGTCACGCGGCCACCGTAGCGCCGGGTGAGCGCCTCGGCCTGGCCCCCGGCAGCCGCGCGGGCCTCGGCCTTGAGCACCACCACGTACTGCCCGGGGTGGTGCCGTTCGGCTTGGGCGACAGCGGCTTCCGGCTGCTGCGCCACGGCTTGGCCCGCCGTGGCCGCCACGGTGGCGGTGGCGACCACGACCGTGACCAGGCTTGCCGCCCACCGCTTTCTGCGCTCTTGCATCTGTTCCTCCATCGCGCGTTTCGAGCGGCCGCTGGCAGGGGCTCGAGACGTCGGGCCGCTCGGCAACCACCATTCGGCCTGGGCGACGGGGTGAACAAGTGTGGCTGGGACCCGTAGGGGTACGGGAAAAGACACGTGGTCGACGGCGTTCCATTTCGCGGGGTTTACCGTGCCCGCTCGACCGACCTAGCCTGGCGGGAGTTCCGCTGCGGGTGGGCCGTCGACAGGAGCGAGCAGGCATGGGACGTGGTGGGGTGCGCCCGCTCTCCGTCCGGTCCGGGTCGGTACCGCTGGTCGGCCGGGACGCGGAGCTGGCCGCCCTGCTCGACGCCGTGCGGCACGCGCCGGCCGCGGTCTTCGTGGAGGGCCAGGCCGGGGTGGGCAAGACGCGGCTGATGGCCGAGTTCGCCGCGGTCTGGGACGGGGACGCGCGGGTGGTCGTGGGTGCGTGCCAGCCGCTGCCGGAGCCGTTCCCGTACGGGGTGCTCCTGGACTGCCTCAGCCGGTGCGGTGACCGGCTGGCCGATCCCGGTCCCGTCACCGGCGCGCTGCGCGACCACCTGCCCGAGCTCGCCGACCTGCTGCCGCCCGCGCCGCGTCCCCTGCCCGATCCCGCGGCTGAGCGGCACCGGGTCTTCCGCGCGGTGCGGGAGCTGCTCCGCTGCCTGGGGCCGACCGTCCTCGTGCTGGAGGACCTGCACTGGGCGGACGAGGAGACCCGCCGGGTGCTGCGGTTCGTGCTGGGCACCCCGCCGCCGGACCTGTCGGTGGTGGTCACCTACCGCCGCGAGGACCTGCCCACCACAGCTCCGCTCGGCCAGGTCGTGCACGTCCCGCACGGGCTCGACCTGGTCCTGCGCCCCTTCGACGCGGTGGACGTGCGGACCATGGCCGACGCGCTCGTGGGAGCCGAGATCACCTCGGCGGCGTTCGCCGACGCCGTCCTGCACGAGACGGCCGGAATTCCGTTCGTGGTGGAGGAAACGGTTCGCGCGCTGCGCGACCCGGTGCGCGATGTGCGCGCGGAAGGCGATCTCGCGCGGGAGGTCGTGGCCGGACTCGACGTGCCGGTCCTCGTGGCGGATGCGGTTCGGGAGCGGCTGGGCGCCCTGTCCGGCGCCGCCCGATCGCTGGCCGAGGCCGCCGCGGTGCTGGGCGTGCCGGAGACCGCGGACGTCCTCTGCGCCGTGGCGGCCGAGGCGGCGACGGAGCACCTCGTCGCGCTGGTGGAGTCCGGGGTGTTGGTGGAGGGAACCGCGAACAGGTTCGGCTTCCGGTGCAACACCGCCCGGCGCGCGGTGTGCGCTTCGCTGCCCGGTCCTCGCAGGCGGGAACTGCACGAACGCGCGGTGGCGGTGCTCTCCGCACTGGACAACGCGCCGGCTGTCCGCCTGGCCGTGCACGCCAAGGCGGCGGGCATGAGGGACGAGTGGCTGCGCTTCGGCGACCTCGCCGCCGAGGAGGTCGAGGACGTGCCCACCGCGGTCGGCCTGCTCTCGGAGGTGCTGGCCGACCCGGGGACCAGCGCGCGGGACGCCAACCGGCTGGCCACCAGGATGTGCGGCTACGCCCTGACCGGACTGCCCGGCGGAGTGGTGACCGCGCGGGTCGAGGCCCTGCTGTCGGACCACCGGCTGGACCCGGACGTCCGGGGCGAGGTGCACCTGTGGTTCGGACTGCTGCTGCAGCGCGAGACCGGGAAGGTGGACCGGGGTGCCGAGGAGATCGCCCACGCCCTCGACCTGCTCGGCGGGCAACCGGAACGCACCGTGCGCGGCATGGCGGCCGCGGCGGGCCCGTACCTGGGGATGGGGTCCATCACCGAGCACCGCGCCTCGCTCAGCCGGGTGGAGGGGGTCGTCGACCACCTGCCCACCCCGGCCCTGCGCATCGCCGTCCTGGCCACCACGCTCGGCGGGCGGCTCATCGCCGGTGACCCGAGCACCTGGGAGCGCATCGCCCAGCTGCCCTCCCCGGCGGAGGTGCACGATCCCGAAGAGGTCCACCAGCTGGCCAGGGCGCACTGCAACGTGGCGGACGCGTGCTCGTGGATCGGGCACTACTCGCGGGCACGGGAGTTCCTGCGCCACGGGTTCGACCTGGCCGAGCGGGCCGGCGCCTCCTACGTCGTCGGCACCGCCGAGGCCACCGAGGCCCGGCTCGACTGGCTCAGCGGGCGGTGGTCGGGGCTGGGCCAGCGGATCGACCGCCTGCTCGGCACCTATGCGAACCTGCTGCTCGCCACCGACCTGAACCTCACGCGCGGCTGGCTGGCGACGGCCAGGGGTGAGTGGGTGCGGGCCGAGGAGGCCTTCCTGGCGGCGGGTTCGCACTCAGGCGCCCCGGTCTTCCCGGTGGGCATCTCGGCGGCGGGCGGCATGGCGGGGATGCTGCTCAGCCGGGGCCAGGCCGCCGCGGCCGAGGCGCACGTCGACCGCGGGGTGGAGATGCTGCGGAGCAAGGACGCGTGGGTGTGGTCGGGCGACGTCCTGCCCCAGGCCGTGGACTGCCTGCTGGCCCTCGGCCGCGTCGACACCGCGCGGCTGCTCGTCGCGGAGACCACCGCCGGCCTGCGAGGTGCCGACGCTCCACTGGCCCAGGCGGCGCTGACCGCGTGCCGGGCGCGACTCGCCTCCGCGGCCGGGGACCGCGCAGAGGCAGACCACCTTTACCGCGAGGCGATCGACCTGCACCGGGAGCTGGGTCTGCCCTACCGGGTCACCCAGCTCGCCGAGCAGGCCGAGGGCGACACTCCCCCGGCCGGCGTGCTCGACGCCCTCGCCCGGTCCTACGAGTCGCTGGGGGCGACGGTCGACGCCGCGCGCTGCCGCCACCGCATCCGCAGCACCGGCGCGACCACCCCGTCCTACCGTGGGCGACGCGGCTACGGCGACGACCTCTCCCCGCGCGAGCAGGACGTGGCCCGCCTCCTGGTGGGCGGCCACACCAACCGGGAGATCGCCCAGGCCCTGTTCCTCTCCCGCCGCACGGTCGAGGAGTACGTCGTCAAGGTCCGCCGCAAGCTCAACGCCCGTTCCCGGCACGACGTCCGGCTCGGCTGAGCACGACGTCACCCGAGCCGGCCGTCGACCAGCCACCGCACGTGGTCGCGGTTGCGCAGGGCACGGCTCCCCGAACGACATCCGCACGTGCATCAATTTCATCGGACGTCAGGAACTCTCGATCGGTTCGGTTCCGGAGGACGATCATTCGGCGGTGGCATGATCCCGCGCATGCGGTTGCCGAAGGCTTTCCACCCGCTCCGGCATCGGCGATTTCGGCGGTTGTGGACCGGGCAGGTGTTCAGCCCACTGGGAAACGGGCTCACACCGGTCGCTTTGACGTTGCTGGTCCTGGGCGGTGACCGGCCGGCCAGCGCGCTGGGCTGGGTGCTCGGTGCGCAGAGCGCAGGGCTGATCCTGTTCGTGGTGGTCGGCGGGATGCTGGGCGACCGGGGCGACCGGGTGCTGCTGATGACGCTCGCCGACGTCGTCCGGCTCGTGGCCGTGTTGGTGCTGGCCACCGTCGGCTCCGGTGCGGCGGTCCCGACGCTGATGGTGATCACGTTCGTGCTCGGGGTCGGCGGCGCCATGTTCGAACCGGCGGCGCGAGCCCTGCTCCCCTCGCTGGTGCCCGACGACGACCTGCAGGCGGCGAACGGGCTCAACGGCGTGACCAACCGGGTGGCGCTGATCATCGGGCCCCCGGTGGGCGCGGCGCTGTTCACCGCCCTCGGCCCGTCGGTCGTGTTCGCGGTGGACGCCGCCACCTTCCTCATCTCGGTGGTCGCTCTGATCGGCCTGCGGACGACCGGCGCCGCGCCGCGCCGGGCCGAGTCCGGCCGGTCGCCCGTCTCGGAGGCGCTGGAGGGGGTTCGGGCGGTCGGGCGGCAGCCGTGGGTGGGTGCGGTCATCCTCCAGGGCGCGGTGCAGGTCCTGCTCGTGCACGCGCCGCTGGCGGTGCTCGCCCCGATCGTGCTGCGTTCCCGCGGGGAGCTGGGGTCCTACGGCTGGCTGCTGTCCCTGCAGGCGGCCGGAGCCGTGGGCGGCGCGCTGATGGCCGGGCGGTGGAAGCCGAAGGAACCCGGAACCGTCGCCCTGCTGGCGATGCTGGGTGCCGGTCCGGTGCTCGTCGGGTTGGCTGCTGGGTTCCCGGTACCGGTGCTCGCGCTGCTGATGGCGGTCTACGGGGCCGGCGGATCGCTGTTCGCGATGCTGTGGGTCAGCGCCCTGCAACGGCGGGTGCCGGACACCGTGCTGGCGCGGGTGGTGTCGTTGGACTACCTGGGTCAGCTGGGGCTCGAACCGGTCGGGCTGGCACTCACCGCGCCGTTCGCGGCGGTCGCGGGCATCGCGGCGGCGATCTGGGTGAGCATCAGCGCGCTCGTCGCGACCACAGCGCTGCCGTTCGTCGTGCGCGGTGTGCGCACTTTCGGCGCCGACCGGGACGAGAAAGAACCCAGCCGTTGACGGCGAGGGCCGTGCCCCGGTGTCACGTGTAGGTGCCGTGTAGAACGCCTCATTACGTTCGTTCAACGTGCGGAAATCCGCGCTCCAGCTGAACGGACGAAGGATCACGACAATGCGCAAGACAATCATCGCGACGTTGAGCGCGGTCACCCTGATGGCCGCCGCGGCTCCCGGGATCGGCGTCGCCGGCACGAGCGACTACCCGGTCACGCCCTTCCGGATCGAGTACGGCGCGAGCGTCCTCTCCGGTTCCATCACGTGGTACAACCGCAGCGTCTCCATCCCGGGTGAGCTGAGGGCTCGCTCCTCCGAGAAGCAGGGCCGGTTCCGCGGTACGTCCGCGAACTGCGTGACACCTCTCGAGACGCGAACGGCACAACCCGGCGAGAACAGGGGGTTCAACGTCGGGCTCAACTGCGACTACCCGGGTGGACTCACCAACGTCTACGTGGCCCTGTGGGAAGGCGACACCTACCGCGGTGGCGTGGTCTGCACCAGGCAGGGCTGCGTGGAGGACTGAGCCCGTCGGGCACAGGGCGACGCTCGGGGAGGTCCGGCCCGCACCTCCGAGGTGCGGACCGGACCTCCCCCATGTCAGCACCGCGGGAACGTCACGCCGGTGAGCCGCTCCGACGCCTCCCACAACCGCCGCGCCAGCACCGGGTCGCTGGCCGCCGCCGACCGCCCGACCAGCGCGGGGTGGCCGTGCAGCTCGAACCTCCCGTCCGGACCCACGTAGCTGGCGCCCGGCAGGTCCTGGGTCGCCGCGTACAACGACGGCAGCGCCCCCTGCTCCTCGCTCTGCGCGAGGTACCGCCCGGCCAGGTGCACGACCTTGACGAGGTGCCGGTTGCGGCCCTTCGTCCCCAGGTTGCTCGCCGTGTAACCGGGGTGAGCGGCCAACGCCCTGACGGCCGACCCCGCCTCCCGGCACCGCCGGTCCAGCTCCAGCGTGAACAGCAGGTTCGCGAGCTTCGACCGGCCGTAGGCCTTCACCGGGTTGTAGCCGGACCGGGCGAGGTCGAGGTCGTCCAGGTCGAGCACCCCCGCCCTGTGCGCGCCGGACGCCACCGTGACGACGCGGTCGGTGATCGAGGGCAGCAGCAGGTTCGTCAACGCGAAGTGCCCGAGGTGGTTGGTGCCGAACTGCAGCTCGAACCCGTCCGCCGTGCGGCCTTGCGGGGTCATCGCCACCCCGGCGTTGTTGACGAGGACGTCGATCCCGCCCTGCCACCCCTGCGCGAACGCCCGCACCGACGCCAGGTCGGCCAGGTCCAGCTGACGCACCTCGGTCGTGCCGCGCATGGCCGCCGCCGCCCGCTCCCCCGCGGCGACGTCCCGCACGGCGAGCACCGTGCGCGCCCCCGCCGCCGCGAAGGCGGTGGCCGTGCCGCGCCCCACCCCGCTGGCCGCACCGGTCACCACGACGGTGCGCCCGGTCTGGTCGGGGAGGTCTGCGACGGCCCACCGCTGCTTCGTCATGATCGCCAGTCTAGGCACCGGCTGGGTCGAGCACCGGTGCGAGCGAGGGGGTGGGGGGGGGGGAAAGCAGGGGGGGAACCCCCCGCCGGAAAAGGAGCATCAGGCCCCCTCCAGAAGGGAAAGGTGTCAGTGTCGTTCGCGGTGGGGGTGGAGAGAAAGTACGGGTCGTTGGTGGAAGCG